>NZ_PRDW01000003.1 GCF_002927045.1 Mycetohabitans endofungorum | reverse complement strand
CGGGCTTGAGCGGTTCGCCGCGCAAACGCCCGGGCACACTGCATGCGGACAAGGGCTACGACTTTGCCCGCTGCCGACGCTATCTGAAGCAACGCGCAATCACTGCACGCATCGCCCGTCGCGGCGTAGAAAACCGTGAGCGGCTCGGACGGCATCGCTGGGTAGTCGAGCGCACGCACGCCTGGTTTGCCGGTTTTGGTAAGCTGCGCATCCGCTTCGAGCGGCGCCTGGACATTCATATCGCCTTGCTCTGCTTGGCCGCTGCCGTTATCTGTTCGCGCTTCGTGGACGACTTGTGTTAGCGACTCTAAACCAAAATGTCGTGAAGATAGAAACCTCTGCTGCGATGACGGCGCTTGAGTGTCAGGTCATCGGGATGCTGCATAAGCTGGTTTTTGGTCAGGACGATGCATTTTATCGAAGATGGCTGCATAGCGGCGATCATGCGCTCGGTGGATTCTGCTCGGGCGGCACAGTGGCCAATCTCACCGCGCTATGGGCGAGCCGCAATAATTTATTGCGCCCCCGGCTGGCTTCGCCGGAGTCAACCGCGTCGGGCTCATGCAGGCGCTTCGCCATTACGGCTACGACGGGCTCACTATCCTTGTATCGGAGCGCAGGCACTATCCGCTGCGCAAGGTCGCGGGTGTGCTTGGGATCGGTTGCCTTCACCTGATCCAGGTTCCTGTGGATGCAGCGGACCGAATTCGCATTGACGCATTGCGTGCGGCCGTGCGCGACCTACAGCGCTGCAATATTTGTCCGATGGCGATCGTGGGCATGGCGGGAACTACCGAGATGGGCGCTATTGATCCGCTCGATGCGCTCGCCGATGTGGCGCGCGAGGCCAACTGTCATTTTCACGTCGACGCAGCCTGGGGTGGTGCAAGCCTGATGTCGGCGCGTCACCGTCCCGAGCGGTGGCAGGGCAGGGCAATCGTCTTATTTCGCGTGGTCCTCGCGAACCCGACGACCACGCGCGCGATGTTAGACGACATTCTGGCCAAGCAGCGCATGCTGGCAAGCGTGAGTTCGCGCCTGCCGGATCTGATGGCGTTGACAAGCGGTTAAAGCACGCATGCAAGCTTGTTAAACAGAAGCCGGGTGGCTGGTTCGGTTTGTGTTTGGCGTTTTTTGAACTTGCGCTTCACAGTTATGAAAAAACGGTTACCTCGTAAGTCAGTATGACTTTCCGTGAGACAGTGGCTGGCCTAGCGTGGGGCATTCAACGCGGGTTAGCATGACTGCCAGAGCCGCATGGGTGGGCATGGGCCACGCCCCGGCAACTTTCCCACGGAGGCCAGCGTGGACAACGATAGCACGCTATACGTTGGTTTGGATGTGCATAAGGAATCGATCACAGTCGCCTATGCCATCAACGGGGGTGAAGTCGAATCGATGGGCAAGATTGGAACGACGCCGACGGATATCGCTCGCCTATGCAAACTACAAACCGGTGAATTTGTTAACTAGCGTCTCAGTCAACAGTAACTGATAGCGTTTCTCAGCCTTCGCCGGGCGGGGCGTGTTGCGCTTGGGGAGTGCAGCAGCGCGCACTGGTGGGCGCGCAAGATTGCCGCGCTCGGCCGCTCGGGTTCGGCTTGGACGCCTTTACGTGGCTACAGTCTCGCAGGCGCTACCCAATCCTCGACACGTAAGCCAGGCACTCGGCCAAACTCCCGGACATTGTTGGTAACCACAACCAATCCCTCACTTCTAGCGTGCGCTGCAATATGCAGCTCGTTTACACTGATTATTTGCCCCTCACGTTCAAGCACTGCACGAATGTCGCCATAATGGGCAGCGGCCTTAGCGCCATAGTCCAAAATTTCTAAACGGGACACAAAATCTTCTACTTGTCGGCGATTATGGTCTGGTCTTGAGCTCTTTTCGATGCCGTGCTGCAATTCAGCATAGGTTATGGTACTGATACACATCATTTCCGTATGACGGTTAAAATTATCCAAGATTTCTATGGGACGGAGTTTAATAACATAGATGGCGATGTTCGTATCCAGCATGTATTTCAGCATTACAGCGCTTCCCTTTCTGATTGCCTTTGCGAGGCACGCTCTTGCATAAAATCATCTGTCACTGATTCATTGAAACGAGCGTCAACGGGCAGTCGAACAGCTTGAGTGCTGTTGTTCTTGAACACGGTTCTAGTTTCCATAGCATCTCCTCTGGTATCGCGGCGACAAGCGCGGGGCCTGCTCAATTCTCGAAGCCGATTCTGAGCCGGCGGCCCGCGCGATGATCGAGTCGTTGCCGTTGGTCAAGGCCGGGATGCTCGAACTCGAGCACCTGGTGCCGCTATTGCTTTAGCGGCTCGATCCTACACATTCCGCACACGTGTACCGCGGGGTGATCGCCGCCTACGGTACCATCGAGCGCGACCTGATGGTCCGGCTGTGGAGCCACCTGGGCGGGCACGGCGACGTGCTGCCGGTCAGTCGTGCCGATGCGGGCCTGTCCAGCAGATGTGACGGGCCGATCCAGCGTACCGGCCATCGGTGAAGGCCCATGTTCGCGCAACTATCTCGATGACGCGGCAACGGATCGCGATGTTCGATCGAAAAACGCTTGCGTTTCATGGCAAACCACCCCCTGCTTCAGGGTCAAGTTTGCCGCAAAACTCGCTTTCGAGTCGGTCCAGAATTCCTAAAGCAGATCAGTATTCCATCCACGCTAAATCTAACACTAGGCTGTAGGCTTTCACGCTGTATTATCGCGTCTCGTGCATTGCACCACCGTCGCCGCCCATTGATGGTCGTGAGCGCCATCATTCAACCCGTCAACGTACCGTACTTCCTTATGAACCCGGCTCTTGGCATCATTTTGATGATCGTTACACTCGCCGCCATCGGCGGCGGCATTGTCATTCCTGTGTTGCCCAGCCTGCTGCACGAGTTGAGCGCCACCGAGTCAGTCGCCAGCCAGTATGGCATGCTGCTGGCCGTCTACGCGCTGGCGCAGTGCCTGTGTTCATCCATGCTCGGCGCGCTCAGTGATCGTTTTGGGCGCCGCCCGATGCTGCTGGCCTCGCTAATCGGCGCCACGATTGACTATGCCGTGATGGCCATCGTCCCCTCGCTATGGGTGTTGATAATCGGCCGCTTGGTGGCCGGCATGACGAGTGCTAACTTGGTGGTGGCGACCGCCTATCTTGCCGATATCGCACCTAGTGGGCAACGCGCCAGTCACTATGGTTACCTGCACGCCTGCTTCGGCCTGGGTCTGGTGGCCGGACCCGTGCTGGGAGGCCTGCTAAGCCAGGCTTCGTTACGGTCTCCGTTTATCTTTGCTGCGCTATTGAGCGCATTGACTTTTGTGCTGGCCTGGCGGGCGCTGCCCGAATCCCATCACCCGCACCGCCGCGCGCTAGCCTGGAAAGAGATTCACCCTTTTGCCGCGTTGCAGGGTGTCATTCGGCATACTGGTGTGCTGCCGCTGCTGGCCGTATTTTTCATCATAGCGTTAGCAGGCCGTATACCGCATTCATTGTGGCCGATCTATAACGAAAACCGTTTTGGCTGGGACCCGCGCATGATCGGGATGTCACTGGCGGTGTTTGGCTTACTGCGCGCACTCACGCAGAGCTTGATGGTCAAGCCGGCCTCAGCGCGACTGGGCGAACAGCGAGCCATCCTGCTGGGTCTGGGCATCGAGGGATTGGCGTATGTAATCATGGCTTTTGCGTCCCGCGGCTGGGTCGTATTTGCCGTGATGCCGATGCTGGTCACCGGTGGAATCGTGTTGCCCACGCTGCAAGCGCTACTGTCGCGGCGCGTGGCACAAGATAAGCAAGGGGAATTACAAGGCGCGCTGGCCAGTGTGCTGAGCCTGGTAGGCGTGATCGGGCCGCTGGTGGCCACTACACTCTACGCATTGTCCTACGCATCATGGACTGGCTGGGTGTGGCTCGTCGGCGCACTCCTGTTGCTGGGCGGCATGCTTATATTGAACCGATTGTTGCGACAGTGGACTGCTCCTGATCTAAACGCTAACAAGCCATCGAGGCAATTGTCGGGCACGTGAAACAGAATCACGGCATGCACCGCTATAAGCGCTACAATCTAGCAGCCGCCCCGGCGATAAAGGCGAGCGAGCGCCCCAGGTGCCGGTTGCGTGCGCCCGCGCAGAACCGGGCGGCCGGGTCAAGTATCCGGTGTAACGCCCGTTAATGTTCCGGTACAGGCGTCAATGCTGCGTACGTTGGATCATATCGCGCCGGCGCAGGGGCCGGCCTGGGGTACTGGGCTGTAGTCATTGCGGAGAGTAACAATGCGTCGAGTCTGGAGGCGCGCACTTGCATGCAGCGCGGCAATGGGGATCGGAATTGGCATCGGGATAGCGGGCGGCTCGGCTCAAGCGGTCCAGTGGATAAACCTGTCGAGCGCGCGCGAGCTGTCATTCGAGTTGGACGCCGACAGCGCGCGCAAGAATCCAGGCGGCTACCTCGTCTATTCGACACGGACCACGTGGCGGGACACGGCGCAGCCGCCGGGCGCGATCGGCGCGGTGGCGGTGTCGATCGGTCGCTCTCAGATGGACTGTCACGCCAAGCAATGGCGGCTGCTCGAATCCCGCTATAAGCGTGGCGATGGGTCGCCCGCCGGCGTCTACAAGCCGGCAAGCGATGCCTGGATCGATATCGGGCCGGGCACCGTGATGGAGAAGATCTACGCAAGGCTGTGCTAATCAGCCGCACGGGGCGATTTCCGTTAGTATGGGGGGCGCTGCGGGTCCGAGCAGTGCGGACCCGAGCAGGAGCGCGTAACCCGTCCAGAGACGAAAATGACCATGACCCGTCTGTTCGCCACCGTTGCCACCCTGCTGGGCGTTGCCGGTTCCAGCCTCGTATATGCCGACACCGTGACTTTCAAGGCCGATCTTCAGCCATCGAGCGAGGTGCCGCCGAAGACGAGCCGGGGACACGGCACGCTCGACGCGACGTATGACACGTCGTCGCGGGTCCTGCAATGGACTGCCGCCTACGCTGACCTGTCCGGTCCGGCGAGTGCCGCGCACTTCCACGGGCCCGCACCGGTCGGCCAAAATGCCGGCATCCAGGTGCCGGTCGACAAGCATGCGCTGGCCAGCCCGATCCTTGGCCATGCGATGCTGAACGACGACCAGGCGGGCGAATTGCTGGCCGGCAAATGGTACTTCAACGTCCATACCGCGCAGAACCCGGGCGGCGAGATTCGCGGACAGGTGCTGCGGACCAACTGACACCGGGTCGCCGCGGGCATTGCGGGCGCGCGCTAACGTCGTTTGCCCACGCGCTGGCACTGCCACGCCGTTATGATGGAACCCACACGTAAAGGGAGCTGCGGTGAGTTGGCAACGCGTCGTCGTGTCATGGGGGCTGCGCCGGTATTTTCGGCCCTATACCGAACTGCCGAATATCAGCGTGAACCGCGTGCGTGCGCGGGCCGACAAGTGTCTGTGGACACCGAGGGTGCCGGCTGGATTTCGACTGCGTGAGCGCTATGCCAGCGAGTGCGCGCCATTGGCCGGCGAATGGCTCGAGCCTGAGCCGCCGGCGCCGGACCGCGGTCGCCCGCTGATCGTCTATTTGCACGGCGGCGGCTACTACTTCTGTTCGCCGCGCACGCATCGCACGATCACTTTCGAGCTGGCGGCACGGGCGCGGGCTGCGTTGTTCGCGTTGGACTACCGGCTCGCCCCCGAGCATCCGTTTCCGGCCGCGCTGCACGACGCGCTCGCGGCTTACCGCGCGTTGCTTGCATGGCACGCGCCCAGATCCATCGTGATCGCCGGCGATTCAGCCGGGGGCGGCCTCGCGCTGGCAACGCTGGTCGCGCTGCGCGATGCGGGTGAGCCGCTGCCGGCCGGGGCCGTGCTGTTCTCGCCATGGACTGACCTGGCTGCATCCGGTGCGTCGATCGTCTCCAATCATGGACAGGACCCGATGTTTGCGGGGCCGGTGATCGGCCGCGCGGCGAAGCTGTACCTCGGCGACGCGTCGCCGGACCATCCGCTGGTTTCCCCCGTCTACGCAGATTTGCGTGGGTTGCCGCCGCTGTTCATCCAGGTAGGCAGCACCGAGGTGCTGCTCGATGACGCGGTGCGCGTCGCGCACAATGCGCGCATGGCCGGCGTGTCGACGCAGTTTCGGATATGGCCGGACATGCCGCATGTGTGGCAGATCTATGCGCCGTTTCTCCCGGAGGGGCGACGCGCACTGCGGGAGGCGGCACAGTTCGTGACGCGCGTTGCGGCGTGACGCGGCGCGCGTTGTCCCCCCGTCATGGCGCGTGCGGCGCGATCGCATCATACGCGGCCCGCACCGCCGGCTTCCCATAGCGTCGCTCCAGCCGGCGCATCGTGAAGTGCGCGTGGGCCATGTTCTGGAAATGCTCGATGAATGCCGCGTTGACCAGCGCGCCAAGCACCGCGCCCAGCGCCGGCACGGATTTGGCGGCAAGTTGCTCGCCGACCTGGACCGAAAAGCGCGCGGCGACGGCATTGATCAACCGGGCCAATGCAGTGGACGCCTGAGCAGCCATGCCATGCGCGAAACCTTTGGCCGCGACGTCGGAGGAGGCCTTCGATACCGCTTGCGCGAGCGCGCCTCGAACGAAGAAGTAGCCCATCTCTGCGCGGCCTGGCCCAATTGCGGTGTGGCCCATGGCAAGCACCGACAAGCATTCGAGTTGCACGTCGAGTGTGGATAGATCCTCGCCCTCGCTCCGAGCGATGTCGCAGATCGAGCGGAACATCAAGGTCGTCGTGACGGGCAACTCGATCGGCAGTGCGACGAGCCCGAATGCGCCGCCGGCCGCACCCGTGGTTGCCACCGCGACTTTATGTAGCCAGTTGCGCGGCCGCGGGGCCGCAATCGCCTCGAGCGTGGCGGGTCGTGCCTGTGCATCGGCCATCGCCGGATCGTATTCGGTGGACAGCGGCAACGCGCTGTCGCGGTGGCCAAGGCTGTGCAGCGCAGCGCGCAGGCATCGGCGCAGCGCGATATGCGTCGCATCGAGCACTTTATCGTTGGCGCCGGCCGGCAGGCGCGACAGCAATGCCTCGAACGGCGCGCCGATCAAGCCGGTCAGCTTGATCGCTAGGCCGGGGCGCTCCAACAGTTGCCTGGCGCTGTGCAACGCCTTCAGGTCGGCATCGCGCATGGTCGCATTCGATGGGGCAATGAGCGCATTTGACATCGCATTGAACTCCGGAACACAAAAAGACGATTCGAGGACGGCCGTGGCCGTCCGTCTGAATTCGTTAGAGCGGCTTTCCTTGCTATAATTTCAATCAATTGATAAGGCAATTATTGTATACGCAAAGATGCCATTCGACTCTTCCGCTCAACATTCGAGCGGGCAGGTACTGCCGTTTCGCGAATCGCTGCTTGCGATGCTGGGCCTCTCGTTTGTGACGATGCTTGTCGCGCTCGACCAGACCGTGGTGGGTACCGCGCTGCCCACCATCGTGGCAGACCTTAAAGGCTTTGACCTGTACGCGTGGGTCGCTACCGTGTACTTGTTGGCGTCGGTGATTACCGTGCCGATTTTCGGGCGGCTGGGTGACTACTACGGCCGCAAGCCGTTTGTCATTGCATCCATCATTCTGTTCACGGCGGCCTCGGCGCTGTGCGGGCTCGCGCACGACATGCTGTTTCTCGTGCTCGCGCGCACCTTGCAGGGTGTGGGCGGTGGCATGCTGGTTGGCACGGCGTTCGCCTGTATTCCGGATTTGTTCCCCGATGCTCACGTCCGGTTGCGTTGGCAAGTGATGATGAGTTCGGCGTACGGCATCGCGAATGCGGTCGGCCCGTCGCTCGGCGGATTCCTAACGCAGTATTGCGGATGGCGCTCGGTGTTCTACGTGAATCTGCCAATCGGATTATTGTCGCTGTTCTTTGTCTGGCGTTGCTTGCCGCATTTGCGGCAGGCGCAGCGCCAGGGTCGGATGCGGCTGGATTGGCTTGGCGCGGTGTTGATCGCGGCGTCGCTATGTGGCTTGCAACTATTCGTTGAGTTGTTGCCCAGGCACGGCTTGACGTGCGGCACTGGCGCGCTGCTCGTGCTCAGCGCGCTGTGCGCGGTGGGACTATGGAAGTGGGAGCGGCACGTAGCGCAGCCGATGCTGCCCATCGACATGTTCGGGCATCAAAGCTTGTCCGTGCTATTTGCGTTGTCGCTGTTGGTGGGCTTCTCAATGTTCTCGCTGCTGTTCTATGCACCGTTGATGCTCCAGGGCGGTTTCGGTCTGTCGCCCCGCGATGCGGGCATCGTCGTCACGCCGCTGGTGGTCTGCATTACGCTGGGCAGCATCCTGAACGGGCGCATTGTGACGCGGATCCGTCATCCCAATGCGCTGCTGCACGTTGGCTTTGCGCTGCTTGCATTGTCGTGTGTGGGCGTGGCGGTGTCCACGCGGGCGATGCCGCAGGCGTGGCTGATGGTGTGCATGGCGCTCGGCGGACTCGGGCTGGGCTTTGTGACGCCGAACTTGACGGTATTCGCGCAGCAAAGCGCCAGTCGCGAGCATCTGGGGATTGTCACGGCGTTGCTGCAGTCATTGCGCATGATCGGCGGCATGCTCGGCACCGCAGTGACCGGAACATTGGTGTCCCATTGGTATGCGAGTGGCGTGCGCGATACGCTTGCGCGCAGCCACGCCGGCGCCTGGTTCGACGCGTTCGGCGATCCACAAGTGCTGATCAACCGGCAAGCTCAGCAGAAGCTGGTTCAGCAGGTCGGCGCGGCCGGGCACGATGGTGTCGCGCTCCTGGAGGGCGCGCGCGAGGCATTGGTGGGGGCGATCCACCTGGGCGTCGCGCTTGCTGCGCTTGTCGCAGTATGGGCGGTGTGGCACGCCCGGCGCGTGCCACCCATCCAGCTGGCGCGCTCCGCCAAGCATGAGCCGACAATGACGGAGTAGGCCGTGGAACTGCAAGAGCGAATCGCGATATTTCAACAATTTGGCCGAACTTACCGTGCATTCATGACCGCGTTCGAATCGCGTGTCGGTTTGCCGTTGCCCCGCTGGCGGATCCTGCTGGCACTCTACGACCACGCGCGGCTTGTCGAGCCGGGCGCGCAGGCGGCTGGCCGCGACGATAAGTCGCACGGCGGACCGAGCCTGCCGCAAAAGCGGCTTGTGGAACGGCTCAGCATCGATCCGGGCGCGTTGACTCGGCAGTTAAAGCAGCTTGAAAGCCTCGGGTGGATCGCCCGCAGTACGGACGAGCGGGACAACCGGTTAACCAATGTCGTGCTGACGGACGCAGGGCGTCAGGCAGTCGAGCGCGGGCTACCGCGCCGCAACGCGTTTCTTGCAAGTGCGCTCGGGGCACTGTCCGACGATGCATTGCATGCGCTCGAGGAAGCGCTCAAGGACATCGAGCGTTGCGTGACGCATGGCGAGCTGCCGGTCCCGGCCGAGCACGGCGACGTGCCCGCCATCGAATGACTAAAAGAACGTTTCGATGATCTCGATCACATCATACGCGTCATTGACCATCAGCAAGTTGCGTCTCGGCGCTCACCTGGCGCGTGCCGTCGGCCGGCCGGTAGTGGTGTGCCGGCACCGGCAGGTCGGCGTCGAACGCCGCGTCGCGCTTGCCGAGCGCGACGATCGCGCGGTCCGCTTCGGGCACCGATTACACGTACGCCCATAGTTGCGGTGCTGGCAGCAACCTGCGTGTCCTAGGCGGGCAGCCAGCGCGCCATCTCGACCTGCACCGGCTGATGGACAGCGCTGCCCAGCCATACGTCGCCGTCCTGGACCGTGCATTGCAGCCGCATCGTGCGTTCGGCCAGCGTCGCGAGCGCCGGTGCGACGCCCTCGGCAAGGCTTAATACGGTGACATTGCGCAGTCGCGCGACCTTGCCCTGGATCACATCCCACCAGATCCGGGATGTGCGTCCCGCGTATGCGAGCACGACCACGTCGTCTGCCCGCGCGCTCGCTTTCGCGATGCGCCGCTCGTCCGGTTGGCCGACTTCGATCCATCGGTGCACTGCGCCAGTCAAATCCTTTTGCCACAGGTCCGGCTCGTCGGTGTCGGACAGTCCCTTGCAGAATTCAAGCCGCTCATGCGCATACAGTGCGAACGCCAGCAGGCGCACCATCATCCGTTCATCGGTTTCGGACGGATGCCGGGCCAGCGTCAGTGAATGGTCCGCATAGTAATGACGGTCCATGTCGGCGATCTGCAGTTCGGCTTTGTAGATTGTTGATTTCAGCGCCATCGGTTAAACAGTATTCATTGCCGGCACCGCGCCGTGACTTGCACGACCCGCATGGTTTGCGCAACCCGCGTGACCGGCGCAACTTCTGTGGCGTACCTGCTCGCGTGAACGGCACTGCTTCGATGTCGTACACTTTTTTGCGCAGCATGCACAGCCTGCATAGGCGTACATGCGATGCATCATGATGGGACACGGCCACACGGCTTATTGGCGCGCAGTTCGCGCATTGTCCGGCAACGGCAGGTTGAAATTGGTGCGAAACGGGTTGATGTCCAGCCCGCCGCGTCGCGTATAGCGTGCATAGACCGCCAGCTTGATCGGCTTGCACACACGTTGGATGTCGATGAAGATGCGCTCCACGCATTGCTCATGAAACCCAGTGTGGTCGCGGTACGACACGATGTAGCGCAATAGGCCGGCATGGTCGATCGGCGGGCCGACATACCGGATTTGGATGCTGCCCCAGTCCGGCTGCCCGGTCACCGGGCAATTGGACTTGAGCAGATTCGAAAACACCGTTTCATCGACAGGCGCTTGGTTCGTGTCCGCGCTCAACAGTGACGGGTCGGGTGTGTAGCTATCCGTGTCCAGATCCAGCCGGTCCAGCGACGTTCCCGCAAGCTCATCTAGCGCCAGCGTCGCGAACTCGGCCGGCGGCGTGAGCCGTACCGACACGTTCGCGCCCGCGCATGCGCAGACGTCGCGGTGGATGGTCTCGCGCAACGTGTCGATCGACGCAATACGTGTCTGCGCGAACGACCCCAGATACAACTTGAACGATTTGGATTCGATAATGTTGGGCGATTCCGCCGGCACGTGGAACGTGGCCAGCGCGATCTGCGGCTTGCCGCGCTCGTTTAGCCAGGAAAGCTCGTACGCGTTCCAGATATCGGTGCCGAAAAACGGCAGCACTGCCGGCACGCCGATCGCGTCGCGGCCTTGCCGGCGCTCGATCGGGAACAACAGCGTTGGGTCATACTGCTGGGCATAGCCTACCGGCTTGCCCAAAGGGGATTGGTCGGGTGTCATGTTGCGGCTCGAACTTAAGCGAGGAACAATTTGTACGCTGGGTTGGCCGTTTCGTCCCAATGTGGATACCCCAGCGCCGCCAGGAACTGCTGGAATTGGGCCTCTTCGTCCATCGGCACTTGCAGGCCCACCAGGATCGAGCTGTAGTCCGCGCCGCCATTGCGGTAATGGAACAGACTGATATTCCAGTCGGGCGCCATCGACGACAGGAACTTCATCAGCGCGCCCGGGCGTTCCGGGAACGCGAATCGGTACAGGCGCTCATCGCGGGCCAGCGGTGAGTGGCCGCCGACCATGTACCGCACGTGCTGCTTGGATAGCTCGTCGTTGGTTAGATTGACGATCGCAAAGCCATGTTTCTCGAAGGTCTGGGCAATCAGCTGCGACTCGTCGCGACGCTGGATCTGCAGGCCGACGAAAATGTGCGCCTGTTCAGCGTCGGCGATCCGATAGTTGAACTCGGTGACGTTGCGCGCGCCGATCAACTCGCAGAAGCGCCTGAAGCTGCCGCGCTCCTCAGGGATCGTTGCTGCGAACACCGCTTCGCGTGCTTCACCCACCTCGGCGTGTTCCGCAACGAAACGCATCCGGTCGAAGTTCATGTTCGCGCCCGAGGTGATCGCAACAAACGTGCGGCCCTCCGACTTTTCGCGTTCGGCATAGGCCTTGGCGCCGGCCACGGCCAGCGCGCCGGCCGGTTCCAACACGCTGCGCGTGTCCTGAAAAACGTCCTTGATCGCCGCGCACAGCGCGTCGGTGTCCACGGTCACGAAACCGTCGACGTATTGCTGCACGAGCCGAAATGTCTCTTCGCCGACGAGCTTGACCGCCGTGCCATCGCTAAACAGGCCGACTTCGCTGAGCGTGACGCGCTCGCCTTTTGCGATCGAGCGCGCCATCGCGCATGAATCGTCGGTTTGTACGCCGATGATCTTGATCTCCGGGCGAAGTGCCTTGACGTATGCCGCGACGCCGGCGATCAGGCCACCGCCGCCGATCGGCACGAAGATCGCGTCGATCTGACCCTGATACTGGCGCAGGATTTCCATTGCGACGGTGCCCTGGCCCGCGATCACGTCCGGATCGTCGAACGGATGGACAAACGTCAGCCCGTGCTGCTGCTGGATCTGCAGCGCATGCGTGTAGGTATCGGAATACGATTCGCCGTGCAACACGACCTCCACCGTCGGGCCACCGTGCGCGCGCACCGCATCGATCTTGACCTGCGGCGCAGTGATCGGCATCGCGATGACCGCCTTGCAGCCGAGTCGGGCCGCCGAATAGGCGACCCCTTGTGCATGGTTGCCGGCTGACGCGGTCACCACGCCGCGCGCCAGCGCGTCGCGCGGCAATTGCGCCATCCTGTTGTATGCGCCGCGCAACTTAAACGAGAAGACCGGCTGATTGTCCTCGCGCTTCAGATAAATCGCATTCCGAATTCGAGCCGACAGGTTGCGTGCGTGTTCGAGTTCGGTTTCCCGCGCCACGTCGTAGACGCGGGCAGTCAGGATTTTCTTCAGGTAATCGGGCGAGGACATGGCAATCTGCAAAGGGTATGGATCTGAAACGGCGGGAAAAGGATCAATCATAGCGCCATCCGGCGCCGCGTTCGTGTGTAGGCGTGCATTTGGTGCCGCAACGGCCGATTGGAGATCCGTGAAGTGGCCTCGCTTAGCTGAGACATTGCTCAAACGGACAATGTCGAACGCATGGCCGCAATAAGCTGACATGGCGCGCTCCGAATGCACTACAAGATGCGGGTGGCGCGGCGAGCCGCATCCGGCGGCGTGGCCGCCCCGGATGCACCAATTCATAGGGTCGAATGGTTTTCTCCTCAAAAGGACGGCATCGGAAAGCCGGCACTCAGGTTGCCAGTCCAGCCGGCCGCGTCGATCGCAAGCGCCGTTCCGTTGTGCAGCTCGGCGCGCTGGCCGCGTCGGTGGGCGTGGGTGTGGCCACGACCGCGTTGGTCGGTGGCAACACGCCCATCGGCGGCTTGGGCGGTGGCGGCTCGGGCAGCGGTGAGAGCGCCCGCTTGCCGGTGTCCATCAAGGACGCGTCGCACGACACGGGCACCGGGTCGATGACCACGGTGCTGCTGGTGTTTCCTGACCATTTTTCGTTTCGGCCCGACGAGATATTCGTTGCCGTGCTGGGCTGCGCGCCATGGGCGCCGGACGTATTCGGTTATGTTGACCCGGTGCGCGGCACGTTTCATCCGACGGGAAGCGCAGCCGATTTCCGGCTCGACAGTGCGACGATGACGTTCAGCGTGTCGGCATTGCGGCGCGACGGCGGCCAGTCACTGACGCTGACCATCCCGCCGTTGGCCAGCGGCCGCGTGTATTTCGCGTTCGGACGCGGGTTCGACGCGATGCCGCCATTCGGCGCGGGTGGGCCATCCAATGGCGCGGACAATCCGGTGCTGTACGACAAGTTCGAGTTGCATACTGCTGACCACCCGAACTTCAAACTGACCAATGCGGATTTCTGGTCCGTGCCCTTCACGATTTCGGCAATCGACGCGAACACTGAGACGCGGCGCGTGGTGGGTTATCCGCACCGGCGCGCCGACATGATTGCCGCATTTGATTCGATTCCTGTGTCCGACGCGGCGGAGCCGTTCGGCAATTCGAGCATCTTCAAGGCGCTACGGGTGAGTGCGAGCGATGGCCGGCTCACGCGGATACTATCGCCCAAGCAGGCCCGTTTCGCCGACTGGGGGGGAGACGATGCCACGCGGCTGGCCTTGGCGCAGCGCTTCACGCACTTCTGGGATCGCTACGTGAACGAGTTGTGTTGGCGGCCGAATCGCCGCTTTTCCTTCTACGGCAAGGATCTGGCCGATAAGCGGGTATTCTACGGCCGCGTCGCGCCCGACGGCATGACGCTGTCACTGTTCACCGATGCGGCGTACACGGTGCCGTACCGCGTCCCGACGCTGCCGCGGCCTAGCGCGCGCTGGGGGCAGCCTGACTATTCCCCAGCCGATGGCGATCCGTCGCTGTTTCATAATACGGATTCGTCCGTTGGCCCGATCGACTGGGGATTTCTGCTGGCTGGCAACGCCGGCGCGCAGGCCGGCGACGGCGCGCATTGGGCCAGCGATCCGGCGGCGATCGCCATCGCGATGTCGATTTGTCGCGGCGTCATGCACTTGGACGACGGCTGCGTGTCATGGATTGATCCGGCGCGGTTCTACAACGGCGCGGGCGATGGCGTGGATACGCCGCGCATGCCGATCTTCTGGTACGCGAAGTTGCTGCACGCGTTCGGCATCGACGCACGGGCGTACGCGTTTTCCCATGACGACGTGTACGGGACCGATCCGGCCGTGTATTTTGGCGGTCGTCCCGAGTTGATCGTGCAATTCGGTCAGATGTGAGGTATCCGGCGTGGCCGCGCGCACTGACAACGCGCTGCCTGCGGTTGCAGTACAATCCGGGTCTGGAATCAGGATCGAACGATGCATTGGCAGACCCGAACCGCTTTTTCGACTGTTGAGCCGCGCTGCCACTGGCCTGCGCCGTCGGCTATCGAGCGGCTCGCGCGTAGCTCGCGATCGTGCCGCTGCCGGTGCCGGTGACACCGGCGAAGCCTCACACCGTCAATGTTGGTCCACAAGACCTCGTGGCGACAGAACAGGCGCCCGTCAGGCTTTCCGCCCCAGACCTTGCAGACAACAGCGCGTTACCGCGCCGTCGGCGCTCAAGTCCCGCGACTGCCTGGACGCGCCGGCCAACTGAATTGCAAAACATGAACGCACCTCAAGCCTTCGATCCTCATGGCGCGGCTGCCGCCGTCGCGCTGGATACCGAGCCGCGCTTGCGCGAGATTCCCTACAATTACACGTCGTTTTCCGACCGTGAGATCGTCATTCGCCTGCTTGGCGACGATGCGTGGCGCACGCTGGACGAGTTGCGTGCCGAGCGGCGCACTGGACGTTCGGCACGGATGCTGTACGAAGTACTCGGCGACATCTGGGTCGTGCGCCGCAATCCGTACCTGCAGGACGATCTGTTGGACAACCCGAAGCGCCGCGCGATGCTGATCGACGCGCTGAGCCATCGGCTCAACGAGATCGACAAGCGCCGGCATGCCGATCTGCGTGAGCACGGCGACGAGGCCGGTCACGGACGCGCGGCCCGCGTCGGCTCGCTGGTCACGGCCGCACGCGGCGCGGTGGACGCGTTCGCGGCGCAATTCGAGCAGATTGCCGCGCTGCGACGCCGTGCGACGCGCGAGCTGCGACGCTGGACCGAAAAGGACAACATCCGCTTTGACGGGCTCTCGCGCGTGTCGCACGTGACCGATGCGACCGATTGGCGCGTCGAGTATCCGTTCGTCGTGCTAACGCCGGACACCGAAGCGGAAATCGCCGGCCTGGTGAAAGCCTGCTTCGAGTTGGGCCTGACGGTGATCCCGCGCGGCGGTGGCACAGGCTATACCGGCGGAGCGGTGCCGCTGACACCGTTTTCCGCAGTCATCAACACCGAGAAGCTCGAGCAACTCGGCTCGGTTGAGTTGACTGAGCTGCCGGGTGTGTTAGGCAAGGTCGCGACGATCTTCTCCGGCGCTGGCGTCGTGACGCGGCGCGTCACGCAGGCCGCCGAGCAGGCCGGGTATGTGTTCGCCGTGGATCCGACCTCGCTCGACGCATCGTGCATCGGCGGTAATATCGCGATGAACGCCGGCGGCAAAAAGGCCGTGCTGTGGGGGACCGCGCTGGACAATCTCGCGTGGTGGCGGATGGTCGACCCGGATGGCAACTGGCTCGAGGTCACGCGCGTCGGCCATAACCTGGGCAAGATCCACGACGTGCCGAGCGCCACTTTCGAGCTGCGCTGGTATGACGGCAGCGCGGCGCCCGGCGAAAAATTGTTGCGCAGCGAGACGCTGACCATCGAGGGCCGGCGCTTTCGCAAGGAGGGGCTGGGCAAGGACGTGACCGACAAGTTCCTCGCGGGTCTGCCCGGCGTGCAGAAAGAAGGCTGCGACGGACTGATCACGTCGGCGCGTTGGGTGTTGCACAAGATGCCGGCCCATACGCGCACCGTCTGCCTGGAGTTTTTCGGGCAGGCGCGTGATGCGATCCCGAGCATCGTCGAGATCAAGGCGTACCTGTTCGCGACCGCGAAGGCGGGCGGCGCAATCCTGGCCGGGCTGGAGCACCTGGACGAGCGCTATCTGCGCGCCGTCGGCTACGCGACCAAGTCCAAGCGCAACGTATTGCCGAAAATGGTGCTGATCGGCGACATCGTCGGTGACGATGCGGACCGGGTCGCCGAGGCGGCATCGGAAGTTGTGCGCATGGCCAACGGCAAGAGCGGCGAGGGGTTTGTCGCAGTCTCGGCCGAGGCGCGCAAGCGCTTCTGGCTGGACCGCTCGCGCACGGCGGCGATTGCCAAGCATACCAACGCGTTCAAGATCAACGAAGACGTTGTGATTCCGCTGAACCGGATGGGCGAGTACACCGACGGCATCGAGCGGATCAACATCGAGCTGTCGCTGAAGAACAAGCTGCAACTGGTGGATGCGCTCGAGGCGTTCTTCGCCGCTGGCAATCTGCCGCTGGGCAAGAGCGATGACGCGAACGAGATTCCCAGCGCGGAGCTGCTGGAGGACCGTGTCGCGCAGGCGCTGGCGTTGCTGCACCAGGTCCGCGCTCGTTGGCAGTATGTGCGCGACAATCTCGACGCGCCGCTCGCGCAGGCGCGTCAGCGGCTGCTCGAGCTGGGCTGCGAGGCGTTGGCCGAGAAATTTGCGGACCGGCTCGATGCGCAGCCCGACGCGAGCGTGTTCGATCTCGCGCAGGACCGCACGATCCGGATCTCGTGGAAGCGGGAGATCCGCGCCGAATTGCGGCAGATCTTTAACGGTGGGGCGTTCAAGCCGATCCTGGACGAGGCGCAGGCGGTGCACAAGCGGGTGCTGCGCGGCCGCGTGTTTGTCGCACTGCACATGCATGCCGGCGATGGCAACGTGCATACGAATATCCCGGTGAACTCGGACAACTACGAGATGCTGCAGGACGCGCACACGGCCGTGGCGCGGATCATGGCGCTGGCCCGATCACTGGACGGCGTGATCTCTGGTGAACACGGCATCGGCATTACGAAGCTGGAGTTCCTAACCGACGCGGAGATCGCCGAATTCCGCGCGTATAAGCAAAAGATCGACCCGCAGGGCCGCTTCAACAAGGGCAAACTGCTGGATGGCGCGGATTTGCGCAATGCGTATACGCCGAGTTTCGGGTTGATGGGCTACGAGTCGCTGATCATGCAGCAGTCCGATATCGGCTCGATCGCCGATTCGGTCAAGGATTGCTTGCGTTGCGGCAAATGCAAGCCGGTGTGCGCGACGCACGTGCCGCGTGCGAACCTGTTGTATAGCCCGCGCAACAAGATCCTAGCGACGTCGCTGCTGGTCGAGGCGTTCCTGTATGAGGAGCAGACGCGGCGTGGCGTGTCGATCAAGCATTGGGACGAGTTCAATGACGTCGCGGATCACTGCACCGTATGCCATCAGTGCGTGACGCCGTGCCCGGTCAAGATCGACTTCGGCGACGTGACGATGAACATGCGCAACCTGCTGCGCAAGATGGGCAAGAAACAATTCAATCCCGGGCAGGCGGCGGGCATGTTCTTCCTGAACGCGACTAATCCGAAGACGATCCATGCCGCGCGCGTGGTGATGATGGACATCGGCTACAAGGCGCAGCGCTTGGCCAGCGACGTGCTCAAGACGCTCGGACGCAAGCAGACGCAGCGCCCGCCGGCGACCACCGGCCGTCCCAGGGCGGTTGAGCAGGTGATCCACTTCGTGAACAAAAAGATGCCGGGCAATCTGCCGAAGAAGACGGCGCGCGCGTTGCTCGACATCGAGGACAACAAGGTAGTGCCGATCATCCGCAATCCGAAGACCACGACCGTGGACACGGAGGCGGTGTTCTATTTCCCCGGTTGCGGTTCGGAACGTTTGTTCTCGCAGGTCGGGCTGGCCACGCAGGCGATGCTGTGGGAGGCCGGCGTGCAGACCGTGCTGCCGCCGGGATACCTATGCTGCGGCTACCCGCAACGCGGCGCTGGGCAGTACGACAAGGCCGAGAAGATCGTCACGGACAACCGTGTGCTGTTCCACCGGGTCGCGAACACGTTGAACTACCTGGACATCAAGACGGTCGTCGTCTCGTGCGGAACCTGCTACGACCAACTCGCCGGCTATGAATTCGACAAGATATTCCCCGGTTGCCGCATCATTGACATCCATGAATTCCTATTGGAGAAGGGTCTTAAGCTGGATGGCGTGTCCGGTGTGCGCTACATGTATCACGACCCGTGCCATACGCCGATTAAGACCGTGGACCCGGTGAAGCTGGTCAACGAGCTGGTCGGCAGCCAGAAGCAGGGCTACCGGATCGAGAAGAACGATCGCTGCTGCGGCGAATCGGGCACGCTCGCGGTTACGCGTCCTGACGTGTCCACGCAAGTGCGCTTTCGCAAGGAGGAGGAAATCCGCAAGGGGGCGGCCAGATTGCGCGGCATACCGATTGCAGCAGCGCCGCTCGGCGCCGGCGCGCCGGCCGATGTGCCCGCCGGGCCCGTGACCGGCACCGGCATGGGTGCACCGCGCGCCGCGTTCGACGGCGACGTGAAGATCCTGACCAGCTGCCCGTCATGCCTGCAGGGACTGTCGCGCTATAACGAGGACGCCGGCATTGAGGCGGACTACATTGTCGTGGAGATGGCTCGCCATATGCTCGGCGAGAACTGGATGGCCGATTACGTGCAACGGGCGAACAGCGGCGGCATTGAACGGGTGCTCGTATGAACGCCGGTACGCCTGGGTCAGCCGACGCCGTGTCGCGCGATGCGGCATCGTGCGTGTTCTGCGCGCAGGAGGGGGGCACCGTGTGGTGGCGCGACGCGTGGCTGCGGGTGATCGAGGCGGGCGAGCCGGACTATCCGGGATTTTGCCGGCTCGTGTGGAACGCGCACGTCACCGAGTTCAGCGACCTGTCGAATGACGAGCGCGAGCACCTGATACGTGCACTGGCCGCGGTCGAGCGCGCATTGCGCGCGACGTTTAATCCGGACAAGATCAACATCGCGAGCCTGGGCAACTTGGTCGCTCACCAGCACTGGCACGTGATCCCGCGCTTTGCCGACGATCCGCATTTTCCGGCACCCGTGTGGGCCGCCCGGCGCCGCGAGCCGTCCGCGCGGCAGCATGCCGCACGTGTTGCGGCGGCGGCCGGCGTTGGCGCCGCGGTGCGCGACGCGTTGCAGCGCGAATTTGGCTGAACTGAAATGGAGTCGTCGATGGCAGGTTTGTCTCCCGATACGCCGGTGCCGACCGGCATCGTCGTGCATTCGGCATCGCGCGTGCTGGAACTGCGCTATGCGGACGGTGCATGCTACAAGCTGCCTTTCGAGTACCTGCGGGTGTGGTCCCCGTCGGCTGAGGTGCGCGGGCACGGCCCGGGCCAGGAAACGCTGCAGACCGGCAAGCGCGACGTGACGATCGTGTCAATCGAGCCAGTCGGCCACTACGCGTTGCAGCCGACGTTTTCCGACGGACACAATTCCGGCATCTATTCATGGGATCTGTTGTACGATCTCGCGACCCGGCAAGCCGAATACTGGCAAGCCTATCTCGACAAGCTGGCGGACGTCGGCGTGGACCGTGACGCGCCGATGGGCGAGGCGGCGCGCACGCGCGACGGCCACCGCCACTGACATCCCTACACGTATTACCGCGGCGCATGCCGCGCTCTTTCACGCAAGGAACCGCCGCCATGACGAAGACCCATTTCGGTTATCAGACCGTCGATGAGAGCGAGAAGGCGCATAAGGTCGCCGGAGTGTTCCATTCCGTGGCCTCACGCTATGACGTGATGAACGACCTGATGTCGGGCGGACTGCACCGCATGTGGAAGGCCTTCGCCATCGCCCAGGCCGGGGTGCGTCCCGGCTACAGCGTGCTGGATCTGGCTGGCGGCACGGGCGACTTGGCCAAGGCGTTTGCCCGGCAAGCCGGACCGTCCGGACAGGTATGGCATACCGACATCAACGAGTCGATGCTGCGCGTGGGGCGCGACCGCCTGCTCGATCAGGGCATCGTCACGCCGACGCTATTGTGCGACGCGGAAAAAATTCCGTTTCCCGACCATTACTTCGATGTGGTGAGTGTCGCGTTCGGTCTGCGCAACATGACCCGCAAGGAGGCCGCGCTCACCGAGATGCGCCGCGTGCTCAAGCCTGGCGGCCGGCTGTTGGTGCTGGAGTTCTCCAAAGTGTGGCAACCGCTGAAGAAGTTCTACGATGTGTATTCATTTAAGGTGCTGCCGTGGCTCGGCGAGAAAGTGGCGCGCGATCCCGACAGTTATCGGTACCTGGCCGAGTCGATTCGGCTGCACCCGGATCAGGACACACTAAAAACAATGATGGAACAAGCTGGACTGGACGCCGTCAAATATTACAATCTGTCAGGTGGCGTTGTTGCACTGCATGTCGCCACCAAATACTAGCGACCGTCCAGGAGATCAGATGTCGGCCCAGTCCCGTTTTTCCAGTCATTCATCCCATTTGCCGGCTACCGGCGCACCGCGCCTGAGCGCACGCATCAGCCGCCGGTTCGGCGCGATTGCGGCAGCCGGCTTGTTGGCCATCGGCTCATTCAGCGCATTCGATGCCGACGCAAAGCGCATGGGCGGCGGCCGCTCGTTCGGCAAGCAATCACAGATTACGCGGCAGGCGACGCCGCCCGCACAACCGAACGCGCCGCGGCAGGGCACGCCGTCCCAGCCCGCACAGGGCGCGCAGGCGGCCCGCGGGCAAACCCCGCCGCCTGCGGCGGCCCAGCCCAAGCGTAATTGGATGGGGCCACTCGCGGGATTGGCCGCCGGCTTTGGGCTGGCGGCGTTGTTGTCGCATTTTGGACTCGGCGGCGCGTTGGCCAGCGTACTGAGCAACGTGATCCTGATTGCCCTGGTTGCGCTCGCTGGGTTGTGGCTGTTCCGCAAGTTCGCAAATCGCAACGCGCGGCCTGCTGCCGCTTATGCGCACGGTGGCTTCGAGCCGCCTTCCAGTGGGTCACTGCGGCAATATGACGCGCCGGCGCAGGTGCCCGCAGCGGGTGGTATTGGCCAAGCGGGCGGCGTGCCCGATGGCCAGGCCCGCGTTGCCGCGGATCCCAGTGTGCTTGACGTCCCCGCGGTGCCAGCTGGCTTCGACGTCGACGCATTCATGCGCCAGGCAAAGGTGGCGTTCGTGCGGCTGCAGGCGGCCTGGGACGCCGGCAATCTCGACGACATCCGCGAGTTCACGACGCCCGAAATGTTTGCCGAGATTAAGCTGGATCTCGATTCGCGCCACGGTGAAAACCGCACCGACGTGGTGCAGTTGAACGCCGATCTGGTTGGCGTCGAGGACCGGGGTGGTAACGAGTACGTGGCGTCGGTGCGCTTCCATGGTCTGCTGCGCGAGGCCCAGGGTGCCGCGGCCGAGCCATTCGCCGAAATGTGGAACTTGAGCCGCAACGCGCGCAGCGGTGAAGGCTGGGTGCTGGCTGGCATCCAGCAACTGTCCTGACGATCCGGCTGCACGGAATCGGGCGGCGCAGGCAAGCGCCGCAACGGACGTTACAATAACAGCCCGCGCGAGCGCCGCTTGCGCGGGCTTTCTTTCTGCCCCGATGACCACTGCCGCCAAGTCTTTCGTTGCCGTCGTCAACCATTTACTGATCCGCGAAGCGTGGGCGCGCGAGCGCATGCTGCCGTACGCGGGGAAAACCGCACGGCTGGTGTTGTCTCCGGCCATGCTCGAGTTGGCCGTGCAGGGCGATGGCACGGTCGCTGTGCTGCAGCGCCCGCCCGCCGGCGCCACTGCGCCGGCACCGGCCGCGTCCGGCGGGTCGCGCGACGTGCGGGCCGAGGCGCCGCACGCGGCGCAGGACGACGCGTCGGCGTCGCACGCGCCCATGTCCCCGACGGTCGACGTAACGATTACGGTGCCGCCGTCGGCGTTGTCTGCGTTCGCTGCCGGTGGGCAGGCGGCGATCCTCAAGCACGTGCGGATCGAGGGTGACGCGGAATTCGCGGCGACGATCGCGAAGCTCGCGGAGCATTTGCGCTGGGATGCCGAGGAGGATCTCGCACGTCTGGTCGGCGACGTGCCTGCGCACCGCATTGCGTCGGTGGCGCGGGCCGTCTCGGCCTACGCGCGCCGTGCCGCAGGGGGCTTAGTCGGTTCGCTGACCGAATACCTGCTGGACGAGAATCCGCAACTGGTCCGCCGCGCACAATTCGAGCAATTCGGCGATGAACTCGCGCGCGCGCGCGACACGCTTGCTCGGATCGAGAAGCGCATCGAGCGCGCCGAACGCGGCGTTGCGACACGCCCGGGCGGCGCCGCGTTATCCACGGGAGCACGCTCCCGTTCGGCCGACGACCTGCACTGATCCGGCCGCCCATGAGAATCCTGCGCTTTTTCAAAATACTATTTACGGTCTATCGCTTCGGACTCGACGAGGTGATGCTGGGGCACATTGCCGACTGGCGCGTGAAGCTGCTGGTGCGCGTGATGACGTTCGGCCGTCCGATCCGGATTCCGCGCGCGCAGCGGTTGCGCCTGGCGTTGGAAAGTCTCGGGCCGATCTTCGTGAAGTTCGGTCAGGTCCTGTCCACCCGGCGCGACCTGTTGCCGGTGGATATCGCAACCGAGCTGGCGAAGCTGCAGGATCAGGTCCCGCCATTCAATTCTGCGGTGGCGATCGCGTTGATCGAGAAGTCGCTGGGCAAGCCGGTCGATGTGCTGTTCGACGAGTTCGAACGGGTGCCGGTGGCCAGCGCTTCGATCGCGCAGGTGCACTTCGCGCGCCTAAAGAGCGGCACGCACGCTGGCAAGCCCGTGGCAATCAAGGTGCTGCGCCCCGGCATGCTACCGGTAATCGACTCCGATCTTGCGCTATTGCGCGACATCGCGCGCTGGACCGAGCGGCTGTGGGCCGACGGCAAGCGGCTGCGGCCCCGCGAGGTGGTGGCGGAGTTCGACAAGTACCTGCACGACGAGTTGGATCTGATGCGCGAGGCGGCGAACGCGAGCCAGCTGCGCCGCAACTTTGCTGCACTGGATCTGCTGCTGGTGCCGGAGATGTACTGGGAGTATTGCACGTCAACGGTGATCGTGATGGAGCGGATGATTGGTGTGCCGATCAGCCAGGTAGACACGCTGCGCTCGGCCGGCGTCGACATCCCGAAGCTTGCGCGGCAAGGCGTGGAGATCTTCTTCACACAGGTGTTTCGCGACGGGTTCTTCCATGCGGACATGCACCCCGGCAACATCCAGGTGAGCTTGGACCCGGACCATTTCGGCCGTTATATTGCGCTGGACTTCGGGATCATCGGCGCGCTGTCGGATTTCGACAAGAACTATCTGGCGCAGAATTTCCTTGCGTTTTTCAAACGCGACTACCATCGGGTCGCGACGTTGCACCTGGAATCCGGGTGGGTGCCTCCGCACACGCGGGTCGAGGAACTGGAGAGCGCGATCCGCGCGGTGTGCGAGCCGTACTTCGACCGCGCGTTAAAGGACATTTCGCTCGGCCAGGTGCTGATGCGACTGTTCTCGACGTCGCGGCGCTTCAACGTCGAGATCCAGCCGCAATTGGTCCTGCTGCAAAAGACGATGCTCAACGTCGAGGGCCTGGGCCGCGCGCTTGACCCGGAACTCGATCTGTGGAAGACGGCCAAGCCGTATCTTGAGCGTTGGATGAACGATCAGATCGGCTGGCGCGGTTGGGTGGAACGGCTGAAAATCGAATCGCCGCAATGGAGCAAGACGCTGCCACAAGTGCCGCGCCTGATCCATCATGTGTTGTCCCGGCATCACGATCAGCCGCCGCGTGCGACCGAGGATTTGATGCGGTGGATACTGACTGAGCAGCAACGGACCAACCGTTTGCTACAAGGGCTGCTGGTATTCGGGGTGGCGGTCGGCGCCGGCGCGTTGCTGGCCCACTTCGGGCTGGTGTCCCTGGGCGGTATCGAGTCGTGTATCGGAGGTCCCCGATGAACTCATCGAACGGCGGCTCGTGCCGCGATGGCGGGCTTTCCGGCTATAATTCAAGGCTTTGCGAGATTCTTTAGGGGTGATGGGGCGATGCCGATCTATGCATATCGTTGCGAGTCCTGCGGCTTTGAGAAAGACGTGTTGCAAAAACTCAGCGATGCACCGCTGAGCCAGTGTCTCGAGTGCGGCCGCGACACGTTCCGCAAGCAGGTCACTGCGGCGGGATTCCAGTTGAAGGGCTCCGGCTGGTACGTGACCGATTTCCGTGGCGGTAACCCGGGCGGCAATAACAAGTCCGGTGGCGGGGAAGGCGACGCGAAGGCAGCGCCCGTCGCGAAGGAGGCGGGCAGCGGTAGCGCGGACGGCGCGGCCAGCGCCGGTGCGTCTACCGCGCCGGCTGCGGCAGGCAGCGCGGCGCCGTCGTCCAACGCGGGCACGTCTGCCTGAGCATCGATCTATGAAAATCAAGACGACCAAGAAGACGCTGAAGAACGTATTCCTGACCGGGCTGTTGGTGCTCGTGCCGCTGGCGATCACCCTGTGGGTGCTGGGGCTGATCATCGGCACAATGGACCAGACGCTGCTATTGCTGCCCGAGGCGTGGCAGCCGGAGCGCGTGTTCGGCTTTCGCCTGCCCGGCCTGGGCGCGGTGCTGACGCTTGCGTTCGTTTTCGTGGTCGGCCTCTTGACTCAGAACCTGATCGGGCAGACGCTCGTCAACTGGTGGGAAAAGCTGCTGGCCCATATTCCCGTCGTTGGTCCGTTGTACACGAGTGTCAAGCAGGTATCCGACACGCTGTTGTCGTCCAGTGGCAATGCGTTCCGCAAGGCGTTGCTGATCGAATATCCGCGCAAGGGCTCGTACACGATTGGTTTTCTGACCGGGGTCCCGGGCGGCGACGTCGCCAACCACTTGAACGGCGATCATGTCAGCGTCTATGTGCCGACCACGCCAAACCCCACGTCGGGCTTTTTCCTCATGGTGCCGAGAAACGAAGTGGTGGAGCTGGAC
Organism: Mycetohabitans endofungorum; assembly: GCF_002927045.1. GTDB lineage: Bacteria > Pseudomonadota > Gammaproteobacteria > Burkholderiales > Burkholderiaceae > Mycetohabitans > Mycetohabitans endofungorum. The sequence goes on along the minus strand of NZ_PRDW01000003.1, from coordinate 276,899 downwards.
ATGACGGTGGACGCCGCGCTGAAGTACATCGTGTCAATGGGCGTGGTGGCCCCGGTCGCGTCGCCGGTGCCGGCCGTCGCGCCGCCGCGCCGTCCCGTCGAGCCGCTGCTCTGATTATTGCGGGCGCAGCCCGCGCGCCGGCATGATGCCGGTCGCGCCGCCGGCGCCCATCTTTACGAACGAAAGACGAACATCATGTCGATGAGATCTGAATATTGTGGTCTGGTGACTGAAAAACTACTGGGCCAATCGGTGTCGCTGTGTGGCTGGGTGCATCGGCGCCGCGACCATGGCGGCGTCATCTTCATCGACCTGCGCGACTGCGAGGGATTGGTGCAAGTGGTGTGCGACCCGGACCGGCCGGACATGTTCAAGACCGCCGAAGGGGTGCGGCATGAGTTCTGTGTGCGTGTGGTCGGCATCGTGCGGGCGCGCCCGGAAGGTACCCTCAACGCGAACCTGACCAGTGGCCGGATCGAGGTGTTGTGCCACGAGCTAACGGTGCTCAACGCATCGGTGACGCCGCCGTTCCAACTAGACGATGAGAACCTGTCGGAGACCACGCGTCTGACGCATCGCGTGCTGGACCTGCGCCGGCCGCAGATGCAGCACAACCTGCGCCTGCGCTATCGTGTCGCGATGGAGTCGCGCAAGTACCTGGACGAGCAGGGGTTCATCGACATCGAGACGCCGATGCTCACGAAGAGTACGCCGGAAGGCGCACGCGACTACCTGGTGCCGTCGCGCGTGAACGCAGGGATGTTCTTCGCATTGCCGCAGTCGCCGCAGTTGTTCAAGCAGCTGCTGATGGTGGCCAACTTCGACCGCTATTATCAAATCACCAAGTGCTTCCGCGACGAAGACCTGCGTGCGGACCGACAGCCGGAGTTCACGCAGATCGACTGTGAAACGTCGTTCCTGAACGAGCAAGAGATCCGCGACCTGTTCGAGGCGATGATTCGTCATGTGTTCAAGACGACGATCGACGTCCAGCTTGCCGATCCATTCCCGGTCATGCAGTACGCGGAAGCGATGCGCCGCTTCGGCTCGGACAAGCCCGATTTGCGCGTGACGCTAGAATTTACCGAGTTGACCGACGTGATGAAGGATGTCGACTTCAAGGTGTTCAGCACGCCGGCGAACACGAAGGACGGCCGCGTGGCCGCGCTGCGCGTGCCCAACGGAGCGGAGTTGACGCGTGGCGATATCGACGGCTATACGGACTTCGTGCGTATCTATGGCGCGAAGGGTCTCGCGTGGATCAAGGTCAACGAGGTGGCCAAGGGGCGCGACGGCTTGCAAAGCCCAATCGTCAAGAACCTGCACGATGCGTGCATTGCGGCGATCCTCGAGCGCACCGGCGCGCAGGACGGCGACATCATTTTCTTCGGTGCGGACCGTGCCAAGGTGGTCAACGACAGCCTCGGCGCGCTGCGGTTGAAAATCGGCTACTCAGAGTTCGGTCGCAGTGGCGGGCTGTTCGAGGAAGGTTGGAAGCCGCTGTGGATCATCGATTTCCCGATGTTCGAGTACGATGACGAGGACGATCGATGGGTTGCCGCGCATCACCCGTTCACCAGCCCGAAGGACGAACACCTCGAATATTTGGAGGTCGATCCGGGCCGTTGCCTGGCAAAGGCGTACGACATGGTGCTCAACGGCTGGGAAATTGGCGGCGGTTCGGTGCGGATCCATCGAGAAGACGTGCAAAGCCAGGTGTTCCGCGCGCTGAAGATCGGTCCGGAGGAAGCGCGTGCGAAGTTTGGTTTCTTGCTCGACGCGTTGCAATATGGCGCGCCGCCACACGGTGGTATTGCTTTCGGCCTGGACCGGATCGTCACGATGATGGCCGGCGCGGATTCGATTCGCGACGTGATCGCGTTCCCGAAGACCCAGCGTGCGCAGTGCCTGCTCACGCAAGCGCCAAGCGAGGTGGATGAGCGTCAGTTGCGTGACCTGCATATCCGGTTGCGCAACGCCGAACCGGCCAACGCGTAGTACGGCGCGCGGCGCAGGTTGCCGGATGTCCCGGCCGTTCAAGATCCCGGAGTCGGTGTTGGTGGTGATTCACACCGCCACGCTGGACGTGCTGGTCATCGAACGCGCCGATCACCCCGGTTTCTGGCAATCGGTGACCGGCTCGAAGGACACGCCCGACGAGCCGCTGGCGCTGACCGCGGCACGCGAAGTGTTCGAGGAGACTGGCATCACGGTCGGCACGGCGCAGGTGCCGGCCGACGCGCTGCGCGATTGGCGCCATGCGATCGAGTACGAGATCTACCCGCAATGGCGCCATCGCTATGCGCCCGGCGTGAAGCGCAATATTGAGCACTGGTTTAGCCTCTGCGTGCCACAATCCATCGATATCACGCTGGCGCCGCGCGAGCACGTCGCGTACGCGTGGCTGCCCTATCGGGACGCCGCGGCGCGCTGTTTTTCAGCATCGAATCGCGATGCAATCCTGCAGTTGCCAGGGCGACTCGCTGCCAGTTGAACGGAGCGCGGCAATGGTGGCCACTCTCGAGCGTCTGGTTCAGCTTCGACAGACGATGTTGGGCGGCCATCGTAAGCCTCGGTTGCGCTTTACCGCCGGCAATGACGTGCGGATCTTTGGATCTGGCACCGCGCTGTTCGATGCGTTGATTGAGCGAATTGACGCGGCCGAACACGAGGTCGCGCTCGAGACGTATATTTTCCGCGACGATCCATGCGGCGCGCGCGTCAGCGCGGCGCTGGCGCGTGCCGCCGCGAGAGGCGTGCGCGTGCGGGTGATCACCGACGGCATCGGCACCCCGCGCAGCGAATTGTTACGTGCATGGCGCGATGCCGGCATCGAACACCGTATCTACAATCCGGGCATCTTCAGTGTCCGCTTCGGATTTTCACGCACTCATCGCAAGCTGGCTGCCGTCGATCGGCGCTATGGTTTTTGCGGCGGACACAACGTCGTAGACGACCGGCTGGAGGCGGGCCGCCCGTTGCCGTCTGCCCGATGGGACTATTCGGCCGAGGTGATCGGTCCCGCCGTCGTGGATTTGGTCGAAGCGTTCGACCTGCAATGGCGACGTATCTACCAAGCCCGGATCCCCCCGCCGCCGGCGGTGCCGGGCGAACGTCCGGCGCACGGGCCGGACAGCACCCCGGCAACCGATGCCACGGTGGCCCGCCGCCCAGCCGCCGCCGGCCGCGACCATCCCGGCGATGCAACGCCGCGTACCGCCCGGGCGCGCCGCCGCGCGCTCGGGGCGCTCGGCACGCCGGCGGACGTACCGCAGGTCGCGTTCGTCGCGCGCGATAACGTCAATAATCGGCGCGCGATCGAACGCGCCTATCGGCTGGCGATTCGGCAGGCGCGTGATGAGATCCTGGTGGCCAACCCGTACTTCGTGCCCGACCGCCGGATGCGCCGCGAGTTGATCCGCGCAGCACGCCGTGGCGTGCGGGTGTCACTGGTGATTGGACGCAACGAATTTGTCGCGCTCGACTACGCGGTGCCGTTTCTCTATCAGTCGTTGCTGCGCGTGGGTATCCGGATTGCCGAATATGACCGTACGATGCTGCATGGCAAGGTCGCAGTGGTCGACGGTGTTTGGGGCACGATCGGATCATCCAACCTTGATGCGCTGTCGCTGGTGCTCAACCATGAAGCAAACCTAGTGTTGTTCCGGCATCCCGAGGTGGCCGGCATACGCGCGGCAATCCTCGAGGCTGTGGAGCAATCGCGCTCCATCGACCCGCAGCGTTACGCATCGCGGCCGTGGCTGGTGCGGGTGGCGAACTGGATCGCGTACAACGGATATTGGCTCGCCATGAAGCTGCTCACCATCGGCAGCTACGATTGACGACGCAATCCATTCTTGATCCGGTTCGCAAAATCACTTGAAATGGCGCACATGCAGGTTCGACGGTGCGCCACCACGCAGCATCCCAAACGCGCGGGACCGGAGCACGGGCATCGGATGACATCATTACGTTGGTGACCGGTCATCGTGCTGTACAGCACGGTCGTGCTTGTTAGAAACTCGTTTCTAATAAATAGCTTGTTTCCGCGAGCGGCCGCCCATAATAATAGTACGGCCGTTCTATTTTGTGGGGCAATGAACGGACAGTAAAAATGGCTATGCGAAAAGGCGAACAAACCCGTGCGGCGATCTTGGATGCTGCGTTGGATCTGGCGAGCCGGGACGGGCTTGAGGGGTTGACGATCGGTCTACTGGCCGAGCGCATGCAGATGAGCAAGAGCGGTGTGTTCGCGCACTTTGGTTCGCGCGAAGATTTGCAAGTTGAGGTGATCCGGGAATACCACCAGCGCTTCGAACAGGAGGTGTTCTTCCCGGCGATCCGGGAGCCGCGTGGGTTGCCGCGCCTCAAGGCGCTGGTCGGCCGATGGATGGAGAAGCGGATTCAAGAGGTCACCACGGGTTGCATCTACATTAGTGGCGCCGTCGAGTACGATGATCGAGCCGCCAGCGCCGTGCGCGAGGAACTCGCGCGCAGCGTCCGTACCTGGCGCGGCACGCTGATCCGCGCCATCTCGCAAGCCAAGAATGAAGGGCACCTGCGTGCGGACACCGACCCGCGGCTGATGCTGTTCGAGTTGTACAGCGTGACGCTCGGGCTGCACCACGATGCGCGTTTCCTGCGCTTGCCGGATGCGGTCGAGGTCGCGTGGCGGGTGCTCGACAAGGTTTTTGTGTCGTATCAAAGCGACGCTGGTCGCTGACGTGGGCAGATCACCCCGCGTATCGCCGGCATCTTAGTCAAAACGGAGAGAGTCATGGGACAGTACGCTGCACCGTTGCGCGACATGCAATTCGTCTTGCACGAATTGCTGAACGTCGAAGCCGAACTGAAGCAACTGCCTAAGCACGCGGAGCTGGATGCCGATACGATCAATGCGGTGCTGCAAGAGGCGGGCAAGTTCTGCTCCGAGGTGCTGTTTCCGTTGAACCAGGTTGGCGACCAGCAGGGTTGCACGTACGTCGGCGACGGCGTGGTGACCACGCCCGAGGGCTTCAAGCAAGCGTATCAACAGTATGTCGAGGCCGGCTGGCCAGCGCTGGGCTGCGATCCGGCCTATGGCGGCCAGGGCTTGCCTGTGTTCGTGAACAACGCGCTGTACGAGATGCTCAATTCGGCGAACCAGGCATGGACTATGTATCCTGGTCTGTCGCACGGCGCGTACGAATGCCTGCACGCGCACGGCACGCCTGAGCTTCAGCAGCGGTACTTGCCGAAGCTGATATCCGGCCAGTGGACCGGCACGATGTGCCTGACCGAGCCGCATTGCGGCACTGACCTTGGGATCCTGCGCACGCGGGCCGAGCCCAACGGCGACGGTTCATACTCGATCACCGGCACGAAAATCTTCATTTCGAGCGGCGAGCACGACCTCGCCGACAACATCGTCCACCTGGTGCTCGCGCGGTTGCCGCAGGCCCCGGCGGGGACCAAGGGCATTTCATTGTTCATCGTGCCCAAGTTCATCCCCGACGACAACGACGAGCCTGGGCAGCGCAACGGCGTCAAGTGTGGCTCGATCGAGCACAAGATGGGCATCCATGGCAATGCGACCTGCGTGATCAACCTGGATGGCGCCAAGGGCTGGATGGTTGGCGAGCCGAACAAAGGCTTGAATGCGATGTTCGTGATGATGAATGCGGCGCGGCTTGGCGTGGGCATGCAAGGCCTGGGGCTGACCGAGGTCGCGTACCAGAACTCGCTCGCCTACGCGAGGCAGCGGCAGCAGATGCGCTCGCTCAGCGGTCCTAAGGCGCCGGACAAGGCGGCTGACCCGATCATCGTGCACCCGGATGTGCGACGCATGTTGTTGACGCAGAAGGCCTACGTCGAGGCGGTGCGCCGGGACGCGGCCGACCTCGTTGCGTTGCTCACGCCGGTCATCAAGGCGTTTCTGACCGACAACGCGTTCGAGGCGACCAACAACGCCATGCAGGTGTTGGGCGGCCATGGCTATATCGCTGAATGGGGCATGGAGCAATATGTGCGCGATGCGCGCATCAACATGATCTACGAAGGCACCAACACGATTCAGGCGCTGGACCTGCTGGGGCGCAAGGTGCTTGGTGACATAGGCGCGAAGTTGAAGAAGTTTGGCAAGCTTGTGCAGGATTTTGTCGAGGCCGAGGGCATCAACCCTGATATGCAGGAGTTCGTCAATCCGCTGGCGGACATCGGCGAGAAGGTACAGAAGCTGACGATGGAAATCGGCATGAAGGCGATGCAGAACCCGGACGAGGTCGGCGCCGCGGCGGTACCGTACCTGCGCACGGTCGGGCATTTGGTGTTCTCGTACTTCTGGGCACGTATGGCTCGTCTGGCGCTGGACAAGCAGGATAGCGGCGACCCGTTTTACCGGTCCAAGCTCGCGACCGCGCGGTTCTACTTCGCGAAGCTGTTGCCCGAGACGGCCTTCACGATCCGTGCCGCGCGTGCCGGAGCCAAGCCGCTGACCGAGATCGACGAAGCGCTGTTCTAATGGATGGGAGCAGGCTCTAATTGGAGAGACACGTGAGCAATCTGATCATTCGCAAGGTAGCGGTGCTAGGTGCCGGCGTGATGGGCGCGCAAATCGCGGCGCATCTGATCAACGCGAAGGTGCCGGTGTTGCTGTTCGACCTGCCCGCGAAGGAGGGGCCCAAGAACGGCATCGCGCTCAACGCGATTGAGCAACTGAAAAAGCTGTCGCCGGCGCCGTTCGGCGTGAAGGATGATGCCGCGCATATCGTCGCCGCCAACTACGAAGACGATCTGGACAAGCTGCGCGAGTGCGACGTGGTGATCGAGGCGATCGCCGAGCGCATGGACTGGAAGCACGATCTGTACAAGAAGGTGTCCCCGTATATCGGCGAGAAGGCGATCTTTGCGACCAATACGTCGGGGCTGTCGATTACCCGGCTCTCGGAAGGCTTCTCCGATGACCTGAAAGCGCGCTTTTGCGGCGTGCACTTTTTCAATCCACCGCGGTACATGCATCTGGTCGAGCTGATTCCGACCGAGCATACGCGCGCGGAGATACTCGATCAACTCGAGACCGTGCTCACCAGCGTAGTCGGCAAGGGCGTGGTGCGCGCCAAGGACACACCGAACTTCATTGCGAACCGCGTCGGCATCTTCTCGATCCTCGCGGTGATCACCGAGGCAGCCAAGTTCGGACTGCGTTTGGACGAGGTTGACGACCTGACCGGCTCACGGCTGGGCCGCGCAAAGTCGGCCACGTTCCGCACCGCTGACGTGGTCGGCCTGGATACGATGATGCACGTCATCAAGACGATGCAGGACAACCTGGCCGGTGATCCGTTCTTCCCGGTCTACCAAACGCCGCCAATGCTCGCCGCGCTGGTGGCCAAAGGAGCGCTCGGACAAAAGAGTGGCGCGGGGTTCTATAAGAAGGAAGGCAAGGCCATCAAGGTGCTGGACGCGAAGACCGGCGAGTACGTGGACAGTGGCGCCAAGGCCGACGAGCTTGTCGCCCGCATCCTCAAGCGTGCGCCCGCCGAGCGGCTGAAGCTGTTGCGCGAGTCCACGCATCCGCAGGCGCAATTTCTGTGGTCGATTTTTCGTGATGTGTACCACTACATTGCCGTGCATCTCGAATCGATCGCCGATAACGCGCGCGACGTCGACCTGGCGATCCGCTGGGGCTTCGGTTGGACCGAGGGGCCGTTCGAAGGGTGGCAGGCCGCCGGCTGGAAGCAGGTTGCCGAATGGGTCCAGGAAGACATCCGTGCCGGCAAGGCATTGGCCGACGTGGCGCTGCCGGCATGGGTGCTGGAGAGCCCTGTCGGGGAGCAGGGCGGCGTGCATACGGCACAGGGTTCGTGGTCGCCGGCGCGGCGCACGTTCGTGCCGCGCAGCACGCTGCCGGTCTACCGCAAGCAGGTGTTCCTTGCGCCGTTGGTTGGCGAGGCCAGCAACGATCCGCGCGCGTATGGCAAGACGGTGTTCGAGACCGATGCGGTGCGTGCATGGGTCGACGAGCGGGTCGGCGAGGACGACGTGCTGATCCTATCGTTCAAGTCGAAGATGAATACGATTGGGCCGAGCGTGATCGACGGAATCACGCAGGCAATCGACGTTGCTGAACAGCAATACAAGGCGCTGGTGATCTGGCAGCCGACGTCGCTCAAACTCGGCGCGCCGGGCGGCCCGTTCTCCGCCGGCGCCAATCTCGAGGAAGCGATGCCCGCGTTCATGATGGGCGGCGCCGAGGGCATCGAGCCATTCGTGCAGAAATTCCAGCAGGGCATGCTGCGCGTGAAGTACGCGAACGTGCCGGTGGTATCGGCCGCGTCGGGCATTGCGCTGGGTGGCGGCTGTGAACTGCTGCTGCATAGCGCCAAGCGCGTCGCTCACGTGGAGACCTATATCGGGCTGGTCGAGGTCGGCGTGGGGCTGGTGCCGGCCGGCGGCGGGCTCAAGGAGGCGGCGTTGCGCGCGGCTCAGGCCGCGGCCGACGCGGGTGCGACGGGCAATCTGCTGCAGTTTCTGCAAAAGCCCTTCGAGGCGGCGGCGATGGCGAAGGTGTCATCGTCCGCGCACGAGGCGCGCTCGCTCGGTTATCTGAAGCCGTCGGACACGATTGTCTTTAACGTGCACGAATTGCTCGACACCGCAAAGAACGAAGCGCGCGCGCTGGCGGCGGCCGGCTATCGCCCGCCGTTGCCGGCCAACGCGATCCCGGTGGCGGGACGTTCAGCGATTTCAACCATCAAGGCGTCGTTGGTCAACATGCGCGACGGGCGCTTTATCAGCGAACACGATTTCCTGATTGCCAGCCGCATCGCCGAGACGATCTGCGGTGGGGACGTCGAAGCGGGCAGTACCGTTGATGAGGCGTGGCTGCTCGCGCTCGAGCGCCGGGCGTTCGTTGCGCTGCTCGGCACGCAGAAGACGCAGGAACGGATCATGGGCATGCTGCAGACCGGCAAGCCGGTGCGCAATTAACGCGGCCCGACAAGGAGTCTGAAGATGAGCAAACAAGTGCAAGATGCCTACATCGTCGCGGCCAGCCGCACGCCGATCGGCAAGGCGCCGCGCGGTGCTTTGCGCAATACGCGCCCTGACGAGTTGCTGACTCACGCGATCCGCTCGGCCCTCGCGCAGGCGCCGGCGCTCGATACGAAGCTGATTGAGGATGCCATCGTTGGCTGTGCGATCCCGGAGGCGGAGCAGGGCCTGAACGTTGCGCGTATCGGCGCGCTGCTGGCAGGCCTGCCGCCCAGCGTCGGCGGTGTCACGGTGAACCGCTTTTGCGCGTCCGGCGTGACCGCGTTGGCGATGGCGGCCGACCGCATCCGTGTCGGCGAAGCGGATGTGATGCTCGCCGGCGGCTGCGAGTCGATGAGCATGGTGCCGATGATGGGCAACAAGCCTTCGTTGTCGCCGCATATCTTCGACGCCGAAGAGAATATCGGCATTGCCTATGGGATGGGGCTGACCGCCGAGCGCGTGGCGCAGCGCTGGAACGTGTCGCGCGAGGCGCAGGACGAGTTTTCGCTGCGTTCGCACCACAAGGCGTTGGCCGCTCAGCAGGCGGGCGAATTCGCCGACGAGATCGCGCCGTACACGGTGACGGACCGCGTGCCGGATCTGGCGAGCGGCCAGGTCGTTGTGAATTCGCGTGAGATCGCGCTGGACGAGGGGCCCCGTGCCGACACGACGCTGGAAGGGCTCGGTAAGCTCAAGACCATGTTCGCGAACAAAGGTACGGTGACGGCCGGCAACAGCTCGCAGACCTCGGATGGCGCCGGTGCGCTGATCGTGGTGTCGGAGAAGATCCTCAAGCAGTTCAACCTCACACCGCTGGCGCGCTTCGTGAGCTTTGCGGTGCGCGGCGTGCCGCCGGAGATCATGGGCATCGGCCCGAAGGAAGCCATTCCGGCCGCGCTGAAGGCCGCTGGCCTGGCGCTGCAGGACATCGACTGGATTGAATTAAACGAGGCGTTTGCCGCACAGGCGCTGGCGGTGATCGGTGATCTGGGGCTTGACCAGACCAAGGTGAACCCGCTGGGCGGCGCGATCGCGTTGGGCCACCCGCTGGGCGCCACGGGAGCGATTCGCGCCGCCACGGTCGTGCACGGGCTGCGTCGTCGCAAGCAGAAGTACGGCATGGTGACGATGTGCGTCGGTACCGGCATGGGTGCCGCCGGTATCCTCGAACGGGTATAACGCGCCGATGCGTCGGGGCGCATACTTGGCTCGACGGCTCGAGGCTCGATGGCTTGCGGGCAGCGTTGTGCGAGCCGTTTTTATTCGCCGCTCACGCGACGGCTCATGCCGGGTCGCCCTACCCGCGTGCCACGTGCGATCAGTCAACCGAGGAGACATCGAACGATGGATCTCGTAATTGAACGCGCGCGCGGCGTGCTGACCCTCCAGTTGAATCGGCCGGACAAGAAAAATGCGATGACTGCCGCGATGTACCAGTCGATGGCCGACGCGCTCGCGCAGGCTCGCGACGATGCGTCGGTGCGCGCGATCCTGATTCGCGGCCATGACGGGGTGTTTTGCGCAGGCAATGACCTAGAGGACTTCATGCAGCGGCCGCCGTCCGAGCCGGATGCCCCGGTGCTCCAGTTCCTGCAGCAGATCAGTACGGCGGCCAAGCCGATCGTCGCCGCGGTGTCGGGCCCGGCGGTCGGCATCGGCACAACGCTGCTGCTGCATTGCGACCTAGTCTATGCGGCCGACGATGCGCGCTTCTCGCTGCCGTTCACGCAACTCGGACTGTGCCCCGAGGCGGCGTCGAGCCTGTTGCTGCCGCGGCTGGCCGGCTACCAGCGCGCCGCGCAGACGCTGCTGCTCGGCGAGCCGTTCGATGCGCATGAAGCTCAAGCGATCGGCATCGTGAGCCGGGTGTTGCCGCTCGCGCAGTTGCACGAATTCGCGCTGGCGCAGGCGGCGAAGCTCGTGGCGCTGCCCGCGTCGTCGCTGCGCGTAACCAAGATGTTGCTCAAGCAGGACGCGCAGGTGCAGGTCGCGCAACGCATTGCCGAGGAGGCGGCGCAATTTGCCCGGATGCTACGCTCACCGCAGGCGCGTGAAGCGATGAGCGCGTTCCTGCAGAAGCGCAAGCCAGACTTCGCGCCATTCGAGTGACTGCCACGCGGGACGAATACTGGACGACGGGCTGCGATGTCGCACGGCGCTGCCACGGCTCGCCGCCGGCTGTGCTCATTTTGCGAGCAGTGCCGGCGCGCTGTACTCGACGTAGCCGGATTCGCGACAAAAACTGACTAGTCGGATGCCGGCTTTGGCCGCGATCGACACGGCGAGCGAGGTCGGTGCGGAGATCGTCGCCATCATCGGCACGCTTATGCGCGCGCATTTGCGCACCAGTTCATAGCTGGCTCGACTCGACAGGAACACAAAGCCGTCGCGCATGTCCTCGCGCGCGAGCATGAGTTGTCCGATCAGCTTGTCCAGCGCATTGTGCCTACCGACGTCCTCGAACGCATAGCGGATCTTGCCGTGGGCATTACACCATGCGGCTGCGTGCACGCCGCCGCATGCCTGCATTAGCGGCTGGTGCGTCGGCAATTCCCGCACCGCTCGCGCGAGCGCATCCGCGGCCAGACGCTGCAGGAAACCGGTATGCTCGACACGCTCCGGCTCCAGATCGAGCAATTGCACGCTCTCGATGCCGCACACGCCGCAACCGGTCCGTCCGGCCAGGGCGCGGCGCCTGTCCTTCAGCGACGCGAACGCATGCTGCACCAGCGTGAGCTGCACCTGCGCATAGCCCTCGTCGTGCATCAGCACCTCAATGTCATGGATTTCGCTGCCTGACGCTACGATTCCCTCAGTCAGCGCAAAGCCGACCGCGAACAAATCCAGGTCCCGCGGCGTGCACATCATCACAGCGTGCGAGATCCCGTTAAATACCAGCGCCACCGGTACTTCGTCGGCGACGACATCGTGCTCTACCCGCCGCTCGCCGGCTGCCGTGCGCAGTACGGATCGCTCCAGCAAGCCGGATTTTCCGGTATCGGTGTCGATGTCGACCCGGGTGCGGGGAGTCGAGCCTGCATCGGTGTTGGCGTCAGGGTGGGTACTGTCGAGGCCAGAGCCAGTGCCAGTGCCGATAATATTGACACTGGTACCAGGGCCGGCGTCTGTGCCGGGCGCGCTGGCAACATGCGACTCGGTATACAGGTGCATGGGAACAATGAAGGGATGACGATTCGATCGTCCTACAATACCTGAAACGCGCGATGCTGGCTGCACGCGATGCATTCGCGGTCGGCTGCCGATGTTCCGTGCCACTCACCGCCTTTTCCGGACGTTCACGACTATGCCGTTGCTCGATACTCCGCTGTTGCTCGACTTCGAGGTTTCATCTTGTGAAAACCTCACGTACATCCCGCTGGCGGTCCGCTACAATCTGGACCGCTTTGGCGTGCGTATCTCGCTGACGCAATGGCAGAGGTTGCCGTACGCGGATCGCGAGCTATTGGCGCGCTTTCCGCTGGACGACGATCCGCAGATCGAGCGTCGCTTCGACCAGGCGCTTGCCGAAATGCTGCGGACCCATCTCAACGCCGAGGTACCCGTGCAGGCGCCGGACATGTCACCCGCATGGCAGCGTACCGATGCGGTGCCCGACGAGTTGCTCAGGCAATGCCCACTGGCCGGTATGGCCCCGGTCAGCGTCGCCCGTTGGGCCACGCTGCCGCCGTTTCACCGGTATGTGCTGGCCAAGCTGTCGCGAAAGCCGGTGGCGAACCACGATTTCATTCCTGCGATGAAGTCGTTCGGCCTGATCTGAGAGGCCATTGCGCACGCTTGGGCAATGTCGTTTAACGCAAGCTGGGGCATCAGCCGAGCGGCGGCAGTTCGCGCGGACGGCGCTGCGAATCGGTTGCGACATAAGTGAGCGTCGCTTCGGTAACCTTGACGGTCTCGCCGACCAGGCCCATACGTTGCGCATAGACCGACACGTCAACGGTGATCGATGTGCGGCCGGTGCGGATGATATCTGCATAGAAGCTGAGCAGGTCGCCGACGAACACCGGCTGCTTGAAGACAAACGAATTGACCGCAACCGTGACGACACGGCCGTTCGCCCGCCGCGATGCCGGGATCGCACCGGCGATGTCAACCTGAGCCATGATCCAGCCGCCGAATACGTCGCCATGCACGTTTGCATCGTGAGGCTGCGGCACGACGCGCAACGCCACCGGTTTGTCATGAGGCAATTCAGTCAGGGAAGTGGTCATGAGCGGTTCCTGCGTATCGGTGGGCCGGCCGACGAGCCGGTCAAGTGGTGGATGTCGATGCCAGGCCGGCGCATCGTGCGGCCTTCTGCGAAAATAGGAGTCCACTATTTTACTGGCAATCGATCCGCGATGCGCTGCCATGCCGCCGTTGAGCCGCTGCCGGTCGATCCCGTATTTGCTGTACAGCATCCCGCCGACGCTGGTCGAGGTCGGTCTGATGCTGGGGTTTTTCATCGTCAAGTATGAGGCGTTCTACCTCTGGCTTCGCAGGCGCACTGAGCCTGGCGTGCTGGGTTCGGCGTGCCAAGCCCAGTGCACTAGTTCGGCATGCTGAGCCCTAGCGCTAAGTCCAGCTTGCGACCGAACACGCATGGCCGCATGCGACCTGCTATTGCGTCGCGTGCAGCACCTCGCCGCGTTGCGGGCCCGTGTGCGCACGATCGCCCGGCATCGCCTAAGCCATCCACTCGCCGCGCAGCGCGAGCACCAGCGTGAAGGCGCATGCCGCCAGCATACCGAAGGCGGCGAACCCCATCTGATAGCTGCCGGTGCTTTCCTTGGCCATGCCCATGACCACCGGCAGGTAGAACCCGCCGATGCCCCCGGCCGCGCCGACAATGCCTGACAGCAGCCCAGTGCGTCCGGCCCAGCGATGCGGCACCAATTGGAAGGTTGCGCCGTTGCCTAACCCGAATGCGGCATACAGACATAGCAGCAGCGCGATGCCGCTAGCCAACGGCGGCATCGCCGCGGCAAACAGCAGGTCGGTGCAGCCGATGACCGCGAGCAGGATGAGCAATGCCCGCACGCCGCTCACGCGGTCGGCAACCAAACCGCCGATCGGACGCATGATGGCGCCGACCGCCGCCAGCAGCGACATGAATAAGCCGGCCTCGGGCTTGGGCAGTGCGTACAGGTCCGTGAGCAGCAGCGTCACGTAGGACGACATGCCGACAAAGCCACCAAAGGTGATGCTGTAGACCAGCATGATCACCCAGGTGTCGCGCTCAGCCAGCACGGCGCGGTAGCGTCGCGGCAGCACCGCGATCGCAAGCAGTGCGCCGGCCAGCGGCAACAGCAATACGCCGGTCTTGCCGGAGCCGAGCACACCAGCATGCACCAGTTGCACCAGCGCGATGAGTCCCACCAGCGTGATGGCGAAGCTGCTCGCTGCGCGAGCTGTGCTGCCTGACTTGATGTTGTTGTCCTTGGCCCAGAAGAACAGTGCCAGGCCGGCCAGCGCCAGCAGCGGCAACGCGCCGAGCGTGGCAGCCTGCCAGCCCGCGTGCGTGGCCAATCGCGGGAGCAGGAACCCGTCGAGCACTGCACCGATGTTGCCGGCGGCAGCCAGCCCAAGCACGAGCCCCTGCACGCGCGGCGGATAGTTGCTGCCGGCCATCGGCAGCGCGACCGCGAAACTCGCCCCGCCTACGCCCAGAAATACGCCCAGCACCAGCAGCAACGTATACGAAGGCACGCCCGGATAGGCCGGCAGCACGATGGTCGGGATCGCCGATAAGGCCACCCCGGCCAGCGCGATTACTCGGCCATTTGCGCACTGGTACAGGTTACCCAATGTCACGCGCAGGATGGCGGCCGACAACACCGGTACGGCGACCAGGAAGCCCTGCTCCGCGGGTGTCATGGCCAGGCTCTTGTTGATGAACGGTGCAAGCGGGCCGAACAGCACCCAGACGGTGAAGCCAGTATCGAAATAGAGAAAGCAGGCTACCAGTGCGCGCCAGTCGCCGCTTTGGAGCGAGCCGAGCAGGTTCTTCATCGAGATATGCCTCACTGAGCAGATGGCGGGGAGTAACGGCATCGCGTTGTGTTGTTCGCTGAGCGGCGCAACGTGCGATGTACCCCGGTTTTCCCGGACTGACGCAGTGACGCAACGACCGTGCCATTGCGTTGCGGTGCGGCATGCCGGCATCGCGTGCTGGCCGGCGAGCCTTATCGCAGCGCCGCTGCGGCGGCGATGTGTGTTGCTGGACATGACAGCAGCCATTGATCAATATGTGCTTAAAGTGCATTAAGTGGGGTATCTTCGCACCGACACTGTACGGCACGTCGCCGGTTGGTGCGTGGTCGCTGGCGGCGTGGCGGGCGCTGAACGCTACAATGGAGGCTGCACGTTACGCCGTGGCTGTCATCTGGAGCGGCGCAGCGCGATGCCGCATGGCCCGACGCGTGGGCGCATCGCGGCGCGAGGATGGCCAATGGAGTCGTTGCATGGAACTGAAATGGCTGGAAGACTTCGTGTCGCTGGCCGAAACGCGAAGCTTCAGCCGCTCAGCCGAACTGCGGCATGTGACTCAACCCGCGTTTTCGCGGCGCATCCAGGCGTTGGAGGCCTGGCTTGGCACTGAGCTGATCGATCGCTCAGTGTACCCGACGCGGCTCACGCAGGCCGGACAGGTGTTCTACGAGCAGGCGCTGACGATGCTGTCCCAGTTTCACGAAGCCCGTACCGTGTTGCGCGGCCACGGGCGGGCGCCGGCTGCGACGATCGAGTTTGCTGTGCCGCACACGCTGTCGTTGACCTTCTTTCCGCGCTGGTTGGACAAGATCGGGAAGCATACCGGGCGGGTTCATGCGCGGCTGCGCGCGCTGAACGTGCACGATGCGGTGCTGTCGCTGGTGGAGGGCGGCTGCGACCTGGTGATGGGCTATCACCATCCAAGTCATCCCGTTGCGCTGGACCCCGCGCGCTACGACATGCTCGTGCTGGGAATTGAGCCGATTAGCCCGTTCGCCGCGACCACGCGCAGCGGCCGTGCGCGTTTCACGCTGCCAGGCACGAAGGATGCGCCGGTCCCCTACCTGTCGTATACGCCGAGTGCCTATCTGGGACGGATGACGGAGACGATTATCGGCACTGCGCCGGTTCCGTTGTACCTGGACAAAGTGTACGAGACCGACATGGCAGAGGGGCTCAAGGCGATGACGCTGGCTGGTCACGGCGTTGCGTTCCTGCCGCACAGCGCGGTAGAGGACGCGGTGGCAGCCGAGCGCCTTGTGCGGCTCGACCGGCCGGCGCGAGGCGTGATAGCTGACCGGTTTACGCTCGCGATGGAGATCCGGTTGTATCGCGACAAGCTAGCGTCGCACAGGGATGAGGCGCGCGGCGAGCTGGTGGACACGGTGTGGCGCCTGGCGGCTGGGCTGGCTGTCGGCGCGTAGCCAGCCGCGGGCACTGGCACTGGCTCTGGCTCTGGCTTCGGCCGCTGTCGCCGGCCGCCGAGCGTCGCCGGCGACAGCGGCCGATCCGAAGACAGCGACGCCACGGCGAGTTACTTGGTGCGCTGCGTGCGCCGCCGCACGTTATGCAAGGAAAGCATAGAGCATGATAATTCGGCATTGGATTTAGTCGTGCCGCTTTCTCACAATGGCGGCCATCTTGACCGAAGAGGACCATTCATGTCCGCGCAGCAAACTGTTTCGAACGATTCCCCGATGCCTTCCAAGCACGCTTTGCCTTCCTACTTACATGCCGATTCGCTGGGTCCGTGGGGTTCCTACCTGCAGCAAATCGATCGTGTTGCGCCGCACCTGGGCTCGCTTTCACGCTGGATCGAGACGCTCAAGCGCCCCAAGCGCATCCTGGTCGTCGATGTGCCGATCGAGATGGACGACGGCACGATCGCGCATTTTGAAGGCTACCGGGTTCAGCACAACACGTCGCGCGGGCCCGGCAAGGGCGGCGTGCGGTATCACCAGGACGTGACGCTGTCCGAGGTGATGGCGCTGTCCGCGTGGATGTCGATCAAGAATGCGGCGGTCAACGTGCCGTATGGCGGCGCGAAGGGCGGTATCCGCGTTGACCCGCGCAAGCTCTCGCGCGGCGAACTCGAGCGAGTCACGCGCCGGTATACGAGCGAAATCGGCATTATCATCGGGCCGAACACCGACATTCCGGCGCCCGACGTCAACACCAATGAGCAGGTGATGGCGTGGATGATGGACACGTACTCGATGAACGTCGGCCAAACGGCGACGGGCGTGGTGACGGGCAAGCCGATCTCGCTGGGTGGATCGCTGGGCCGGCGTGAAGCGACCGGGCGCGGGGTGTTCACCGTCGGTTGCGAGGCAGCACGTCGCATCGGATTGGATATCGCATCGGCGCGCGTCGCGGTGCAGGGGTTTGGCAACGTCGGCGGGATTGCCGCGAAGCTGTTCGTCGAGGCGGGCGCGAAAGTGGTCGCGGTCCAAGACCACACCGGCACGATCTACAAGCCGTCCGGCATCGACGCGCATGCGTTGCTCGAGCATGTTGCGGCGCAAGGCGGCGTAGCCGGCTTCGCCGGCGCGGAGCCGCTCGGCGACGATGATTTCTGGGGTATCGAGAGCGACATCCTGATCCCCGCCGCGCTCGAAGGCCAGATCAACGAGAAGAACGCATCGCGGATCCGCACGAAGATCGTGGTCGAGGGAGCAAATGGTCCGACTACGCCGATCGCGGACGATATCCTGCGCGAGAACAACGTGCTGGTGATCCCCGATGTGGTCGCCAACGCCGGCGGCGTCACGGTGTCCTACTTTGAATGGGTGCAGGACTTCTCCAGCTTCTTCTGGACCGAGGACGAGATCAATCATCGGCTGGAGCGCGTGATGCGCGAAGCGTTTGCCAGCGTCTGGCAGGTCGCGCAGGAGAATGACGTGTCCGTGCGCACCGCGGCCTATATCATTGCGTGCAAGCGCATCCTGATGGCGCGCGAGATGCGCGGCCTGTATCCGTAATCCATTACTGAGTCTCTGACTCCTATTGCTGCAACTAAGGCAGACCGCGTGGCGCGAGCCCGCGGTCTGCCTTCGCATTGGCCGCGCGCGGCGCGATCACCGGCGACGCGGTGGCGGCGTCTACGTGAGCCGGCGCGAAGTGATTCGCGGAACAACGAACGTAAGAGCGCTTAGATTAGTACTTCAACCCATTACTTTCATAATAATTACTTTGCTAAACTGGCACGACTTTTAGCGAAGGAGATCGTGAATGAACATCAAGAAAGCCGCATTCACACTGGCTGCACTAGCCGCCCTTACCGGGGTCGCCCAGGCGCAGGAGACGGGGACGCTGAAGAAAATCAAGGATTCGGGCGTCATTGTGCTGGGGCACCGCGAGTCGTCGATTCCGTTCTCGTACTATGACGAGAAGCAGAACGTCGTGGGTTATTCGCAGGAGTTTGCGCTGAAGATCGTCGAGGCAGTCAAGCATGAACTGAAGACGCCCGATCTGAGGGTCAAGCTGATTCCGATCACGTCGCAAAACCGCATCCCGCTTGTACAGAACGGTACGATCGATATCGAGTGCGGCTCGACCACCCACAACCTGGAGCGGCAGAAGCAGGCGGTGTTCTCGAACACGATTTTCGTGGTCGGCACGCGGCTGATGACCAAGAAGGATTCGGGTATCAAGGACTTCGCCGATTTGAAGGGCAAGACAGTGGTGACCACGGCCGGCACAACGTCAGAACGGTTGCTGCGCAAGATGAACCAGGACCAGAGCATGGGCATGAACATCATCAGCGCGAAGGACCATGGCGAGTCATTCTTGACGTTGTCGACCGGCCGTGCCGCCGCGTTCATGATGGATGATGCGCTGCTCGCCGGCGAACGTGCGAAGTCGAGCAATCCGGGCGACTTCGTGATCGTCGGCACCCCGCAATCGCACGAAGCGTACGGCTGCATGATGCGTAAGGACGACCCGGCGTTCAAGAAGGTCGTCGATGCGGCGATCGCGAAGGTCGAGACATCTGGTGAAGCGGCGCGGATCTACAAGAAGTGGTTCGAGTCCCCGATTCCGCCGAAGGGGCTGGACCTGAGCTTCCCGCTGTCCGACGGCATGAAGGCGCTGTTCAAGAACCCGAACGACAAGGCGATGGACTGATCCGCTCGGTCCATCGTTCATTGACAGGCGTGACTGAAACGGAAGGGATGCCTGCGGGCGCGCCTTCCGTTTTTTTTGGAGTTGAGTCATGGGTTATCACTGGAATTGGGGCATTTTCATGACCCCGGTTTCGACCGGCGAGCCGACGACCTATCTGGGCTGGCTGATCTCGGGGCTGTGGAATACGGTCGCGGTGTCGTTATGCGCGTGGGTGATCGCGCTGCTCGTCGGCGCGCTGATGGGCGTGTTGCGCACCGTGCCGAACAAATGGCTGTCCGGCATTGGCACGGTCTACGTCGCGGTGTTCCGCAACATCCCGTTGATCGTACAGTTCTTTATCTGGTACTTCGTGCTGCCGGAGATCCTGCCGCCGTCGATCGGCACGTGGTTCAAGCAGTTGCCGCCGGATGCGCAATTCTTCTCGGCATCGATTCTGTGTCTGGGGCTGTTCACGGCGGCTCGAGTCTGCGAGCAGGTGCGCTCGGGCATCAATGCGTTGCCGCGCGGGCAGCGCGCCGCGGGCTTGGCATTGGGCTTCACGATGCCGCAGACCTATCGCTATGTGATGCTGCCGGTCGCGTTCCGAATCATCGTGCCGCCGCTGACCTCCGAATTTCTCAATATTTTTAAGAACTCCGCTGTGGCGTCAACCATCGGTCTGCTGGACCTGTCCGCGCAAGCACGGCAACTGGTTGACTACACTGCGCAGGCGTATGAGTCGTTCATTGCGGTGACGCTCGCTTACGTATTGATCAACCTGGTCGTGATGGGTTGCATGCGCTGGGTCGAGAAAAAGACCCGGCTGCCGGGCTACATTGGAGGCAAATGATGCGTCAGTTCAACTGGTCCGGCATCCCAGACGCGCTGCCGACGTTGTGGACCGGCGCGGTGATCACATTGCAAATCACCGTGCTGGCGATCGTCGTGGGCATCGTGTGGGGCACGCTGCTCGCGCTCATGCGGCTGTCGGGGTTCAAGCCACTCGAATGGTTCGCGCGCGGCTATGTGACCCTGTTCCGCTCGATTCCGCTGGTGATGGTGCTGTTATGGTTCTTCCTGCTGGTGCCCCAGCTGCTACAGCGGTTGCTGGACGTGTCGCCCGATGTTGATATCCGGCTCGTGTCGGCGATGGTCGCGTTCTCGTTGTTCGAGGCCGCGTATTACTCCGAGATCATCCGGGCCGGCATCCAGGCCGTGCCGCGCGGGCAGCTCAGCGCTGCCTCCGCGCTCGGCATGACCTACGGCCAGGGCATGCGGCTGATCGTGCTACCGCAGGCGCTGCGCGCGATGGTGCCGCTGTTGCTGACGCAGGCCATCGTGCTGTTCCAGGACACGTCGCTGGTCTATGTGATCAGCGTCGCGGATTTCTTCCGGACCGCGGCAAACGTCGGTGACCGGGACGGCACGATTGTCGAGATGGTGCTGTTCGCGGGCGCCGTGTATTTCGTGATTTGCGTGGTGGCGTCAAGCCTCGTCAAGGGTCTTCAGAAAAAGGTCGCAAGATGATTTCGATCAAGAATGTTTCAAAATGGTATGGGTCCTTCCAGGTGCTGACAGATTGCTCGACCGAGGTCAAGAAAGGCGAGGTGGTCGTCGTGTGCGGCCCGTCGGGCTCGGGCAAGTCGACGTTGATCAAGACGGTCAACGGACTGGAGCCGTTTCAGAAAGGCGAGATCATGATCAATGGGCAATCGGTCAGTGATCCTAAGACAAACTTGTCAAAGCTGCGCGCGAAAGTTGGGATGGTGTTCCAGCATTTCGAGCTGTTTCCGCATCTGTCGATCACCGAGAACCTGACGCTTGCGCAAATCAAGGTGCTCGGGCGCTCAAAGGACGAGGCGAGCGCCAAGGGACTGAAGTTGCTCGATCGTGTCGGTCTGAAGGCGCACGCCGACAAGTATCCTGGGCAGTTGTCCGGCGGTCAGCAGCAGCGCGTGGCGATTGCACGCGCCCTGTCGATGGACCCGATCGCGATGCTGTTCGACGAGCCGACCTCGGCGCTCGATCCGGAGATGATCAATGAAGTGCTGGACGTGATGGTCGAGCTAGCGCAGGAAGGCATGACGATGATGTGCGTGACGCACGAAATGGGCTTTGCAAAGAAGGTTGCGCATCGGGTCATCTTTATGGACCGGGGGGCGATCGTTGAGGATGATCGCAAGGAAGACTTCTTCGCAAATCCGAAATCGGATCGCGCGAAGGATTTTCTGGCCAAGATCCTGCATTAACCGTTGCATCCCCGGCGGTATCTGCTGTCCGGGGAGCGGCCTGCTGCCACCGGCGGTTCGCACGCTACGGTTTCGGCACGTATGGGGTCAGCTTGACCGTTGCGTCTTCAGTCTGTTTTGGCGGGTTCGATGATGCAAGCGCGACGAAATTGACGGCCGACGATTCGTTGAGCAGCCCCTGGACGCTAAGCAGCGATTTGCCCTGGCCGTCGATGATGCCCATTGTCGTTGACGATCCACCATCGCATGCGATGGCATAACCCGGATCGCGGTTGAATGCCCCAATCCGAGCGACCGTGATGGCTATCTCGGCCATCCGCATGCCTGTCGACCTGACGCCGCGTACGCCGCTATCATCTCCGGCGATGACCATCCTGTACCGATTCGTTTTCAGCGCGGTGGGCGAGGCCGCGGGCCGAGACGACGATGGAAAATCGATTGCGCTGCGTGCATTCGGGTGCGACGCGTGGCCGAGTTCTCCAGGGCGGTTCAGTGGCGTATGCTCGAACGCATATTTCGGATTGGCCGCCTTTTCCGCGGGAAACTTGTTTTCGTATTGACCCGTGGTTTCGTTGACCTGCGCCAGCAATGGCGCGAGGGTCACGTAGGATCCGTTCGGAAAAGTTACCCTATGATAGTCATCCTCATAGGCGTCTTGGGGCCGCACACCTTCAATTTGCTTGATTCCTTTGACTTTGGCGCCGCCGATCGGGGCGTTCGCTGCGTATGATTTGATGCCGATCTCGTCTTCCCGGATGCCAGTGTGTCCGTAGAATCCCCCATTGATGTACGCGATAGGGCCGGGCGG
Source organism: Mycetohabitans endofungorum (assembly GCF_002927045.1). GTDB lineage: Bacteria > Pseudomonadota > Gammaproteobacteria > Burkholderiales > Burkholderiaceae > Mycetohabitans > Mycetohabitans endofungorum. Next base: position 254,738 of record NZ_PRDW01000003.1, on the reverse strand, counting down.
GTCGCGAGACAGCAGCTTGCTTTTCAAAGACTGATTTGGGGACATCAATTGCCGCGTTTCTTTATCTGACATGGCGCTGACGACGTACGGTTGTTTACCGCCGCCCGCCAGATGTGGCACATATCTGACTGCGGGGATTGAGAGGTACTCAAGCCGTTTGGGGCCGTTCGATGTATCGATCCTTTTCATGCCGACACTGTCGAATACTTTGGAGTCGCCCTGGATCTTCACGTGGACGATGCCCGTGCCCGGTATGGCGCGCACACTGACCGGCCGATTGTCTCGACTCACCTTACGGACCGCTTCGCGGAACTTTGCAAGTGGCGAATCGGCAGGCACCGGTAAGCCCGTCGATCGCTGATCTGTTGCTGTGCGACCGCCGATGCAGTTCGGTTTGAAACCATCGGCTTGGGTGGGGTCGCTCGTCGATGAAGTAGACGACGCCGAACCGCGTCCGAGGACAGGGAAGCATTTCAGCATGGTGCGGGATATCCTTCGTGGCGTACATGGAAAGCATAGACGCAAAGCCGGCTCTGCCGGCGCGATAGTACCGGCGACGTCGATATCCGATGAAGGGTATCTCGCAGGTGAGGCGCGGCACCGCTAAGCGCGAAACGGGCAATGTCGTACCGAACCGGTTAATTCAGTTCAAATGGGGTTACCGGCGGCGGGCGGAACGGGCAACTTTACGATTGCACTGCTGCGGCGTCGTCCGTGGATTCGATGGTGAACTCGCCGTCCTCGTTGGTGCTCAACACTGACTCGACAGCGGCCTTGCACAGCGGCTCTCGCGCCTTGGCCGCCACGTCGGCAGGCACCGGCACGTTGACACTGCACAACAATTGGCCCGCCTGGAACATTGCCAGATCCCCCGGGGCAAAGCGCGTCCATGTTTCATTGTCGGTGAGCGGCTGCGTCGCAATCACCGCAACGCGATCCTCTGGCGTCGTGTATTGCGCAAAGTCGATCGTGACGTCCGTGTCGATCAAGTGCGCGGTCGAGAACGGCCAGCTGCGCACGAGGTAATACAAATGGGTCGAGCAGTGGACGAACAATGCCTGCCCGTTGGACAGCAAAAAGTTGAACACACCGTGCCGAGTGATCTCGCGTGTGGCCTGTGCCAATGCGTCGAACAGCTCGTTTAGCGGTGGGTGGGTGCTAGGGAAGCACGCGCGCAGGTGCTGCATGATCGCGCAGAACGCAAGCTCGCTGTCCGTCGTGCCGACCGGCAGGTACACGCCGCCGAGTGCTGGCGCATAGTCGCGCAGATCGCCGTTGTGCGCGAAGATCCAATGCCGGCCCCATAGCTCGCGCTGGAACGGATGACAGTTTTCCAGCACGATGCGACCTTGCGTGGCCTTGCGAATGTGTGCGATCGTGTTTTTCGACTTGATCGGGTATTTCTTGACCAGCTCGGCGATCGGCGAGGTCGCCGACGCCTGGTGGTCGATGAACAGCCGGCAGGCTTTGTCCTCGAAGAACGCGATGCCGAAGCCATCGGCATGATGGTCAGTGACGCCGCCGCGCGCCGCGAAACCCGTGAACGAAAAGGTCACGTCCGTGGGCGCCGCGCAATTCATTCCGAGCAGTTGGCACATGATGCGAACACGCAATGCTTCGCGAGCGCGCTTAGCGCCCGCTACAATGATGTTTTTGAAGAATATCACCGAGTCCTGGGCCACCCGAGCCGAAACAGCGACGTATGCGTCGCTGCTTCGCATCCAATGCGTGGCCCCAGGCGAGCCTTCGCATGCGTGATACGCATGCTTAACTGCCGATCGACATGAACCCGTCCCAGTCCCATTCCACCGCAGCCGGCGCCGGTTCGTCGGGCGCCGCTGCGCTGACTCTCACCCGTCCCGATGATTGGCATTTGCACGTGCGTGACGGCGCACTGCTCGAAGCGGTGCTGCCGCATACTGCCCGGCAGTTCGGCCGCGCGATCATCATGCCGAATCTGAAGCCGCCGGTCACCACGACCGCGCAGGCCGGTGCTTATCGGCAGCGAATTCTTGCCGCGCGTCCCGCGCATGGCCCTGGCGCCGCGTTCGAGCCGCTGATGACGCTGTACCTGACCGACAACACGCCGCCGGACGAAGTCCGGCGGGCTCGCGAAAGCGGCTTCGTGCATGGCGTGAAGCTGTATCCGGCCGGCGCGACGACCAATTCGGACGCCGGTGTCACGGATCTGCGCCACTGCACGGCTACGCTGGAGGCGATGCAGCAGACCGGCCTGCCGCTGCTGGTGCACGGCGAAGTGACAGACCCGTCGATCGACGTGTTCGATCGCGAAAAAATGTTCATCGACCGGGTGCTCGAGCCGTTGCGGCGCGATTTCCCTGCGCTCAAGGTGGTGTTCGAGCACATCACGACGCGCGACGCCGCGCAGTATGTGCGCGACGCGGATGCAGCGCCGGGCACGCTGGGCGCAACGATCACTGCTCACCACTTGCTGCTGAATCGCAACGCGATGCTGGTCGGCGGCATCCGTCCACATTATTACTGCCTGCCGGTGCTCAAGCGCGAGGCGCACCGCGTGGCACTCGTCGAGGCGGCTACCTCGGGTCATCCGCGCTTTTTCCTCGGCACCGACAGCGCGCCGCATCCGAAGGGCCTGAAGGAGCACGCGTGCGGCTGTGCCGGTTGCTACACGGCGCTGCATGCGCTGGAGCTATACGCGCAGGCCTTTGACGAGGCCGGCGCCCTGGGCCGGTTGGAAGGCTTTGCGAGCTTTCATGGTGCCGACTTCTATGGATTGCCGCGCGCCACCGACACGGTGACGCTCGAGCGCGCGAGTTGGACGTTGCCCGAGGCCATCGACGCAGGCGGCATCAGCGTGGTACCGCTCAAGGCCGGCGAAGCGCTCGGCTGGAAGCTGCGTTGACACGCACGGCGGCCATGCTAACGCTGCGCGAGGCCGTGGCGCGGATCGACTGGTCGCGACCGTGGTTCGAGCCGTTCCGAGCCCATGGGATGCGCTGGCAACGGGTGCTCGATACTCATGGGGCCGGCGCGTGGCTCAGCACGATGACGCAGGATGCCCAAGCGGCGTCGCTATGCATCGGCGCTGGCTTGCCGCTGACCTTCGTGGCGCAGTCTCTGTTGCCGCCCGGCACGCGTTACGAAGCGCACATTGCTGCGACAGGTTGCGTGCCCACGCGCGAAAATCTGCACGATTTCTTCAACGCGGCGAGTTGGTTTGCCTTTCCGCGGACCAAGCTCGCCACGACCGCCTGCGGCATGGCCGAGGCGTGGCGGCAGGCAGGTGCGCCCGCGCCCGGCAACGGCAGGGGGCCGGTACGCGATGCACTAACCCACTTTGACGAAAACGGCGCGATCTTTGTGACTTCCGATGGTTCGCTAGCCGAAGCGCTGCGCGCTTTTGACTGGCGCCGTCTGTTTGTCGAGCATCGCCAGGCGTGGCCTGCGCGTTGCGCTGTGTACGTGTACGGCCATGCGCTGCTGGAGAAGCTGCTCGCGCCGTATCGCGCATGCACTGCGCATGCATGGGTCTGCCAAGTCGAGCCGGACTGGTTCGATGCGCCCGCGGCGCAGCGTCAGGCCGACGTGGACGTCCGTGTCGCCGCGGCACTCGATGATAACGTCGGCGAGTGCCCGCCACGGCAGGCGCCGCGCGAGCGTGCCCAAAAGGGCGGGGCGCTGACGATCGCGCGGTTTTCGCCGTTGCCTGTGCTTGGCGTGCCGGGCTGGTGGGCGGCCAACGCCGATCCGCGGTTCTACGCGGACACGTCGGTATTTCGCGGCGGCCGGCGCGGGCCGCGCCACCCATGCTAAGATGACGGCTTGCAAAGTAGGCCAGACAGCCGCGGCTGCCGCGCATCGCGCGGGGGGCGAGGAAAGTCCGGACTCCATAGGGCAGGGTGATGGCTAACGGCCATCCGTGGCGACACGCGGAACAGGGCAACAGAAAGCAAACCGCCGATGGCCCGGCGCAAGCCGGGATCAGGTAAGGGTGAAACGGTGCGGTAAGAGCGCACCGCGGCTGCGGCGACGCAGTCCGGCACGGTAACCTCCACCCGGAGCAATTCCAAGTAGGCAGGCGCGCGCCGGCAGCAAGGCGCAAGGACGGGCCCCGTCCTGACCTGCGGGTAGGAAGCTTGAGCGCGTCAGCAATGGCGCGCCTAGAGGAATGGCTGTCACGCGTGCCGGGTAACCGGCGCACGCACAGAATCCGGCTTACCGGCCTGCTTTGTCCCCTCCTTTCGCGACACGCGCTATGCGTCGACGATCTCGAACGAGTGCGTGAGTTCCGCGCTCTTGGCCAACATGATCGAGGCGGAGCAATACTTGTCGTGTGACAGGTTGATCGCGCGCTCCACGGTCGCCGGGTTCAAGTTCCGGCCGCTCACCGTGAAATGGAAATGGATCTTCGTGAATACCTTCGGATCCTGGCTTGCCCGCTCGGCCTTTAGCGTGACGTTGCAGTCGATAATGTCCTGACGGCTTTTTTTCAGAATCATCACGACGTCGTACGCCGTGCAGCCCCCGGCGCCCAGCAGCACCATTTCCATCGGTCGCGGGGCCAGGTTACGGCCACCACCTTCCGGGGCGCCATCCATTGCCACCATGTGGCCACTGCCCGTCTCGGCCACGAAAGCCATTCCGTCCTTGCCCAACCAGCTGACCTTGCATTCCATCGCGCGTTTCCAGACCTGAGTTTTTGTACATTGTAACGAACGCGCACGAGCGCTGTCGCGCGTCGCTGCCGCGTGAGCGTCGCATCGGACGACGCCAAGCAACGGGAATCCGCCGCTGTGGAGCGGGCCGGTCGTGGACGGCGGCGAAATCGTCCTGGTTGTCCGGCGTCGTTAGGCGAAGCGCTCGTTTAGGTCGCAGTGTTGGTGAGAGATCGTTAACCTATTGATTGAAAGGAAATATTGGCTATTTATGGTGTGATTCCAATATTCGTATGATGGCGGAGAGTTTCGCCATGTAGTTTTCCTTGCGGCTTATCAGCGTAAGCCACATAATGTCGTCTATTGGTCGACGCACACTTGCTCGACCTCTGCTTGTCTCCTCCACCTCCTCCTTTGGTGGATTGAACCCGAACATTGGTTCGGGTTTTTTTTGCCATTATGTGGACTAGGCTAGGGTCGGGGTAGCGCCCGGTCTAAAAACCCTTTATAATTCAGAGCTTTTCCGAAAATGCCCGCGGAAGAAGAATCAGGGAGAGCCTGCGCCGCGCCATGATGCGCATCCACAAGCAGGACCACAGAAGGGCAGAGCATCTCATTTGGATCGATCATGAAGACGTTTTCCGCCAAAGCCCATGAGGTGAAGCGCGAATGGTACGTGATTGACGCGACGGACAAGGTCCTCGGCCGTGTCGCCAGCGAAGTGGCACGCCGCCTTCGCGGCAAGCACAAGCCGGAGTTCACGCCGCACGTCGATACCGGCGATTTCATCATCGTCGTCAATGCCGGCAAGCTGAAGGTCACTGGCAACAAGACGACCGATAAGAAGTATTACCGTCACTCGGGCTATCCGGGCGGCATTTACGAAACGACTTTTGGCAAGATGCAGGAGCGTTTCCCGGGCCGTGCACTTGAGAAGGCTGTCAAGGGCATGCTGCCGAAGGGCCCGCTCGGCTACGCGATGATCAAGAAGCTGAAGGTCTACGCGGACGCGACGCACCCGCACACCGCGCAACAACCGAAGGCGCTCGAGATCTAAGGAGCCAGTCAGATGATCGGAAATTGGAACTACGGTACCGGCCGCCGCAAGAGTGCAGTGGCTCGCGTGTTTATCAAGGCTGGCAAGGGCGACATCGTCGTCAACGGCAAGCCCATCGCCGACTACTTCTCGCGCGAGACGTCGCTGATGATCGTGCGTCAGCCGCTGGATCTAGTGAACCACGCGAACACGTTCGACATCAAGGTCAACGTGGTCGGTGGCGGCGAAACCGGCCAGGCTGGCGCCGTGCGTCACGGTATCACCCGTGCGCTGATCGACTACGATGCGACGCTGAAGCCGACGTTGTCGAACGCTGGCTTCGTGACGCGCGATGCACGTGAAGTCGAGCGTAAGAAGGTAGGTTTGCACAAGGCACGTCGTCGCAAGCAGTTCTCCAAGCGCTAAGCAGCGAGCGCGTGCGCCGCGATGGACCGGCACGCAGGTTCACCTGCAGGTGCCGGCATTGTGCAAAAAACCGCGGATCAGTCGATCCGCGGTTTTTTTCTTGGTGTGCCCAGCATGGGCGCACTTCTGTGGATGCAAGTCCCTGTTCTGCGGGTGCAAGTCCCTGTTGATTTCAGGGCCTTCGGCACGATGTTCAGAACAGTCCTAGAATAGCGTTGAAGGCATTTTTGGAGAACTCGATGAATGCTGTGACCGATACCCCTGTGACCGAGATGCCGGCCCCGCTCGTCTTCACGGACGCCGCCGCCGACAAGGTCAAACAGCTGATCGATGAAGAAGGCAACCCAGAACTGAAGCTGCGCGTATTCGTGCAAGGCGGCGGCTGCTCGGGATTTCAATACGGTTTTACGTTCGACGAGGAAGTCAACGAGGATGACACCGTGATGGACAAGAACGGCGTCCGGCTGTTGATCGACTCGATGAGCTACCAGTACCTGCTGGGCGCGGAAATCGACTACAAAGACGATTTGAACGGCGCGCAATTCGTGATCAAGAACCCGAACGCGACCACCACCTGTGGCTGTGGCTCGTCGTTCTCGGTGTAAGCGTTCACTTGCCGAGTTCGGGGCGGTGCCTGATCGTCTGTCCGCGCACGCCGATGGCGCGGACGTACTCGGCCGATACCCGTGCGCTGGTCTGCAGCGCGTGGCAGCACGCCGCATAGCGCGTCGCCAGCGCGTTGGCGGCATGGGCCTCGCGGTGCACTTCGTCATCCGCTGGGGCTTGCAACGCAAACAAGGCGTCGCGCAACGGGCGGCAAGCTAATGAAGGCCTCGGCACGGACCTGGGGCCGTCCTTGCGTAAAGTCGACGATCACGCCGTCGACGCCATCCATGCTCGTGCCTGACATTAGGCCGATATACAGCCCGTCGGCATCGTGCGTCTGTCGTGAAGGACGGTGGCTGTCGTCGTATTCGGCGCTGGGTTGTATCACCTAAAGCCCCCAGCGGCATTGAGCGGTGCGTCGGCCCGATGGCCAGCGCGCACGATCGACGTGGCACGCCGCGGCGGCATTGCTGTCAGGCTGCATTGCTGTCATTGTGATGCGACGCGCGGCGGCAGGACGTCGCTGTCGATCGACAGATTAGCCGAGTATCGCTCGAACGCGTGTAGCGTGGCGCCACGCAATGACGCGGGTTTACCGACCGATGCCGCGAGCGGATTCACATGGCGGCCCTGGTGCCGCACCTCATAGTGCAGATGGGGGCCGGTCGCCCAGCCGGTGCTGCCGACGTAGCCGATCACGTCGCCGCGTGCGATTTTCGCACCGGTTCTCAGTTTCGGTGGGATTCGCGACAGGTGGGCATACACGGTCTCATAGTGCTGAGCATGGCGTACCACGATCGTCTTGCCATATCCGTGCCGCCACCCCGCGAATGCGACCGTTCCGGCCCCGCTTGCCCGCACCGGTGTGCCGCGTGGCGCGGCCCAATCCACGCCGCTGTGGAACGCGCGGCGTTTGGAAATCGGATGCACGCGGTCGCCGAAGCGCGACGATAGTCGGGCGCTGGCAACGGGACGCGGATCGAGCCCGCGCTGCAGCGAGTGCCCGTTGGCGGCATAGAAGTCGCCGCCGCGCTTGCCCGGCGGACGGTACCAGATGGCGCGAACGGGCGCGGCGCCGACGGCATGGACCTCGAGGACGAGGATGCGTCGAGTGCGGGATGACTCGCCGGCCGCTGCGCCCAGTAGCACGCGGTAGCGCTGTCCGCGCAACGGGCCGGCCAGCGCGCGCATGGTCGGCAGCGCATCGAGCGCTGCATCGATCGAGCTGCTCAGTACGCCGGCCTGCCGCATCGCGCTGGCGAACCGGCTGTCGAGCGCGCCCGAGAACACGCGCTCGGATGGGGTGGCAGCGCGGTGTGGCTCGTCCAGCCGTAGTGGGCTGGCACTTGACAGCGCGCCGGCTGCTTGTGGCGGATGTGCCGCGGCAAATGTCTCGGTAGCGGCGCTGGCTGGGGGCGCAGAAGCGGCCAGCGCGGCGGCCACGTAATCGCCATACGGGCCCAGCGCCGTGCTGCGCCAACTGATGGCGCGCAGCATGCTACTGTTGACCTGGGCTTGCGTGGCCGCTGAACGCGCCGACGTGTATGCCGAATGCGCCGGTATCGCGAGCGCGGATACCACAGCGGGAGCGTACGGGATCGTGCGTGCGATCGTTACGCTCAAGCTCACGGACGCGGCGGCGATCGGGTGAATGATCGCTTGATGGCGCCGCGCGGCGAAGTGACGCAGCGATACGGTGCCGCTGCGCGCGAGTGCAAAAACCTGCCGGAAGCAGTACCACATCACGTAAAATCCAGTTCTTGCACGAGAAAAGCGACGGCCTTGACGGTTGTTCGAGGTAGGGTTGCGAGGTGCGGCGCGTGACGAGCGCCGCCGTGCCGCTCGTGATTCGATGACAGTTTCGTGAAAAGTTCCCGCCTGATGAGTACCGAGTCCAGCGTTGCCGTGCCGTCCCTGCCCATTACCGATGAAGTCCGTGCCGCACTGGCGATAGCACGTCGTGGTTGCGACGAGTTGCTGATCGAGGACGAGTTTGCGCAGAAACTGGCAAGGAGCGCGCAAACTGGCAAGCCATTGCGCATCAAGCTCGGGCTCGACCCGACCGCGCCGGACATCCACATCGGACACACCGTGGTGCTCAACAAGATGCGCCAGTTGCAGGACCTAGGTCATACCGTTATTTTCCTGATTGGCGACTTCACGTCGTTGATCGGCGATCCGTCCGGACGCAACCAGACACGCCCGCCGCTCACTCGCGAGCAAATCGAGGCCAATGCGAAGACTTATTTCGAACAGGCCGCGCTGGTGCTCGATCGTGAAAAGACCGAGATCCGCTACAACAGCGAATGGTCAATGCCGCTGGGCGCCGACGGCATGATCAAGCTTGCGTCGCGCTACACCGTGGCGCGGATGCTTGAGCGTGACGACTTCACCAAGCGGTTCCAGAGCGGCGTGCCGATCTCGATCCATGAATTCCTGTATCCCCTAATGCAGGGGTATGACTCGGTCGCGCTGCAATCGGATCTCGAGTTGGGTGGTACCGATCAGAAGTTCAATCTGCTGGTGGGCCGCGAGTTGCAGAAGCAGTATGGTCAGGAGCCGCAGTGCATCCTGACGATGCCGCTGCTCGAAGGGCTGGACGGCGTCGACAAGATGTCCAAGTCCAAGAACAACTACGTCGGTATCAGCGAGAAGCCGTCCGACATGTTCGGCAAGCTAATGAGCATCTCGGACACGCTGATGTGGCGTTACTTTGAGCTGCTTTCGTTCCGCAGCCTCGAGGAGATTGCAGACTTCAAGCGGCAGGTGCAGGCCGGCCGCAACCCACGCGAGCTGAAAGTGCTGCTCGCGCAGGAAATCGTCGCTCGTTTTCACTCGCAGGCCGATGCGCAGCGCGCGCTGGAGGATTTCAATCATCGTGCGAAGGGCGGGGTGCCTGACGATATTGCGGAAATTGCGTTGAGTGGCGCGCCGCTGCCGATCGGGCAATTGCTAAAGCAAGCTGGCCTGGTGCCGTCCACCAGCGAGGCATTGCGCAACATCGAACAGTCCGGCGTGAAGATCGACGGCACGACGATCACCGACAAAGGGCTGAAGCTCGAGGCAGGCGTGTATGTCGTGCAGGTCGGCAAACGGCGCTTTGCGCGCGTGACACTGCGCGCTTAGGGCAACGGACGGGCAACCCGACGACAGCCGAACCATAGCGAGGACTTGCATTGATCGCATTGATCCAGCGGGTTGCGCGAGCCAGCGTGCAGGTCGATGCGCAGGTGATCGGCGCGATCGGCCCCGGGCTGCTCGCGCTGGTCTGTGCGGAACGCGGCGACTGCGAGACCACGGCGGATAAGCTGCTCAACAAGCTGCTTGGCTATCGCGTATTCAGCGATACACAGGGCCGGATGAACCTGTCCGTGCGGAACATCGACGGTGCCGGCGGTGCCGGCGAGCTGTTAATCGTGTCGCAGTTCACGCTGGCGGCTGATACGAATAGCGGCTTGCGCCCCAGCTTCACCCCCGCCGCACCACCGGACGAAGGCAGGCGGTTGTACGACTATTTCGTCGCCCGTGCGCGGCAGCAGCATCCCATCGTCCAGACCGGTGAATTTGGCGCCGCGATGCAGGTATCGTCGGTCAACGATGGCCCGGTAACCTTCTGGCTGCGCGTGCCGGCCGTACAGCACACTGCCTGCGGGCCGAACAGCCTCGGATTGCCCGGCGGCGACGAATAGTCGATCGCGGAGCCTTTGCCGCTCGTGAGTTCAGTGACGCCGGCCGCCACGCGCCGGCGCAGTCAGTTCAGTACGCCGTTGGCCAGCCCACCAATGCGCATCACGCAGATCGGCTATTCGCCGCTGGTGTTCCACAGGTCGCGGATCGGGCCCGCATCCGGCGCCGCAAGGCCGAAGTGGCGATAGGCGAGCAGCGTCGCGACGCGTCCGCGCGGCGTGCGCTGCAGATAGCCTTGCTGGATCAAATAAGGCTCGATCACGTCTTCGATCGTGTCGCGTTCCTCGCCGATCGCGGCGGCCAAGTTGTCCAGGCCCACCGGGCCGCCATCGAACTTGTGCAGGATCGCCTCCAGCAGCTTGCGATCCATCAAGTCGAAGCCGACCGGGTCGACATCGAGCATCGCCAGCGCCGCATCGGCCGTCGTCGCCGTGATGCGGCCGTCGGACTTGACCTCGGCATAGTCTCGCACGCGACGCAGCAGCCGGTTCGCGATCCGTGGCGTGCCGCGCGAACGCCGCGCGATCTCCAGCGCGCCTTCGGGCTGGATCTGCGCGCCGAGCAGGTGGGCCGAGCGCTCGACGATCCGCGCCAGTTCGCTTGCGGTATAGAATTCGAGCCGGGCGACGATGCCGAAGCGGTCCCGCAACGGATTGGTCAGCATGCCAGCGCGCGTCGTGGCCCCCACCAGCGTGAACGGGTGCAGATCCAGCTTAACGCTGCGTGCGGCCGGTCCCTCGCCGATCATGATGTCGATCTGATAGTCTTCGAGCGCTGGGTACAAGATTTCCTCGACGACCGGCGACAACCGGTGGATCTCGTCGATGAACAGCACGTCGTTCGCCTCGAGATGGGTCAGCAGCGCAGCCAGGTCGCCGGCCCGTTCGAGCACTGGCCCGGACGTCTGGCGCAGGTTGACGCCCATTTCCCGCGCGACGATGTGCGCAAGCGTGGTCTTGCCCAGCCCCGGGGGGCCGAATAGCAGCACATGGTCGAGCGCTTCCGAGCGGCGCTTTGCCGCTTCAATAAAGATCTCGAGCTGCCCGCGAACCTTTTCCTGCCCGACATATTCGTCCAGCAGCCGCGGGCGCAGCGCCCGCTCGAACACCTCCTCATTGGGCGATGCGTGGGTCGCTGCAATAACGCGCTCCGAGCCGAGTTTGTCCGTTTCGATCATGTGCTGATTGTACCGCGATGTAGCCGGCATGCCAGTTGCCACGCGGTGCTGCGCCGCGTGGGGCTCATGCCTTCGATAATGCCTTCAGAGCGAGCTTGATGCCGTCCGACACACCAGTGCCGGCCGGCACGTTCTTGATCGCGGCAAGCGCTTCCTTCTCGGAATAGCCGAGCGAGAGCAGGGCGTGCAGGATGTCCGGCGCGTGGTCGGACGATGAGGCGGCCGAGGCGGCCGCGCCGATGTCGGCGCCCAATTTGCCTTTCAACTCGAGTAACAGTCGCTCGGCGGTTTTCTTGCCGATGCCCGGCACCCGCGTCAGGCGGGCGGCATCCTGCAACGTCACTGTCTGCGCAAGATCGCTCACGCTCATCCCGGAGAGCACCGCGAGCGCCATGCGCGCCCCGATGCCGCTGATCTTCAGCAGTTCGCGAAACGTCTGTCGCTCCTGCTGCGTGAGAAAACCATACAGCAGATGCGCGTCCTCGCGCACGATCAGTTGGGTTAGCAACGTAACTTTGTCGCCAGTGTTCGGCAGGTTGTAGAGCGTGCTCATCGGCACGTCGACCTCGTAGCCGACGCCGTTGCAGTCGACCAGCAGATGAGGCGGGTTTTTCTCGAGCAGGATGCCCGCAATGCGACCGATCATGGCGAATCAATAGAGAGTGGATGCGCGAGTGTAGCGTATCGCGGCGTGGACACTGCGCCGGGTTAGCCGATCAGCCGGCCGCGTCGCACACGATAGCCTTTCTTCGTCAATGCCGGCGCGAGCGTGCCGAGCGCGTTGATCGCCGCGCCGCTGTTCGCGTGGCAGATCGCCATGCCGAGCGCGTCGGCGGCGTCGGTGCCGGGCAAGCCGCTCAAGTTCAACAACCGGACCACCATCTGCTGCATCTGGTCCTTGGTCGCGCGCCCGTAGCCGACCACCGCTTGCTTGAGTTGCAGCGCGGTGTATTCGGCCACCGGTACACGGCCCGATACGAGTCCGCAAATCGCCGCGCCGCGCGCCTGCCCCAGCAGCAGCGTCGATTGCGGATTGACGTTGACGAATACTTTCTCAATCGCGGCCTGATCCGGGCGGTGCTCGCGGATCAGCGTCGCCACGCCGTCGAAGATCGTGCCCAGGCGGCTCGGCAAATCGGCGTTCGCGGTACGGATTACCCCGCTGGTCACGTAGGTGAGCGCGTGTCCGTGCTTGTCGATGACGCCAAAGCCGGTGACGCGCAAGCCCGGATCGATGCCAAGTATTCTCATCGCGCCACTATAACCGACTGGCGTTGTCCCGACGCGGCCGGCGCGGCGGCGCTCACAGCGTCAGTGACGGAAATGCCGCGTGCCGGTAACGACCATCGCGACATTGTGCTCATCGGCCGCCGCGATTACTTCGTCGTCGCGCATCGAGCCGCCGGGCTGAATCACGCAGGTCGCACCGGCCGCGACGACCACGTCGAGCCCGTCGCGGAACGGGAAGAATGCGTCGGAGGCGACCGCCGAGCCGGTCAACGACAGCTTTGCGTTTTGCGCCTTGATGCCGGCGATGCGAGCCGAATCGACGCGGCTCATCTGACCCGCCCCGACACCCAGCGTCATGCCGTTCGCGCAAAACACGATCGCATTGGACTTGACGAACTTCGCGACGCGCCACGCGAACAACAGGTCGTCCATTTCTTTGGGCGTCGGATGCCGTTTCGTGACCACGCGCAACTCGTGCGGCTGCACGTTCTTCGTGTCCGGCGACTGCACCAGCAAGCCGCCGCCGACGCGCTTCAGGTCGTACGCGTTGGCTGCGTTGCCCAGCGGCACCTGCAGCACGCGCACGTTCTGCTTCGCGGCGAAGATTTGTCGCGCCGCGTCGGTCAACGACGGCGCGAGCAGCACTTCGACGAACTGCTTGGCGACCGCTTGCGCCGCCGCTTCGTCGACTTCGCGATTGAACGCGATGATGCCGCCGAATGCGGAAGTCGGGTCGGTCTGCAACGCCTTGGCGTACGCGTCGGCCGGCGTTGTCGCCACGGCGACGCCGCATGGGTTCGCATGCTTGATGATCACACATGCCGGCGCATCGAATGTCTTCACGCATTCCCATGCCGCGTCGGCATCAGCGATGTTGTTGTACGACAGCTCCTTGCCCTGCAGTTGCCGGTAGTTGGCTAGCGAGCCTTCGGCAGATTGCAGGTCGCGATAGAACGCTGCGCCCTGGTGCGGATTCTCGCCGTAGCGCAGGTCCTGCACCTTCGTGAAGGCCAGGTTCAGCGTGGCCGGGTACGCGCTGCGTGTCGCATGCTGCAGGTCCTCGCCGAGGCTAGTCAGGTAGTTCGTGATCGCGCCGTCATATTGCGCGGTGTGCGCAAACACCTTGGTCGCGAGCCGGAAGTTGGTCGCGTAGCTGACCGTGTTGCCGTTCGCGCGCATTTCGTCGAGCACCGCCGCATAGTCGGCCGGATCGACGACCACCGTCACGTCGCGGTGGTTCTTCGCGGCCGAGCGCAGCATCGTTGGGCCGCCGATGTCGATGTTCTCAATGGCTTCGTCGAGCGGGCATTTCTCCTTCGCGACAGTTTGCACGAACGGATACAGATTGACGACGAGCATGTCGATCGTCGGGATCCCATGCTGCTCGAGTGCCGCCATGTGCGCGGGCATGTCGCGCCGCGCGAGAATGCCGCCATGGACCTTCGGGTGCAGCGTCTTTACGCGGCCGTCGAGCATTTCCGGAAAGCCGGTGTAGTCGGCTACCTCGGTGACCGGCAGGCCCGCGTCGGCGAGCAGCTTTGCAGTGCCGCCCGTGGACAGCAGGGTGATGCCAAGCTCATGCAGGCTTTTGGCGAAATCGACAATGCCTGCCTTGTCGGAAACAGAAATGAGCGCTTGCTTGATCATGATGAAAAAAGAACCCGAAGCTGCGCTTGCGCGCGAATGACAAATGTGCGCCAGGCACGGGCGCCGCGCTACAGCAGACCATGCTCCTGCAGTTTCTTGCGCAGCGTGTTGCGGTTGATGCCGAGATATTCGGCTGCCAGAGACTGGTTGCCCCGCGCCTGTTCGAGGACGATTTCCAGCATCGGTTTCTCGACGCAGGACATCACCATTTCATAGACGTCGTGTGGGCGGGATCCGTCCAGATCGCGGAAATACATGCCGAGACTGTCGCGGACGCATTGTTCGATGTTGTGCTTGCTCATGCTGCTAATCGGTCGGTGTCGGGTGGCGTGTCGTGCGTGCTGGATTCGTCGTCGACGTAGACGAGGCGCTCCGATTGCGCCTTTTGGGCGTCGAAGAATGCGTTGACCGCCGCCAGTTGTTCCCGGGTGGAATCCAGCGTATTCATTCGATGCCGGAATGCGTTGGCGCCGGAAAGGCCGCGAGTGTACCAGCCGATGTGCTTGCGTGCGGTGCGCACACCGGTAAATTCGCCATAAAATGCGTAATGGTCTTGCAGGTGCTCGTTCATCCACTGCTGGATTTCATCGATCCGTGGCGGTGGCAACACCTCACCGGTCACCAGGAAGTGCCCGATTTCCCGAAACAGCCACGGCCGGCCTTGCGCCGCGCGTCCGATCATGATTGCGTCCGCGCCGGTGATCGACAGCACTTCGCGCGCCTTGTGCGGCGTCGTGATATCGCCGTTGGCGACTACCGGGATGCGCACCGATGCCTTGACCGCGGCGATCGTGTCGTACTCGGCCTGACCACGATACAAGTCTGCGCGCGTGCGCCCGTGCACGGTGAGCATCGAAATGCCGGCCTGCTCGGCGAGCCGCGCGATCGTCAGCGCATTGCGGTGTTCGCGATCCCAGCCGGTGCGCATTTTCAGTGTGACGGGAACGGCATCCGGCCCGGTGCCGACCGCACGCACGACTGCCTCGAGAATGCGTGCCACTAGCGCCTCGTTCTGCAGCAGTGCGGAGCCTGCCGCGACGTTGCAGACCTTCTTGGCCGGGCAGCCCATGTTGATGTCGATGATTTGCGCGCCATGCGCGACGTTGTATTGCGCGGCCTGCGCCAGCATCGCCGGGTCGGCGCCAGCGATCTGCACGGCGATCGGCTCGACCTCGCCGTCGTGATTGGCGCGACGCATCGTCTTTTCGCTTTTCCACAGCTGCGCGTTGGACGCGACCATCTCCGACACCGCGTAACCGGCCCCCATTCGCTTGCACAATTGGCGGAACGGGCGGTCCGTCACGCCAGCCATCGGGGCGACGAACAGATTGTTGCGCAGTACATGTTTGCCGATTACAGGCATCGGAAAGGGCGACGCGCCGCTACCCGGCCGGGCGCGGCGCGATCCGAAAGACGTTGGAAAGGGGCGTATTTTAGCGTTAACCGGCGGCGAACCCCGAGCGCTTTGAAAGTTTAATGAGTGTCACGGCTGTCATAGGCTTGGCCCCGCTTAGCGCCGTTGCCCGAACATCATCTGCCGCGCGAGCGTTGTCTTGACCGGCGGCACCAGGTCCAGCGCACCGAGTGCCAGGCCGCGCAGCGCCGCCAGCGGCGCGAAGTCGACGGTGAAGGCGCGTGCCAGCACGTCAGTCGCGGTGATGGTCACGCGCCGGTCCAGCGCGCGGCGTGCGGCGAAGGCACGCAGCGCAGCCGGCTCGGGTCCGTGGTGCGCGAGTGCATCGACCAGCGCGTGCACGTCGCGCAGGCCTAGGTTCAACCCTTGTCCGGCGACCGGATGCAACGTTTGCGCCGCGTTGCCGATCGATGCAATGCGGCGATCGGTTAACGCGGTCAGCGCATTGAGCCCAAGTGGGAAGGCTGCGCGCGCGCCAACCTTCTCGAAGCGGCCCATTCTGTCGCCGAATGCCCATTGCAACTCGTCCAACCACCGTGCGTCGGACAGTGGCATGCGCCGCGCGGCTTGCGCCGGATCGCAGCACCAGACCAGTGCATAGTCCGCCTGCCGTGGGCCGCCGAGCGGCAGCAGCGCAAGGGGCCCTTCGCGCGTGAAGCGCTCCCATGCGACGCGCGGTTGTGGCGTACTCACACTGACCACGGCCACCAGCGCCGTCTGGCGATAGTCGCGCCGGGCGTGCTGGCCGGCGGCCAGCCGCGTCGATGCGGCTTCGTGGTATACCCCGCCCTCCGCGTTGACGACCAGACGCGCGCGCACGATGCGTTGCGGTGCCGCAGCGCCCGCGTCGCCATCGGGAACGGAGGGTGTGCCGACTGGCTCGATCGGCAGCGAGACGCCGTGTTCGTCCTGCTGCGGCGCGCGAGCCACGCTCGAGCCGATCCAGTCGCAGCCGGTGGCACGTACCGCCGTGGCCAGCGCATGCACCAGCATGCCATAGCGCACCACGTAGCCGAGCGCTGGCACGCCGTGCTCGTTGCGCTCGATCACGGTGCGGCCGAAGTAACCGCGTTGCGACACGTGGATGCGCTCGATTGGTGTCGCCTCGACCGGCCAGCCAAGCGGCTCGAGCAGCATGCGGCTGCCGTGCGACAATGCAAGCGCCCGCGGGTCGCCCAGCGATGCATCCGGTTCGCGCGAGTCGATCAACGCGACACGCAATGCACGGGTGCCGCCGCGGCGTGCGAGCCAGCCGGCGAGCGCGAGCCCAGTCGGCCCGGCGCCGACGATGGCCACGTCATAGTCGTATCGCGCTGTGTCGACGCGCGCATCCGGTGCCGCATGGTGCGCGGGTCTGGCAGGATTCGATTCGGTCATGGTGCAGATGTCTGTGAGATTCTGTCGCGCGGCGGCGTGTCACGCGCGCGTCGGCGCGTCGCGCATCCAGGCTTCGATATCGTCGGCGTGCACCGGCACTTCACGGGTCATCGGCTCGCAGCCGTGGGCTGTGACAATTGCGTCATCTTCGATGCGGATCCCGGTGTTCCAGTACGCGCGCGGCACATCCGGCGCGGCGCGCACGTATAGGCCGGGTTCGATGGTCAGCGTCATGTTCGCGCGCAAGCGGCGCCACGGACGCGGTACGTCGCGCTCGGCCGTGTCCCGCACCAAGTTTCCAGCGTGCTGGATAGCCAGGGATGGGGCATCCGGGCAGGTAGCGTCCGTGCAGGAGGCGTCCGGGCGCGCGGTATTCGGGCAGGCGGTAATCGAGTTCCGGCCGGCCGGGTCGGGATCCGGCTCGCGATAGTCACCGCAGTCGTGCACGTCCATGCCGATCCAGTGACCGGTGCGATGCATGTAGAAGCGCGTATAGGCGCGGCTGGCGATCACATCGTCGAGCGTGCCATGCACGGCCGCGTCGAGCAACTTCAAGTCGAGCATGCCCTGCGCCAGCACGCGCACCGCCGCCTCGTGTGGCACGTCGAACGGCACGCCAGCACGTGTCGCGTCGATCGCGGCCTGTTGTGCCGCCAGCACGACGTCGTATAGATCACGCTGCGCCGCCGTGAAGCGACCGTTGGCCGGAAACGTGCGGGTAATATCGGACGCGTAGCCGTCCAGCTCACAACCCGCGTCGATCAGGACCAGGTCGCCGTCCCGCACGAGTGCGTTGCCGGCCGGGTAGTGCAGCACGCAAGCGTTAGCGCCCGCCGCGACGATCGAACCGTATGCCGGCGCCTGTGCACCGTGGCGGCGGAAAGCGTACAGCAGTTGCGCTTCAAGTTCGTATTCGCGCACGCCCGGCTTGCACGCCTGCATGGCCTGCAGATGCGCGCGCGCCGAGATCGAGGCGGCCCGGCGCATCGTGCACAGCTCGTGCGCGTCCTTGATCAGACGCATCTCGTCGAGCAGAATCGACAGATCGACCTGATGCGCCGGCGAAGTGCGGCCGCCGCCGTGTCTGCTCGCCTCCAGCCATCGCTGCACGGCCTCGTCCAACCCCGGCGATGTGTTGCGTGCGTAATGCAGCGTATGCGCATTGGCCAGCAGCGCCGGCATCCGGGCGTCGAGCTCATCAACCGGGTAGGAGGCGTCCACGCCGAATGCCTGCTGCGCGTGTTGCGGTCCGTACCGCGCCCCGTCCCAGTTTTCGCGCTCGACATCGCGCGGCAGACAGAACAGTGTCGTATGCGACTGCGATGCGTCGGCACAGATGACCAGCCACGCGTGCGGCTCGGTGAACCCGCTTAGGTAGAAGAATGCGCTGTCATGCCGATACGGATATTCGGTGTCGCGGTTGCGAACCGCGATCGGTGCAGTGCGCACGATCGCCACGCCGCCGCCATAGGCGCGCAGCGCATCGATCACCCGTTCGCGGCGGGCGCGATACAGCGCCGGGCCGGCGGGTGGCCCGGACAGCGAGCCGAGCCGGTCGCGCAGCAAGTCCAGCCGGGGATCGGCAACGGCGAAAGAGGGGCTTGCGCAGGTCTGCGTCATGAAAGTTGCGGGGATACGAAAACGTCTTGCCATATAATACCCCACGACTTTTTTGATGCGACCCGCACCGGCGCGCGGCGCAGGCCCCGAGGCCGGGGCGGGCAGCTTTGCCGCGACGTTACCCGGGCGGCCGCTCATGCCGGGGCGGCGTCGCTTCGTCTACTGCATTCATGCCGCCAACACAGCTCGATCGAACGAATTTGCCACCCGTGCCCAATTCGCGACGCGTGCTTCGCCTGACGCACGTCGCCGCCGCATTGCTTGCGGTACCGGGATTCCTGCCAGCGCTTGCGCACGCGCAATTGACCGGTGTAGCCGCGCAGCCGACCCGGCTGGATGCGCCGTGGGGACTACGCGTCGCGCCGCAGCTCGAGGAGCATGCGCTGCCATCAGGCGCGTCGCCGGCAGTGTTCGGGTTGGGCGAGGTGGCCAGCGGCACTGCGGATCGCGACGCGTCGCTCGAGGGCAGTGCCGAGTTGCGCCGCTACACGTCCGTGATCAAGGCCGATTCGATTCACTACGACGTGGACACCGATCTGGTCGATGCGTTCGGCAATGTGCATATTGTTAACAACGGCAATGCGTTTGCGGGACCGGACGCGCACTTGAAGGTCGGCGCGTCTGAGGGCTACATCACGCGGCCGAAGTACCACTTCAACCTAACCGGTGGCTCTGGTGCCGCCGAGCGGATCGACATAATCGACGATGCGCGCTCGGTCGTGCACCGCGGCACGTATACCGGATGCCCATGCGACAGCGATCCGGCGTGGTACGTGCGTGCCACGCAGTTCGACATAGATACCGACGCCAACTTGGGCGTGGCGCACAATGGCGTGCTGTTCTTCCAGCGCGTGCCGATCTTTGCCAGCCCGTGGCTGTCGTTTCCTCTCTCGGGCGGGCGCCAGAGCGGCTTGCTGCCGCCGACCGGCACGATGAGCTCGACCACCGGCTTCGAGATGTCGCTGCCGTATTATTTCAATCTCGCGCCGAACTACGATCTGACGCTTACGCCCCGGATTATGTCGCGGCGTGGCGTGCTAATTGCGCCCAGCTTTCGCTACCTGTCGCCGACGTACTCGGGCAACCTCACCGTCGAGTACTTGCCGTATGACCGCATCACGCACACCAAGCGCTATGCGGTGTTTTTCAACCACAGCCAGAACTTCGGCAACGGCTTCGGCGGATATATCTACTACAACCGAGTGTCGGACAAGACCTATCCGGAGGATCTCGCGTCGGGCAACTCGTTCCTGCTCGGCATGCAGATGCTGTACCAGCAGGAAATCGGCTTGACTTACAACAGTGGTCCGTGGGCCGCACTGCTGCGCGAGCAGCATTGGCAGACGCTGCCCCCATCGACGGCGCCGTATGGCCGCGAACCCCAGTTGAACGTGAAATACAGCCGCTATAACGTCGGCGGCCTGGACTTTGGCGCCGAGGTTGACGCGACCCGCTTTTCGATCACCACGGCCGATGCGACCGAGGGCACGCGCTTCGTGTTCAACCCGTACGTCTCTTATCCGATCCTGCGCCCTGGCTACTTCTTCACGCCGAAGGTGCAGTGGCATTTCACGTCGTACGACCTATCCACGATCGGCGCGGACGCACCCGGCAGCCAGCCCAAGCGTTTCAACGTCAGCGTGCCGACGCTGAGCCTCGACTCCGGCCTAGTGTTTGACCGCAGCCTTCGCCTGTTTGGCCAGGACTACATCCAGACGCTGGAACCGCGCCTGTACTATGTGTATACGCCGTACCGGAACCAGCAGTTTGCGCCATTGTTCGATACCGCCGAGGCGGACTTTGGCCTGGCCGAGATCTTCACGGCGAACAGCTTCGTCGGCAATGACCGCGTCGCCGATGCAAACCGGCTGACTGCGGCGCTCACGTCGCGCTTCATCGACGCGGCGTCCGGCGACGAGCGGGCGCGCTTCGTGATCGCGCAGCAGTATTATTTCCGCAACCAGCGCGTGACATTCACGCCATCGCAACCGGTGTCGCAGGCCGCACACTCGGACGTGATCATCGGTTCGTCGTTCAAGCTCGGCGACGGCTTTGCGACCGAGCAGGCGTTCCAGTACAACCAGAACAACAATCAGCTGGTGCGCACGAACCTCGGGTTTTCATGGAGCCCGGCCGAGCGTCGCGTGCTGAACGCGGCGTACCGGTATACGCGCTCGAACACGACGCTGTCCTACGAGCCGATCAACCAGTTGGTGATCTCCGCGCAGTGGCCGCTTGCGCGACGCCTGTACGGCGTGGGCCGGGTGAATTACGACCTCGTCCGGCACCGCCTGGTCGACGCGTTGGCGGGCTTCGAGTACGATGCGCAATGCTGGTCATTCGGCATCGGGTTGCAGAAATACGCAAACGGCGTCAACAGTTCGAACCAGCCGTCCACCGGGACACGGATGCTCGCGCAACTGCAACTCAAGGGCTTTGCGACGATCGACAACGGGTTGGGGCCGCAATTCCGAGCGAGCGTGCCAGGTTACCAGCCGGTGCCGCCGCTGCCTGCGCCACAGGCCCGGTTCACTCACTATCAATGAGACAATGTCGGTGGGTGGCGGACGGTGTCCGGCCCGCGCCGGTTTTTACCTGAACGGAGTAATTGTGGGAATGATGAAGACGATACGCTCGGCACTTTTGCAGTACGTGCTTGCGCTATCCGCGCTCGGCGCGCTGGCGCCGCTCAACGGTGCGCACGCGCAAGCGTTGCCGTCGCATCAGACCGGACAGGAGGTGGATCGCATTGTCGCGGTCGTGAACAACGACGTGATCACGCGCCGCGAGCTTGACTTGCGCATGGAGCTGATCACACGCCGCCTGCAGCAGCAGAACGCGCCGTTGCCGTCGCCGGACCAGTTGCAGCTGCAGGTGCTGAATCAAATGGTTCTTGAGCGCATCCAGCTGCAGCGGGCCAAGGACGACGGCATCGTGATCGACGATGCGACGCTGCAACGCACGCTGACCCGGCTCGCGCAGGCGAACAACATGTCGCTCGACATGTACCGCGCACGACTGGAGGCCGAGGGCGTGCCCTGGTCGGTGTTCAGCGCCGATGCGCGCAACGAGCTGCTGCTCTCGAAGCTGCGCGAGAAGGAAGTGGACAGCCGGATCACCGTGTCGGATGCGGAAGTGGCCAACTATATTGCCAGCCAGCGCGGGCCGACGCAGCGCGTGCAGCAGGACCTGCGCTTTGAACATATCCTGATCAAGGCCGCGCTGAACGCGCCGCAGACTGAAATCGAGGCCGCGCGGCGAAAGGCATCGGATTTGCTCAAGCGCGCCCTGACGAACGAGGAATTCGCGCGGCTCGCGAAAGACAACTCACAGGCGCCCGATGCGTCCAACGGCGGCGACCTTGGATTCCGTTCGATGTCGGCGTTGCCCGAAGCGATGACGCAGGCGGCCTCGCAGCTGCGTCCGGGGCAGGTTAATCCAGAGGTGCTGCGCACGCCGGAAGGCTTCGAGATCGTGCGGCTCGTCGATCGCCGGGTGTCCAGCGGCACGGGCAGCGAAGCGCCGAAGCTCGTGCAAACGCATGCGCGACACATCCTGATCCGGGTCGGCGAAGGGCAGTCGGAGCCGGCGGCACGGCAGAAGCTGGTCGAACTGCGCGCGCAGATCGACGCAGGTGGCGACTTCGCGAATTTCGCCCGCACCTACTCGCAGGACGGTTCCGCATCGCAGGGAGGAGACCTGGGATGGATCAGCCCGGGCGAGACCGTGCCGGAATTCGAGCGGGCGATGAACAACCTGAAGGATGGCGAAATCAGCCAGCCGATCCGGACCGAGTACGGTTATCACCTGGTCCAGGTGATCGGCCGCCGCGAAGCGCAAGGCTCTGTTGCACAGCAACAGGAGATCGCGCGGCAGGCGATCGGCCAGCGCAAAGCCGAGCAGGCCTACGCAGACTGGCTGCGGCAGCTGCGTGACAGCTCGTATGTGCAGTACAAGTTGGACGGACCGGCCTGAGCCCCGCGGAGCAGAACGTGACGACACCCGTTCGCATTGCGATCACCACCGGCGAGCCGGCCGGCGTCGGTCCGGAGTTGACCGCGCAGGCATTTGCGCGCGAGGTCGGGCGCTGGCGCGGGGACGCGCATTTCACGGTGCTCGGCGATCGCCAGCTGCTGGCCGAGCGCGCGAAGCAGGCGGGCGTGGATTTTGCCGTGTGGTCGACCGGGGCGGGCGCCCCTGTCATGCTGCGCGATGTGCCGCTCGGCGCGCCGAGTGTGGCCGGCGTGCTGGATGCGGCAAACGGTCGCTATGTGCTCGCGCTGCTGGATGCGGCGATTGACGGCGCACTGGACGGCACGTTCGATGCCATTGTCACCGCGCCACTGCAAAAAAGCACGATCAACGATGCCGGCGTGCCGTTCACCGGCCATACAGAATACCTGGCTGAGCGTACCGGTACGCCACGCGTCGTGATGATGCTGTCCGGCACCGGCGAGCAGCCGCTGCGCGTGGCTCTTGCCACCACGCATCTGGCGCTTCGCGACGTGCCCGACGCGTTGAACATCGACGGGCTGGTCGACACGTTGGCAATCGTCGATCGTGACTTGCGCGCGCGTTTCGGCATCGCGTCGCCGCGTATCCTTGTCACGGGCCTCAATCCGCATGCGGGCGAGAACGGCTATTTGGGCCGCGAGGAAATTGACGTGATCGCACCGGCATTGCAGCGCGCGCGCGCATCTGGCATCGACGCACGCGGGCCGTATCCGGCCGATACGCTGTTCCAGCCGCGCTACCTGCGCGATGCCGATTGCGTGTTGGCGATGTACCACGACCAGGGCTTGCCGGTGCTCAAGTTTGCCACGTTCGGTGAGGGCATCAACGTCACGCTGGGACTGCCGATCGTGCGCACCTCCGTCGATCATGGCACGGCGCTCGACCTGGCGGGCACCGGCCGCGCCGATTGCGGCAGTTTGATTGCGGCGATCGATACCGCTGTGTCGATGGCTTGCCATCGACGGCACGCGGCGGCAGGCCGCTAACGCCGCGTAACCCGCTGAACGCGGCGGCGCGCCAGGCATCGCGCTGGCCGTCGCCATGCATCTGATTCGAAACGAGCTGCTTCATGAGTCATCGTCAGCACCAAGGCCACTTTGCGCGCAAGCGCTTTGGCCAGAATTTCCTTGTCGACACGGGCGTGATCGACGCAATCGTGGAGGCGATCCGTCCGCAACCCGCGGATCGGCTCGTGGAGATCGGCCCAGGCCTGGGCGCATTGACCGCGCCGCTACTCGAGCGCGTGCAAACATTGCATGCGGTCGAGCTTGATCGCGACCTGATCGCGCGGCTGCAGCAGCGTTTTGGCAGCCGGCTCGTGTTGCATGCAGGCGACGCGCTGGCGTTCGACTTCGCTTCACTGGCTGATTCGGCGCATATCGGCGCGTCGCTCCGTGTGGTCGGGAACCTGCCGTATAACATCTCGAGTCCGCTGTTGTTCCACCTCGCGTCGTTTGCCGATGATGTGATTGACCAGCACTTCATGCTGCAGGACGAAGTGGTTGAGCGGATGATTGCTGAGCCGGGGAGCAAGGACTACAGCCGCCTGACCGTGATGCTGCAGTATCGGTATGCGATCGACAAACTGATCGAGGTGCCGCCTGAGTCGTTCGAGCCGGCGCCGAAGGTGACCTCAGCGGTGGTGCGGATGATTCCGCGCGCCGCCGGCGATGTGCCGCCGGTCGATATCGTCCGCCTTGGCGAAGTTGTGACGGCCGCGTTTTCGCAGCGTCGCAAAATGTTGCGCAATACGCTGGCGGCCTATCGGAGTCGAGTCGATTTTGACGCGCTCGGTTTTGATCTCGCGCGTCGTGCCGAGGATGTGCCGGTGCTTGAGTACGTCGTGCTGGCACAGCAGGTTGACGCCGGTGCAGGCTCGATGGGTAGCGTGGGCGCGGCCGGTGCGTCGGATCCTCAATCGACGCGTTGACACGCTTGTCTGCCCGCTTCGTGCGGCGTGCCGTGACGGCCTGTCGAATGGCAGGGCCGAAGGCTCATTTCCACCCCAGGCTGAAAAGGAACAGCCAGCGCTGAATATGCAACTTATGCCATCGGTGGCACAGTCGTGGGAGGATTACGACAAGTCGCTGCCGTTCAAGCGGGTGCTGGTGGATAAAGTACTGACATCACTGAAGGACGTGAAGCAGGTGCAACTGGCACGTCTGGCGGTGACCTGCGAGTACACAAATCCTGACGAACCGCCGACGGCTCATGTGAGTGGGCTGCTTGATGAAAAGACGCATAAGGTGCTGTCCTGGGTAATTAACAAGAATCAAGATGAATGGAGGAAGATCGGTGTGCAGGTGCCGGTGGGCGTTAAGAAAGTGACCGAGGTGAAAGCCTCTGTTGACGATGCTGGTTGACGAGCGGATACTTCCTTTTCGCATCTGCAGTGCAAGGAGCGTTCCAATAACACAGATGGCACCGACAGCGGAATGGGGTTGGCTGTGACAGCCTATTCGGATTTTTCACCACAAAAATTAATAGGTTAAGGCAACGCGATTTGTGTCGTCTAAGAGGTTACATATACATAGGCTGTCAACGAGGTGAATTATGGTTAAATTTTATAGCCAGAAGTCCAGTCAACAGAAAAAGGCTAGGCGTCCGTATACCGAGCCAAATCCGAAGGAAATTTCGGAATATCTTTACGACGGTTCTCGAAAAATTTATACAAATAATCTCACAATTATGTTTTTAATAAATAAAGGTTGCCGCCTTGATGGTGACATGTCGGCAACATGGATTAAATTTTAATTATAGCGGCATTTATTGTCATGTTGCGCTTCCTGTCTTACAGTTATAAAAATGAGGTAAATAATGCCAAAAAAATTTTCTCAATCAAACCAGGCCAAAGCGAAGCTAAAGCGCCGGGATGATGTCTCTGACCAGCTTGATGATGAAGTTACTGAACCAGCTGTACCTGGTGCTCAGGCTGTTCAAAAATTTTTCTCAAACCGACGACATCCGGGCTTTTCTGAAGACACTGCGTCTTATGAAGAGAAGGGAGCGATCGGCGAGTTGACCGTTCGGCAAGAAGGTTCTTATGCCAATTTGTCGGAAGCGAAACTAAAGGAAAAAATTTTGAGTATAGATAAAAATTTAGAAGCAAATTCATTTGAATCTGCAACTTCATTTTTTAGGGCTATGACGGAAAATGAGTTTGAAATATTAAACGAATCTAACATTGAGGAAAGTAGTAGGGGTAATGGAAAAGGTTATTATGGATTGAGCAACGGTATAAGATATGTGTACGAGAATTACTTCAAAGATGATAATTCTCATTTGGTTGAATTTTATGTAAAAAATTTTGGCGGTGGCGAAGAAAAATCAAGTTTTTTGGATTTATTGAGGGAAAAGGTTGAATCCAATATAAAGGGGAGCGAAAATATCACTGAAGGGGAAAAAGGAAAAATAGATATCGGTGTAAATGTAAAGGCTGAGAATAGGGCGGTTTCAATTGGCTTGGGTCCCAAGGGAACCCAAGTTTCTATAAAAAACATACCCTTGAAAAAAGCTCAGCAAATTAACAAATCGGTTCACAATCATCTGGCTAGAGCTTTAAAAAATTTAATTGATGAAAATAAGGTGGGGTATCAGCTTATAGCAAGCCTTTCTACTCATGGGAATAAACCCATGACCTCTGGAAATCTGGGGAGAACAGCCAAGCGCTCGGCAAAGGGGCCTGAAGCGTCAGGTTCAGCAAGACTGTAAGAGAAAAATAGTCCGCCGGAAGATGCAGGCATATTGGCGATTTTGATGAGCATGGTCAAGCGCTTTGGTTAACAGTATTCAAGTGTTTCTGACAAACGTACCGTTGATTAGGGCGTTTGGAGGCATTTAAGTAGAAGTGTCAGCAACGTGTTGAGAATGGCTTTCACACTTTCTGTGACGTTTACGCTGCGATTCAGGCTTGGAACAACCTATTTCGCACAGTCTTATGCCTACCTGCCATTGTAAGTGGGAGACTGTGTTCGGACTTTCAGGGGACTGTTTCAGATCTAGCTGCGCGGAAAAACCGCAAAGTATCATGCGCGGGCGGCGCGAAGCGAGTTGATGGGTTGGCTGGACATGGCGCAACCCTTAACAGTCTACCTCAGACAAGCCGGATCGCGGGCTAGGGTGCTTTGCAATCATCGCATCATGCGTTACAAGCGGTACGCCTTCGGCAACGGCTTGCGCGATCAAAATCCGATCGAACGGATCGCGGTGGATGGGCGGTAGA
Source organism: Mycetohabitans endofungorum (assembly GCF_002927045.1). Lineage (GTDB taxonomy): Bacteria > Pseudomonadota > Gammaproteobacteria > Burkholderiales > Burkholderiaceae > Mycetohabitans > Mycetohabitans endofungorum. Next base: position 227,645 of record NZ_PRDW01000003.1, on the reverse strand, counting down.
TGTTCGAGCTCCAACGCGTGCGCAGTCACGATCGGCAGTTCCTCATAGCCAACGTCAAGCAGGCTGCGACGCAGCACGCGCGGCTCGACCTGAAAATCGGCGCGGGCCAAGCCGCGTTTGGCCACAATCTCTCATAGGCTCGCGACGCTAAAAAGCGGCGTGCAGGCCGGATCATCGAGTAGCGCGCGCCGCGGCCGGCAGTTCGGGTGCGTCGGCGGCTGCCCACAGAATTAGGTGAGTATCCAAAAGCACCTTCATTCAGCGTTACCGTCAAACAATTGTTCAATGTCTGCGGCACCCATCGTGTCGAAGCCAGCCGGCACGCTAATCTGTCCCTTCAGAAAGCCAATTCGATTGCATCGAACAGGTGCCGGGAGTTCGAGCAGCACGACTTTGATCAGCGGCTTGCCGGCTTTGGCGATCACAAACGGTTCGCCGCCGTGCACCGCTTGATCAATGAGTCACGACAGGTGCGTCTTGGCGTCGTGAATGTTGTATGTGTGCATAATCACCTAATTAAACTAAGTTTAATGAGTTTGGTTTAATTAGGCGATTAAGTTGCGTCAACCACCTGCGGGAATTGATCCATGAGCATTTGGCGAACTTCGTCGGCTCGTGCCGCTTCGCGTTCAACAAGGCGCTGGCGTTGCTTTTGCGGTTGGTCAACGATACACGATGCCGACGACGGCCCGAGCGTCTACTCGGTCACATGGATGGTGCCTGTCAGACCCGCCACCACCAGCAACGCGATGGCGAAGGCATCAAGCGGCTTGCGGACTGACGCGGCGGTAACAGCCATCTGGATTAAGGACGTTTTTTCTCGATGAACTCGATTTTGTAGCCATCTGGATCCTCGACGAAGGCGATCACCGTGGTGCCATGCTTCATCGGGCCTGCCTCGCGCGTGACCTTGCCGCCCTTGGCGCGCACTGCGTCGCATGCCTCGCGTGCGTTGTCCACGGCAATCGCCAGATGGCCAAAGCCAGTGCCCGGCTCATAGGCCGAAGTGTCCCAATTATGGGTCAACTCGATTACCGTATGGTCGTCCTCGTTGCCGTAGCCAACGAACGCAAGCGTGAAGCGGCCTTCCGGATAGTCATGCTTGCGCAGCAACTGCATGCCCAGCACGTTCGTGTAGAAGTCCAGCGATCGCTCCAGGTTGCCGACTCGAAGCATCGTATGAAGAAGGCGCATGACGGAATCCTTGAAATGTCGAGGAGGTTGCGGGGGCACAATAACAGCGCCATACGACTGGCACGGCGCGATACGGCGGAGATTTTAACCCGTGCAGCACGGCTTTGCGCGATGCGGCTAAACGCGCTGGTGAGCCTCACAGCGTGGGCAGCAGCTCCAGCGGATGGTTCTTTAGCGAGCTACGCGCCTCGCGGAATTCCGGGAAGATCGATGCGACCGTATCCCAGAAACGCGAACTGTGGTTCATTTCACGCAAATGCGCAAGTTCGTGCGCGACGACATAGTCGACGATCGACAGCGGAAAATGAATCAAGCGCCAGTTCAGCCGGATTTTGCCGTCGCTCGAGCAGCTCCCCCAACGGGTTGCCGCCGATGACAGCGCGTACGCGCTATGTCGCACGCCGAGGCGTTGCGCATAGAGATCGAGTCGCTCGCCGAACAGGCGTCGGGCTTCCTGCTGCAGCCAGCCTTGTACACGATCCTTGATCTGCTGCGCGTGCGCATCCGGCGGCAAGCCCAGCTCGAGCACGGCCCGTTCGGGGTCATGCCACAGTGTGCCGCTTGACGACGTGACGGCGACAGTCAACGGCTTGCCCAAGTAGGGCAAGCTCACTCCATCAGTCCAGACGATCCGCGGCAGCGCGCGTTGTTCCGTGCGCGTTTGCCACTCGGCCAGCTTGGCGAAGATCCAGCGCTGTTTGTCGGCAAGCGCCGCCTCGATATCGGTCAGCGTGGTCCAGCGTGGTGCGGTGACGGCCAGTCCGTTGCCGTCGATCGAGAATCCGATGGTGCGTCGCGCGGAACGCTTGAGCCGATAATCGAGCCGGTGCGAACCGAGGTACACGCAGCGCAGCTGGCTGCCGTCTGGCAGCTGAGCCTCGTTGCGCGGCATGGCGCCCGTTGGCAGTGATGGCGCTGGTGTCACGCTTGACGGGCCGGAAGACGGGCTCAACGGTGGCAACAGCGTGGCAAGCGGCTCCACTGGCTCCACCGGCGGTAACGAGGGCAACGGCGTCGACGGTGGCTGCATCGATTCGGCGCCGGGCCGGGGCGAGCAGGCGTCGCTGGCGGGCGCCGCCACACAGTTGGGCCATGGCCTGGCCGGGACTTCGACGAATAGGCCCGGCAACGCGTTGCCGCTGTCGAACAGCGGCAGGTCGAGTTGACTCGAATCGAGCGCCGTGCGGCGCGGCAAGGGCGCGTGAGCCATGGCTATCGGGTTCGATTGGGTGTCGCTGCGCGGGTCGCTGCGTATCGGAGCGCGTTCAGACCGCGTCGGACGACGACGCGCGTTTGGCATACACCGGCGTTTCGTCCTGCGCAGGATACGCATGCGGATCGATGCGGCGCATCTCAGTTTCGATCCATTCCTCGACGCGCGCCATGACTTCGTCAGCGTTCAGGTTGCGGGTGTCGATGGGCTTGCCGATCGACACTGTGACTATACCCGGAAATTTGAGAAAGGAGTTGCGCGGCCACACGTGTCCGGCATTGTGCGCTATCGGCACCACGGGCACCCCGGCAGCGACCGCGAAGCGCGTGCCGCCGGTCTTATACTTGCCACGCTTGCCCACCGGCACCCGTGTGCCTTCCGGGAACATGATCACCCATGAGCCCTCTGCCATCCGTTCCTTGCCCTGCCGAATTACCGACTTGAACGCGCTGTGCCCCTTGTTGCGATCGATGTGCACCATCTTCAGCATTCCGAGGGCCCAGCCAAAAAATGGCACGTACAGCAGCTCGCGCTTGAAGACATAGCACAACGGACGCGGCATGATTGCCGGGAAGGCCAGCGTTTCCCACGCAGACTGGTGCTTGGGCAGCAGCACGGCCGGGCCGTCGGGCAGGTTGTCCAGGCCTTCGATGCGCCAACTCGCGCCGACCAGGTGCCGCAGCGTCCACAGCGTCGAGCGGCACCAGCCGACGGCCATCCGATAGCGCTGGTGTGCGTTCAGGAACGGGAAAACAATGAAGCAGGCGCATGCATACGGGATCGTATAAACGATCAAGTATATGAAGAACAGCGTCGAGCGAATCACGTGCATGATGGTTCAGTACAAGGCCTTAGGCGATGCGGGGCGCGTTAGCTCAGTCGGCCTCGGCGGCAAGGAAGTCGAGCGCGAACGCATGCAAGTCCGAATAGACTGTCGTGCCCGCCGGCAATTGGCCCGCGTCCAGCGTTTTCTGGCCCTTGCCGGTCAGCACCAGGTGACAGCTGAATCCCAGCGCTGCACCGGCTTGCAGGTCGCGCAGCGAATCGCCGACCACCGGCGTGCTGGCGACATCGATCTCGAAGCGCCGGATGATCTGCGCGAGCAGGCCAGGTTTTGGTTTGCGGCAATCGCAATGGTCGGCGGGCGTATGCGGACAGAAGAAGATGGCGTCGATCCGCCCGCCCAGCGCCGCCAGCTTGCGGTGCATTTTCTCGTGTATCTCGTTGAGCGTGGCCATGTCGAACAGGCCGCGACCGATGCCCGACTGGTTGCTCGCGATTACGACGCGGTAGCCTGCCTGGTTCAGCCGCGCGATCGCCTCAAGGCTGCCCGGGATCGGGACCCACTCGTCGGGTGACTTGATGAACGCGTCGGAGTCCTGGTTGACGACGCCGTCACGATCGAGAATCACGAGTTTCTTTTGCATCGTCAATTCACGCCGTTTGCCGGGAAAGAGAATCGGCCGTCACTCATGCCGCGAGCTTCGAGATATCGGCCACGCAGTTCATCTGCTCGTGCAGCCGCGCCAACAAGCCCAGTCGGTTCGCCCGCAATGCCGCATCGTCGGCATTGACCATTACGTCGTTAAAGAACGTATCGACCGCGTCGCGCAACGAGGCGAGCGCCGACAGCGCGCCTGTGTAGTCGCGTGAGCTCAGCCGGCCCTGCACGGTCGGCGTGACGTTGTGCAACTGCTCGAACAGCGCGCGTTCCGCCGGCTCCACCAACAGTTTTGTCTCGACGTGCTGGGCCGCGCCGTCGGATTTCTTCAGGATGTTCGTGATCCGCTTGTTGGCCGCCGCCAGCGATGCTGCCTCGGGCAACGCGGCAAATTCGCGTACCGCATCGAGTCGGCCGGTGATGTCGTCAATGCGGGTCGGGTTCTGGCTCAGTACCGCGTCCACCTCGTTCGCGTCGTAGCCGCGCTCGCGCAACAAACCGCGTAGCCGGTCGATGAAGAAGCCGTACAACGCGCTGGTGGGATCGGCTACCTGCGGCTGGGCCGAAAATTGCGCATACGCATGCCGCAACAAGTCCATCAGGTCCAGCGGCAGCTGCTTTTCGAGCACGATGCGCAGCACGCCGAGCGCGTGTCGGCGCAGCGCGAACGGATCCTTCTCGCCGGTCGGCTGCAGGCCGATGCCCCAGATGCCCACCAGCGTCTCGAGCTTATCGGCGAGCGCGACCGCGGTGCTAATCGCGGTGGATGGTAGCTCGTCGCCGGCAAAGCGCGGTCGGTAGTGCTCCGAGCACGCCAGCGCGACATCGTCGGGCTCGCCGTCGTGACGCGCGTAGTAGGTGCCCATCGTGCCCTGCAATTCTGGGAACTCGCCCACCATGTCGGTGAGCAGGTCCGCCTTAGCCAGCCGTGCGGCGCGCGCTGCCCGCTGCGCATCGACGCCGACGCCGGGCGCGATCACCGCCGCCAGCGCCTCGAGCCGCTCGACGCGCTGCAATTGGGAGCCCAGCTTGTTGTGGTACACGACATTGGCCAGCAGCGGCACGCGTTGCTCGAGCGTCTTTTTCTGGTCCTGCTCGAAGAAGAACTTCGCGTCGGCCAGCCGCGGGCGCACGACGCGCTCGTTGCCCAGCACGATTTGCTGCGGCGTGTGGGTTTGCACGTTCGACACGATCAGGAAGCGTGACCGCAACTTGCCGCTGGCGTCGGTCAGCGCGAAATACTTCTGGTTCGTCTGCATCGTTAGGATCAGGCATTCCTGAGGCACCTGCAGGAACGCGTCATCGAAACGGCATTCGTAGACGATCGGCCATTCGACCAGCGCATTGACTTCGTCGAGCAGCGCTTCGGGCATCAGTACGTGGTCCGCGCCTGCATGCTCGATCAATTGCGCGCGGATTGCCTCCTTGCGTGCCCGCATGCTGGCGATGACCTTGCCGCGCTGCTCGAGCGTGCGCGCATAGTCGTCTGCATGCAGGATCGCGACGTGACCCTCGGACAGAAACCGGTGGCCGAGCGTGACCGCGTCCGCATCCAATCCGAGCGCCGTGACTGGCACGATACGGTTCGCGTGCATCGCAACGAGCCGGTGCGCCGGGCGCACGAACTGCACGCTCGTGCCGTCCGGCCGCTGGTACGTCATGACCTTCGGGATCGGCAGCTTGGCGAGGGTTTCGTCTAGTGCGGCCTGTAGACCGTCTTCCAATGTCACGCCCGGTGCGGCGTAATTCAGGAAGAACGCCTCGGTCTTGCCGTCCATCGCGCGCTCCAGTTGCGTGAGCGGCATGTCCGGAAAGCCCAGCGCGGCAAGTTTTTTGGCTAGCGGCGCGCTGGGCTGCCCGTTGGCGTTGAGTGCCACGGAAACGGGAAGTACTTTTTCGCGCACCTGGCGCTGCGGCGCCACTGCGCGCACGTTGCGGATCGCGACCGCCAGCCGACGCGGCGTGCCGAACGGCTCGAATGAAGGCGAGCCGCCGTCAGCGACGTCGATCAGGTCGCGCGCGGCGAGCCGTTCGACCAGGCCGTTGGCAAAGGTATTGGACAAGCGGGCGAGCGCCTTCGGCGGTAGCTCCTCGGTCAGCAGTTCGACGAGCAGGGTGGATGGTTGACTCATTGGGATGGCTTCTCTTCTGTCGTCTCAGGCGTCGTCTTCGAGATTGCGCTCGACCTTCAGCGGCGGCACCCAATCGGGTCGGGCGGCTTCTTGCTGAGCGGTGACGGTGCCGCGCGCATGCGCGCCGGCCACCTCGCCTAGCATCGGAAAGCCGAGGGCTTCCCGCGAATCGTAGTACGCCTGTGCAACCAGCCGCGACAGCGCGCGAATGCGGCCAATGTACGCGGCGCGCTCAGTCACGGAGATCGCCCCGCGAGCATCGAGCAGGTTGAATGTATGCGCGGCCTTCAGGATCAACTCGTAGGCCGGCAGCGCGAGCCGTTGTTCGATGATGCGCCGGGCCTCGCTCTCATACGCGTTGAAGAACGTGAACAGCAGCTCGGCGTTCGCTTGCTCGAAGTTGTACGTCGACTGCTCGACCTCGTTCTGGTGAAATACGTCGCCGTAGGTCAGTCGGCGCAGCACCTTGCCGGCCGGGCCGTCCTCTTCCCATTCGGTCCATACCAGATCGAACACGTTCTCGACCTGCTGCAGATACATGGCCAAGCGCTCGATGCCGTACGTGATTTCGCCGAGCACCGGCTTGCAATCGAGCCCGCCGACTTGCTGGAAGTACGTGAACTGCGTGACCTCCATGCCGTTGAGCCACACCTCCCACCCCAGGCCCCAAGCGCCCAGCGTCGGGTTCTCCCAGTCATCTTCAACAAAGCGCACATCGTTCTGCTTCAGGTCCAGTCCGAGCGCCTGCAACGAGCCCAAGTACAGGTCCAAGATATTCTCCGGCGCCGGCTTGAGGACCACTTGGTACTGGTAGTAGTGCTGCATCCGGTTTGGATTCTCGCCGTAGCGGCCATCCTTGGGACGCCGCGACGGCTGCACATAGGCAGCGCGCCACGGCTCGGGACCAATCGCGCGCAGGAACGTCGCGGTGTGCGACGTGCCGGCGCCGACTTCCATGTCGTACGGTTGCAGGAGCGCGCAGCCCTGTCTGTCCCAGTAGGACTGCAGGGTCAGGATAATTTGCTGGAACGTGAGCATGAAATGCCTTTCAGGCGAAGCGTCTGGACGTGCGCACCGGCACACGCCGCCGCCTCGGGGCAAGAAAAGTGCTAAAGGGGGAGATTTTAGCGGAAAAGGGCGCAGGACCGGTCGCGTTCGCGCGTACCGTGGTCGCCGTTGATGCCGGCGAAACGAAGTTTGCACTCGCCGGCATCCAACCGATGCGCGCCAGCAGGGTACCGCAGCCGACCACGCAGCCGATCAATGTGACAGCCACGCCCGCGGGCACCCCCGCGGCGCGGGACAGGGTACGTAGGCCGATCAGGCCGGAGGGAGCTGGCCTCTCCAAGTGTGGATCGCAAAGTCGACCGCCTCACGACCAGAGAAGAGCATGCTGCGCGCATTCCCTACGCTGAACGTCTTGACTGCCCCACGGTCTTTCATCGCCCGGCCCACCGGTAGGAAGTGCTCGGAGTCAAGGAGGGCAGGGGCCTCGTAAACTGCCCATCGCCTGATACCGTTTTCGAGGATCGGCGAGCCTTCCCGCGTTTTTGGTCTGTTCGGCCAAGCCCGTTGCTCCGCTAGGTGGAGCAACGTACAAACGTCGAAGTCTACGCCCAGAAGGAGAACGAAGGCGCCTTCGTCGTAGAGCTTGGCCAATGGTGACCTTTCACCAAGCGGGCTCTCGAGCGCATGGTCGGCTGTGATCTGATCGGCTCGCGGCCCGATTGCAGCAAACGAGCAGGTAGGGTGCAGGCTGCGGCGGGCGCCGGGCCAAGTACGAAACAGTTCAGCCACGGCGCCCATGTTGCGAGTCGGAGTGGTCGCCGGATCGTACGCCGGCATTTCCTCGCGAAGGGTCTCGACCCAGCTGGACGGCACAGGCGGCGCTTCCCATTCTGCGGGATCGGTCAAATGGGCGGTGTGTGTTGGCATGACCAGCGTCCCATTAGGCCCGACGCAGTCCATTAGCGCTTGAATGACGGCCACGGCTCCTCCGGCGACCCACCCAAGCGAGCTGAGGGACGAATGCACGAGGATTGTGCTACCTGCCGTCACGCCACCTTCCGCGAGTTGCCGGGCGAGACTCGATCGGGTTCGCGGCACAGGGGTTTTTAGGATGAGGTTATGTTCGGTCATCACTGTATTCGGCAATCGAGGCGCGTCCTGGAGCACAGGCTGTTGGCTAAGGGGTTCATGCGTGTCCGGCCTGGACTGCGCGCGTACTTGAGACACCAGCGCGCCCAACGGCAATGCGAGTACGCTCTTGAAGACAGATGACGTGAACCCGCGGCGGCCACCGCAAAAGAAAGGTCGTTTCATGCTCGGCTCCTGTGTGGTTGTTAGTCCAACGGCACGACAATCTTATCTTGTCGCGATACCTGGCACCAAATATCGCGCGAGCTGTGGCAAGACTTGTTTCTGGCTCATGCCGGCGCATGGGGCCGTGCCAGCGCCACTGCGCCATCGGCGTCTGGGACCCGGCTTCTGCATCGCGCCTACCCACCGTTCCATTTTTGTTTCCCGAAAAGAATAGGTTTTTCTCAAAAGGTGGTTGCCGCGCGTTAGAACGTGGCCAACCTGGTCGGCGGCGGGGCGACGAAAACGTCCTGCCACTATGGCCCGCTAGTTGCTGCGCGGGAAGCGAGGGGGTGACCTATCAGTCTAGCCGACGCACAAATCGCGGCGATTTGCCGATGCCACGACGCATCCTTGGCGACCCGTAACGGACGAGATTTTGAAGCCACCGGCCTAGAAGCCGTCGATCCGTGGCATGCGACATAAGCAGCGCACCCAGTCACGGTCAACGTCACGACAATTTGTCCAACAACGCCGCGGGGAGAAGCGGCGTGCCTATTCGCATGTGCGGCCAGCGCGGGCGCCGCGTCCCATTCTAAACCCGATCGCCAGCCCGACCAGCGACATGACTAATACGGTTAGATTGCCGGCGACAATGTAGGGCGTCATGCCACTGCGACCTTGCACGCGTACGTCGAGGGCGCCCATGGTGAAGCGGTGCAACTGGGCCTTAACCGAGCCGTCTGCATCGATCATCGCGGTGGCGCCGGTGTTGGTGGCGCGCAGCATCGGCCGCCCGGTCTCGAGCGAGCGCATCCGTGCAATCTGTAGGTGCTGGTCCAGTGCGATCGTATTGCCGAACCAGCCGAGGTTCGTCGAGTTGACCAGCACGCTGGCTGGGTGTGACTGGCCGCGCAGCGTGCGGGCAATCTCTTCGCCGAAAATGTCCTCATAGCAGATATTCGGCGCGATCGACTGTCCGTGCACGATGAACGGTGGTTGTATTGCGCCGCCACGCGAGAAATCGCCCAATGGCATCTTCATCATGTCGACGAACCACCGGAAGCCCCACGGGACGAACTCGCCGAACGGTACCAAATGATGCTTGTCGTACCGGTACAGGCCCGACGATCCCGGCGTGATCCCATACAGCGCATTGGTAAAATCCTTCGGCCCGTTTTTGGTCATCGTGGCACCGACCGCACCGAACAGGACCGACGTGTGCGTGGCGTCCACGAAGCGCCGTACCGCCGTGCCGAACTCGGGCGGCGCCTCATGCAGCGGCAACGGGATGCCGGTTTCGGGCGTCACAACCAGATCGGTCGGCTTTTCCGTGATGAGCTGCTGGTACAGTGCAATGGCGTGACGCACGCCAATCGGGCCGAATTTCATGCTCTGTTCGACGTTGCCTTGAAGCAGGCGCACCGACAGTGCGGGCCCGCTCGGCTGAGTCCACGTCACGCGCGAGAGCAGCATGCCGCCAACGAGCAGCCCTGCCGCGGCGGCGGCGGGCACGAGCCACGTGGCCACGCCGCGTCCACCGCCAATACGCATGGCTGCCTGTACGATCAACGCGCCGACGAGCGCGAGGACCCAGCCGACCCCGTAGACGCCGACGAGCGGAGCGAAACCGGCTAGCGGACCGTCAACTTGCGCGTATCCACTGGCGAGCCACGGAAAGCCAGTGAAGACGGTCCCGCGCAACCATTCGCCCAATGCCCACGCGCAGGCGAACGCCACGCTCGCTTGCCAACTGGGCGTCAACGTCGTGCGTTGTCCGCGCGGCGCGCAGCACATATGCCATAGTCCGGCCGAAAACGCTGGATAAAGGGCTAGATAGAGCGCGAACAGCACGACGGCGGCACCGGCCATGAGCGCGGGCATGTCGCCATAGAAGTGCATGCTCACATATAACCACCACACCCCGCTGACGAACTGACCAAAACCGAATGCGCCACCGGTCAGCAACGCGCCGCGCAGCGTGCGGGTACGCGATACAAGCCAGAACGCACAGGCGAAGATCGCCAACTCAAGCCAGCCGCCGTGTAGCGTGGGCGCGAATGCAAGCGTATTCAGCGCGCCGAGTGTGCCCGCCAGCGTCAAGTGCAGCCCCGTCGCACGACGGCTGCGCGAGGTGGGTTGTGACGGCGGGAAACCAGACGAGGCAGCGCGCGGCACGGGATCGGCGATCGGCTTATCGACCATCTGTCGGTATAGGAAAGACGTGCGTGGGCGCTACCCTGGATTCAATGATCATCGCGGTCGCGGGGCGCGAGCGCGTCGGCTGGCACGTGCTTGGCAAGCAGCATATGGACCTGTCGCGCGTCGCTGCGCAGAATCTCGAACACGAAATCATCGATGCGCACCTTTTCGCCACGGTGCGGCACGCGGCCGAAGCGGTGTGTGACCAAGCCACCGATCGTGTCGACCTCATCATCGCAGTAGCGCGTGCCGAACGTCTCATTGAACTGCTCGATCTCGGTCAGCGCACGTACCCGGTAGCGGCCGTCCGGCGTCGCGATGATGTTGCCTTCCTCTTCGTCGAAGTCATATTCGTCCTCGATGTCACCGACGATCTGCTCGAGCACGTCCTCGATGGTGATCAATCCGGCGACACCGCCGTATTCATCGACGACGATCGCAATATGGTTGTGGTTCGCGCGAAAGTCGTGCAACAGCACGTTCAGGCGCTTCGATTCGGGAATGAACACGGCGGGGCGCAACATGCCGCGCACGTCGAATTCCTCTTCTGCGTAGTAGCGCAGCAGATCCTTCGCGAGCAGGATGCCGATCACGTTGTCGCGGTTGCCGTCGTACACCGGGTAGCGCGAGTGCGCCTTCTCCAGCACGAATGGAATGAACTGATCGGGGCTGTCGGCGATATTGATCGCATCCATCTGCGCCCGGGGCACCATGACGTCGCGTGCACACAGGTCAGCGACCTGGAATACGCCCTCGATCATCGACAGCGAGTCGGCGTCGATTAGGTTGCGTGCGTGCGCGTCCTGCAGAATTTCGAGCAACTCCGCACGGGATTCCGGCTCGGGCGAGATGAGATCGGTCAAGCGCTCCAGCAGCGAGCGCGGTTTGTCTGGATGTTTCGAGTGACTTTTCCGACTGGGATACGGGTCGTTCATTTTCAAGCGTCCCGCGAGACCGGACGCGCGATGGAGGTAATCAAAGGATACACTAACCGGAATGGGCGTCTGTGACACCGCGCACGATGGCGGTTGTTGCTGGCCGGACGCCCTCGCCCGAGCATCGCGCAAGCATTTTCTCGAGCGCGACATCGGGGATGCCGTTCGCCCGCAGCGCCTCGACGGTGCGCGCGACGTAGTCGCGGGTGGTGCCGTAGCGGCCGCTTGCTCGGGCGAGCACGATACGCATGACGTCGTCCGACACGCGACCGGCATAGGTTGCCGCTTCGCGACGCATTACGAATGCCAGCGCGCGTACATCGCGCCCATCATCGAGTATGCAGCGCAGCCACGCGGGACGGTACGAGCCCATCGGCATTTCACGCCGCCACAGCACCTGCAGGTGCTGCATCGCATTGCGTCCATCGAGCCGGAACGCAATGCCCGGGCAGCAGCCGCCACGGTCCAGCGCGAGCACCAGGCCGGGCAGTTCGGGGGTGCCACGGTTTACCTGCGACCATAGGTACAGGCCCCGGTGATAGCCCATCACGCGTGCCCGGCACGATTCGACTGTCGGCAGGCCGGGATTCCAAATCAACGATCCATAGCCGAACAGCCACAAGTCGCTCGCGCGGTCCCAATGTGCGAGCGTGTGCTCGATCGATGCTGCCAGTTCCGTGTCCGTCCACAACCGTGCGTTGCCGATCGTGGGCGGATAACCCGGTACCGCCCCGGGCGGCACGGCGCCAGTGCGCCCGGCCGGCGTGCGCGGGCCCGGCGGCGCCGACGTATCGTGCCTGCGTTCGTCAGGTTCCGCGTAGTCGCCACGTTCGTCTTGCATCATCCTCGGGGTAGGCTTGAGCTTGCTCAGCCCTGTTGCACGTACGGGTCTGGATAACCGAGCCGCGCCAGAATATCGGTTTCAATCGACTCCATCTCCCGCGCCTGCTCGTCATCCTCGTGATCGTAACCCTGCGCGTGCAGCACGCCGTGCACGATCAGGTGCGCGTAGTGTGCGTCCAGCGGCTTATGCTGCTCGCGCGCCTCGCATTCAACCACCGGGCAACAGAGCACCAGGTCGCCGCTGACCGGCTCATGGTCCGATTCTCCGTACGCGAACGTGAGCACGTTCGTGGCATAGTCCTTGCCGCGGTAGCTGCGGTTCAGCGCACGGCCTTCCTGCTCGTCGACGAAACGGATTGTCAACTCAGCGTGTGCGAACAGCGCGGCGCGGATCCAGCCGGCAATTTTGGCGCGCGGCAACAACGCCTTGTGGGCGGCGAACGCCTTGGCCGGGAACTGCACGCTGAGCGTGAGCTTCGGGGCACGGGGCGCGTTCATACCGGATGCGCGCCGTCCGGATGGCGCTTCGCGTGGGCATCATAGGCCTCGACGATGCGTGCGACCAGCGGATGCCGCACCACGTCGGCACTGGTGAAATGCGTCAGTGCGATGCCGCGCACATTGTGCAGCACCTGTTGTGCTTCCACCAGTCCGCTCTTGTTGCCCCGCGGCAGGTCGATCTGCGTGGTGTCGCCGGTGATCACCGCCTTGGACCCGAAGCCGATGCGCGTAAGGAACATCTTCATCTGCTCGGGCGTGGTGTTCTGTGCCTCGTCCAGGATGATGAACGCGTGATTCAGCGTGCGCCCACGCATGTACGCGAGCGGCGCGATCTCAATCATCTGGCGCTCAAACATCTTGGCCGTCTTATCAAAGCCGAGCAGGTCGTACAGCGCGTCGTACAACGGGCGCAAGTACGGGTCGACCTTTTGTGCGAGGTCGCCGGGCAGGAAGCCGAGCCGCTCGCCGGCCTCGACCGCCGGACGCGTCAACACGATCCGCTTGACCTGGTCTCGTTCCAGCGCGTCGACTGCGCAGGCGACCGCCAGGTACGTCTTACCGGTGCCGGCCGGTCCGACCCCGAACGTCACATCGTGCTGCAGGATCTGCTTCAGGTAATCGCGCTGCGCCGGCGTGCGTCCGCGCAGGTCGGTGCGTCGCGTGTACAGCGTCGGTCCGCGTTCATCGTCGGGCAGGTCGGCGTCGGCCGGCCCGTCGAACGGATGGTCGGGATCGCCGCGCAGGCGCAACGGCGCTGCCTCGCCCAGCGTCGCGTCGGCGCGCGCAGCCGGCTGCGGGCCGGCGCCTTCGGCATCCGCCGCGTGGGCGCTGCCGCGGCTGGCGGCGCGGCCCGGGGCGCGTGCCGGGTGCTCGGCACTGTAGCGCGCCTCGACCAGCGCGAGCTGGATATCGTCGACGGACAGCGGATCGCGCGCGAGATTGTAGAAGTTCTCCAGCGCGGTCAGCGCGACTTTTGCGGCGCGGCCGCGAACCGTGATCCGGTGGCCGCGGCGCAACAGTGTCACGTCGAGCGCCTGCTCGATCTGGCGCAGGTTTTCGTCGAGCGGACCGCACAGGTTCGCCAGACGCGTGTTGTCGTCGCGAGGCGCGGTGAATTCGAGCGTGGGCAGGGTTGTCTTCAAGATGCGTTATGTTGGGCGCCGGTCAATGCGTGCTTGCCGGCGTCAGCGCGAGTTCCCCGCGCAGTGAATGCGGATAGGCGTGGACGATCTCGACATCGACCATCTGGCCGAGCAGACGAGCGTGCGAAGCCTGCGGCGCCGGGAAGTTCACCACGCGATTGTTTTCGGTGCGTCCGGCCAACTCATTCGGATCTTTGCGGGCCGAGCGCTCGACCAAGATGCGCTGCACGGTGCCGACCATCGATTCGCTGATCTTCGCCGCGTGCGCTTCGAGCGCGGCCTGCAATTGCTGAAGCCGCGCAAGCTTCACGTCGCACGGCGTGTCATCATGCAGGTTCGCGGCCGGCGTGCCTGGGCGCGGACTGAAAATAAACGAAAAGCTGGTGTCATATTGCACCTCGTCGATCAGCTTCATTGTCTTGGCATGGTCGTCGTCGGTTTCGCCGGGGAACCCGACGATAAAGTCGGTCGATAATGAGAGCTGCGGCCGGATCGCGCGCAGCCGCCGCACGATCGACTTGTACTCGAGCACCGTATAGCCGCGCTTCATCGCCATCAGGATCCGGTCCGATCCGTGCTGTACCGGCAGATGCAGGTGGCTCACCAGCTTGGGCACGCTTTCGTACGTATCGATCAGCCGTTGCGAGAATTCCTTCGGGTGCGACGTCGTGTAGCGGATCCGCTCGATCCCCGGAATCTCCGCGACGTACTCGATCAGCGTCGAGAAATCCGCGATCTCGGCAGCGCCGGCGCTGATCGCGCCTCGATATGCGTTCACGTTCTGCCCGAGCAGCGTGACCTCGCGCACGCCCTGATCCGCCAGGCCAGCCACTTCGGTCAGCACGTCGTCCAGCGGGCGGGATACCTCTTCGCCGCGCGTGTACGGCACGACGCAATAGCTACAGTACTTGCTGCAGCCTTCCATGATCGATACGAACGCGGTGGGGCCTTCGACGCGCGGTGGCGGTAGGTTGTCGAATTTTTCGATTTCAGGGAACGAGATGTCGACTTGCGCGTGGCCGCTCGCACGCCGTGCATCGATCATCGCAGGCAGCCGATGCAGCGTCTGCGGGCCGAACACGAGATCGACGTAGGGCGCGCGTGCGACGATCGCCGCGCCTTCCTGGCTGGCAACGCAGCCGCCGACGCCGATCAGCAGGTCGGGACGCGCCTGTTTGAGTTCGCGCACCCGGCCCAGGTCGGAAAAGACCTTTTCCTGCGCCTTCTCACGAATCGAGCAGGTGTTGAACAGGATGACGTCCGCGTCTTCCGGGGAGTCGGTTTTGACAAGACCTTCAGCCGCCCCAAGCACGTCGACCATCTTGTCGGAATCGTACTCGTTCATTTGGCAGCCGAAAGTCTTTACATAGACTTTTTTGGACATAGTGTCGCCGTCGCAGTCGTTTATCTGGGGGCGGGGGAGAAGGTGGAATTATACGCCGAGCCGGTTCGCCGCGCCGCACATGCTGACCGCGCGGATACGTGCGCCGGCGCGGCGCCCGGTCGTGCCGGTTAGTAGGCGCTCAAGTCGAGCGCCGCGGGCGCTGGGATCGACGCGTCGGTGCCTGGCCGCTCCAGTGCGCGCCGGAAATCGACCAACTCCTCGATTGTCAGTATCGGCAGCCGATGCTGTGCCGCGAAACGCCCGACATCGCCACCGCGCGTCATCGTGCCGTCTGGATTCATCAGTTCGCACAGCACGCCGGCCGGCTTCAGCCCGGCGAGCCAGCATAAGTCGACCGTTCCTTCGGTGTGGCCGCGGCGTGTGAGCACGCCGCCGGGTTGCGCGCGCAACGGAAACACGTGCCCCGGGCGAACGATGTCGGTCGGCTTGGCTTGGTCCGCGATGGCCGCGCGAATCGTGGTTAGCCGGTCGGCCGCCGAGACGCCAGTGGTTACGCCGTCACGTGCCTCGATCGACACGGTGAACGCGGTGCCGTGGCGGCTCTGGTTGGCCGGCACCATCTGCGGCAGCGCAAGCTGGCGAATCTTCGCATCCGGCAGACACAAACACACGATGCCGCTGCATTCGCGGATCAACAGCGCCATCGTCTCGATCGTGAGCTTTTCGGCCGCAACGATCAGGTCGGCTTCGTTCTCGCGATCGAAGTCGTCCTGCAGCACGACGGGACGCCCGTCGCGCATTGCCTGCAACGCGGCAGCGATGCGCGGCGGGATCGCATGCGGATCGGCGTGATAACGGGGATACAGAACCGAGCCTGTCGGCGGCTCGAACAACGGTGTGGATTTCGACATGAAACGCTCCTCGCAAGGTTTGGCGAAAAACGTTTCAGGGCAACGGCTGGCAAGAGACAACCGAAGACAGACACGGGCAGCCGCCCGCACGGCGAACCGGCCGTGTGTGCGCTGTCGGCGTCGTGTCCTCACATCTTCTCTCATCCGGACTATGACCGTCGGCTCTGGCATCGCACCAGATCTGCTGACCCGACGCGGCGTGTGCACGACGCATCGGCGCTCGCGGGCTCGTCGCGCGCCGGTCTAAGGACCGGTGCGCGGCATACCGCCGGTGGGGACTTTCACCCCGCCCTGAAGACGCATTGACGTGCCACCGCGCGTCGGTTCGATGACGCACGAGCGGCATCCGGAAGCATACAACAACACGCGGCGTTGTGCTGCGTGCGCGAGCCACGCGGCCAACGCGTGCTATTTAGCACAGCTGCATCGGCGACAACAGGAATGGTGATGGACAGCATGGACCTCAAGGTATTGAAAACCAGCGCGCGTTGGCTTGCGCAAGGCCAGCGGGAGTTGCCGACACAGTGCGGTTCATGACGCTGCATCGGCCCACGCCTTCGCGGCCCGAATCGCGCGATGCCACGCCGCCAGCCCGCGTTCGACGTCCTCGGCGCGTGCATGGCGCACGAAACGCCGGTCCATGTGCCATTGCTGCCGCAGCTCGGCAATATCGTTCCAGTAGCCGACCGCGAGTCCGGCCAGATAGGCAGCGCCCAACGCGGTCGTTTCCTGGATTTGAGGCCGGACCACGTCCACGCCGAGCAGGTCGGCTTGGATCTGCATTAGCAGGTCGTTTTCCACCGCGCCCCCGTCCACGCGAAGCTCGCCGATGCGCAGTCCGGCGTCTGCTTCCATCGCGCGGACCACGTCGATCGACTGGTACGCGATCGCCTCAAGGGCCGCCCGGGCAAGATGGCCGGCCTGCGTGCCGCGCGTGATACCGAACACGGCGCCCCGTGCGTTGGCGTTCCAGTGTGGTGCGCCCAGTCCCGCGAAAGCGGGCACGATGGTCACGCCGTCCGTATGCTCGACCGAGCGCGCCAGCGCTTCGATGTCCCGTGCGTGCCGGATGATGCCCAGTTCATCGCGCAGCCATTGCACAAGCGCCCCGGCGATGAAAATGCTCCCTTCTAGCGCGTACGTTACCTGATTGCCGATCTGCCATGCGATCGTGGTCACGAGGTTGTTGCGCGATTCGATCGGCTGCTCGCCCGTGTTCATCACCAGAAAGCAGCCGGTGCCGTAGGTGTTCTTGACCATGCCGGCGCCCGTGCACATCTGGCCGAACAGCGCGGCATGCTGATCGCCGGCCACGCCGGCGAGCGGAATGGTTGCGTTAAACAGGCTCGTCTGTGTGTCGGCGTAGACTTGTGAGGACTGGCGTACCTCGGGCAGCATCGAGCGCGGGATGTCGAACAGCGCGAGCAGCGCATCGTCCCACTGCAACGTATGGATATTGAACAGCATCGTGCGTGACGCGTTGGTCGCGTCCGTCACGTGCAACCGGCGTCCGCTCAGGTTCCATATCAGCCAGCTGTCGACGGTGCCGAAGGCGAGCTTGCCCTGCGCCGCCTTGGCGCGCGCGCCATCGACGTGGTCCAGGATCCAGCGGATCTTGGTGGCGGAAAAATAAGCATCGATCGGCAGCCCGGTCTTCTCGCGTACTGTCGTTTCCAGGCCGCGCGCCTTCAACTCGTTGCATAAGCCGGCGGTGCGGCGGTCCTGCCACACGATCGCGTTGTGGACCGGCTCGCCGGTATCGCGGTCCCAGACGATCGTGGTCTCGCGTTGATTCGTGATGCCGATCGCAGCGATCGACGCAGTACTGACCCCAGACTGGACCACGGCTTCAGCGGCGACGCCGGCCTGGGTCGACCACATTTCGCGCGGATCGTGCTCGACCCAGCCTGGATGCGGATAGATTTGGCGGAATTCCTTCTGCGACACCGACACGACGCGTCCGCTGTGGTCGAACACGATCGCGCGCGAGCTTGTGGTGCCCTGGTCAAGTGCAAGAATGTAGCGGTCGGTCATTGGGGCCTCCTTAATCATTCTCTATCTTGTCCGCGGC
Source organism: Mycetohabitans endofungorum (assembly GCF_002927045.1). Lineage (GTDB taxonomy): Bacteria > Pseudomonadota > Gammaproteobacteria > Burkholderiales > Burkholderiaceae > Mycetohabitans > Mycetohabitans endofungorum. Next base: position 209,417 of record NZ_PRDW01000003.1, on the reverse strand, counting down.
GCCAGGTCGCCGGCTAGGTCACACGTGAATCGCGCGGTCGAGGCGCGGATTGGGTTCGGCAGTAGCATGCGCATCGCCGCCGCCCCGCTCGAACCAAGCCTGCACGCTGGCCACCGCCTGGGCGTCCAGTCGCAGGCCGATCTTGGAGCGACGCCACAGCACATCGTCCGCACTGTACGCCCATTCCTCGTCGCGCAAGTAGCGCAATTCGGCTTCGTATAAACCAGGTGCAATCTCCGCGCCCAGATCGGACAGTCCTTTTGCGCCGCGCAGCAACCGCTCGACGCGCGTGCCATATGCGTGCACGTAGCGCAATGCAAGCGTGTCGGGCAGCCACCGATGACGCGCTGCGAATTGCTCGGCGAACGCCGCAAAGTTTGAGCCGGCAATATCGCCGCCGGGCAGTGGCGCATCATGGGTCCAGGCCGGTTGTGTGATCGCCAGCGGCCCGCTGAGGCGGTCCAGCGCTTCTTCGGCGAGCTTGCGGAACGTCGTGATCTTGCCGCCGAACACCGACAGGATCGGCGCCTGCCCGGGGGGCATGTCCAGGTCCAAGCGGTAGTCGCGGGTGACCGCCGACGCAGCGGCGCTCTCGTCGTTCTCCAGCAGCGGGCGTACACCAGCGTACGTCCATACCACGTCGGCACGCGCGATAGAGCGCTTGAAATAGCGGTTCACCGATTCGCACAGGTACGCAACTTCGCTCTCGTCGATCTGCACGCGCGAGGCGTCGTCATGGTATTCGACGTCGGTCGTGCCGATCAGCGTGAAGTCTTTTTGATAGGGAATCGCGAAGATGATGCGCTTGTCGGGGTTCTGGAAGATATACGCGAAATCATGATCGAACAACTTGCGTGTGACGATGTGACTGCCCTTGACGAGTCGGACGCGATGCTGCGCGCCCAGTTTCAACGTGTCGGTCAGTAACTCGCCAACCCACGGACCAGCGGCATTGGCGATGGCGCGCGCGCGGACCTGTTGCAGCCGTCCGTCGCGTGAGCACAGTTGCGCGTCCCACAATGAGCCGCTACGCTGCGCGCTCACTAGCCTCGTGCGCGTCAAGATCGTCGCGCCGCGAAGCTGCGCGTCGAGCGCGTTGAGCACGACCAATCGCGCATCGTCGACCCAGCCATCCGAATAGACAAAGCCGCGCGTGATCGAGTCCACCAGCGGCGCGCCGCCCGGATGGGTGCGCAAGTCGATGCCTTCTGAGCCAGGCAGCATCTCGCGCCGGGCGAGGTGGTCGTATAGGAACAGCCCGGCGCGGATCAGCCATGCCGGGCGCAGGTGCGGCATATGCGGCATTACGAAACGCAACGGGCGAATGATGTGCGGCGCGGCGCGCAGCAGGACTTCGCGTTCCTGCAGTGCTTTTCTAACCAGCCCGAACTCGTAGTATTCGAGATAGCGCAGTCCGCCATGGATCAGCTTCGTGCTGGCCGAGGACGTGTGCGCCGCGAGATCGTCTTGCTCGCACAGCAGCACCTTCAGCCCGCGGCCAGTCGCGTCTCGCGCAATGCCCGCGCCATTGATGCCGCCGCCGACGACCAGTAGATCGTAGTGATCCGTTTTCTCCACCTTATCCCTCCGAATGCCACGGCGCCGCTGCGCGGTTCCGCGGTGCGCCCTTGTCTATGCGCGATTAGCAACATTAAATGTTCGTAAACGAAAATTTAGCGAACAAATTCAAAAATATCAAGGTATTCAAATAAATGCCGGAAGGACGGGAGCCGGAGCAACGGAAGAGACGTCGGCGCACATGCCCCGCAGCCGGGTGATGTACGGCGTTGGGAGGAGCTCGGTCGTTGAGTGATGCGAGCCGCTGGGGTGGCGAGGTGGATATCGCCGGCATGATGCCCCGGTGGCTGTGACTACGGTCCTCGGCGCCCGGCACGCGCCGCCGCTGCACGCGACGGGCGCTTGATCGGCGAGCGGATTCCATGGCAAGGGCATGCTCCAGCATGGCACCCAGCTGGCCGCCATCCCTGCCACGGGCGCGGCGTCTATCGGTTCAGTGGTGTTGCAGGGGCAAAGCAGCTTACGAGTAGCGCTTGACCGCGCGCAGCGCGGTATCGCCCGTCTCGGTCACGCGAAGCCGTTGCCGGCCGGTCGCCAATTTTTCCAGCTCAACCATTTGGCGATTGAGAAGTGCGCCCAACTCTTCTCGGTTCATGTCGACCTGATTCGGCGCGTCCTTCACTAGTAAAAGCGTGGCGAATTCATGCGGACTCAGCATCGTTGTTCTCCAGAGGACCGGCTCAGCGGTCATTGCGAACCCTTCGGCAGCAGGTGCCGAATCGGCTGATAGGCCCGGGCGGGCAGGCTCCTGGCGCTCGCGGTGTGCGGGGCGGCCACGCGCACCATGAACCCCGGGAACTTGCATTCTAGTCGAGCATCGCAGCGTTGCAACTTGCGGCGCAACATCGAAAGTGATTGACAAGCAGACCGGGCGACGGCGGTTATGCGATCGCGAAATGCTTGTGGCGCGTGTCGCCAGATTCAACTGGCGACGTGAACGTCGGTGCCTGCCGCCAGAATCACCTCTGCCATCTCACTGGGTGCCGGCGCGTCGGTGAATAGCGCGTCGACCTGGTTCAAATGGCCAAGGCGCACCAGCGCGGGGCGCCCGAACTTCGAATGGTCCGCCACCAGGAACACCCTGCGTGCATGCTCGATAATGGCCTCTGCCACCCTAACCTCGCGCGTATCGAAGTCGCGCAGCGTGCCGTCCAATTCGATGCTCGAAATGCCGATCAGTGCATAGTCGACCTTGAACTGGCGAATGAAATTGATCGCCATCTCGCCGACCACGCCCTGATCCCACGGGCGGACGATGCCACCGGTGACGAGCACTTCGCATTCGGCATAGTCGCTCATGACCGCCGCGACGTTCAGGTTGTTGGTGATCACGCGCAGGCCGCGATGGCGATTTAGCGCACGTGCTACTTCCTCGGTCGTCGTGCCCAGATTGATGAACAGCGACGCCTGGTCTGGAATATGGCTGGCAGCGAGTGCGGCGATGCGCCGCTTCTCCTCCTGGAACATGCGTTGGCGTGCGGTATACGACACGTTTTCCGAGCTGGTGGGCAACGTGACTCCGCCATGGTAGCGGCGCAGCAAATTCACTTCGGCGAGCCAGTTCACGTCGCGCCGGATCGTCTGCGGCGTGACGTGAAAGCGTGCAGCAAGGTTCTCGACAGTGACGAAGCCTTCCTGCTGAACGCAATTGAGCAATTCCTGCTGGCGTGCATTCAACGTGATGCGCGGGTCTCGGGTCATGTTCTTGTCAGCATGTTCGCGAAGCGGTCCGGGTCCGCGTATTGTAAAGGCCCGCACACGATGTACAGCGAAGGTTCTTTTTTACACGGGATATCGGAACTGCCCGGGCGAATGCCCGGTCTGTTCCAGATCAGCAGAGTCGGACGCGGCACGTTAAACTGCGACCGATACCACGTAGTTCATGCAGAAGTCGCGAACCGATACCCGGATCAAGCAATGCGAGCAGGGCGCAGGCGTGCCGGGCGCAGGCTTCGGAGGAAAAAATGCAAACCGACACTCAAACTGTGTTGCCGTGGCGTATCGAGGATATCGATTTGTCGCGGATTGATCGTTCGCGTGCCGCTGTGAACGAGGATTTGCTGCTGCTGTTATGCGCGGCGTCGTTTATTGAAAGCGGCTCAGATTTGTATACCAGTAACCTCAGCGCGTTCTTCGATGGTGATCCGGAAGTGTCTGGATGGCTAAACCAGCATTGGGAACACGAGGAGTTGCAGCACGGCCGCGCGCTGAAGGCCTATATCAATTATGTTTGGCCAGAGTTCGATTGGGACCTGGCATTCGAGCATTTTTTTGACGAGTACTCGAAAACGTGCTCGCTGGAAGAGTTCGAAAAGACCCGGGCGCTGGAAATGGTCGCACGCTGTGTGGTGGAGACCGGTACGGCCACGTTATATCGCGCGATCAACGAGTGCTCGGATGAGCCGGTGCTCAAGGAGATCACCGACAACATTCGTAGCGACGAGGTGCGGCATTACAAGTACTTCTTCAGGTTTTTCAAGAAGTACAACCAGATTGAGGGCAATGGCCGCCTTGCGGTGCTGGGTGCGCTGATGCGCCGCGTGATGGAAATCAAGAACGAGGACTCGGAGATCGCGCTGCGACATGTGTTCGCGGTCAGATATCCTGCGCAGGTTCGCAACAGCGCCTATATGCGGGAAAAGGCGGCGCGCGTAAACGCACTGGTGCGCAGGCACCTGTCGGCCGACATGTGCGTGAAGATGCTGCTCAAGCCGCTCGATCTGCCTGCGAAGATCCAACCTGGCGTGCACTATCCGCTGGCCAAGATCACGCAGCACGTATTCTTTCGCTAGCTAGTACGGTACGGTGGCGCTCAGTCGACGATCACGGACGGCCCGCTCTACGCGGGCCGTCGTTCATGACTCGGAGAAGACGATGACGGATCGGCAGACCGCGCTGATACGGGGCACATTCGATAAATGGCCCGATGGGCTGCGCGCCTGGTTCGATGGCACACATCTGCATGACAAGGCGTCGTTTGCGGCCTCATTGATCGCCGTTGATCCGCTCGGCTGGCCTTGCACGTCGCTGCTCAGCGTGGGTGAAATCGTCGTGCCTGATTCCCACGGCGCGCGGTTCGCACTATGGCCGCATTCCCGCGCCGCGCAGGCTCTTGCCGCCGGCGGCAACGCACTGCTTGAGTTCGTTTTCGAGCATGCGTGGTATCAGGTGCGCCTGGGCGTGAGCGCGCCGCGCCGGCGGGACACGATGACGCTGACCGTGTTCGACGCCGTGCTGGAGGCGGGACAATGGCAGCGCGTTGACTATGCGCAGCTCGTGGCCGGCGTGACGTTCGAGCTGCTCGAGCCCGCGCGCGCTGCCGTGCTTGCGCGTTGGGACGCGCAAATCCGAGCGATGTTCGCGCACAACTAGCGCGACGAGCCCTTGGTGCCACCGCCGAGCAGCGCGCCCGGGCCGCCGTTGCGCCGTTGCGCCGATCTTGGCGAGGATTCGGATGCGCGCGGCTGCCGCGCGTCGCGGTCCTGTGCTTGCGCTAATCGTTTGTTACGGCCATCGTGCGACGGGGGCGTGGCCGCTTCGCGATGCCGCCCCGGCGCGGTCTGGGGCACCGCGCCGCCGCGCTTGCCCGCCGGTGCGGCGCCCGGCTTCGCAGCGTGTGGCGACGGGGATTTGCCCGCCTGTGCGGGCCGCGTGTTGGCGGCTGTCCCCGCCGGCGACCTGGCGGCTGCTCCTGATTTGGTCGCTGACCCTGTGCGGGGTTTGGCCGCTGTCCCCGCCGGTGGTTTCCCCGCTTGACCCGCTTGTGGCTTGGTGCCGACGCGGCGGGGCTCGCGTGGCCCCGCGCCGCGCGCCGGCTGGCTGCGCCGCTGGATCGGCTCCGGCTTCGCATTGGGATCCGGCTCGAAGCCGGCAATGATCTCGCGCGGCAGCGTGCGCTTGATCAGGCGTTCGATGTCCGTCAGCAATTGATGCTCGTCAACGCAGACCAGCGAGACGGCCTCGCCCGTCGCGCCCGCGCGGCCGGTGCGGCCGATACGGTGCACGTAGTCTTCCGGAACATTCGGCAAATCGAAATTCACCACGTGTGGCAATTGGTCGATGTCGATGCCGCGCGCTGCGATGTCGGTGGCGACCAACACTTGCAGCGTGCCGTCCTTGAACTCTGACAATGCCCGGGTCCGGGCCGCCTGACTTTTGTTGCCGTGGATAGCTAGGGCGCTGATGCCGTCCTTTGTCAACTGTTCGGCGAGCCGGTTCGCGCCGTGCTTGGTGCGCGTGAACACGAGCACTTGGAACCAGTTGTGTTCCTTGATCAAGTGCGTGAGTAGCTCGCGCTTGCGGTCGCGATCGACCGGATAGATCGTTTGGGTGACCGTTTCGGCGGTGGTATTGCGACGGGCCACTTCGATTAGCGCTGGCGAATCGAGCAGGTTGTCCGCGAGCGCCTTGATCTCGTCGGAGAACGTCGCCGAAAACAGCAGATTCTGGCGCTGCGAAGGCAGATGCTTGAGCACTCGCTTGATGTCGTGGATGAAGCCCATGTCCAGCATCCGGTCGGCCTCGTCGAGCACCAGGATCTGCAGGCTGCTGAGGTCGATCGTGCGCTGCTGAATGTGGTCTAGCAATCGTCCAGGCGTGGCCACCACGATATCGACGCCGCGCCGCAGCGCGTCGATTTGCGGGTTGATGCCGACGCCGCCGAACATGACCGTCGAACGCAGCTTCAGGTACTTGCCGTATTCGCGCACGCTTTGCTCGACTTGCGCGGCCAGTTCGCGTGTCGGCGTCAGGATCAGTGCGCGAACCGGCACTTTGCCCGATGCCACGCGCGTACGGGATAGTCTTTCCAGAATCGGCAGCGTGAAGCCGGCAGTCTTGCCGGTGCCGGTTTGTGCGCCGGCCAGCAGGTCGCCGCCGCCGAGCACGGCCGGAATGGCTTGCCGCTGGATCGGTGTCGGCGTCGTGTAGCCGAGTTCGTTGACGGCGCGAACCAGAGGTTCGGACAAGCCGAGAGAATCAAATGACATATTGGATGGTGTTGTCACCGGTCCGGCGCGCAACGCGCATCAGTCGCGAACCGGTGCAGTGAAAGCTTGAAGGCGCGAGGGCAGGCCGACTGTCGCGATGCCCCGCGTAAGTACAACAGCGTGATAACAAAGACAAAGGGCGCGGCCCGTGGTTCCGGCCGCGCCCCGTGACTGGAGATTCGCGTGGGATCAGTCGAGCGGCGCGGAGCGCAGTTCGTTGACCTGCTGCGGCGACACTGGCGTGCCCTTATTGCCCCATGCCATGCGCAGGTACGTGACCACTGCGGCGACTTCCTGGTCCGACATCGAGTGCGCGAACGGCGGCATGCCGTACGGTTCAGGATTGGCGTGCGTGCTCGGCGGATAGCCGCCATTAAGCACCATGCGGATCGGATTCACTGCCGACTGCATCTGCACCGACTGGTTATTCGCAAGCGGCGGGAAGTGCGGCGGATAGCCGAGACCATTTTCCGCATGGCACTTCGCGCATTGATCATTGTAGATCTTCTTGCCTTGCTCGAACAGTTCCTTGCCGAACGCGGCAGATGTTTCCAACTGTATCGTCTCCGGCGCTTCCTTCTTCTGCGGAATCGTCTTCAGGTATGTCGACATTGCCCGGATGTCTTCGTCAGTCATGTATTGCAGGCTGTTGTGGACAACTTCGGACATGGGCCCGAACACCGCACCGCGTTGCGACACGCCAGTCTTCAACAGATCCGAGATGTCTTTCAGATCCCAGTCACCCAGTCCTGCTTCCTTGCTCGATGTGAGCGACGGTGCATACCAATTCTGCAGCGGGATCAGGCCACCGGCAAATGCCGCCGACTGATTTGAGCCACCCAGCGCGTTGATTGACGTGTGGCACATGCCGCAGTGGCCAAGGCCTTCAACTAAGTAGGCGCCACGGTTCCACTCAACTGACTTGGTCGGATCCGGCTTGTATTCGCCTTCGCGGAAGAACAGCGTACGCCAACCGATCAGCATGTTGCGCTGATTGAATGGGAAGCGTAGCTCGTGCTCGCGGCTCGGTTGCGCAACTGGCGTCACTGAGCGCAAATATGCGTAGATTGCGTCCGAGTCGGCGCGCGTGACCTTCGTATAGCTTGTGAACGGAAAACCCGGATACAGTAATTCGCCGTTCTTGCCACGACCAGTGTGCATCGCGCGGTAGAAGTCGTCCGAACTCCACTTGCCGATGCCGTACTGCTCGTCCGGTGTGATGTTCGGCGTGTACATCGTGCCGAATGGCGTGGCCATCGGCAGACCACCGGCGAAGGGCTTGCCGCCACGTACCGTGTGGCATGCGACGCAGTCGCCGGCGCGCGCTAAGTATTCGCCTTTTTTGATCAGCGCGGCCTGGTCGGCCGGGCTCGCGGCCATCGCGCTGCCGCCGTGGATATTGTCGCTACCGGACCACAGCACCGGCACCAGTGCCGCAGCCGCTACCATGATGACGGCCGACAGCGCGAAAAGAGTCTTGCGTTTCATCTCGATGTGTCTCCTGTCGCTTACTGCGGCTCGCTGCCGCATTGCAGCGGCATCTTCAACGAGCGGGCCGGCGTCGGCACCGGATTGGCCGGCGCGGGTTGCGTGGAGAGCCAGTTGGCGACTGCGGCGATGTCGTCGTCGCTGAGCCGTGTTGCGACCGTGTGCATGCAGTCCGGTGCCTTCGCGCGGCGCACGCCCGAGCGCCATGCGCCGAGCTGCGCGCTGATGTAGTCGGCATGGAGTCCGACCAGGCCCGGGATCGCCGGCTCCATGCCGGTCAGGGTCTGGCCGTGGCATGCGACGCACGCCGGCACGTTCTTTGCTTGATTGCCGTTTAGCGCGATCTGCTTGCCGCGCGCCAGTGTTGATGCCGATACGGTCGGCTGCGACGGCGCCGGGTACGGCGGCCGTTGTTTCGAGTAGTACTCGGCGATCTTGCGCAGGTAATCGTCGGAAAGGTACGTGACCAGATAGTTCATCGGCGGGTACTTGCGGTGTCCGTCGCGGAAATTGACCAACTGGTTGTACAGATATTCAGCGGGCTTGCCTGCAAGACGCGGGAAGTAATCGTTGTTGGTGCCCTGACCATGGTCGCCGTGGCACGCGGCGCACGCGGCGACGCGGGCTTCCATCGAGTTCAGGGGCGGCAGGTTTGCTTGCTCTTTGGCAGCGCTGGCGAAGCCTGCGCTGGCAGCCAGAAGTGCAGCCAGCAGCGGGCGCAAGAGGCGTCTAGAAGACACGCGTAACTCCATCGATAACGGGGACCGCATTTGGTAACGCAGGTAGTTTTGGCGAAGGCTTGGCGCGCCTTCCGGCTCGCGGCGCCGATGGCGGCGGCGAAGGTGCTGCAACGCAGCAGGTTATTCTATCACCGAACAGTCATATTCGCCATTTGTTTGGACGTCGCGATGGGTAGGGCGATTCGGCCATCAGACCGACGTTGCGACGATTTGTCACGTATTTTCGTGCGCGTTGTGGGACTTTTCGACATCAGACCAAAACCTATTCGTAGCCGCTTGCCGCTATCTCCGACGAGGTGGTTTGCGTTAGCTTATGCGCCAATGACCCAATGGGGCGACGCCACGCAGCCGCCGATGGCCGTGTTACTTTACGAAAAATTTTTCCGGTGAGCTCATGGATTTCGATTTGATCCACGCGTGCAGTGCGGTTGTCACCCATTGCGTGCAACAACAGCAGGTTAGCGTTGCGGGTGCTGCGCCGCCGGGTGTAACAGGGGGCAGCGCGCTTGCCGCACTGTTGGCCGGCCAACGCGCGGCACAACAGCCGGCTGGCTCCGCAGCGAGGCGCACGACGACGCTCCAAGATCTGCCGCCTGAGATCATTCGGCAGATCGCAACACACACGTCGTTCGACGACATTGGCAACTTGTCCTCGACGACGCGGCGCAACTATCACGCGCTGTGGGACGTGCGACACAGTTGGCTTTGTTGTCAACGTGCTGATAATGTCCGTCGGCTCGATTCGCGCCGCACGCAGGAACTGCTGGATGAAATTGAACGGATCGACGGCGAACCGATGTTGTGGGCTGCGCCGCTCGAGGCGCTGTGGCCTCGAATACCGGAATTGCCCCGGCAATACCGAGCGCAAGCATACAAGCGGATCTTCGATATGGCAGGCCGGGTGCCGACGCATGCGAGCTTGCCGATACGCAAAGGTATGATTGGCACAATATCGGGATTGCCAGCCGAGGACCAGCTGCCAATGTACGACTTCGTCCATGTGGCCATCGAAAAGAGTGGTGCTGGGCATGACCAGTTGTGGTCCTCGCTTGCATGGTTGCTCAGATGCTTGCCGCTGGATCCGCCGCGCTTCGAGCGCGAATACTCGGCTTTCGTTGGCAGGCTTGCCTCGTTGGACGTGCTTGCGCAGTCGGAGTTGATCGCGCAACTGGTGACGCTGCTGCCTGGATTCTGCGAAGATGACCCGGATGAATCAGCCACGCTGGCCAAATACCACCGGCTCATGCAAGATTGGGTTCAGCGATTGCCCCGCTCTTATCAAGGGGCGCCAATTGGCGCACTGGCCCATATGATATGGTTGCTGCCGGCGCAACAAATGCCGGCGCATTATGTGCAGCTGCGTAGCCTAACAGAGGCATTGCCGGACGATCAGCTCGGCCCTGTGCTTCGGCGCCTGCCGACTGCGTTGGTGCTGCTGCCACAGCAATACCATGCAGCCGAATTCGCGTTGCTAGAGCCTCTTGTCAGTCGCGTGCGGCCCGATCATCGTGAGGCAGTCGCACTGGGATTGCTTGAGAGCACCATCGGATTGATTGACGCGACGCTGTCCAGGCGGGTGTGGCGCAATGCGTTGCAGTTGCTCGACGGCTGCGACGACACCTGTCTGTTTAATGTGGTCGACGAATTGGCGTACCAGCAATTGGTACCGCTGCTTTCCATGCAGCAATGGGAGGACGCAAAGAGCGAACTTCTGGCGTTCATCGAGCGTAACCCGCTTAGCGACGCAGCTCGCACGAAGCTGCTCGACTTCGTCAGCATGACAGGACCAGAGGATGAATGATTAGCTTTCAGCGGCGCTGCCATCCGCGTGCCGCCACCTCGGTTGGCGCCAGCGCGGTGACCGACATGCGGCTCGGTTGCGCACTGACGTTTTGGCGGCTGCGTCCAGGCCCGCATGGCTGACGCCACTCAGGCGCACGCATCGCGCGCCTGCGTCATCAATTCGATGACTTCGGCGTCAGTGGTTTGCGTGAAATCGACGTAATACAGACTTACGGCGCCGAACGAATCGAGCGGTGCGATGCATACAGCGTCATCCGCCAGCGTCGCAATCGAATTCCAGACGTCGCGTGGAGCGACCGGTGCTGCCGCGACTAGGCGTGCAGCACCCAACTTGCGCAACGCGAGTAGCGCCGCCTTCATCGTGCTTCCGGTGGCCACGCCATCGTCGACGACGATAACCGTACGGTGCGGGGCCGCAACAGGCCCCATACCGCCCCGATATAATGCACGGCGTCGTTCCAGTTCCTGCCATTGGCGGTGTTGTTCACCGCGCAAGTAGTCATCGCTGGGACGCAACATGGAAATGATGTCATCATTCCAGACCACCTGCGGCGGTTTCCCATCAATGATGGAGCCGAGCGCAAGTTCAGGCTGCTGCGGCGCGCCAAGCTTGCGTACCAGTAGCACATCGAGCGTGCCGCCAAGGGCGCAGGCCACCTCGTATGCGACTGGTACACCGCCGCGTGGTAGGCCAACGACGAGCGGCGCAGCACCACGATAACGCGCAAGGGCATAACCTAGCACAACGCCTGCCGCACGGCGATTGTCGAAAGGTAAAGGTGGCGGGAACTGCATGAGCGCTGTTTCCCGTGTTGTCAGCTCAGGCGGCAGCTTTGCGACTTCGGGCCACTCTTTACTGTTTTTCGCCGCGCTCGCTCGAATCGACCTCGGATAGATCGTCTTCGCGTACTTGCGTCTCGCGCACGGTCGTACCTTGATCGTCGGTTTCAGACACGTCCGTGGTAAATGTGTCATTGTTTGGCGTACCTTGCTCAGGACTGTGTTGTGGGTCGTTTGAAGTAGCGTGGTTTGCCATTTCGATACTCCTGTTGGGTTAATGTCTGCATCGGTAGCGAGCAAGTTATGTTCCGTGCGTCGTACCAACACAACTTGCCCATGCTGTGAATCGTGCGCTACGGTTTTTTCATGCCCAGTTCCGCACCGGTCCCGGGATCCACAGACGGATCCGATTTCAATCGCTGCCTCATCGCGTTCAGCGCGGCGTCCTCGTCTGGCTGAAGGGTGACGGTGGCGCTGCCGTCGCCGCCATCGACCGCGGGGGGCGGGTCTTGCACGAGCTTCAAGTCGCCGCCTTCATTCCACGGGCCATGTTCCGGCGGCGCGCCCTTGGACATCTTGAAATAACTGCTCGCATATTCTGGCTCGGGCGGCAGCTTGCCCGGCGGGAAATTTGAAGCAATCGAATAAAGCGCTTTTTCGAATGATTTTTGGTGAGAGATCTCGCGGGTCATTAAAAAGCCGAGCGCGTCTCGCACGCCGGGATCGTCGGTGACATTGATCAGCCGCTCATAGATGATCTTGGCCCTGGCCTCGGCGGCGATATTCGAGCGCAGGTCGGCGGTTGGCTCGCCGATCGTATCGATGTACGCGGCGCTCCACGGCACACCGGCCGAATTCGTCAGCGGCGTGCCGGCGCCGTACAGCACTTGTGTCACATGGCTGTCATTGCCAGCGCCATTCAGTTTGCGATAAAGCTCGGCCTGCTCATCGACCGCCTCGGCCAACTCGCCCTTCGCTCCGCGGTTAAGCATCGCGACGATGGACCCGATGATCTCCAGATGACTGAGTTCTTCCGTTGCGATATCGAACAGCATGTCCTTGCGGCCGGGGTCTTCCTCGCTGATGGCCTGCGTGAAGTAACGCATTGCTGCGGCCAGTTCGCCTTGTGGGCCGCCGAACTGCTCCAGCAACAGATTAGCCAGGCCAGGGTCCGTGCCATTGACCCGTACGGTGTACTGCAATCGTTTGTTGTGGACGAACATGAAGCCTCCTGTGACGTGAAAGGTGTCGCGGTGCTCGCCAAGGCCGTACGCGTAGCGTCGGCCGCCGATTTGTTTGCGCAACGCACGTTCCCGCCAATGCAATGCGCAATCGCGTCGTGGCACGAGCATTGCAACAGCGGCGTCGAGCGCGTGCTCCGATAGGAAGACTGTTCGGTGCACGCCGTGCGATCGCAAGGCATTCACGCATAGCCGGAACGGCTCGATCCGTTCGTTGAAAAAAGGTCGGATCCGGCGCAAGCGTGTGACAGATACCGCAGTGGAGGCAACCCGAAGGCAACGTAGATCGACGGAGGATGGTGATGAACAGCTTATCCGGCGCCAGTGATCAGGGCGCCACGATACTCGACTACCTGGACCACCATGTCACGGTGACGGCGCAGCGCAACGCGCGGGGCGCATGGGTGTCGCAGGTCCAGATCACGCGCGATGGCAACCCAGTGCAGTTCGACATGCCGCAAGAGGCGACGCCGGAATGGCTTACCGCTGACGAAGCCATGCGCGCCGGACTGGAACGGGCGCGCTTGTTGATCGAAAGGCGGCGGGGCGCCGGTTGACGAAGGGCCACGCGGCACCAAGCACCAGATTCCTGCTGCCTGTTGTACGCGGATGCCGGTGCAGGGTGTGTCGGTGGCGCGTTCGCGCATTAGCGGTGCTGTTCGTACCCGCGGGTATCGCGTATCAAACGTATCGCGGACAGAGCGTACCGCGGGCTGAACGTATCGTGTGTGCCAGCGCGGCCAGCCTGCGTTCGCACCAGCTTGCAAATTGATGTGACTCGCAGCCGGGAACGGACCATGCTGACGGCTAACGGTGCCGTCCGGTAGTTGAAGCCGGCGCCGTGTTTCGAACAAAGCACGGCGGCAGCCGGCACGGGGCACGACATGGCGTTGGCGTGTGGAACCGAGTCGACAGGAGAGGACCGTGCAGTACAACACACCCCGAGCCGGGGGGCAGGAGCCCGGCGCCGAGGAGCCCTGGAGCGAAGGATTCAAGGTGCTCGTCACCGCCAAGCCCGGTGTGGACGGCCGTTTTATCGGTATGCTGAAGGTTGTGCGACAGGCCGATCGCCGCGTGATCTTCCCATTTCCGGGCGCCCCCGAGATTGGCCCGTTTGACACCATTGAGCAGGCGCGCGCGGCGGCGCTCGAATACGGCCGCAAAGTCGTGGCCGACGACCGCCGCAATCCAGAACGGTGACGCCGCGGCTGCGGCGTTGCCGGAGGGCGTCGCACGCGCCGGCGCCGATGCATTCAATACGACGAAGATGTGCAGACGGGGATGTGCAAATTCATGGCGATTTCCAGCGAGCAAACCGCGCAACAAGTCAGACAGGTACTAGACGGCCGCCGACGCGGCGTGCGCATCCTGCTGCCGTTGGCCGGACCGGCCGTCGTAGTGTCCGTCGCGTACATAGATCCGGGCAACTTCGCGACCAATATCCAGGCTGGCGCTGGATATGGCTATCAGTTGCTGTGGGTGGTGCTGTTCGCCAGCCTCGTTGCGATGCTCTTCCAGGGCCTGTCGGCGCGGCTCGGCATCGTGACCGGATGCAACCTGGCCCAGTTGTGCCGAGCGCGTCTGCCCAAGCCGGTGACCTTGTCGATGTGGGTGGCTAGCGAATTCGCGGCAATGGCCACGGACCTAGCCGAGTTCATCGGCGGGGCCATCGGCGTGGCGTTGCTGTTTCACATTCCGTTGCTCGCCGCCATGGTGATTGTCGGCGTGCTTACGTACCTGATGCTGATGTTCCAGCGGCACGGCTTTCGACCGCTGGAACTGGCGATCGGCGCCCTAGTTGGTATCATCGCATTGGCCTACGTCGCGCAGCTGTTCATCGTGCCAATCGATTGGCGCGCAGTCGGGCACGGCGCGCTTCATCCGTCGATACCGGACCACCCGGCATTGACCATTGCGGTCGGCATCGTCGGCGCGACGGTCATGCCGCATGCGCTCTTCCTGCATTCAGGACTGACCGGCGAGCGCATCGTCGCGCGAAGCGACGCGGACCGTCGCACGCTGCTGCGCTACAACCGGATCGAAGTGCTCGTCGCGCTGAGCGTGGCAGGGCTGGTCAACATGGCCATGGTGGTGATGGCCGCCGGCGCATTTCATCCCGACCATGCGCATGTTGCCGAGATCGACCAGGCGTACCGGACGTTGACGCCGTTGTTCGGGGCCGCGGCCTCGGCGCTGTTCATTGTGTCCCTGATCGCGTCGGGCTTGTCTAGCTCGGTGGTTGGCACGATGGCGGGACAGATGATCATGCAGGGCTTCGTCGGTTTCCGCATTCCCGTCATCGTGCGCCGCTTGGTGACGATGCTGCCTGCGTTCGTCGTGGTCGCCGCCGGTGTCGATGCGACCCGCGCCTTGATCATCAGCCAGGTGGTATTGAGTCTCACGGTGCCGGTGCCGATGATTGCGCTGGTTTGGTTGTGTCGCCATCGCGACGTGATGGGTGGCTATCGGCTCGGTCCGTGGCTTGCCGTATTATCGATGGTGGCCGCAGTGCTGGTGGTTGGCCTAAACGTCGCATTGATCGTCGATACACTGCGCTAGCAGCCCGATTGCGTCTCAACAATGCGACGTGAAAACTTGTCGTCGCACGTGCGGCGGGCTTAGGTGGCCTCGTTGTCGTAAATCGCGAAAGTGGCGGCGTTATGACATTGGGAGCTGTGCAGTTTTGCGGTGGCCAAGGAGGCGGACCGATCAACGGGCGTCGTTGAGTCTCGGCAGCCAAAGCGCCAGCTATGTCTGCGGCTTGATGGCCAGCGTTAGCCTGACCACGGTCAGCACTGGCCAGAAGTCACGCGTTGTCGCCGCCGCAGGCAACTATCAGCGTGGAGCCCGCGAATGCGATGCCCAGCGCAAGGCAAGCGTCGGCGCGCCGACGAGCCCGTTGCTCGTCGTGCGGTGCTAGGTTGAACGCCGGCGCGGGGCGTCCGCGTCGTTACGGCTACGCCCGTTCTTGGCGAGTGGGGCGGGATACGGCTTTGGCCTGCTCGTCGATCCATGCGTGCATCAGCTTGTAGGTGACGGCCAAAATGACCGGCCCAATGAACAGTCCGACGATGCCGAATGCAAACAGTCCACCGAGTACGCCGGCCAACACCAATAGCATCGGCAGGTCCACGCCGCGCTGGATCAGCGGCGGACGTATGACATTGTCGAGACTAGAAACGACGAACGCCCAGATGAGCATGGCGACCCCGGCAATAGTCGCGTCCTGATAGAACAACCAGATTGCCGCGCCAATTAACGGCAGCAGCGGACCGATCTGCGCCAGGCAGAAGATGAGGGTGATCGCGCATACCATGCCCGCGCCGGGTATCCCAGCGGCGAGTAGCCCCAGCCCGGCCAGCGCCGATTGCACGGCCGCGGTTACGACGATGCCCAGCGCGACGGCGCGGATGGCCTGGCCGGCCAGGCGCACCGCGGCCGTACCGCGCTCATCGGCAAGGCGATAAGCAAAGCGCCGCACGGCCCCTGCTGCCGCTTCGCCATGCATGTACAACACCCCGCATAGGATTAGCGTCAACAGCAGATGCACGAGTACGCCACCGACCGCGGTCGCGCGCGACACCATCCATTTCGCGCCGGTATCGGCGTAGGGGGCAACGAATTCCAGCAGGCCGTCGACGCCGGCGTGGGTGAGCCGCTGCCATGCCGAGGTGATGCGCTCGCCGACCAGCGGCACCTCGTGCAACCAAGCCGGCGGCGGCGCGGGCCGGTAGTTCGGCAGGGCACGGGCGTGTTGCAGGATCGTATCGGCGTGGGCCGCGATGGCCACCACCGCGCCATACAGTGGCAACGCGATGACGATCAACAAGCCGGCCAGCATCAACGCAGTCGCTCGGCCGCGTCGTCCGCCGAGCCGCTCCTGTGCGCCGCGCATCATCGGCCACGTTGCCACGACGATCATCGTGGCCCAAATCAGCGCGGGTAGGAACGGGCTCATGATATACAGGCTGCCCCCGATCAGCAGCGACAAAATAAAAATGATTAGCAAAGCCCGCGCGATATCTGTTTGCGCTTGTGAATGGTTCATACCGTCGATACCTCCAGCGTGATTGATGTGCCGCGCGCGGCGCGGCGTGCATGGGGAAGCAAGGAGCGTTCCCGACTCACGTGCGCATGTTCCGCACGATGGCGAAAAAGCATGAGCTTATGGTCGGCGCGCAGCACGCAGTCTACGCGTTTCTCTACCAAGTCCACCGCGCGGTCCACCATGTCCAGCTCGATGTAGTTCGGCGGTATTGCGCCGCTGGATAGATTCAGTCACAGCGGGCCCATCGGCTTCGTGTTATCGGAATAATCGGCAGGAATGGTGACGACCGCGGGACCTTCGACTTCCATCGCTGCGCGCAACGTTGCACGAAGCGCGGCAGCGAATTCGAGCCCAAAGCCCTTGGCGCCCGCGCGTAAGCCTTGAAGTCGATGGGCCCGAAAATTTGAGTAACGCTTAAATACTTAAAGATTCCTGATAGGAGAGGTGTAACGAGGGGGACCCTACTGGACTTGGGCTCCGGGAGCCAATTCGTGAAGTGTCCATTGCCGCTCCTTGATCTGAGGGCCGATGTGAGCAGTGTTTACAGTGATACCGCAAAATTGCCGAATTATCGCGTCCGCATCCGAAACTTCATGGCATTTTGCGAAGCGTTCACAGGGTCATCCGGTCCTCAGGGTGAAGCAACTGCAGCATACGGGTGTCTATCGTCGTCCGCGTTTGTTCTGTGAAGCGGTTGCGGTCCATAAAAGCAGTGACCTCTTTGACCGCGTCTTGCCACTCCGGGGTTCTTAGCGAAACCCTTACCTTGCTTAACGCCTCTAATAGTTCTGTTGCGTCGCGACCGTCAAGGAGCTGCAGCGCATGCTGCCATACCTGCTTTGAGAACTTGTCGCCAAGCAGGAGGGCCCACTCCAGCAAACTCCGTGCGACTTGCACACGCTGCTCGAGCAACACGCGCAGTAAGGCCGGCTCTAGTAATTGGAACTCGTGCGCATGGTGCTCGCTCGGTAAATGAACCAAACCAAATGGAAATTTGCGCAGCGCGACACCTAATTGTTCGTCCGGAAGCGATAATGCTAGTTGTCGCATCTCCGCGTAGCGTGCTACTCGCATTATTGCAGGTAGTTCCTCCGTAGCGGCGGCTAGCATGCCCACCGATGCGCCTTGCAGGGATGGCGGCAGCAACAGCGTTTGCTGTTGCAAGAATATATGGGCCGAAAGAGCCTCACTGCCCGTAGGATCAATCCGACGGTTGAATTGTAGTTGTTTAGCCAATAGCGGAATCAGTTCGGCTTTCTGGGGCGTGTTCAGACGCGCTAGCCGGTTGAGCAACGCCTGATAGCGTTTAAGATACTCAGACGCCGGCGTTACCTGTGGAAGAGCCTGAGCTAGCTCATACCAGAAATTCGCTTGATCGAGGCGATGCTGTTCGGCCATCGTATAAGCAAAATCAAACATTAGAAGTCGCATGCTTCTAGGAAATTTATCCATTGAAGCAAGCATCGTTTTCTGTAAGGGAAGGCCTTGTTCCGGGAGGCGGTCGGTTGCCGCAAACAGCGATTTGAAAGCCTCGATTTCGTATGCCGTAGATAACCCTATTGATCGTGACTGTTCCCACAGAGCTGTGAGCGGTTCGGCCCGCAGATCCGGTTCGGCCTGTATTTGCTCAATTTCACCTATCAGTTGTTGCAGCGACGCGAGATCGGAGACGCTGGCCGCTTGCTGGTAACAGCGCCACGCCCATCGTCTTTCCTCCATCAGGTATAGGTGTTGCGATTAACACGTGAAAACTCGGGAATATGATCCAACGGTAGGTAGCGTGCGATCTCCAGAATCACTTCGCCTGGCAAAGTGTCGTAGATTCTGGGCTTTTTGGAGTGTGTGTCGAGTGTGGAATCCGCTGGTCGTTTTGCGCCCGTAGGCGGTGCAGCGGGCGCCCCTTGGTTCATTGCATAAATAGCGGCTGGGGCAGTATTCAATGCGTCGTTAAAGTCCATCGACAACTCCGGGAATGAGTTATGGGCAATAAAGCGGGTAATCAGGGCGCGGGCCCCTGACGCCGAGACTGGGGGAGCGTAGGGTGTGGCTCTGGGCACAGATGGTGCGTTGCGGGACAGGCGGGGCAGATTATGATTGTTAATTCGCTGCTAAGCAGCAGGCTAGCAAAGAATGAATGCCTAAACGCGACCGCGAGCAACCCATGTCGATAGGAGGACAACCGTGCGACGGCGACACGCAGCCGCTCAGTGTCAGCGGCAAGAGCAGCACGGTAACGACAACTGTTGGTTTCATGAGTTTGGCATGTAACCCACGCATTTTTGAACGACTGCCTCCAGCGCCGACTGCCCTAGGATCCCTAAAGCAGAGGCGATGCCCACGAGCGCGGTCGGGTGCAGATTGTTAAAGACCGTCAGTGCTGCACTGGCGTTAGCGGACAAAGCCGCCCCGATGATCATGCAGCCGAGCACGAGACGCGCGCAAATTCGCTCGCCATCAGCCAGCAGCTTACCGAGCCCGATCACCGCGCCAACAACGCGGGATCGTCGTGGCGAGCGTCGATTCACATGCCGCGCTGAGCGTCTCGCATCACGCTCGAAGTGACCAGCGCGCACGCTGACCAATTGCAGAACGTCAGTTATGGCGATGCCCAATTAGAAGGATGGAATTCGTTCGTGGGTCATAGCCGCAAACCGAATACCCTCAACTCGTTATTTTGGTACCGACTGTTATGGGACAGCCCTAACGCCGCGCGCGGTTACGGCTGGGATGTGAACCCGTGGATGCGGGGTGGTGGAATTTCGGAGAATTGTCCGATGAACGGCCCCATGTTCCTGACTGATGAAGAAGTATCGCGCCTCACTGGCCGCAAGCTGGATGCCGGTGGCACGCCTCGGCGCGAAATTTCGCTCAGCTCGGACTATGCGCTGGCGGTGCAAAAGGGCCGAGTTGACCGTCAACTCGAAGCCACGGCATGCCGATCTAATCACGTTTCGCTATGCGGCGGAGCGCTATCCACGGGAGGTATTGTCGCAGGAGGCATTGCGCATGCAGCGCGACAATTTGAAGGAATTGGCGAAGCTGTACGAGTTCTTCGACGCGCCGTCGGCACCGCTGGACAACATCGAGCCAATTCACATTCGCCAGTATCTAGACTGGCGTGTGCAGGACGCCGTCAAACGCTTTGCAGGAGAAGGGGCGGGCCACAAAAGGCAGCGAGGGGCGGGTTCGCGCGAATCGGGAGAAGGCGCTGTTTTTGCACATCTGGAATTTCGCACGTGGGCGCGGCCTGACGGCAAGCCGAATCCTTGCGCCGGCGTGCGTGGATTCCGGGAGGTTGGGCGGGATACCTACGTTGATGACGGCACGTATCAGGCGGTTTGGGCCGAGGCTGACGGCCCGACTCGGAATGCGATGGAACTGGCCTACCTGACCGGGCAGCGGCCGGCAGATGTGCTGGAACTGACGATTGTTTGTAATGAACAGGGGGCGGCATTGACCGCTCTCGCGCTCAGGTTCCGGTTTGAGAATGCGCGCGAAGTGGCGGCGAAGAAGGCGCGTACGCAGAAGCGGCACGAACTGGCTGCTGTCATCGCAGCGCTCCAGTTCCGCGACCTGCGCGCTAAAGCGGGCACCGACAGGAGAAATTGGCAGGCATGGCGGCGGCCAACGACCAGCTAGGACACGCTGATGAAAAGATGACGTGCCGGTATGTGCGGCACCGAAAGGACAAGCCGGTGACGCCTACCCGGTAGCGAAGATTGCGGAACAGCGCGCTATTTTCGGAACGAAACAAAACGACCCGCATCGCGGCGGGCCGTGTCAAATATGGTGGCGAATCAGGGACTCGAACCCCGGACCTGCGGATTATGATTCCGTCGCTCTAACCGACTGAGCTAATTCGCCGAAAGAACCTCGGATTATGGACATGAGCAGACGCGATGTCAACCACTTTCACGTCCCCCTTGGGGCCTGGCCGATGCAAAGCGGTTGGAATTGCGTTGCCGCAGTCTGCGTAATACGTCGAGCCCGCTCATGCGCGGCAGTCCGAGATTAAGGACCAGCGGGTCGAACGATTGCATCGACAAGGCAACGTCGGCCTCGGCCCCCGTCTTGACGTGATCGGTCGCATAGCCCGAATGGCGGAGTGACCGGATCAAGCCATCCGCGAGTATGCTGTCATTTTCGGCAAAGAATGCGCACGGGCGTGTTTTAGTGCCGGCGGCGCAAACCTGCTCCCCTTTCCGGCGTTTCCTTATCTGCATATTGCAACGACACACGATGTCCAATGCAATATGCACCGACCCTACCTCGAGGGGCGGGGCACGCAGCGGCACCAGGCATGCTAGTTGCGGAAAGGATGCATATATTTCGCGCTTGCAAAAGACACTGTTTTTTTATACAGTATCCGAAGCCGTGCGTTGGCGCGGGCAGCGGTATCATCCGGGGATGGCCGCGATGCGAGGCGTGCCGCCTCGGCAACGGACTGCCGCTCATCATAGCAAAGGACGATTCATGGAAGAAAGCAAGAAAGGCTCAGCTGGACTGACTGCGGAGAAGAGCAAGGCACTGGCTGCCGCGCTGTCGCAGATCGAGAAGCAGTTCGGCAAGGGGTCGATCATGCGGCTTGGCCATGGCGAGGCAGTCGAAGACATTCAAGTCGTATCGACTGGCTCGCTTGGCCTAGACATTGCGCTAGGTGTCGGTGGGCTGCCGCGTGGCCGTGTCGTCGAGATCTACGGGCCGGAATCGTCCGGCAAGACGACGCTTACGCTGCAAGTAATCGCCGAGATGCAGAAAATTGGCGGCACCTGTGCGTTCATCGACGCGGAACACGCGCTCGATGTCCAGTACGCGTCCAAGCTGGGCGTTAACGCGTCGGAACTGCTGATTTCTCAGCCTGATACTGGCGAGCAGGCACTGGAAATCGCCGATGCACTCGTGCGCTCGGGATCGATCGACATGATCGTCATCGACTCGGTGGCCGCGCTCGTGCCGAAGGCCGAAATCGAAGGTGAAATGGGCGATTCACTGCCCGGCCTGCAGGCGCGGCTGATGTCGCAGGCGCTGCGCAAGCTGACCGGTACGATCAAGCGGACCAATTGCCTGGTCATCTTCATTAACCAGATTCGCATGAAGATCGGTGTAATGTTCGGCAACCCGGAAACCACCACCGGAGGCAATGCGTTGAAGTTTTACGCGTCGGTCCGGCTCGATATCCGTCGGATCGGCTCGATCAAGAAGAACGACGAAGTCATCGGTAACGAAACGCGGGTTAAGGTGGTCAAAAACAAAGTGTCGCCACCGTTTCGCGAGGCGATTTTCGATATCTTGTATGGTGAGGGGATTTCGCGACACGGTGAAATCATCGATCTTGGCGTCCAGGCAAAGATCGTCGAGAAGGCGGGCGCCTGGTATAGCTACAACGGCGAGAAGATCGGCCAGGGCAAGGACAATGCGCGGGAGTTCCTGCGCGAAAATCCGGATCTTGCGCGTGAGATCGAAAATCGCGTCCGCGAGTCGCTTGGCGTCGTGGCGATGCCGGCCGGCGCGGTAGTCGGCGAGAGCGGACAAGCGTAACGCGAAGTGCGCACGAAGTGCCCGCGTCCCGCGCCAAGCCTGAAGGGGCGCGCGTTGAGGTATTTGTCGCGTCGGGATTACAGTCGTGCCGAACTGGCTGCTAAGCTCAAGCGCGACGCCCAGGAAGGCGACAATATCGAGCCGATTCTCGATGCACTCGAGCGGGACGGCTGGCTGTCCGACAGTCGGTTTGCCGAAAGTGTCGTGCATCGCCGTGCGTCCCGCTTCGGCGCGGCCCGGATCGTTGGTGAGTTGAAGCGGCACGCGTTGCATGGCGACCTGCTGGACGACGTCGGCAATCAATTACGGGAAACCGAATGGGAACGGGCGAAAGCGGTGTGGCAAAAGAAATTTCAGGGCCATGTCGCGCAGTCGCCGGCCGAGCGTGCGAAGCAGGCGCGTTTCTTGGCCGCCCGCGGCTTTTCCCGCGCGGTGATTTCGCGGCTCGTCAGCGGGATCGACGACGGAGCCGGCGATGAATGACGGTCCGCGTAGACCGCGTCGTGCTACGCGGCATGTTGTGCTTCGTCTATACGTTCGTGGCGATGAAGTGCGTTCCGGGGTGGGCGCGCGGGTGTCGTCAGGCCGTCGGACCGGTATGCTAAAATCGCTGAGTTTTCCATCCGGCCGCAACCAACCCTTTCCATGCCGCTCCCTCCCTCTGCTCCTCGTCGGGCGCGTCATCGCCGTGCGATTGACGTGCAAGCGTTCGAGCGCGGAAACGGCCTGTGGGACATCGAAGCATGTCTGACCGATTGCAACGCGCGCGACACGCAACTCGCAACCGGCGTTAGGCCGACCGAGCTACCTATCTACAAACTCCGGCTGCCGGCGACGATTGATCGTCAGATGAATGTCGTCGATGCGCAGTCACCGGCGGTGAAATGGGTTTCTTATCTGGGGCATGGTGAAGACGCCAATTCAAGCGATCGCGCATTGATTGGGTTGGACTTGCGTCGTGGGCTCCGGCATGCCGTCACTGAGCATCTTGGTGAGGCGGCGGACCGCGCGCATCTGACCAATTTGCGCGTGCTATCGACGAGTGCAACCCTCCAGGCTTGCGTCGGCGAGGTGTCGCAGACAGGCGTGTCAGACACGGACGCAGCCGGCGATGTGATGCCGTTTCAGCTTGATCGCTGCCACGCGTTGAAGCTTGATGATGGCCCGTGGTCACGCAATTCTATCCGCGCTGGTATGGCCACGCGCCGCGTGAGGTCCGCGCCGCGTCGTGCGCGAAGCTGCGCCAAGCGCTGCACACAGCGATATTCATTCCAACTCTCAGACTGAAGGGAATCACGCATGAAGATTCACGAGTACCAGGGTAAAGAGATCCTGCGGAAATTCGGGGTCACGGTGCCGCGCGGCAAGCCCGCGTTTTCGGTAGACGAAGCCGTCAAGGTGGCCGAGGAACTCGGCGGCCCGGTCTGGGTGGTGAAGGCCCAGATCCATGCTGGTGGCCGTGGCAAGGGCGGTGGCGTCAAGGTCGCGAAGTCGCTGGATCAGGTGCGCGAGTATTCGAACCAGATCCTTGGCATGCAACTCAAGACGCATCAGACCGGCCCTGAGGGGCAAAAGGTTAACCGGCTGCTGATCGAAGAAGGCGCGGACATCAAGAAGGAACTGTATGTTGGTCTCGTCGTCGACCGTATCTCGCAAAAGGTCGTGTTGATGGCCTCCAGTGAAGGCGGCATGGACATCGAGGAAGTGGCCGCGAAGACGCCCGAGCTGATCCACAAGGTTGCGGTCGATCCGGCCAAGGGCTTGCAGGACGCTGAAGCAGACGAGATTGCCAAGAAAATCGGCGTGCCGGATGCATCGCTCGCGCAGGCTCGTGCGAATCTGCACGGACTGTACAAGGCGTTCTGGGAAACGGACGCCTCGCTGGCTGAAATCAACCCGTTGATCCTGACTGGTGACGGCAAGGTCATTGCCCTGGACGCGAAGTTCAACTTCGATTCGAACGCGCTGTTCCGTCACCCGGAGATCGTTGCATACCGTGACCTCGACGAAGAGGATCCGGCCGAAATCGAGGCGTCGAAGTTCGATCTCGCGTACATCTCCCTTGATGGCAACATCGGCTGTCTGGTCAACGGCGCCGGCCTGGCGATGGCGACGATGGATACGATCAAGTTGTTCGGCGGCGAACCGGCGAACTTCCTCGATGTCGGCGGTGGTGCGACGACCGAGAAGGTGACCGAAGCGTTCAAGCTGATGCTGAAGAACCCGAATCTGAAGGCTATCCTCGTGAACATCTTCGGTGGGATCATGCGTTGCGATGTGATCGCCGAGGGCGTGATTGCGGCATCGAAGGCGGTGCACCTGCAGGTCCCGCTGGTCGTGCGGATGAAGGGCACCAACGAGGACCTCGGCAAGAAGATGCTTGCCGACTCCGGGTTGCCGATCATTTCCGCGGACAGCATGGAAGAAGCCGCGCAGAAGGTCGTCGCCGCAGCCGAAGGCAAGTAAGCCGCCGCGCTCACATCGAGGATACGCATGGTGTCGTTGGCCACCGCGCCTTCGCGAGCTGCGACACCGAACGAAAGAGGTCATTACATGTCGATTCTGATCAATAAAGATACGAAGGTCATCACGCAGGGTATCACCGGCAAGACCGGCCAGTTCCACACGCGCGCCTGCCGCGAGTACGCGAATGGCCGCGCTGCCTATGTTGCGGGTGTGAATCCGAAGAAGGCTGGCGAGGATTTCGAGGGCATTCCGATTTTCGGCAGCGTCAAGGAAGCCAAGGCGCAGACCGGTGCAACCGTGTCGGTGATCTACGTGCCGCCGGCCGGCGCCGCTGCGGCAATTTGGGAAGCCGTCGAAGCCGATCTGGACCTGGCGATTTGCATCACTGAAGGCATTCCGGTTCGGGACATGATCGAGGTGCGCGACCGGATGCGCCGCGAGAACCGCAAGACGTTGTTGCTCGGGCCGAACTGCCCGGGTGTGATCACACCCGACGAGCTGAAGATCGGCATCATGCCCGGGCACATCCACAAGAAGGGTCGCATCGGTGTCGTCTCCCGCTCGGGTACGCTGACGTATGAGGCGGTCGCTCAACTGACCGCGCTTGGCCTGGGCCAATCGTCGGCTGTCGGGATCGGCGGTGACCCGATCAACGGTCTGAAGCACATCGACGTGATGAAGATGTTCAACGACGATCCGGATACGGATGCGGTCATCATGATCGGTGAAATCGGCGGCCCGGACGAGGCGAATGCCTCGTACTGGATCAAGGACAACATGAAGAAGCCGGTCGTGGGCTTCATCGCCGGCGTGACGGCGCCCCCGGGCAAGCGGATGGGGCACGCTGGCGCATTGATCTCGGGTGGCGCCGACACCGCCGAAGCGAAGCTCGAGATCATGGAGTCGTGCGGCATCAAGGTAACGAAGAACCCATCCGAGATGGGTCGCTTGCTGAAGTCGGTGCTGTAAGTACCGCCGACACACATTCATCACTTCCGGCACGGCCGGCCACCGCGATGCGGTGGCCGGCCGTATCTTTTTCCAGCCGGGGAAGCGCGGAATTTGATATTCTTTCAAAAATCTTTCGAGTTCGGCGCTTTCTATAAGCAATGAGTCCGAAGAACGCTTGGTTTTTTCCATTCCGCGCCGGTCACCATGCTCGAATTGCTCGCCTCGTTGAACTGGAGCGCCGTGCTCCAGATCGTCATCATTGATATCCTGCTGGGCGGCGACAATGCCGTCATCATCGCGCTGGCCTGCCGGAATCTTCCCCCCGCGCAACGGGTGCAAGGCGTGCTGTGGGGCACGGTCGGCGCTATCGCGCTGCGCGTCGTGCTGATTTCGTTCGCCGTATTGTTGCTCGACGTGCCAGTCCTGAAGTTCACTGGCGGCCTGTTGTTGCTGTGGATCGGCATCAAGTTGATGCAGCCGCAACCGGATGCGCATGGCAGCGTCAAGGCCGCGGACAAGCTGTGGGTGGCCGTGCGTACCATCATCGTTGCCGATTTCGTAATGAGCCTGGACAACGTGATCGCGATAGCCGGCGCGGCCGATGCGGCTGCGCCGGAGCATCGGCTGGGGCTGGTGGTCTTCGGCTTGCTGTTGAGTGTGCCGTTGATCGTATGGGGCAGCACGCTGGCGCTCAAGCTGCTGGATCGTTTCCCGGCGATCGTCGCATTCGGTGCCGCGTTGCTCGGCTGGATTGCCGGTGGCCTGATCATCGGTGATCCCCTTGTGGGGAGGCTGCTTGGGGATAGCACGCAAGCTTATCACTACGTCGCCGGCGTTGTCGGTGCGCTGACCGTGATCGGGATCGGTGGGCGGCTGAAACGCCGTAGCCGGTATGGCACGGCGGGGCGCGTTCGCTGACGCGCGGATACGGGACGCGGCGGCCAACGCGTTCCGGCACTCCATCACGACGCTGCCGGTGTCGTTCATGCGCGGGGCCCCAATGGCGATCACGCAACGATGGCGCTCGTTCACGGCATTGCGATGCTCGTAGGTCCGGCGCACCGGTACCGGTCCTGCGATGCCGTCATGCCCAGTATGCTGATGGCGACACTGCAATGCCGCCACGCCCAGCATGCCGATGCGCCGCGGCACGCGAATCTGGATGCGGCTCACGCACGGCACTCCGGCGGCGCAAAACGGGCCGGCAGCGTCGGCCTCGGGTCCGGCACTGGCCCGGGAATCGGAAGCGACGAAGTGGTCTTGCCTGCGGCGAAGCACTCCCAGGTCAGTGTGCCTGTGTCACTGTGGTTGCTGCTGACGGATACTTGTGTATGGGGTGCGTCCGGATCGTCGGATGTCGACGGCACCAGCACGAGCGTGTTTTCGCCGGATGGTGCGACCAGCGATGTATAGCTGATCGTGATGGCCCCCGTTTTGTCGTCGATGTCAATCGACTCCACGTTGCGCGTCGCCGGCGGTCGTGCATAGCCGCTGCCGAGCCGTTGCGCGCCCGCTACGGCGTTTTCCGCCACGGCCAGCCGCGCCGGCGCGGCCAGCGATAGGCCCTCGCCGACCCGGCTGCGAGTCAGATAGTCGCGGTACGCCGGTAGCGCAAATGACGCGACGACGCCAACGATTGCCAGTACGATCATGAGTTCCACCAGCGTGAATGCCGCGCACGACGGTGTCGGTGCCCGTGCCGTGGTGCGGGAAGAATCGTCGGGCTTTTGGCGGGTCGATGCAGTCATCGGTGCGCTCCTCATAAGGGGCCGCTTCGGGAATCGAATGCGGTCTGAGGCATTCTGCGCAACAGGATGAGTCAACTGCAGTCAGCTAAATAGCCAATGCATCGCCACAGCGGTGCGGAATTTTTGTATAGTGCGCCGGTTTCCCCGAGTCCAACCCGCCATGCCCGTATCGTTGCCGCGATTGCTGACGTTTGTCTTTCTTATCCTGGCCTGGATCCTGCCGTATGCGGTCACGTTACATACGTATCCGATTCCGACCTTCTACGCCGAGTACTTGGCGCTTGCGTTGTACTTGCTGGTTGGGGGATCGGTCTTCGCATGGGTGTTTGTGGCCGGCGAGCGCGCGGCGATCGGTGCGCCGCGGGTGGCGCTCGTGCCGCTGCTGTTCGGCGCGTTGTTATTCGCGCAGCCGTTCATCATCGATACCGTTCAGCCATCGATGAATCTGCTCGGTGGCGGGTTTCTGCTCGCCGCGTTGATGGCGACGCAGACGGGGTACTGGATCAGTCGCCTGGGTTCGATGCAACGCGCGTTCAATGTGATGGCGTACGCGCTGCTGGCAGGTGGCGTATTCGCGGTGTTTTGTCAATTCGTCCAATTGTTTCATTTGGAAAACCGCGTGGCGCCCTTCGTGGTCAGCTACAACGTGCAGATAGGGCGGCGGCCGTTCGGCAACATGGCGCAGGCGAACCATTTGGCTACGTACATCGCGTTTGCGCTGGCCGCGGCGCTGTATCTGGTTCAGCAGCGACGGTTACGCTACCCGGTATGGATCGTGTTGTCGGTGGTCTATACAGCCGGTCAGGCATTGACGGTCTCGCGTGGCCCCTGGTTGCAGACCGGCGTCATCGTGCTGGCGGGGGCATGGATGGCGTTCGAGGCGCATCGCAATCGCGTAACGTCCTATGGTGGACGCTACGACACCCGGCGTTCGCTGCGCGACTGGGTGACGCCGGTGTTGCTGCTGGTCATTTTCGTCGCCGTCAATATCGCGACGCGCTGGGCCAATGTGTCTTTCGGCCTGAATCTGGGTCAGTCCGCCGCCGAACGGTTCCAGGATGCCGGCCAGATTGCGCCGCGGTTGGCGCTCTGGAAATACGGGCTCGCGATGTTCGAGATGCACCCATGGTTTGGCGTCGGCTGGGGCGAATTTCCGCGCATTCAATACGAACTCGTCGACAAGCTCGGCAGCGTCGAGGTCGCGAACAATTCTCATAACATTGTGATCGACCTGCTGGCCAAGACCGGTGCACTCGGACTGACGATCGTCGTGGTGGGACTGCTGCTGTGGTTCGTACGCGTTCTGCGTGGTGGTGAGCGGGTCGAACGGGTATTCGGCGTGGCGCTGATCGGCATCCTGTTGATGCACGCGCTGGTCGAGTATCCACAGCAGTACATGTTCTTCCTGCTGCCGGCGTGGTTCGTGATTGGACTGCTGGAGACCGTACCGCTGCGGGCGGCGCCCGCAGCCGCTCGGGGGGGGCAGGGCGCGCTGGTACTTGCCGGCCTCGTCGCGTTGTACCCAATCCAGCGCGACTATGCGCGCTCGGAAGTGCTGTACTACGGCTCCAATCCCTATGAGCAATACCGGGCCGATCCGGCGGTGCTGTTTTCCGCATGGGGCGAATATGGTTTCGCGACATTGTTGCCATTGGATAAGACCGATCTCGACAAGAAGCTGGCGATGCACCGTCAGGCGATGGCCCTATTGCCTGGAGAAACCGTGGTGCGGCGGTACGCGGTGCTGCAGGCGATCGCTGGCGATACCGATGGCGCGCTGCAGACCATGCGTCGGCTGAAGGTGTTTGCGGACATGTTGAAGGATTGGCCGATGCAGCTTGCCGTGGTGTATCACGCGTGTGACGATGCAGGCAGTGTGCTTGCGCCATTCAAGCAGGCGCTTGTCGCCCGCTATGGGATTGTGCCGGCGGCGCCGCCGGAGGACGACGAAGACGGTGGGGAATGATCGGCATGGCCGGTCCCGCCCTAGCGCGGGACCCATTTGACGGGATTTGCCATCCTGGCCGTGCCTATTCCCCCACCACCCAGTCCCCTGACTTGCCGCCGTGCTTCTCGAGCAGCTTCACGTCGGTAATCGTCATGCCGCGATCCACGGCCTTGCACATGTCGTAGACGGTCAGCAGGCCGATCTGCACCGCCGTGAGCGCTTCCATTTCGACGCCGGTGCGGCCGATCGTCTCGACGCGGACGGTGCAGTGCACGGCCGCTGGCGTTTCTTCTTCTAGGGTGAAATCGACGCTCACGCGGGTCAGCGCGAGCGGGTGGCACAGTGGAATCAAGTCGGATGTGCGCTTGGCGCCTTGGATCGCCGCGATACGCGCGACGCCGAGCACGTCGCCCTTGGCGGCGCGGCCCTCGCGGATGAGCGCCAGTGTTTCGGCGCGCATCGCGATCGTGCCACGCGCAATCGCGACACGGCGGGTTGCATCCTTGTCGCCGACGTTGACCATCTGCGCCTGGCCGGATGCATCGAAATGGGTAAGTTCTGACATGATAGTGATGGCACGATATCGTTGCCGGAAGCGGCGGTGTGCGGCTTGCGGGGGTTTGCCGGTCCGCGGGAGGCTGGCCCGGTCCGCGGCGCATCAGCGTGTAATAGCGATTCACCGAGGCCCGCAGGCATCCCGGTATCATAGCAGTGGCACGCGCGGGCGCGTATGAGCACTGCGCGCCCGCGCCTACTGTATTCACGGTGGTGCGGCGGCTGAACGGGTGCTGCCGTTGCATAGCCGTGTGCCGGGATGTCCTGACCGAGTCATGCAAATCAAACGTCTTATTGCGTTGTCCGTCATCGTTGCGCTGGTTTGGCCGCGGCTGCCGAGCGCCCAACTATCCGGCGCGCGGGTGTCTACCGGCACGCCGGCGAATCCGGTGGTCAGCGCGACGGGCCGTGATGTTGGGCAATATGATCCGCGCTATTCCGATTCGCTGAGCGATGTCTTCGGCGTGTATCGCGGCAATGCGGGCAGCATCGAGCGTCCGGGTACGTCGAGGGTCACAGGTGCGTCCCATGGACCGGACGGGCACTCGCTGCCCAGCCTCGGCGACGGCTCAGGCGGCTCGTTGTCGCCGCAGGCGGAGCGCAAGCTTGGCGAGCGGGTGATGCGTGCGGTGCGGCATGATCCCGACTACCTGGGCGATTGGCTGGTGCGGGACTATTTGAACTCGGTCGCCTCACGTCTCGCGGTCGCGGCCCGCGAGCGCTACATCGGTGGCTACGTGCCGGATTTCGACCTGTTCTCAGTGCGCGACATGCAGATCAATGCGTTCTCGATGCCGGGCGGCTTCATCGGGATGAATACGGGCTTGATCGTCGCGACACGCACCGAATCGGAGCTGGCGTCGGTAGTCGGCCACGAGATGGGTCACGTGCTGCAACGGCATATCGCGCGGATGATCACGGTCAGCGAGCGCAACAGCTATGCGGCGATCGCCGGCATGCTGTTTGGCTTGCTTGCTGGCGCGCTGGCCCACAGCGCGGATCTGGGCTCGGCGGTGGCGATCGGCGGACAGGCGTTCGCCATCGACAATCAGTTGCGGTTTTCACGCACCGCCGAGCGCGAGGCGGATCGCGTCGGCTTTATGATGCTGGAAGGCGCGGGCTTTGATCCGTATGGAATGTCATCATTCTTCGAGCGCATGGAGCGTGGTACGGTCGCGAATGTCGGCGTGCCGCCCTACGCGCGAACGCACCCCCTGACCGGGGAGCGGATCGCCGATATGGCGGACCGGGCCCGCAATGCAGCGTATCGCCAGCCGCGGCAGTCGCCGGAGTACGTATTCGTGCAGGCACGCATGCGGGTGTTGCAGAACAAGTCGGCAAGCGACCTTGCGGATATCGAGCAGCGCCTGCGGGCGGAGATCGATGACCAGACCGCGCCGAGTGTGGCGGCGAACTGGTATGGCATTGCGCTGGCGCAAATGCTGCAGGCGCACTATGCGGCCGCGCAGGCTTCGTTGCGGTGCGCGCGGGCGGCATTTGGCGCATTGCAGTCGGCGCAGCCGGATGGCATGTCGTCCACGGTCAGCCTGGACGTGCTGGGCTCGGAAATCGCCCGCCGCGCCGGACGGCTGGACGATGCGTTGCGCGACGCCCAACTGGCGCGGCGCCGCGATCCGGCTTCGCACGCGGCGATCGACGCGTATTTGCAGGCGATGATCGCCGCGCGCCGGTACGACGACGCGCAGGCGCTGGCACGGGCGCAGGCAGCCGCGGAGCCGCAGCGCAGCGAATGGTGGCGCTATCTGGCGCAAGCGAGTGCCGCGCTGGGTGACACGGTCCAGCAGCGCCGTGCGCAAGCGGAGACGCTGGCGCTCGACGGCGCGTGGCCATCGGCGATCCGCCAGCTCAGGCAGGCGCGCGATACGCGGGGTGCGTCATACTACGACATGTCGGCGATCGCCGCGCGGCTGCGGGAATTCGAGGAACGCTATCGGGAAGAGCGGGACGACGACAAGCATCGCGGGTAGCGGGTCCGCCGGGACCGTCGTGCCGCACGCTCACGCCACGGGGTCGGCATGGCGCACTGCCGCGACCGCGGCGGGGCTAGGCTCGAAATGAAAGCGCGCCGGCACATCGACGCGGTCAATGGGCTGGATCCGCAACGGCACATGCGGGCGCCAGACGAACGTATGCGGCTGCCCGTCCTCATCGAAATCGATGTGCTCGGAGAAGAGCGCTAGGTCGTGATCGTGCAACACCGCGACCCGGGCCGGCGCGCTGTCATCGACGAACAATACGCCGCCGGCATCGTCGAGGTAGCACGCGCATGGCACGAACGGTGCCCCGGTATGGTCGCACAGCGTCAGGACGTCGCCATGCAATGCTTCAGACAAATCCTCGTTCTTGGACATCCTGACGACGTACGGCGTGTACGCCAGTTCGACGTAGACTCGCTGCGGCCCGTTCTGGAAGTACCACTGGCCGTCTTTGTCGCTTTGGTAGTTGCGATTAATGAAGCCGAGCAGCGCCGGGTGCCGGATCGGCGTGCCCGGCTCGCCGCCCGACTGCGCCGCTTCATCGCGCATGCGCCAGTTGCCGCGTCTGTCCAGCAGCAGCCAGCCAGTGCAGTGCGGGACGTCGGGCCATTTGACCAGTGCTTTCTTGACGATTTCATCCATCGCGAGTCATCGAGCGTAGGGTTGGAAATAGCCCAGCACGCGCCGTGCCAGCCACTCGATGCGTCCTGGGAACGGCCCCGTCATGAAACCAACATGGCCGCCGTACTCCGGTTGCTCCAGTTCGACGGCCGCTGACACGTCGCGCGCCGCCGGCAGCGCATGCGCGGGCAGGAATGGGTCGTTGCGCGCGTTGAGCAGCAGCGTCGGCACTGTGATTTCGCACAGCAGCGGCTTAGACGCCGAGCGCTTCCAGTAGTCGTCCACGTCCCAAAAGCCGTGCAGCGGGGCGGTGACGATGTCGTCGAACGCCCGGAAGTCGCGCGCCTGCAGCGCGGCGGTGACGTCGAACAGGCCAGGGTATTGTTGCGCCTTGATGACGGTCTTGCGCTTGAGCGTGCGCAGGAAATTACGCGTGTACAGGAGGTTGAAGCCGCTGGACAGCGCGACGCCACCTACGCTCGGGTCCAGCGGCGCACTGATGGCGGCCGCAGCATCGACCAGTCTGCCAGCGTCCTCACGCCGTTCGCCGAGCCAGCGCAGCAGCACGTTGCCGCCCAGCGACACGCCGGCAACGAGCAGCGGGCCCGCGTGCGCGTCGTGCAGGCGGTGCAGAATCCAGTCCATTTCGGCGCTGTCGCCCAGATGGTAGAAACGCGGCGCCAGATTGATCGGGCCGCTGCAACTGCGAAAATGCGGGACCACGCCGCGCCAGCCCTGCAGTGCGACGGCCGCCATCAATGTGCGTGCGTAATGGCTGTCAGAACTGCCCTCCAGGCCGTGGAACAGCACGACGAGCGGCGCATCTGGCGCCTGCCCGGCGGTATCGAGCCAATCTAACTCGATGAAATCGCCATCTGGTGTGGCCCATCGCTCGCGCCGGTAGGCGACTCGTGGCACGCGCGCGAGCAGCGCCGGCACGATCGTCTGGATATGGGCATTGGGTAGCCAGCGGGGTGGCCGGTAGATCAAATCGATATGGGCCGCGCCCGACGAGCGCTCAGTGTAGCGAACCCTGTCCATGGCGCATCTTCGCGGCGAACTGGCCGGCAGCCTTGTCCGGCATCGGACTCGCGTGGATATGGGCGATCCGCCATTCGCCGCGCTCATGCACGAGTACATAGGTCGAGAACACCATCGTCGCAGGCTCGGTCTGGTCGGCCGGACGGTGTGCCTCGGCGATCGCGTAGACCACGGTGCTCAGGCTGTCGTGTACGCGGATGTCGACCGGCTCGATCGTCACGCGTGCCGCTTCGAACTGCTTCGCCAGCCCGTCGCGGATTTCGCTAAGGCCGTGCATGTGCGTGCCGTCCGCGCAGATGCAGCTGGCGAATTCCTCGTCGATCCACAGGCTCATCGCATGATCCAGGTTCGCGTCGGCAATAGCTTGGTAGTACGCGTTGAGCGCGTCGGCGGCGGCGTCGAAAAGGCGGGCGAAACGTGGCATGGCGCGTCGATGATGGGTTCGGTTTTGGCGGGGCGCTCGTTTTGCGCGGCAAGCGTGGCGCGCCCCGACACAGCTCAGCGGTTGGCGATCAGCATCCCGCGCAGGTCGCCGAATACCTGTTCGGCAGATAGCTCGCGCAGGCAATTCAGGTGACCGAGCGGGCACTCGCGCGCGAAGCACGGGCTGCACTCGAGATGCAGCCATTGTACCTTCGCAAGCTCGGACAGGGGGGGGGTATGTCGCGGGTCGGTCGATCCGTAAAGCGCGACGAGCGGTCGGCGCAATGCCGCGGCCACATGCATCAAGCCGGAATCGTTGGTTACCACCGCGCTCGCGCGCGTGATCAGTGCACAGGCTTCGCCAAGCGACGTTTGGCCGCACAGGTTGCGCACGTTCGGGGCGCGTTCCGCGATGGCCTGAGCGACCGCGCTGTCCTTGGGCGAGCCCAGTGCGACGATCTGCGTGTACGGAAATGACTGGCCGATCATCCGGGCCAGCGCCGCGAAGTGCTCCGGCGGCCAGCGCTTGGCCGGCCCGTATTCGGCGCCGGGGCAGAACGCGATCAGTGGTACCCGCGTGTCGAGATTGAACCGGTGTGACACGCGCACCGGCTCGTTCAAGTCAATTTCTAGCCGCGGCGGCGGCAAGTCGGCCGGCAGCTTGGCGCCCGGCGCGTAAGCGAGCGCCGCGTAATGCGGCACCATCGGCGCTCGCTCGCCCTTCGGCGGATTCGGATGCCGCACGTTCAGCAGCATATAGCGGCTCTCGCCGGTATAGCCGATGCGCAGCGGGATGCCGGCAAGCCATGGAATCAGTGCCGATTTCAGCGAGTTCGGTAACACGTAGGCTGCGTCATAGCCGGCTTCACGCAGGTCGCTGGCCAATTGCCACCGCTGCCATAGCTGCAGCTTGCCGTGTTCAAGGTCAGTCGAATGGATCTCGCGGATCTCCGGCATTCGCGCGAGCACCGGCGCCACCCACGCGGGCGCGACGGCATCGAGGACGATCCGCGGGTGCAGCCGCTTGATTAGCGCGAACAATGGCTGAGCCATCAACGCGTCGCCAATCCAATTGGGCGCGATTATGAGCGCACGGCGCATCGGGTCAGAAATTCCAGTCAAAAAGCGCTTCGGCCGGCTCTCGCCTGGGATGCCGGAAGCGGGTCGATTACGGGGGAAGCAACACGGAGACGCTGCGCGCGAAGGCCGTCGCACCGCGGTGCGACAGCTTTCACGACCAGCCTGCGCCGGTGCGTGGCGCTGGACTCAATGGCCTTTGAGCACCTCGCCGTCGCGCAGCTTGTAGCGCGTGCCGCAGTAAGGGCACCGGGCCTCGCCGTGCGTGACGTCGATGAAAATACGCGGATGCGCGCTCCAGCGGGGCATCGCCGGGTTCGGGCAATAGGCGGGGAGGTCCTTCGCGCTGAGTTCGATCAGCGGCATTTCCTTCAGTTCGCTCATAGGGTCGATCTTGGGTTCGAAAGAGGCAGGCTCAGACCTGGGTCAGCCAGTGCGCGTACTGTTTGTTTTTCCCCGACACGATATCGAAGAACGCAGATTGGAGCTTTTCGGTGACCGGTCCACGGCGGCCGGCGCCGATCGGGCGGTTGTCCAATTCGCGGATTGGCGTGACTTCGGCCGCGGTTCCGGTGAAGAACGCCTCGTCCGCGGTATACACCTCGTCCCGCGTGATGCGCTTCTCAATGACTTCGATGCCG
This sequence comes from Mycetohabitans endofungorum, assembly GCF_002927045.1. GTDB lineage: Bacteria > Pseudomonadota > Gammaproteobacteria > Burkholderiales > Burkholderiaceae > Mycetohabitans > Mycetohabitans endofungorum. The sequence continues at coordinate 173,745 of NZ_PRDW01000003.1, read as the reverse complement.
AAGTCTTTCGCCAGCGTGATAATCGTGTCGCGCGTGATACCGTCCAGACACGACGACAGGTCCGGCGTATACAGCTTGCCATTGTTGACGAGGAAGAAGTTCTCGCCGGAGCCCTCGGACACGTAGCCGTCCACATCCAGCAGCAGCGCCTCGTCGTAGCCGTCGGCGATCGCCTCCTGGTTGGCGAGGATCGAGTTCACGTACCAGCCCGACGCCTTGGCGCGCACCATCGACACGTTGACGTGGTGGCGCGTGAACGACGAGGTCTTCACGCGAATGCCGTTGGACAGCCCTTCGTCGCCGAGATAGGCGCCCCACGGCCATGCCGCGATTGCGACATGGATCGTGTTGCCTGTCGCCGACACGCCGAGCTTCTCGGAGCCGACCCAGATGATTGGGCGCAGGTAACACGACTGGAGTTTGTTTTCTCGCACGACGTCGCGCTGCGCGGCGATAATCGTTTCCTGGTCGAACGGCACGTCCATCTGGAAGATCTTTGCCGAGTTGAACAGGCGCCTCGTATGCTCCTTCAACCGGAAGATCGCGGTGCCCTCGCTGGTCTGGTACGCGCGCACCCCTTCGAATACGCCCATTCCGTAGTGCAGCGTGTGCGTCAGCACATGGATCTTCGCGTCGCGCCAGTCGATCAGCTTGCCGTCCATCCAGATCTTGCCATCGCGGTCGGCCATTGACATAGAGATTCTCCTCGCGGTGTCTGTCGTTGGCCGCCCGCACGGAACGTGCAACGGATCAGCCAAAGGACGTTATTTTAGCGCCAATTCGAGCCCCGACGCGCATACGGCGTACAGCTTGCAGTGGCCTGCCGCCGTTTCTCGCGGCGGGTCGCACGCGGGACACGCCGGCGTTCCGGGACCCGTCAGCTGATCGTAAATTCCTCCTTACGGTACGCCTTATTCATCGCAAGCGAGGCCGAATACAGCGCAAAGCACAATGACCGGGCCAATCATATAATCCGTGTTCTTACTTAGAGGGAGTCGCGCTGCAATCGCCGATCGCTAGCCCGTTCCACTCAATTCACCGTTGCTGCCATGTTCCAGCGTTTGTCCGATGTCGACCGCCGCGCCTTTGTCGATGGCGTGCGCACCTATGCGCCGACCTTTGCCGCGATGTTCTCCTGGGGGCTAGTGACCGGCATCGCGATGAGCAAGTCGGTGCTGACCGTGCCGCAAGCCCTCGGGATGTCGCTGCTCGTGTATGCCGGTTCCTCGCAACTGGCCGTGTTGCCGCTGCTCGCCGCGAAGCTGCCGATGTGGACCGTGCTGCTGACCGCGGCGATGGTCAATACGCGGTTTATCGTGTTCAGTGCCGGCTTGGCGCCCCATTTTTCGTACCTGTCGATGCCGCGCCGTCTGCTGTTAGGCTACTTCAACGGCGACGTACTCTACCTGCTATTCCAGGCGCGCAGCTTCAGGCCCGGGTATGAGCCTGGCAAGGAGGCGTTCTTCTGGGGCATGGCGGCGTCAAGCTGGATCATGTGGCAGGCGTCCTCGATCATCGGCATTTTGCTCGCCAACCTTTTTCCGGACGACTGGGGCTTAAGCCTGGCGGGCACGCTCGCCTTGATCCCGATCATGGTGTCCGCGATCGTCGGCCGCTCGACGCTAGTGGCCGTCGTCATCGCGGCGATCGTCGCACTCGTCGGCATCGACATGCCATACCGCCTTTCGCTGCCGCTGGCGATCCTGGCCGCGCTGCTCGCCGGGCTCGTCAGCGACACCTATGCGCACAATAGGTCGGCGAAGGTATTGCGGCGCGCCGGACAGGGCGGCAGGGCGTCGCAATGAGCTCGACCCAGATTTGGCTTGCGATCATTGGCATGATGATCGTCACCGGCGTGACCCGCGCCGCCTTCCTGTTAGGAGGCAAGCGCACCGTGTTGCCGGAGCGCGTGCTGCGCGCATTGCGTTATGCACCCGCAGCGGCGCTGATCGCGGTGGTTGTGCCGGATGTCGCGATGACGCCGCAAGGGCTATCGTTCGCGCTCGAGAACCATGCGTGGTATGGCACGGTCGCCGGCACGCTGTGGTTCCTGTGGCGCCGGAGTATGGTTCAGACGATCGTCGTCGGGATGCTGGTATTTACGGCGCTGCGGTTAGGGTGGCCTTGATCGGTCCCCACCCCCTATTCGGGCCGGGCGGTATTCGCTGAAGGCCCGCCGGCGCATAAATGAACGCCTATCCCGCGCGGTCCGGTCGGTGCGGGGCTAAGCCGATATGCCGCGATCCCGTGCTAGTGATCCGGTACTTTTTGGCAGTCCTGCCGCAACTTCCGATACTTCGGTCGCGCCATCCGATGCGCTAGAATGACATGTTCCCAGCGAGTTGCACGGGCCGTGCCATCCGCTTGCCCGGCGGTTCGCCGAATGCGCATTACACGACGGCAGCGGGCGTGCGTCACTGCGTCCGCGCTGCGGCTTTACCCTTTCCTCAACTTCGTCAAGCCAACCTCATGACTCAAGTTCTGCGTTTGACCGACCTCATCGCGGACGGAAAGCTCCGCGGTCAGCGTGTGTTCATCCGTGCCGACCTGAACGTGCCACAAGACGATGCCGGCAACATCACCGAGGACACCCGCATTCGCGCGTCGGTCCCGGCGATCCGCCAGGCGCTCGATGCTGGCGCGGCGGTGATGGTGACATCGCACCTGGGCCGGCCCACCGAAGGGCAGTTCAAGCCGGAAGACTCTCTCGCACCCGTGGCCAAGCGCCTGGGCGAGTTGCTCGGCCGCGACGTGCCGCTGGTGGCTAACTGGGTCGAGCGTGGTGTGAGCGTGGCGTCCGGCAATGTCGTGCTGCTCGAGAATTGCCGCGTCAACCCGGGTGAGAAGAAGAATTCGGACGAGCTTGCGCAAAAGATGGCCGCGCTGTGCGACGTCTATGTCAATGACGCATTTGGCACTGCGCACCGCGCGGAGGCGACCACGCACGGGATCGCGAAGTACGCGAAAATCGCGTGTGCCGGTCCGCTGCTCGCGGCGGAACTCGATGCGCTGGGCAAAGCGCTCGGCAACCCGAAACGTCCGCTCGTGGCGATCGTGGCGGGCTCGAAGGTGTCGACGAAGCTGACAATCCTAAAATCGCTTGCCGAGAAGGTCGACCAACTTATCGTGGGTGGCGGCATCGCGAACACGTTCATGCTGGCCGCCGGGCTACCGATCGGCAAATCGCTGGCCGAAGCGGATTTAGTCGGTGAGGGCAAAGCGATCATCGACGCGGCGAACGCGCGCGGGGCGTCAGTGCCGATTCCGACCGACGTGGTGGCCGCGAAGGCGTTCGCGTCGGATGCCCACGCGCAGACCAAGGCGGCAAGCGAGGTGGCCGACGACGACATGATCCTGGACATCGGTCCGCAGACCGCGGCCGCGCTGGCCGTGCAGCTGGAAAAGGCCGGCACAATCGTGTGGAACGGGCCTGTCGGCGTGTTCGAGTTCGATCAATTTGGCAACGGCACGAAGACGCTCGCGCAGGCCATCGCGAAGTCGCAGGCGTTCTCTATCGCCGGCGGCGGCGATACGCTCGCGGCGATTGCGAAGTACGGTATTCATGACAAGGTCAGTTATATCTCGACCGGCGGAGGGGCCTTCCTCGAGTTCCTCGAGGGCAAGACGCTGCCTGCGGTCGAGGTGCTGCAAAGCCGTGCGCAAGCCGGTAACGCCGGCGCATAAACGGTCACGGCGCGCGACCTTGTGCAACTCACCGCCGACACCGCAGCATAGCGGCGCGGCTGTCCTGGCTCGGCCGGCCGCGCGCAGCGGCGTTACGCCGGTGTCGCATCCGCTCCGGGCAATCGCCTCCGCAGCAGCGCTTTATGCAGCGCTTTAACCCAGTCAAGGAGACTCATGCATCGCGCTACCAAGATTGTCGCCACCATCGGACCCGCGTCCAGCTCGCCGGACATCCTGTCGCGGATGATTGCGGCGGGGCTGGATGTTGTGCGGCTGAATTTTTCGCACGGCACCGCCGACGATCATCGCCAGCGTGCCGAGTTCGTGCGGGAGGCTGCGCGGCAGGCGGGCCGTGAAGTGGCGATCATGGCGGACCTGCAAGGTCCGAAGATCCGCGTTGGTAAGTTCGAGAACGGCCGCGTGATGCTCGCTGCTGGCGCGCCGTTCGTGCTGGATGCCGCGTGCGAATTGGGCAACGAGGAGCGCGTCGGCCTGGACTACAAGGACCTGCCGCGCGATTTGAAGGCCGGCGACATCCTGCTGCTCAACGATGGCCTGATCGTGTTGAGCGTGCAGCGGGTGATCGGCGGAGAGATCCACACGAGCGTGAAGGTCGGCGGCGAACTGTCGAACAACAAGGGGATCAACCGGCAGGGCGGCGGTCTGTCCGCCCCCGCACTGACGGCGAAGGACATGGAGGATATACGTACGGCCATGGCGCTCGGCGCGGATTTGGTCGCCGTATCGTTCCCGAAAAATGCGACGGACATGGAGATGGCGCGGCAGCTCGCGAACATCGCCGGTGCGCCGTACGGCTACAAGCCGAAGATGATCGCTAAAATCGAGCGTGCCGAGGCGATCCCGGCATTGCAAGAGATCCTCGATGCATCGGACGGCATCATGGTGGCGCGCGGCGATCTAGCGGTGGAGGTCGGTAACGCGGCGGTGCCGGCGCTGCAAAAGCGGATGATCCGGATGGCGCGGGAGGCGAACAAGACCGTGATTACCGCCACGCAGATGATGGAGTCGATGATCCAGAATCCGGTGCCGACACGGGCAGAAGTCTCGGACGTGGCCAACGCGGTGCTGGACGGCACCGATGCGGTGATGTTGTCCGCGGAGACTGCGGCCGGCCGGTATCCGGTCGAGACGATCGAGACGATGGCGGCCATCTGCGTGGAGGCGGAGAAGTCCGAGCACGTCGAGTTGGACAAAGATTTCCTGGATCGCACGTTCACCCGCATCGACCAGTCGATTGCGATGGGAGCGCTGTTCACCGCGTTTCACCTCGGCGCCAAGGCGATTGTTGCGCTGACCGAGTCGGGCGCGACCGCGTTGTGGATGAGCCGACATTGGCTGCATGTGCCGATCTATGCGTTGACGCCGCGCGTGGCCAGCGAGCGGATGATGGCACTGTACCGCAATGTGGTGCCGCTGCACTTGGAATCGAGCCTGGACCGCGATACGGCGCTACAGCAGGCGCTCGAAGTGCTGGTGAAGAACGGCTACGCGGTGCGCGGCGACATTGTTGTGTTGACCGTGGGCGAGCCGATGGGACAGGCTGGCGGTACCAATACGCTGAAGATCGTCAAGGTTGGCGACATCGTCTGAGGTTTTCGCCGCTGGGCGCGTCCCAGTCAACGTACAATAATGGCCGATGACCGACGCGACAGCGCCCGATTCGAGGCAGCGCGCGGCGCACGGCGCAACCTGGATGCGCGCGGCCCATGGTAGCGCGGCCAGTGCCGGGAAGAATTCTCATTGAAGGAGTGAAACATGCCTCTCGTATCGATGCGTCAACTGTTGGATCACGCGGCTGAAAACGGCTACGGATTGCCGGCGTTCAACGTCAACAACCTCGAGCAGGTGCAGGCGATCATGGCGGCCGCGGATGAGGCGAATGCGCCGGTGATCATGCAGGCGTCGGCGGGTGCGCGCAAATATGCGGGTGAAGCGTTCCTGCGCCATCTGATCGAGGCGGCGGTCGAGTCTTATCCGCATCTGCCGATCGTGATGCACCAGGACCACGGGCAATCGCCGGCGGTCTGCATGGCGGCGATCCGCAGCGGCTTTACCAGCGTGATGATGGACGGCTCGCTGCAGGCCGACGGCAAGACGGTCGCCAGTTATGAGTACAACGTTGAGGTGTCGCGACAAGTGGTCGAGTTCTCGCACGCGATCGGCGTGACGGTCGAGGCCGAACTCGGCGTGCTCGGTTCGCTCGAGACGATGAAGGGCGACAAGGAGGACGGTCATGGTGCGGAAGGGACGATGACGCGCGAGCAACTGCTCACCGACGTCGAGCAGGCGGCCGATTTTGTGCGCGCGACGCAGTGCGATGCGCTGGCCATCGCAATCGGTACGTCCCATGGTGCTTACAAGTTCACGAAGAAGCCGACAGGCGACATTCTGGCCATCGATCGAATCAAGGAAATCCATGCGCGGATCCCAAACACGCACCTGGTGATGCACGGCTCGTCGTCGGTGCCGCAGGAGCTGCTGGCGGAGATCCGTGAGTTTGGCGGCGACATGAAGGAAACGTATGGCGTGCCGGTCGAGGAAATCCAGGAAGGCATCAAACACGGTGTGCGCAAGATTAATATCGATACGGACCTGCGGCTGGCGATCACCGGTGCGATCCGCCGCTATTTCGTCGAGAACCCGAGCAAGTTCGACCCGCGCGACTACCTGAAGCCGGCGCGCGAAGCGGCCAAGAAGGTGTGCCTGGCGCGCTATCGTCAGTTCGGTTGCGAAGGGCAGGCCAGCAAGATCAAGCCGTTGCCGCTGGACAAGATCGCCGAGCAATACAAGTCGGGCGCGCTCAAGCAAGTGGTACGCTGATTCGCCGCCAGCCGGGCCGACGCGCGTTGCCGGTCTTGCGGCGCGGCGCCGTGCCGCGCCGCGCACGGTTTACAATACACGCCGTTCCCGCACTGCCGCGGAACGGCTTTTCCACTTTCTGGGACCCGACGATGCCCTCTGTGCTCTATGAATCTACGCTGAAGTCGCTGCCGCTGCTGGGCCGCGGCAAGGTTCGCGACAATTATGCAGTCGGCGACGATAAGTTGCTAATCGTGACGACCGACCGCCTGTCGGCGTTCGACGTGATCATGGGCGAGCCGATTCCGGACAAGGGGCGCGTGCTGAACCAAATGGCCAATTTTTGGTTCGACAAGCTTGCGCACGTGGTGCCGAACCACTTGACCGGCGTGGCGCCGGAAAGTGTCGTCGCGCCCGACGAGGTGCCGCAGGTCGCCGGCCGCGCGGTCGTGGTGCGGCGCCTGAAGCCGATCCTGGTGGAGGCGGTGGTGCGCGGCTACCTCACCGGCAGCGGCTGGAAGGACTATCAGGCCAGCGGCTCGGTGTGCGGCGTCGCGCTGCCGGCGGGCCTGCAAAACGCGCAACGGCTGCCGGAGCCGATCTTCACGCCGGCGGCGAAAGCGGACATCGGTCATCACGACGAGAACATCACGTTTGCTGAGGTCGAGCAGCGTATTGGCGCCGAGCTGGCCGCGCGCATTCGCGACATCAGCATCTCGCTGTACAAGACGGCCGCGGACTACGCGGCCACGCGCGGGATCATCATCGCGGACACCAAGTTCGAGTTTGGGCTCAATGACGACGGCAAGCTGTACCTGATGGACGAGGTGTTGACCGCCGACTCGTCGCGATTCTGGCCTGCAGACCAATACCGGGTCGGCACCAACCCGCCGTCATTCGACAAGCAGTTCGTGCGCGACTGGCTGGAGGCGCAGCCGTGGAGCAAGGCGCCGCCGGCGCCGAAGCTGCCGCACGAGGTGATCGACAAAACCGCGGCGAAATACCGCGAAGCCCTCGAGCGGCTCACGGGCCAGCCGCTGCATGGATAACGGAAGCGCGCAATGAATGAAGTTCAGCAGCAAGCACAGCAGTCAGTACGGCAGCCAGCACAGCCCGGCGGTGCGCACAGCCACCCGAGCCCGCTGGTTGGCGTGGTTATGGGGTCGTCATCGGACTGGGACACGATGCAGCACGCCGTGGCGATCCTGCGCGAGTTCGGCGTGCCCTACGAGGCACGCGTCGTGTCCGCGCACCGGATGCCCGATGAGATGTTCGATTATGCGCAAGCAGCGCGTTCGCGTGGGTTGCGCGCGATCATTGCGGGCGCGGGCGGCGCCGCACACCTGCCCGGCATGCTCGCGGCCAAGACGACGGTGCCGGTGCTCGGCGTGCCGGTGGCCAGCAAGTACCTGCGGGGCGTGGACTCATTGCACTCGATCGTGCAGATGCCCAAAGGCGTGCCGGTCGCGACGTTCGCAATCGGCGAGGCTGGCGCGGCCAATGCCGCGTTGTTCGCCGTTGCGTTGCTCGCGAGCGCGGACAGTGTCGGCGCGCCGCTCGACGCGGACGGCTTTGCGTCCAAACTCGCAATGTTCCGCGTGCGTCAGAACGATGCCGCGCGGGCGATGGTGCTGCCGGCGGATTGACGCGTCGCATGGGCCGAGGCGCCGGCGTGGCGGCCTTCGGCATTGAATTGTGTGTCCCAGGGGCTCTGCCGCCGACCTCATTATTCTGACAAAATGACAGATGTTCGCTTACCCGTAGGCACGGGTTCATCCTCGACGGCGCGTGCTAGCTCGCCCACATTCGGCGCGCCGGCGTATCCGCGCGCGCCAATCATGCCGGGCGCATGGCTAGGCATGGTCGGCGGCGGCCAACTCGGCCGGATGTTCTGTTTTGCCGCGCAGGCGATGGGCTACCGTGTCGCCGTGTTGGATCCGGAGATCACCTGTCCAGCGGGTGGCGTTGCAGATCGCCATCTTTGCGCCGCGTATGACGATCGCGAGGCGCTTGCTGAAATGGCGCGGCTGTGCGCGGCGGTGTCGACCGAGTTCGAGAATGTGCCAGCCGCCAGCCTGGACTGGCTGGCGCGCACCACCTGCGTGAGCCCGTCCGCGCAGTGCGTTGCCATCGCGCAGGATCGTATCGCCGAAAAGCGCTGGATCGAGCAGGCTGGCGTATCGGTCGCGCCACACGTGGTGATCGAGTCGTCGGCCGCGCTGCAGGCCCTGTCCGACGAGGCCCTGGCGGCGGTACTGCCGGGCATCCTGAAGACCGCGCGGCTCGGCTACGATGGCAAGGGGCAAATGAGCGTGTGCAACCCGGACGAGGTGCGCGCCGCGCATGCAGCGCTGGGCGGCGTCGCGTGCGTACTCGAGCAGCGGCTGCCGCTCGCGTACGAGATCTCGGCCATCGTTGCGCGCGGCGCGGACCGCACGACAGTGGTGTTTCCGGTCGCACAGAATATCCATCGTGACGGCATTCTGTCGCAGACGATCTCGCCGGCGCCGGTTGCGGATGCGGCGCTCATCGAGCGGGCGCAGGCTGCGGCGCTGTCGATTGCTGCACAACTAGACTATGTCGGCGTGCTGTGCGTGGAGTTCTTCGTGTTGAAGGACGGCTCGCTGGTGGCCAACGAAATGGCGCCCCGGCCGCACAATTCCGGGCACTATACGATCGACGCATGCGTGTCGAACCAGTTCGAGCAGCAGGTGCGCGCGATGGCTGGCATGCCGCTGGGCTGCACGCGCCAACATTCGCCCGCAGTCATGCTGAATTTGCTCGGTGATGTGTGGTTTGCAGACAAGACACCGCGCGTGCCGCCATGGCACGAGGTTGCCGCGATGCCGGGCGCGCACCTGCACCTGTATGCGAAGGAAGAAGCCCGCGTCGGGCGCAAGATGGGCCATCTGACGCTGACTGCGCCGACGCTGGACGAGGCCCGGGCGGCCGCGCGCGATTGCGCGCGCCTTTTGCATATCCCACTCGAATGAGCGCCACCCGGCAACGCAACGACGGGCACGGCGCGCCAACGCCGACATCTGCCGACAGCGACGCGCCGACGCGCGGGTGGCCGGCGCCGGCCGCGATCGATGCCGCCGCGCGCCGCCTGGACGCCGGCGAACTGGTAGCGTTCCCGACCGAGACAGTGTACGGGTTGGGCGCGGATGCCCGCAATCCACAGGCCGTGGCGCGCATCTACGCAGCCAAGGGCCGGCCCCCAACCCATCCCGTCATTGTCCATTTGGCGCCAGGTGACGATCCCGGTGGCTGGGTCCGTACGCTGGGTTCGGAGGCGTGCCGCTTAATCGATGCGTTTTGGCCTGGGCCATTGACGTTGATCCTGAAGCGGGCCGATGCGATCCCGGACGCGGTGAGCGGCGGGCAGGACTCGATCGGGCTGCGATGTCCGTCACATCCGGTGGCGCAGGCATTGCTGCGCGCGTTTTCCGACTTGCAGCACGGCCACGGCGGCGTGGCCGCGCCGTCCGCGAACAAGTTCGGCCATGTGAGCCCGACGACCGCGCAGCATGTGCGCGACGAGTTTGGCGACAGTGTGCACGTACTGGACGGTGGCGCATGCGATGTCGGTATCGAGTCGACGATCATCGACCTGTCGCGTGGCTTTCCGGCGCTGCTGCGCCCTGGGCGGATCACGCCGCAACAGATCGCCGACGTGCTGGGCGCGGCGCCGCGGCTGCCCGACGGCAGCGATGCCACGGTGCCGCGCGCCTCGGGCACGTTGAAGGCTCACTATGCGCCGCGTACGCCGCTCGCGTTGCTGCCGCTCGAGGCAATCCTGTGCGAGGTTGCTGCCCATGCGCCGCATGAACGACTGGCGGTCATTGCGCGCGCCGGCCTGCCACAGGCCGAGGCGTTGCGTGCGCGGCCCAACTTGCAGTTCGTCGCCGCGCCCGACGATCCGCACGCGTATGCGCGCGAACTGTACCGGATGCTGCGCGAACTGGATGGCGCGAACGTGCTGCGTATTTTCATCGAGCCATTGCCGGCCACCGCTGAATGGGCAGCGGTCAACGACCGGCTGCAGCGCGCGGCGGCGGCGTTCGAAGCCGGCGTCTGACACGACCAGATCGGAGTGCCCGGTCGGGCGCCCGATCGCTGTCGATGCGTGGCTTGCGCGCGTTACCGGGCAATTACTTGCCGATGCCGTGCGCCGCGATCTGCTGCTGCGCGAATTGCGCGAACAACTGGTGTGTGCGGGTCGTCGGGTGGATCTGGTCGGCGAACATATAGGTCTGGTCCGCGTTCTGCTCCGTATAGCTGTCCGGCGCGCACAGCAGCGACGTGCCGTAAGAGGCCGGGTTTGGCACGCCGGCCTGTTGCGCCGACGCGACCATTTTAGCCAAATTGCATGCGGTGCCGTTGGCGCCAACCTTGAACCCATTGGCCTGGTAGTTGGCCGCCAGCTTGGTGATCCACGAGAACACGTCGAGCTGGATTACCTTCTGATCGATGCCGCCTTGCGTGAGCGCTGCCTTGAGCGCGGTGTTGAAGCCGGCCGACAGTTGCGTGAGCCCGGTGCCGCCATCGGCGCCGGACACACCGAGCGGCGTCACGCCGATGTTGGGCAGGTTCGCGACGACCACCTTGGTTGCGCCGGCCTGCAGAATCTGGCCGACTACCTGGGCGAGCGTGAGGGCCGCCGTCGTGATGTTCTGTATCGCCGCGGCCTGCGTGATCTGGCCGGCCGCCAGCGCTTGCGCGTTGCCCAGCACATCGTTGGCCCCGGCCTCGACGAGTACCAACTGGTTGCTGTTGAAACTGCCGTGCGCCTGCAGGTAGGCGCTGACCTGCCAGGTGACGGGCTCGGCCGTCATGCTGGCGCTGGTGGTCGAGCCACTGGTATTGACCGTGGCCGCACCTTGCGCGTAATCCAAGCCGCCCGCCGCGGTCAGCGGCACGCCGAAGCCTGCCTTGAACGCCGGCGTGAGCGTATCGCCGTAGTATTGCGCGACGTTCTGCGCCCACACCTGCCCAGGATTTGTCGTGAAGCGGCCGCCGCCCAATGCGAGCGGGCCGGCAGCGTTCGTGCTGGTCACCGCATAGGTGCCGGCATCGGACAGGCTGTCGCCGAACGTGACCACTTGCAGCCGGATGTCTCCCGCCGGAGTCTGCGTCGATGGGTCGCCGCTGGCGCCTGCGCCGCACGCGGCGAGCAGCGCGAATGCGGTACATGCGATCGCTGTGCGCACGAAGCGCTGCAACGTGTTCTTCTGATTCTTCATTGAGTCTCCTCGTACGGTTGGTTGTGCTACTAGGCCGGATAGGCCGTGAGCGGCCGCACGCCGCACGCTTGCCGAGCCGACCTCGCGGCGGATCGTGTCGATACGGATAACGAAACGTTACCTGGGCGCTGGCAGCAGCCAAATGGCGTCGAACCGCATCCGCGTCCTCCGATATTCGTCTCGAGCGGCATGGCGCCGCTCGTGTATTGTCATTGTTGTGCCGGGCGTGGGCGCACCGGCGCTACGTCCCGCTGGAGCCATCTGAGCGGTCATAGCGAGAACGGATCAAGGGTACACCGACTCTGATCGCCGCTTACGTCTGTCGGCTAGAGACTTTATTCAATGCGACACGTCCAACCTCGCATGCCGTCAGGATTTTTCTGGACGTTTGAAACACGGCATCGGCCGGCGAGCGTTACCGGGCGCGTTGGTATACCCATTCGAGCAGGGCATCGTGTACCTGCCGCGCGGCGGCGGCGCGTGGATCGTTGATAAAGCTCACCACCACGTAGCTTTCGCCGTTCGCGGCGGCGACATAGCCGGCAATCGCGCGCACGTCGCGCAATGTGCCAGTCTTGATCCGTGCATTGCCGCCCACCGGCGCTCCGGTGAGCCGGTGACGCATCGTGCCGTCGACGCCGGCAATGGGCAACGACGCGACAAAGGCCTGCGCGACAGGGCTGGCGTTGGCCGCCACCAGCAGCTTAGCCATCGAGGCGGCGCTGACGTACTCGTTGCGCGACAGGCCGGAGCCATTGTCCAGTTGCAACTCGGGCATCGTCAGCCCGCTCCTGGCCAGAAAATCGCGGATGACCTGTGCGCTGCGCGCGGGCGTGGACGGCACCGGCGGGGCGAGCGTGACGGGAATGTGCGATGCAATCGGGCGCGCTCCGACTGCGCCGATCGACAAGAATAGGTTGCGCGCCATCGTGTTGTTCGACAACTTATTGATGTCGTTCACGATCGTCGATAGTTCGATCCCGCGATGGGTCGCCACTGGCTGCGCGTTGGACGGCGTCGCACCTTCACGTACCGTGCCGGTGAAGGTGCCCCCGGTTTGCTTCCACAGTGCTAGGAAACCACCGGCGAAAAAGCTTGAGTGATCCAGTGCGGCCATGTTGACGGTACGCTCGCCGCAGCGCGTCGGATAGTCGCCGCTGAACACCGCTTGCACGATGCCTTGCGGCGTCGGCGTGATAGCTGGGGTCACACTTTGCAGTACGCCGGTGCACGCGCCGCGCGTCTTGCGTAACTGGTTGACGATTTTCAGTTGCGCGAGCGCAGGCGTCACGTCGATGGCCACGTCACCGTTCGGCGACGGGTTCAGCCTAAACGACAGCGACTTGAACGCATACAGCAGCGGATCCGGGCCGACGTTGTACGGCGAGTCGGTGTTGTTGTCGAACGCAGGCAGGTCGCGCGTGGATGCGTCAAACCATCGCTTGTCCAGGACCAGATCGCCATCCAGCGCGGTGATGCCTTGTTTGTGGATCTTGTCCACCAGGTCAATCAATTCCTCCGGCACGAGCTTTGGATCGCCAGTGCCTTGGATGTACAGGTTGCCGTGCAGCACGCCGGAGGCGTCGATGCTGCCGTCCCGGTATGCGCTCGTGCGCCACCGGTAATTCGGGCCGAGGATCGACAGGCCGGCGTAGGTGGTCACCAGTTTCATCGTTGATGCGGGCAGCATACGCTTGCTCGCATTCCACGCGAGCAATGGCTGCCTGTCGCTCACGCGCTGCACGACGACGCTGACCGACGATAGCGGCACCCGCGCACGCGCGAGCCCGGCCATCACCGGCGCGGGCAGCGGGCCGGACGGTACGTTGGCTGCGCGGCCAGCGGTCTTGCTTTTGCTGCGCTTCGTGCGGGCCTTGGCGCACGATGCGTTGGCCGCCGCATTGCGACTTGCCTTGCGACTTACCTTGCTCTTAGCCCGCCATCCCTTGGCCTGGGGCTTCGCGTCGGCGAAGGCCGGCGTGGGCACGCTTGGCAGTGCAATCCATGCCGCACACGCGAGTATCGCGGCCAGCCACCGGCGGCGTGACCGCTGCGCCGCACCGCCCGTTTGTCGCGGGATGGTCGTGACGCGCGCAGCGTCCTGGCGGACATCGACGTTACGGTTGCGCAATCGGACAACGGACAGGACGGAGCGGGCGAAGCCGGGGCGGGTGAAGCGGCCAAAGAAAGTGAATGGATACGGAAGCATAGAGAAGCGCGAGCGATAAAAACGCGCTGACGCCGACATGGTGGCCGGTTGCGCGCAAAGCGCTCATTGTAGTGACAATGGGACAGGCCGACGGCTCTGCGATCAAAATTCGACGCGGGGCGGCGATGCGCCGGACCGGTGTGGCGACAAGGATAGAATGTGCGTATGACTCAATTGTGGATGGACGAACGGTCGGCACCATGCGTGTTTTACTCGTCGAAGACGACCCGATGATCGCTGAAGGTGTGCGCAAGGCGCTGCGCGCGGACGGCTGGGCAGTGGATTGGGTCCAGGACGGCACGGCGGCGATCCTGGCCGCTGACGGCGAGCCGTACGACCTGATGCTGCTCGACCTCGGATTGCCTCAGCGCGATGGACTGGATGTGCTCAAGACGGTGCGCGCTAAAAAACATGCGCTGCCAGTGCTGATCGTGACCGCCCGTGACGCGGTGGCTGATCGCGTCAAGGGGCTCGATGCGGGCGCGGACGACTACCTGGTCAAGCCGTTCGATCTGGACGAGCTTGGCGCCCGCATGCGGGCGCTGGTGCGCCGCCAGGCCGGTCGGACCGAGACAGTGATCCGGCACCGCGGCTTGACGTTGGATCCGGCCGCGCGCGAGGTCACACTCGATGGCGTGCCCGTTGCGTTGTCCGCGCGCGAGTACGGGTTGCTCGAGGCGCTGCTTGCGCGGCCTGGCGCGGTGCTCTCCAAGAGCCAGCTTGAGGAAAAAATCTATGGCTGGGGCGAGGAGATTGGCAGCAATACGGTCGAAGTCTATATCCATTCGCTGCGCAAGAAGCTTGGCGCGGAACTGATCCGCACCGTGCGCGGGCTGGGCTACATGATGCCGAAGGCGTGACGCGGGCCGATGAATTCGATTCGCCGACAACTCCTGATCTCGCTGATCGCGGTGCTGCTGGCGGGCTTCGGCCTGGCAGGCTGGCTCACCTTTCGGCAGGCCCGGGCCGAAGCCAATGAATTGTTCGACTTCCAATTGCAGCAAACTGCCGCGGCGTTGCCAGCGGAGCCGTTCAGCTCCGCGTTCGGCGCGGGCGATCCGGAAAGCGGCGGTGTTGTGATCCAGATCTGGAGCCGCGAGGGCGTGCAGCTGTACTACTCGCACCCGCGCGCGCCCCTCGCGCCGCATGCCAAGTTGGGCTTTTCGACCGAACACACGTCGGGTGGCGACTGGCGGGTCTACAGCGCGGTGGTGGGCGACAATGTCGTGCAACTTGCTCAACCGATGAGCGTGCGCAGCCGGCTGGCGGCGGAAGTGGCGCTGCGCACGCTGTGGCCTTCGCTGATGCTGTTGCCGCTGCTGGGCGTTGCCGTCTGGCTGCTCATCGGCCGCGGGCTGAAGCCATTGCGCCGTGTGGCGCTTGCGTTGGACACGCGGCAGCCGGACGCGCTTGACCCGCTGCCGGACCAGCGGCTGCCCAACGAGGTGCAGCCGCTGGTGCGCGCGCTCAACGGATTGCTCGAGCGGCTGGCGCATGCGCTGGATACGCAGCGCGCGTTTGTCGCCGATGCCGCACACGAGTTGCGCACGCCGCTGGCCGCGTTGCAGATCCAGGTGCAGCTGCTGGAGCGCGCGCAGGACGACGCGGCGCGGCGGGAGGCGACAGCGGACCTGAGGCATGGGGTCGAGCGCGCGACGCGGCTGGTCGAGCAATTACTGGCGCTCGCGCGTGCCGAGCCCGCCGCGGACTGCGCCAGCGCAGGGGCACCCGTGTCGTTGCGTGCGGTGGTCGAGGACAGCGTGCGCGCGTATACGACGCTCGCCGCGCAACGCGGCGTGGATCTGGGCATGGACGCAGCCGCGGACGCGACCGTATCCGGCGACGCCGACGCGTTGCGCATGATGATCGGCAACCTGGTTGACAACGCGGTCAAGTACACGCCGCGGGGCGGGCGCGTTGACGTGTCGATCGATGCCGACGGCGCTGGCCGGCCGTGTGTGCAGATCGTCGATACCGGGCCCGGCATTCCGGCATCGGAGCGCGCGCGTGTGTTCGATCGGTTCTATCGGATGCCGGCACGCGATGAGTCGCTCGCACAGATCTGTGGCAGCGGGTTGGGCCTGGCCATCGTGCGTGGTGTCGCGCAGCAGCACGGTGCGTTGTTGCAGTTGGATGACGGGCCGGGCGGACGCGGATTGCGCGTCAGCGTCACCTTTGCGCGGCACCCGGGCGGCGCGCGCGAAGCTACCCCCGACTCCGATGTGACGAGACATAAAAAACGCTGATGTAACAAGCATTTACCGGCTGCCTCATGTTTCGCCGGAACCGTATGCCGTTGATCGGGTCGGTAAAATAGGAGGGGGCCGTGTGCGCGCCGCGCCGCGGGTCCGCCGTCCTTGAACCAGCCTAGGAAAGGAGTGACACGATGAAAAACCGCCATCGAATGGGGCTTGCCATGCTGGCGACCGGCTTACTCGGCGTCACCGGCTTTGCCACGCGGGTCGCGGCGCAGGACAACAACGGCTTGCCGCCGGTCAGCACGCAGGGCGACATCAACTATACGTCGGGTGGCGTCGGGTTGGACGAGTCGCAGGCGTTGCGCCGCGAGGCGCCGCATTGGCCGCTCACGTTGCGGTTCACCGGCTCGCGCGGCGAATACCTGGCCGACGTACATGTAACCATCGCGTGGGCGGGCGGCGAGACCGTGCTCGATACGATCTCGCAGGGTCCGTACATGCTGGTCAAGCTCGCGCCCGGACGCTACACGGTACGCGCGCAATACGAGGACACGGCGCAAACGAAGTCGATCGAGCTGCGGCGTCATGCGACGCTCGCGTTCCGCTGGTCGCAGCCGTAAGTCGGCTGCCGAGATCACCTGGGGCCCGACCGCGGTGCTTGCGCTCGCGTACTACTGGGCGCTCTTCCTGAGCGGGTAAGCGCGTCGGCGACGCGTCAGCGGGGCGCGGTGAGCGTTGCCGGGCTGCGCAGCATCGCGAAACCACTGTCCGCGATGCGCTCCGCTTCCTGCGCTAGCGCGATCGACGTATGGTCAAGCAGCCAATCGCGCAGGATGCCGCCGAAGAACGCGTGCAGCAACTGTGCGCCGCGCCGCGGATCCAACTCGGCGGACAATTGGCCCTTGGCCATCGCATTACGCAGCCCGATCTCCAGCCGCGCACGGCCATCGCGGGTCGCGTTGCGGTGACGCTCCAACACGGGGCCCATATCCTCCGTGTATTCGCATTTCGTGAACAGGATCTCGAAAACCCGCCGGCTGCGGGGATTTTGTGCGGCATCGCGCAGGCAGAACACAAATACGTCGCGTAGTCTGCCAAGCGGATCCTGTTCGCGCGAGTCGACGGTGGCTTCGACCAACGTTTCCATAGGTAGCGTGACCCGATCGACCATCGCGGTGAATAAGTCGGCCTTGTTTTTGAAGTGCCAGTAGATCGCGCCGCGCGTCAATCCAGCTGCCACGGCGACATGCGCGAGTGACGTG
Source organism: Mycetohabitans endofungorum (assembly GCF_002927045.1). Lineage (GTDB taxonomy): Bacteria > Pseudomonadota > Gammaproteobacteria > Burkholderiales > Burkholderiaceae > Mycetohabitans > Mycetohabitans endofungorum. The sequence goes on along the minus strand of NZ_PRDW01000003.1, from coordinate 156,326 downwards.
CGCGCCACCCCGCGTTCAAAAAATACTATTTCGGCCGTGTCAAGGATGTGGTTGCGCGTCTCAAGCGCTTCTTCTTTGGTCCTTCTCATGGTCTCGTTGCTGCAAGCGCTCTTATGCGAATCACAGGACCGGCACAGGCGGCCCGAGTGGATCGCACACGACGTGGGCCCGTGCACAATCGATGGCTGCCGAATTTACGGTAATATACATTCAGCAATGAATGTATATACAATAGCACCCGCTGATCGTCAGGCCAACCGGCGTTTTCCTCAGGGATTGCACGGCGCGCCGGGTACGGGTGCTGAGCGGCGCGCGTGACGCGAAGTAAAGCTCACCGCGTGCCCCCGTCGCATGCAACTTAGACGGTGCATTTCGGTTCCGTGTGCCGCAGTATTGCGCAAGGCCGGCGATCAGGCGCCGGCAGACGCGACCCGGCAGTTCCAGGCGCGAGGTCATTCCAATTCTTAGCCACAGTCAGATACAGAGGTGCATTCTATGCGCGTCGATCGGGTTCGAGTACGTTTTTTCCCCGCTACCGCGGCGGCCGCGGTAGCCGCAGCTTTCGTGCTTGCCGGATGCGGCAAGAAGCCGGCCGCTCCGCCGGTGCAAATACCCGAGGTTGGCGTGGTGACGGTGGAGCCCAAGCCGGTGCCGGTGATCACCGATCTGCCCGGGCGCACCAGCGCGTATCTCGTTGCGCAGGTGCGCGCGCGGGTGGACGGCATTGTGCAGCGCCGCGAATTCACTGAGGGTAGCGAGGTTAAGACCGGCCAGCGGCTGTACAAGATCGACCCGGCGCCGTACGAAGCCGCGCTCGCCGGCGCGAAGGCGTCGCTCGCCAAGGCGCAAGCCAATCTCGCATCGACTCGTGCTCAGGCGGAGCGCTTCAAGGTGCTGGTCGCCTCGAACGCGATCAGCAAGCAGGAGTATGACAATGCGGTGGCCGCCGAGCGGCAGGCCGAGGCGGATGTCGCGGCCGGCAAGGCATCGGTGCAAACGGCGACCATCAACCTGGGCTATACCGATGTGGTATCACCGATTAATGGCCGCATCGGTCTATCTGTCGTCACGCCGGGCGCATACGTGCAGGCGAACCAGGCTACGCTGATGACCACCGTGCAGCAACTCGATCCGATGTATGTCAATCTGACCCAATCGAGCGCTGATGGTTTGCGATTGCGGCGCGAGATCCAAGAGGGGCGCTTGCGCACCCAGGGCTCGAACAGCGCGAAAGTGCAACTGATGCTCGAGGATGGCACGTTTTATCCGATTGAGGGCAAGCTGCAGTTTGCTGACGTGACGGTAGACCAGTCTACCGGCTCGGTCACCCTGCGGGCATTGTTTCCAAACCCGGATCGCGTGCTGCTGCCCGGTATGTTTGTGCGCGCGCGCATCGTCGAGGGGGTGAACGAGCGGGCAATTGTCGTGCCGCAGGTCGGTATCACGCGCGACCAGAAAGGCATGCCAACCGCGCTGGTGGTCGGCCCGGACAACAAGGTCACGCTGCGCCAGCTGGTTACCAGCCAAACCTATGGCGCAAACTGGATTATTGAGAGCGGCCTGAACCCAGGTGAGCGCGTCATCGTGCAGGGCACCGAGAAGGTGCGCCCGGGTGCAACCGTCAAGCCGGTGCCCGCGCAACTGCCGCCCGAAATGACGGCGAGCCCGTCGCCCGGTGCGGCGTCGGCCGCATCCGGCGCGCAGCCCGCCGCGTCCGGCGGAGCCAGCCAGGCCGCCGAGAGTGCGAGCGCGTCGGCCGGTGCCAGCGCCGCGCAATAACCCGAGGAGCATCGCTTCATGGCCAAATTCTTCATTGATCGCCCGATCTTTGCTTGGGTGATCGCGATTATTTTGATGCTGGCGGGGGTCGTGTCGATCTTCCAGTTGCCAGTCGCGCAGTATCCAACGATTGCGCCGCCGGCGATTCAGGTCAGCGCGAACTATCCGGGCGCATCCGCGAAAACGGTTGAGAATACCGTCACGCAGGTCATCGAGCAGCAAATGAGCGGGCTGGATCACTTGCTGTATCTGTCATCCACCAGCGACGACTCCGGTAGCGCGACGATTACACTCACGTTCGCACCAGGCACGGATCCGGACATTGCACAGGTCCAGGTGCAAAACAAGCTGCAACTGGCTACGCCACTGCTGCCGCAAGTGGTGCAGCAACTCGGCACAAAGGTGACAAAATCGAGCAGCAGTTTCCTGCTGGTCATGGCGTTCGTGTCGAACGACGGCAGCATGTCGAAGTACGACCTCGCAAACTATGTTGCCTCAAAAGTGCAGGATCCGATTAGCCGGATCGATGGCGTTGGCACGGTTACGCTGTTCGGCTCGCAATATGCGATGCGCATCTGGCTCGATCCGACTAAGTTGACGAACTACAGCCTGACGCCGATCGACGTACAGCAGGCGTTGCTGACGCAAAACGTGCAGGTCGCCGGCGGCCAGCTTGGCGGCACGCCGGCGAAGCCCGGGCAGATGTTGCAGGCAACCATCACGGAGGCCACGCTGCTTAATACGCCGGAGCAATTCGGCAACATTTTATTAAAAGTGAACCCAGACGGTTCACGCGTGCGGTTAAAGGACGTCGCGCGCGTGGAGCTTGGCGGTGAGAACTACAATTTCGATACCAAGTACAACGGTCAGCCGACGGCGGGCTTGGGCATTCAGCTGGCCACTGGCGCGAACGCGCTGGCCACGGCCAAGGCGGTGCGCCAGAAGATCGACGAGTTGTCGAAGTACTTCCCGCAGGGGCTGGTCGTCGAATACCCGTATGACACGACGCCGTTCGTGAAGCTGTCGATCGAGGAAGTGGTCAAGACGCTGCTCGAGGGCATCGTGCTGGTGTTCTTAGTCATGTACCTGTTCCTACAGAACTTGCGCGCGACCGTGATCCCGACGATCGCGGTGCCGGTGGTGCTGCTCGGCACGTTCGCGATCATGAACGCCGCGGGCTTCTCGATCAACGTGCTGTCGATGTTCGGCCTGGTGTTGGCGATCGGATTGCTGGTAGACGATGCGATCGTGGTGGTGGAAAACGTCGAGCGGGTGATGGCCGAAGAGGGCCTGTCGCCACGGGAGGCGACGCGCAAGGCAATGGGGCAGATCACCGGCGCGCTGATTGGCGTGGCGCTCGTGTTATCGGCCGTGTTCGTGCCGGTGGCGCTGTCCAGTGGCTCGGTGGGCGCGATCTACCGGCAGTTCTCGCTGACCATCGTCTCCGCGATGGTGCTGTCGGTGCTGGTGGCGTTGATCCTGACGCCGGCGCTGTGCGCGACGATCCTCAAGCCGATTCCGGCCGGCCATCACGAGGCGAAGACCGGCTTTTTCGGCTGGTTCAACCGCACGTTTAACCGCAGCCGCGACAAGTACCATGACGGCGTGCAGCATGTGATCCGACGCTCCGGTCGCTGGCTAATTATCTACTTGGCCGTGATCGTTGCAGTGGGGCTGCTGTTTATGCGGCTGCCGACTTCGTTCCTGCCCGATGAGGACCAGGGCACGATGTTCGTGCTGGTGCAGGCGCCGTCCGGCTCCACGCAGGAGCGTACCGCCAAGGTGCTGCAAGACGTGCAGCACTACCTGCTGGAGGACGAAAAGGATATCGTCGAGTCGGTGTTCACTGTTAACGGCTTCAGCTTCGCGGGCCGTGGGCAAAACTCCGGACTGGTCTTCGTTCGCATGAAGGACTACTCGCAGCGCCTCGCGTCGAATCAGAAGGTACAGGCGCTGGTGCAGCGCACGTCCGGTCACTTCGCGTCGTATAAGGATGCGATGGTAATTCCGGTCAATCCGCCGTCGATTCCGGAGCTTGGCACCGCATCGGGCTTTGATTTTGAGCTGCAGGATCGGGGCGGGCTTGGTCACGAGAAACTGATGGAGGCGCGTAACCAGTTGCTTGGCATGGCCGCGAAAGATCCGACGCTCGCGCTGGTGCGTCCGAACGGGTTGAACGACACGCCGCAGTTCAAGATCAACATTGATCGTGAAAAGGCACAGGCGCTTGGCGTGTCTGCGTCGTCGATCGACCAGACGTTCTCGATCGCGTGGGCATCGCAGTACGTCAACAACTTCCTCGATACCGATGGCCGGATCAAGAAGGTGTATCTGCAGTCGGACGCGCCGTTCCGGATGAATCCGGAGGACTTGGCGAACTGGTACCTGCGCAGCGCGTCGGGCACGATGGTGCCGTTCACGTCAATCGCCACCGGGAACTGGACCTTCGGCTCGCCGAAGCTGGAGCGCTACAACGGCATCTCGGCAGTCGAGATCCAGGGCCAGGCCGCACCAGGCAAGTCCACCGGCCAGGCGATGGCAGCGATGGAGGCGATTGCCGCGAAGCTGCCTGCCGGCATCGGCTTCGAATGGACCGGCTTGTCATTCCAGGAGCGCCAGTCGGGGGCGCAGGCGCCGATCCTGTACGGGATCTCGATCCTCGTCGTGTTCCTGTGCTTGGCGGCGCTGTATGAAAGCTGGTCGATCCCGTTCGCCGTGATCCTGGTCGTGCCGCTCGGGGTGATCGGTGCCTTGTTGGCGGTGACGTTGCGCGGGCTGGAAAACGATGTGTTCTTTCAGGTGGGCCTGTTGACCACGGTGGGCTTGTCCGCGAAGAACGCGATCCTGATTGTCGAATTCGCACGCGAGTTGCAACAGAAGGAAGGCATGAGCGCGATGGCCGCGGCGATGGAAGCGGCGCGCCTGCGGTTGCGTCCGATCCTGATGACCTCGCTTGCGTTTATCCTCGGCGTGTTCCCGCTCGCGGTGAGCAACGGTGCGGGTTCGGGCAGCCAGCACGCGCTCGGCACAGGCGTGATCGGTGGGATGCTAACCGCAACGTTCCTGGCGATTTTCATGATCCCAATGTTCTATGTTGTGATCCGCGATCGTTTTGGCTCGGACAACAAGCCGGCGGGTGAGCCGACGCCGTCACGCATCGAAGGTAACGGCTCGAACCAGCAAGGGCATTGATATGAAACCGATGAGCAAGCTTCCAATCGCCGTGGCTGTTGCCACGCTGGTATCGGCGTGCACATTCCAGCCGAAATACGAGCGCCCAGCGCCGCCCGTCGCGTCGTCGTTTCCGCAAAGCGGCGTTTATGCGACGCAGCCGCGCATGGCGCCCGGCCAGCAGGGCGCCAACGGCGTGGCCGCTGCTGATATCGGCTGGCGCGAATTCTTCAACGATCCGCGCTTGCAGCGACTGATCGAGTTGTCGCTGAACAACAACCGGGATCTCGCGGTCGCGGTCTTGAAGGTGCAGCAGGCCGCTGCGCAGTATCGCGTGACCCGCGCGGACCTGTTTCCGACACTGGACGCGGTGGGCAGCGAGACCAAGACGCGTACGCCGAGGAATTTGTCGTCCTTCGACCGCACGATCAGCAACCAGTATTCGGTTGGCTTGTCGGCGTCATGGGAAATCGACTTCTGGGGCCGCTTGCGTAGCCTGAAGGATCAGGCGCTCGCACAGTACCTGGCGACCGCCCAGGCGCGCAAGGCCGCCGAGATCCTGCTGGTGTCGCAGGTTGCCGACCAATACCTGACGGTATTGGCCGCGGACGAGCAACTCGCGCTCACGCAGCGCACGCTTGATACCGCGAACGCGTCGTATAACCTGGCGAAGCTGCAGTTCGACACCGGTACCGGCTCCGAACTCGATCTGCACCAGTCGCAGGGGATCGTCGAGCAGGCGCGTGCCAACCTGCAGGCGCAGCAGCGACTACGCGCGCAGGCCGAAAATGCCCTCGTGCTGCTGGTCGGCCAGCCGCTGCCGGAAGACTTGCCGGCCGGCCTGCCGCTGAACGCACAGAGCCTGCTCGCGGACATCCCGGCCGGGCTGCCGTCAGATCTGCTCATGCGCCGTCCGGACGTGATGGAGGCCGAACAGAGGTTGCTGGCGGCCAATGCGAATATCGGCGCCGCGCGTGCCGCGTTCTTCCCGAATATTTCGTTGACCGGCAACTTCGGTACGCTGTCGCCGACGCTGGGCGGGCTGTTCAAGCCGGGATCGGCTGCCTGGGGATTCACGCCGAAGATCGATTTGCCGATTTTTGAGGGTGGGTTGAACGTCGCGAACCTGCAATTGGCCGACGTCGGCAAGAAAATTGCGATCGCGCAGTACGAGAAGGCGATCCAAATTGCATTCCGCGAAGTGGCCGATGGCCTGGCCGCGCGCGGCACGTATGATCAGCAGATCCAGTCGCTGGACCGCTATGTGGCCTCGCAGCAACGGCGGCTCGAGCTGTCCGAGTTGCGTTATCGAAATGGCGTTGACAGCTATCTGAATGTGCTGACTGCACAAACCGACCTCTATGGCGCGCAGCAGTCGCTAATTTCGGCGCGGTTGAACCGGCTGACGAATCTCGTCGACCTATATCAATACCTCGGCGGTGGTTGGCTGCAGCACACTGGCGATACCCCGCGGCCGGCGGACGCGCTGGCGACGCTGGGTGCGGCGAGCGCGCCAGTGGCGGCGTCGGCGAGCGCCGGTTAAGCGCGATGCGCGCGACGTTCGTTGGCGTCCCGCAGTCGCCCCCAATCGTCCTGTACCGGCTTTCGCGGGACACAGCGGGAGGGCGTTGCGAGTGCGTGCGGTCATGGCCGCGTGCGATGGCGCGCATTCACTTCGAAGGAGACTGTCATCCATGAGTGCCGGCCTGGACCACCACCAACGCTGGCTCGCGTTGGCGATACTCTGTCTCGGCGTGCTAATGATCGTGCTCGACACGACGATCGTCAACGTCGCTCTGCCGTCGATCCGTGCCGATCTCGGCTTCACGGAAACCACACTGGTGTGGGTCGTCAACGCTTACATGCTGACCTTCGGCGGTTTCCTGCTGCTGGGCGGGCGGCTCGGCGACCTGTACGGTCACCGTCGCGTATTCCTGGCCGGCATCGCATTCTTCACACTCGCGTCGCTCGCGTGCGGGCTGTCGCCGACGCAGCACGCGCTGGTCGCCGCGCGTGCGGTGCAAGGCCTGGGCGGGGCGGTGGTATCCGCGGTGTCGCTGTCACTGATCATGAACCTGTTTACCGAAGCGGGCGAGCGAGCGCGCGCGATGGGAGTGTACGGCTTTATATGCGCCGGCGGTGGCAGCATTGGCGTGCTGCTTGGCGGCTTGCTGACAAGCGTGTTGAGCTGGCACTGGATTTTCCTGGTCAATCTGCCGATCGGCATCGCGGTCTATGGGCTGTGCGCGGTATGGCTGCCATCGCGCCGCGCCGACGCGCTGCCGGCACGCGTGGACATCGGCGGCGCCATCACAGTGACCGCCTCGCTGATGTTGGCCGTCTACGCGATCGTGAACGGTAACCAGGCCGGTTGGTTCTCGCACACGACGCTCGGATTGCTCGCGTTGGCCGTTGCACTACTCATCGGTTTCATTGTCATCGAGGCGCGGGTGCGTGCGCCGCTGATGCCGCTCGGGTTGTTCCGCCTGCGCAACATCGCAGTCGCGAATCTGGTCGCCGTGTTGTGGGCTGCTGCCATGTTCGCCTGGTTCTTCATCTCCGCGCTATATATGCAGCGCGTGCTCGGCTATAACCCACTCGAGGTGGGGCTCGCGTTCCTGCCGGGGAACCTGATCATGGCGTTTTTCTCGCTGGGGTTGTCAGCCCGGCTGATCATGCGCTTCGGAATCCGCCGCCCGCTCGGCGTCGGCTTGTTGGCTGCGGCGCTTGGATTGGCGCTGTTTGCGCGCGCGCCGGTGGACGGCGGCTTCCTGCTGGACGTGCTGCCCGGCATGGCGCTGTTGGGCGTGGGCGCGGGCATTGCGTTCAATCCGTTGCTATTGGCCGCGATGAGCGAGGTGAATCCATCCGAATCGGGGCTTGCATCCGGCGTGGTCAATACGGCGTTCATGATGGGGGGGGCGCTGGGACTGGCCGTGCTGGCCAGCGTCGCGGCGGCACGCACCGACGCGCTGGCCGCGTCCGGCACCGTGACGCAGGCTGCGCTCAACGCCGGGTATCACGTTGCGTTCGGCATCGGTGCATTATTTGCGTTGTTGGCCGGCGTGCTTGGCTCCACACTGCTGCGCGTCAAGTTGCCCGCGCCCGATGCCCAGTCGGCGCTGACCGATTGATCGCAGCCCGGCCGGACAGGAGACTGCCGCGCTCAGAATGCGTAGCGGCCGACGATGAACAGCAGGTTGCCCGCGTTGACGCTGTCCTGATGGCAAGCAGGGCGGGATGTCGATTGCAAGCCGTTACAGCGGGCGCCGCCACCGTACCAACAGGCTGGCGCCGTACGCGATGGCGGACAGCGTGGTGATCCAAAAGCTCGTTGGCCAGTCGGTGTAGAACGCCAGCGTGATGCCGCTCCATGCCTGCGCGAGCGCGAGCAGGGCCGCGCACGCAACGCCGGCGCCGATCCGCGTGGTGAGGTTCTGCGCGGCAGCGGCCGGCCCTACCATCAGCGTGAATACGAGCAGCACGCCGACGATTTGTGTGCATTGCGCGACCGCGATGGCGACAACCGCCAGGAATAGCACCGATACGGCGCGCAGCGACACGCCTTTGGCCTCAGCTAACTCGGGCTGCAGGCTCGAGAAAATCAGCGGTCGTGCGATTGCCGCTAACGCGGCAAGGGCCAGCAACGCCAGCCAGGCGAGCGATGCCAGTACGCTGGTGCTCACGCCCAGCACGTTGCCGAACAACAGCGTGGTGACCTGCGTCGCATAGGCGGTGAAGAAATGCAGGAACAGCAAGCCGGCGCCAAGCGACAACGACAGCGTGATACCGATGGCGACGTCGCGCCCAGACAAACGTTCTCCGAGCGCGCCCATCGCAATGCCGGCCGCGACCGTGAAGCCGATCATGCCCCACAGCGGCGAGACGCCGAGCAGCGCGGCGCCGGTGGCGCCGGTGAAGCCGACATGCGACAGCGCATGTCCCGCAAAGGTTTGCTGGCGCATCACCAAAAAGAAGCCGACGATGCCGGCGACGATCGCGACGATACCGGACGCCGCGAACGCGTTGATCATGAACTCGTATTCAAACATCGTGTGTTCCGCGGCGCGCGAGGGTGTGGTCGGGCTGGCGTGCCAGCGACAGGTGATCAGAGCCAGGGGCCGGCGCAGCGCTATGCTGATGGCTGTGGCTGTGGCTGTGGCTGTGGCTGTGGCTGTGGCTGTGGCCGCCGTCATCTTCGTGCGCGTGATCGCGCTTCTCGATTTCCACGCCGCCGGACATCACGAAGATCCGTCCGGCAAGTCGCATGACGTCGATCGGCGCGCCATACAACCGTGACAGCACCGATGGCGTGATGACCTCGTCGACGGTGCCGAGCGCGGCACGGCCGTTGCCCAGGTAGAGCACACGGTCGATCGCGTTGAGCAGTGGATTGAGTTCATGGGCGCTGAATAGCACGGTGATGCCCAATTGGCGCTGTACCCGCCGCACCAACTCGATGACGCCGGCTTGATGGTTCGGATCCAAGCTGATCAGCGGTTCATCCAGCAACAGCAATCGGGGCTGGCCGAGCAGGCATTGCGCGAGCAGCAGGCGCTGGCGTTCGCCGCCCGACAGCTCGGCGAGGGGCCGATCAGCCAGCGCCGACGCGCCGACGATCGCCAGCGCGTCGTCCACCGCTCGGCGTGTGCGGCTGCGGGCCAGCGTGATGCCCCAGCGGTGCCCGTTGACCGCGCATGCCACAAAGTCCCGGCCGGACAGGCGCCGCGCCGCCGGTGTGCTGCGCACCTGGGGCATGTAGCCGATCGCGGCATTGCCGCGCGTGACGGGCTGCCCGAGCACGCGTAAGGTGCCGCGGGCGGGGGGCATCAGCCCGAGCAGCGCACGCATTAGCGTGGTTTTGCCGGCGCCGTTGGGGCCCAGTACGCCGATGAACTCGCCGTTGTCCACCGTGAAGCTGACATCGTCGAGCAGGCGGCGTGGGCCCAATTCGAGCGTGACACGATCCAGCTCGATCGCCGGGTCAGTCATTGAGCCTGTCCTTGCAAGGCCTTTTCCAAGGCGTCGAGTTGTTCCAGCATCCATTGCCGGTACGTTTTGCCGTCCGGCTCCGTTTCGGTGACATGCACCGTCGGCACATGTGACTGCTGCGCAATCTTCAGCATCCGTTGGGTCGACGTGTCGCTGGCCTGGCTGTTGTAAATCAGTACCTTCACCTGCCGCGTCCTCAAGTCGCGCTCGAACGCGGCGACATCGGCCGCGCTGGGTTCCGTCTCATTCATTGCCGCAAGCTGAAAACGTTCGTTGCGCATCGTTAAGCCGATGGCTTCGGCCATGTAGCCGAACACGGGTTCCGTCGCGGTCACCGGCGCGCCTTGATAACGTTGTTTCAATGCTGCAATTTTCTCATCGATTGGTTTCAGCGAGTCGATAAATTGCGTCAGCCGGATGGCATAGTCGGCCTTGTGCGCCGGATCCGCCTGCACGAGGAACGTACTGACCGCACGCGCCACCGCCGGCATGGTCGCGGGCAGGTACCACAGGTGCGGATTGTCGCCCGGCTTCTTGCCGACCAGCTCGGCGGCGACGATCTCGGTGCGCGCCTGGCGGTTTGCGCGCGAGCCGGCGAGCAGCTTGGGCAGCCATGGATCGTAGTTCGCGCCGTTGTAGACGACCAGTTGCGCGGAGGCGAGCGAGCGCGCGGTCTTGGGGCTGGCTTCGAACAGGTGCGGATCCTGGTCGGGGTTGCTCAGGATGCTGGTGACCGACACATGCGGGCCGCCCAGCGCCTGGACCAGTTCGCCATAGAAGTTCTCGGCTGCGACGACTTGAATCGTCTGGGAGGCCGCAGCGCGTGCGGGTGCGGCGGCCAATAGCGGCAGGCAGAGGGCGATCGATGTGGCAACGGTCGCGACAAGGCGTTTCATCAAACGGCTCCGGATAGGTCCGCGACGCGGCGGACCGGGATCGACGAAAGGCCCGCTCCGACGGCGGCCGGGCGCGGGCGTGCTGGCGTCATCGCACGAGAATAGATGATATAACATAACAGCGCACCGCCGCCGCTCACCCGCGTATCGGGGGCCGCGGCCAGCGTATTTTCGGGGGACGTCGAGGCTGAACAAAACGATGGCTTCTGCTATCGTCCCAAGCATGCAAACGATTCTTTCCGTATCCAACCTTTCGAAGACGTATGCGTCTGGATTCCGGGCGCTGCACGACATTAACCTCGATATCCGGCGTGGCGAGATCTTCGCACTGCTCGGGCCGAACGGCGCGGGCAAGACGACGCTGATCAGCATCATCTGTGGTATCGTCAATCCGAGCGCGGGCCGCGTAACGGTCGACGGCCATGACATCATCACCGATTATCGCGCCGCGCGCGCGACCATCGGGTTGGTGCCGCAAGAGTTGACCACCGACACGTTCGAATCGGTCTGGGGCACGGTCTCGTTCAGCCGCGGCCTGTTCGGCAAGCCGGCCGATCCTGCGCATATCGAAAAAGTGCTCAAGGCGCTGTCGCTTTGGGACAAGAAGGACAACAAGATCCGCACGCTGTCCGGCGGCATGAAGCGGCGCGTGATGATCGCCAAGGCGCTGTCGCACGAGCCGCGTATATTGTTTCTGGATGAGCCGACCGCAGGCGTGGACGTCGAGTTGCGGCGCGACATGTGGCGACTCGTGCGCTCGTTGCGCGACAGCGGCGTGACGATTATCCTGACCACGCACTATATCGATGAAGCGGAGGAGATGGCCGATCGCATCGGCGTGATCCGCAATGGCGAGATCATTCTCGTCGATCAGAAGACCGAGTTGATGCGCAAACTCGGCAAGAAGCAACTCACGCTGCAACTGCACACGCCGCTGCAGCGCGTCCCGCAGCAGCTTGCTGCATACCGGCTTGAGTTGGCGCGCGGCGGCAACGAGCTAATCTACACTTATGACGAGCGTGCTGAGCACGCGGGCATCATCGAGTTGCTGCGCGCGCTGGATGACGCGAATATCGCGTTCAAGGACTTGCAGACGACGCAAAGCTCGCTGGAGGACATCTTCGTGAGCCTCATGCAAGAGCGCCGCGAACCATCACGACAGGAGGCGCTGTGATGAACGTGTATGCGATCCGTGCGATCTATCGCTTCGAGATGGCGCGTACCTGGCGCACACTGATGCAGAGCATCGTGTCGCCGGTGATTTCGACGTCGCTGTATTTCATTGTGTTCGGTGCGGCCATCGGCTCGCGTATCCAGCATGTCAACGGCGTGAGCTACGGGGCATTCATCGTGCCCGGACTGATCATGCTGTCGCTGCTCACGCAAAGCATTTCGAACGCCTCGTTCGGCATCTACTTTCCGCGTTTCACCGGGACGATCTACGAGCTGCTGTCCGCGCCGGTGTCGTATGTCGAGATCGTGATTGGCTATGTTGGTGCGGCCGCGACCAAGTCGATCATGCTGGGACTGATCATTTTCGCGACGGCCCACCTGTTCGTGCCGGTCCAGGTCAACCATCCGGGCTTCATGCTGTTGTTTCTGCTGCTGACCGCGTTCACATTTGCGTTGTTCGGCTTCATCATCGGCGTGTGGGCCGACAACTTCGAGAAGCTACAGGTCGTGCCGTTGCTGATCATCACGCCGCTGACGTTTCTCGGCGGCAGCTTCTATTCGATCGACATGCTGCCGCCGTTTTGGCGCACGGTGGCACTGTTTAACCCGGTCGTGTATCTGGTCAGCGGATTTCGCTGGAGTTTCCAGGGCGAGGCCGAGGTAAACATCGGCGTCTGCCTGGGCGTGACGATCTCATGCCTGGCGCTGTTTATGGCGACCGTCGCGTGGATCTTCAAGACCGGGTACCGCCTGAAGAGCTGAGCATGCCGGCGCCAGCCTTGCGTGCTTCGCGAATCCTGTAGCGAGGCTGTGCGTGGCGTGTCCGCGCGCTGCCAATGCGGTAAGCGCTTCGCTCAGATGACCGAATCCCACGGTGCGGAAAGCCGCATCGCGCAGTTGATGATGCCGACCATCGAGTAGGTCTGCGGGAAGTTGCCCCACATCTCGCCGGTGACCGGATGCGTGTCTTCTGATAGCAATCCGAGGTGGTTGCGCGCCGCCAGCATCGCTTCGAAGATCGCGCGTGCCTCGTCACGACGGCCGATCCTGGTCAGCGCGTCGATGCGCCAGAAGGTGCAGATGTTAAACGCGGTTTCCGGCTTGCCGAAGTCGTCCGGTGCTTCATAGCGCCGCATGTAGGGCCCGTCGCACAGCGAGCGCTCGAGCGCCTCGACAGTGGATACGAAGCGTGGATCCTTCGGGTCGATCATGTTGACTTCGGCCATCAATAGCACGCTCGCGTCCAGATCCTGGCCGCCGACACTTTCGGTGAACGCGCCGCGCGCCTCATTCCACGCGTTATTCAGCAGGTATTCGCGGATCGCGTCGGCGCGCCCGCGCCACAGCATCTCGCGCTCGGGTAACCCGAGCGTATGCGCGATCTTTGCGAGTCGGTCGCAAGCGGCCCAGTTCATCAGCACCGACGACGTATGGATGCGCGCACGCGAGCGTAGCTCCCACATGCCGGCATCCGGCTTTGTATAGATTCGGTAGGCATTCTCGCCGACAGCCTCCAGGTGTTCGAACTCGAACAGGCCGGCCGGGCGTATTAGGCGCCGGTCATGGAAAGCCTGCGTCGCACCTAGGATGATGTTGCCGTACACATCGTGCTGGAAGTGCTCGTGCGCCTGGTTGCCCACGCGCACCGGCGCGTGGTCGCGGTATCCGCCCAGATGTTCGACGATCGATTCCGGCAGCGACGCTTCTAGGCCGATGCCGTACAGCGGTTTGATATGTCCGCCCTTGGAGCGCAGCACGATGTTGCGCAGCCAGCGCAGGTAGTCCTCCATCGTGCCGACCTCGGACAGACTGTTCAGCGCACGCACGACGAAGAATGCATCGCGCAGCCAGCAATAGCGGTAGTCCCAGTTGCGGCTGCTGCTCGGTGCCTCTGGGATGCTGGTGGTCATCGCGGCGATGATCGCACCGGTATCCTCGAACAGCGACAGCTTCAGCGTGATCGCCGCGCGAATCACTGCGTCCTGCCACTCCAGCGGTATCGCGAGCCGGCCAGTCCACGTACGCCAGTATTGGATCGTGTCCTGCTCGAAATCGCGCGCGGTGTTTTCGATGCCCGTGGCAAGCGTCTCGTCCGGTCCGAGGATGAAGTTGGCCTCGCGATCGAGCAGGAACTGCTGTTCCGCGACGATGTAGGACAACGGTGCGTCGGTCGTAAGCCGCAGCGTTTGCGCGGGGCCAACATAGCGGATGTGGTGGCTGCCGTGCGTGATCGCCGGTGGCAGCCGGCCCCAGTCAAAACGCGGGCGCAGCCGTACCGTGATGCGCACCGCGCCTTGCAGCGGCTTCACGCGGCGCACCATCGTCGTGGGGCGGAAATAACGCCCGCGCGAGTAGAAGCGCGGCGCGAAGTCGGTGATCTCGATACCCTGTCCATTCGTGTCGTACAGGCGCGTGCGCAGCACTGCGGTGTTCGGCTCGTAGAACTGCTCGCCACGCACATAGTTCTCGAGTTCGATGCTCCACAGGCCGGCGTGGTCCGAGGTGTCGATCAGTGCGTTGAAGACCGGATCGCCATCAAAGCGCGGCAGACAGCTCCAGACAACGCAGCCCATCCTGTCGATCAGCGCGCTGAACGCACAATTGCCAATGACGCCGACATCGAGCGAGCGATGGGGAGCGGCACGGGGGGGGAGCGTCGGGGATGACTCGGTGGAAGACAGGATCATCGCGAAATACCTCAGCGTTCTAAGTTGGGATGGAGCAGGCGCGTCCACGGCGCGCGGCACAGCCATGGCCGCACCGCGCGCGGCGCGCAGCGTGCAGTCTGCGCCAGCCCCGCGGTGTCGCGCAAGACTGACGGCACGTCGGTTGTGAAATCGACACGCGCGATCGCGATGCGGACCGAGACACACAGAGCACGAAGGCGCTGCTGGCCACGCGTGACGGCGCGATGCTCACGCAGCACGCCCGGGCGTACCATCCGGATGCGCTGCGCCCACTATGGGCGGAGCAATCCGGAAGCATTCGGACTTGTGCAGGCAGATCATTGCCGACGTGACGGGCTATCCGGTCGTCAGACGGCGCCCGCGCGGTCCGCTAGATCGAGCCGACCGAGTCAAACACTGGACCTTGTACGTACCGCACATCGTATTGCTGCAGTAACTCGAACTGCGCTTCGTCCATGACGTGCGTGAAGATCAGCGGGATCTTCAGCCGGCCGCGCGCCGTTGCGCCTGCGTGTAGCAACACGCGCTCGGCGAAGTAAGGATGGCGTACCGCGGCGGCGGCGAGTGCAGGAAGGGGTGGCGGAATCATTATCGAAATAGTAGCAGTCGCCGCGGCTGTCGCATCGACAAAAATTTGGCTGACACGGCTGCGCCGGGCGGCATGCCACCGGTCGCACGCCGACGCGCCGAGTGTTCGAAGGTTGCTGATACCGGTGGCTTTCTGTTCGGGCTGGTGAGTCGGGCAGTTCACCGGCTCTTTTTTAGCCTTGCGTCGCGGCCCGCGCAGCATGCTGTTCCCACAGATGCGCGCAGATGAACATGACGACGCCGGCGAACAGCACGCCGACCAGCGCGTCAGGGCTGATCGTGCGCATCAGCGCGCCGGCAATCATCGGCCCGAAGCAACTCGCCACGCTCCACGATGCACCGATCAACGAGCTGGCGGTGACCAGCGCCGGGCCACGAAAACGTTCGCCGATCGCTGCCAGCGACAACGTGTAGATCCCGCCCGCGGCCGCGCCGAGCACGATTAGCACAGGCCAGCGCAGCCACGGCTGCGCGGCGATCACCGGCAATGTCGGCAGCAGCAGCGCCACGACCAGCGCGGCGCCCAAGTGCACGCGCGCCCGGCCGACGTGATCGGCCAGCCATCCAAGGGCATACGCGCACACCGTATCGCCGAGCAGGATCGCAGAGCCGAACACGACGGCCAGTTCCGTTGCGACGCCATGGTGGATCGCGAACAACGGTAGCAGCGACAAGGCTAGTGTATCGAACAGCGCAAAAAAGCCCGCACCGACCACTAGTGCCGGCATGCGGGGTAATACCGTTTGCCAGGCGCCATGGGGCTCATCGTCGGCCGGGCCGATGTCGCGGGCGATGCGCATCATCCACAGCCCCGGCAGCGCCAGCAGGAAGATCGCGCCGCACAATGCAAAACGCCATCCCGGGTAGTCGGCGATCACGCTGACCAGCAGCGGGCCAGCCATCTGGAACAGCGTGAAGTTGGTCGCGTACAGTGCGACGATGCGCCCACGCGATCGATCGTTGGCGAGCTGGTTCACCCAGGCTTCGGTGATCGTGAACAGCAGCATCAAAGCGGCGCCAGCGATCGCCCTCAGCAGCGCCCAGGCAATGAGGTTGACCGTCAATTGCATCGCAAGCGTCGCGATCGACGTTATCCACACCGTGCCGATGATGGCACGGCGTGCGCCGATACGCGACGTGATGCGTGCTGCGAATGGCACGATCGCGATACCGCCGCCCGCCTGCGCGGCGGTCAGCATGCCGACCACGTGTGAGCCATAGCCGACTTGCATCAACGCCAGAGCGGTGAGCGGCAACGTGGCGCCGATGCCTAGCCCGACGACGGCAACGCTGACGATTAACGCAAAGAAGTCGCGTGTAAAGATAACTTTCATTCGTAGTATTATGGGGCCGGCGTACCAATGGCGGCAGGCCCGTTATCGTGGCGCCGCGCCCGCGGGCGATCGCAGCAGGCGGCGCGGGTTGTTCTGGCGCTCAGGAGGGTGTCACGCCGGCCGGCGCGCGCCGCTCCAGACTGTAGGACCAAGCTGACAGCCCAAGCGCACCGAGCGCCACCGTGACGCCCAGCGCGTATCCGGACACCAGCATGCCGGCGGTCGGAATCGATACGCGAAGGTCACGCGCCACGTCCAGCAGCAATCCCATGATCACGAACTCGGTGGTACCGATGCCGAAGGCGGCAATGGCGAGGGCGATGAGCGGCAAGGGCATGGGCAGGCTTCGGGGTGGGGAACCGCGGTTCGGGCACGCGGGGTGCGCGTGCACCGAAGGCCGTGAAGCACCATCTTACTGTATCCGGGGAAGCCCTGCTGTCGGACGCCGTCGATCGCGATTCGCCGGCGATTGCGCACCAGTCGTGCGCCGTGCGGCCATCAGCTGCTCATATTGTGCCGCCGTGTCGCCCGGCGCCGGCGGCGAACCGCGGGCACCCGTGAGCCCTTCGTCGAGCATGGCCCAATAGCCGTTTGCCCCTTTGCGCATGAGCGCCAGCGCCAGTTCCGTCAGCGACGCGTTGTCATAGGTCGAGCGGCGGTCCGCGCGCAGTGCCGGCCGCGGGTGGCACTGCGCGGGCTGCACGGGGAACGGTACGTTTTTTGTGCGATCAGTGCGGATTGTCAACGAGTGTTCATTTTGGGCGTGATGTAATTGATGTCATGCACGACGATGCCGCTTCACGCCGCACCCTTGTCACAGTATTCGATGGCCATCACTCTCGTTGTTCGCGAATTCGTATTGGCACTGCCGGTGGAGCCGGATATTTGGCCCGTGTCGCCCTTGCTCGAGTGCGCGGATCGCGACGATACCGGCTACGTGCTCGGACCGGCCCCGGAATGGCATCCCGGCAAGGTTAACGGGATTCGGGCGTTTGTCGATCCGAGCGGTTCGCGGGTGCTGGAGAGGTCGCACGTGACATGCTCGCTGCGTCGCATTTTCCCGTCGCGGTGCACGAGCGCGAAGCCGATGCGCTGGCCGAGTACTGCGGCTATCACGGTGACGCCGAGGAATACCTATCGCATGGCGTCACGGGTTGACGCGGCGACGTGGCGCGCCGGGCTGCTGCAACCTCGTCAGGCGCAGGCGTGGCCGGTCAACTGGCGCGCCATTCCCCCGTCGCAAAAGGCCATGGCGCCGCGGGGCGCGATGCCGGTTGCGCCGTGGCGTGCGGACTCTTCGTGTTGTTGGCCGAACCGCTTAGGTTGTCGCGTGTGACCATCGCGTCGGCCGGCTGCTGCCGTTCTGGCGCGCCGAGGCCTGCGTCGCACTGCTGCGGTGCAGGGGCGCCTTGCTCGGCGTCATAACCGCTGTTGTCGGCCTGGCCGTAGCGTGCGCAGACGAACTCGACGAAGGCGCGCGTCTTAGCCGCCATGTATTGCCGCTCCGGGTAGACCACGGACAGCGTGGTCTTACTTTCCAGGATCTCGCAGTCGGGCAATAGCTGGACCAGGCTGCCGCTGGCCACGTCACGCTCGACCACGCGCTGCGGCAGCAACGCGATGCCCATGCCGCCGACAGCCGCGGCGCGTAGCATCTGTGCGTTGTTCACCACGTAGACTGGCTCGGGCATCGCCAACTGGTATTCGGCGCCGTGCGCATCGCGCAGGCGCCAGAGCCGGCTGCGGTCACTGTACGATTGCGCCAGCAACGACAGCGCAAGCAGGTCATTGGGCGCTTGCGGCGCGGCGTGCTCGAGCAGGTAATCCGGCGAGGCGACGATCACCGACGCGCACGAACTCAGGATCTGGCTGGAGAGTCCATTACCCGGCGCCACCGCGGCTTGCACCAGACCGACGTCGTAGCTGTCGCCGAGCGCGTCCACGGCCTGGTCACCCAGCGTGACATGTAAGCGGATCCGTGCGTGACGCTGGCGGAACCCTTCGACCAGTCCGATCAATTCGTCGCAAAGCGATGCCGAAGCGGCGACGCGCAATGTGCCGCGAGGCTCGTCGTCACCGTTGACCACGGTTGCTTCGATGAAGTCAAGTTCCTCGAGCAGTCGACGACAACCCTGTAGGTAAACGTATCCTGCCTCCGTCAACGACACGTTGCGTGTCGTGCGATTGATGAGCCGCGTGTTCAGGTGGGCTTCCAATGTCGCGATCGAACGCGTGACCAAGGCATTGGAGACATTCAGTTGCTGTGCCGCGCGCCGAAAACTCTGTGTTTCCGCGACCCGGGTAAACACGCGCATGGCCTGGATCTGATTCATTCTGAGCTCGTGGTCGAGAAAATTATGTTTGACAGCCGATTGTTTTTCCCATATTAAAGTTGCCCGGCCTTCGGT
This sequence comes from Mycetohabitans endofungorum, assembly GCF_002927045.1. GTDB lineage: Bacteria > Pseudomonadota > Gammaproteobacteria > Burkholderiales > Burkholderiaceae > Mycetohabitans > Mycetohabitans endofungorum. The sequence continues at coordinate 137,298 of NZ_PRDW01000003.1, read as the reverse complement.
GTTCCGTTGGGGAAATCCATTCGGGATCTCAGACAGTTTATAGAGGATTGCGGAGGTCAAGCAAACGGGGCGCGACAAAAATCGACAATTGGTAAGCGGATCGCATCAACGAGTGGGCGCACCCGCAGCGCGTAATGCGCTCCGATATCACGTTATCGCCCCCAGTACCGCGGCACTTTCATGCATCCGCCCTCCCGTACACGGGGTGGATGCAACTTCGGCGCTTTGTGTAAGCTATTTCAAAAATTTCAACAAATGCACGCAATTCTATTCCTTTGTTGCATTCAATGAATAACCGTCTGCATATGCGGCCATTGTTAGGCTGCTAAAGATGAATATCTTCACCGACCTGCTTGGCTTTACCACTTTATCGTGATGCGACCCGACGATTGGCCACGGTCGAAAAACAGCTTGCGCCTATAACTCCACGCTTAGTTTCGAATTATCTCGGCGCTCTTGTGCCGTAGGATTGCTGGTGTCTAAAAGATACTTGTCATGCATTTTGGGGTAATATTGTCTTGACGTGTTCGACTATTTTAGTTTTTAATTTCGGTATTCGTGCCAATTAGAAAAATTTTTCCTGTATTGGTTTGAGTTTGTTTTCTGTTGGCGCGATGGAGCCGGCGTTCCGCGAAGCTGCTCACTTAGGGCGGCGAAGTGCCCCAGTCTATTTTGTCGGCGCGCCCATACAATACTCAGCACAGCGGCGACGCATGCGGCGACTGCGGCAAACAGATAGACCGATTCATACCCGAAGTCGCCGGCGATCAGTCCAGCTAGGGGGCCGGTGAGGCCCAGAGACAAATCGAGGAACACGGAATAGGCGGACAATGCCGCACCGCGGTTGGCCGGTGGCGCCAGCGCGACGGCTTCGGCACCCAGTGCGGGGAAGACCAGCGCGAAACCCAACCCGGTCAGCGCCGCGCCGGCCAGCGCTACTTGCGGGATGGGCGCGAGCCACAGCGTCAGCAGGCCGCGTGCTTTGATCAGGAGCGATGCGATGGCGACGCGAAAGCCGCCATGCTTTTTGATGGCACTGGAGAATAGCAGTCGCGCGCCGCAGAACAGCGTGCCGAATACGGTCAACGACAGCGCCGCATGAGGCCAATGGCGCGATGCGTAGAATTGATCGGCAAACGCGAGCGGCATTTTCAGCCGGTTCGCTGCTGCTTCGATGTAATCGAGGCGGTGCAGCAGTGCATCGGATTGAGCTGGCGGCGACTCGGGCATGCCGTCGCCATCGGAGGCCGCCGCGCCGGCATCGCAGCGATGATAGCGTGCGGCTGCCGGTGTGCGTCAAGCCTCTATCGGACGCGGATTCTATCAGTCGGCGGTGTCGATCTGCGCACCATGCTTGACCTTGGGGCCACGCGGCATCGGCGACCACGTCGGACGCTGTGTTGCACCGCCATCAACGATCACGATATAGCGCCCGGCCCAGCGCGATGCCTCGCGATTCGGCTTAAGCACCCATAGGAGCTGGCCTTCCCGGATGCGCGTCTCATAGTCAGCGTCCAGTATGCCGTAGTGATCCAGAAACGTATTGAGCGCGCCCGGGATTCGGATACAGCCTTTCGAGTGCCGCATGCCGAGCAGCGATTCGAGCCGGTCGGGATCGGTAGCGTGCATTTGCAGTCGCATCTGGCTCGTTGCGCGATTACCCCAGCTGCGCTGTGCCTGCGTCCATCCGAGGTCGTAGATTCGCTGGTCGCGCGCGCCATAGCCGCGAATGCCGTTGTCGTTGAACGTGCCTTCGGCGCGAAAGTCCATGTTGTCCGGAGTATGCCGGAACACCCCGAGCGGCGTGATGAAATGGTCATAGGGACCTGGCATGCCGGTAGAAACAGGCGATGCGCCGATCACCTGCCAAGCGTCCGACGGCGTCTGACGCCACATCAACACAAATGCTTGTACGAACGGATTGCGGTCCACGACGGCGACGAATTCGCTTGCCACGTCAGGCAAGCCGGCTTGGGCGAGCGCGTTCTGCAGCAGTTGCCCATAGTGCGCTTGGGCAGCGGCGGGTATCGACAGGGTGCGGTTGACAGACTGCACATACAGCTTCCGATAGTCGAGCGCGGAAGGCACATTAGTATAGCGCGGCAGTACGGGGGCGGCGGATGGTGGCGCGTGGGTGGCCGAGGCCGTGGGTTGGGCCGGTGGCCGCGCGGGCGACGAGGCCGGCGTTTGCGTTGGAACCGGCATCGATGATGAGTCTACGGCAGACGATTGTCTCGGGGCAGCCGGTTGCTCGGAGGTTGGGGTAGCCGATGAGCCCGGGGCAGCCGCTGAGCCTGAGGCCGCAGATGAACTGGGGACGGGCGACGCGACAGGCGTAGACGCCGTTTCGATTATCGGTTTGACCGTGTCGACGGTCGATTGTGCGGTCAATCTTGGCCGCGACGCAGGTTCGGCCGTCGTTGCGCCGGCGCTTGCGTTGGACTGCTGTGATGAGCCCACCGCCGGCATCGGTGTCCAAAGCGTTAGCGCAATCCATACGAGCGTGAGCATACGGCCGCGCAGCAATCCGGCCGAAGCGCAGTCAAACTGAGAGCGGCCGCAAGCTGGGTGCTGTGCGTTGTGCGCTGGTCGATGGAAAATAGATGATGGATGGTGTGATTTTTGCATCGCCAATAGACCGTGCCGCACCGCCGGAGTTCACGCCACCTGTCGGCGTGCCGCTGGGTGCGCGGTGGCAGTCCCAAGGTGTCGGAACGCAGCGACGGCGCACACGCGGCCGACGTCAACCCGATTGCCGATATAGGGGGAATGGACCACCCCGGCAAATCCGTACGGGTATCGTCGACGACGCCTACGTGTGTGCGGCGTACTCGACAATGGGTCGACAGCAGACCGTGGCCCCGATAGAATCGCGGTCCCGCGATCTCCGACGGCCTGCCGCAATGGACTATCAGGCGATCCTCCATAAAATCCAGCACGATGTTACGCCGTGGCTCGGCAAAGGCCGCGTCGCGGACTATATTCCCGAGCTTGCGAAGGTCGACCCGTCGCATTTCGGCATGGCAATCGTCACGTTGCGAGGCGAGGTCTTCTGCGCCGGCGACGCTTGGGTTCCGTTCTCGATCCAGAGCATCTCGAAACTGTTCGCGTGCACCCTGGCCTTTCAGTTGCAAGGCGACGCGTTGTGGCAACGCGTCGGCCGGGAGCCATCGGGCAATGCGTTCAATTCACTGGTGCAGCTCGAACATGAAAACGGAGTGCCGCGTAACCCCTTCATCAATGCAGGCGCCCTGGTTGTCACCGACGTGCTGTGCCGGCGTTTCGTCCAGGCGGAAACAGCGCTCGTGCAATTCATGCGTCGTCTGGCCGGGCGCTCGGATATTGACTACAGCGCCAACGTCGCGGAATCGGAACTCGCGCATTCGGACCGAAATCGCGCGATGGCGCATTTCATGAAGAGCTTCGGTAACCTGCAGATGTCAGTGGACACCGTGATCGACGCGTATTGCCGGCAGTGCGCGATCGAAATGAACTGTGTCGACCTGGCCAGGGCGATCTTATTCCTGGCCAACGGTGGCGTGGTGCCGCACAGTGGCGAGCGCGTGCTCGGCGCGAGCCCGGCGAAACGCTTGAGCGCATTGATGCTCACCTGCGGTACGTACGATGCTGCCGGGGACTTCGTCTACCGTGTTGGATTGCCCGCCAAAAGCGGCGTCGGTGGCGGCATTGTTGCGGTATTGCCAGGGGAGTTCGGCATCTGCGTGTGGTCTCCTGCGCTGGACGCGAACGGCAATTCACTGGCTGGCATGCAGGCGCTCGAGTGGCTAACGACGCTCAGCGGACGGTCGATATTTTGACGCGTCGCGCAAACCTGGCGCCGCGCAAACTAGGCGCGGGCGGCGCTCATGTCACGGCAGCGGGAATGCATCGCGTTGGATCGCCGGTACGTCTCGAGCGGCGCTGATACCACGATGCCTTATAAAAAGATGGCGGGGCAACCGTTGCCGGAGTTGAGCCCGGCGCCGGAGCGGATGCTGATGCTTGATGCGGCTGCCGGGGTCGATGCAGGTGTCGAGGCAGACGCCGGAGCCGATGCCGACGCAGGTGCCGCATTAGACGTTGCGGGGGACACCGAAGCCGGGATCGATACTGGCGCCCGCATGGAGGTAGAGGTTGGCGCTCGAGCGGGACTGGCACCCACATTGGCAGCCGGGACGGCAACGGCGCCTGACGCTGCGATGGAATCCGATGCTGGCGCAGGTTTTTGGGTTGCTTCAGCCGACGCGGCGGCAGCCGCTTCGACGTCTGCGCCGGCCGAGCGGGCCCGCAGTGGCATGGCCGACGGAGTCGGCGCCACGGGTGTGTTCATCTTGAGCGGTGCGTCGGCTGGGGTGGCGGCTGGTTCGGGCAGTGGCGCAACCGGTTCCTTCTCGGCGGCCTTAGCGGCAATCCGGCCGCGCAATCGCGGATCGATCTTCAGGAAGTGATCAACCAGGTTGAAGAAGCGCTCGTAGAAGACCCCGGCCGGGATCGTCTCGCTAGCGACCTTGACCATTGCATCATCGCTGGAGCCGATCGGTAGAGACAATGAGCCGAACACGCTTAGCCCGACGCTGGCCGATGTGTTGCTTTTCCCATGTACCCCTGGCTGAGCAGCGCGCGCCGCGCCGCCTCGCATGTTGCGGCGGCCTTCTGATGAAACGTGCGCGTGTATGGACTGCTCGTCGCATCAAATTGTTCTTGCTGATACAGCGGCTTGGGCGACGAGCACGCAGCGAGCACACTCGCAACGATCATCATGCACGTGCGTCGAAGGCATTGACGAAGTTCTATCGCTGGCCTTGCATGCGCTCGGCGGCGCGTCGCGCGGTCCGCGCACGTATCGCGCAGCCGGTGTTCTGGATGGAGCCGTCCGCTGACACTTCTCGGGTACGGCGGCAGCCGGTGGTATTGCACTGGTTAGCAGCATCGACTTGTCCAGCGGCATGATCAGCCTGGAGTAATTAATCGGCCAGGGCCGTACCGCGACGAGCAGCATGGACGGTGCGATGTACATCGTTGCGACGCTGTGGATTGCTGTGGGGGATGGGTGGGTTGCGATGCTGCTTGTCGTGAGCGGGCAACGACGCGCCGTGCCGACCATGATATTGTGGTTGATAATGCAAATGATTATCACTATTATTTAGAGATTTGTAGCCTGTTCTAAGTGTCCGCGCTGCCCGGACGAGGGTTCTAGCGCGCCTTTTCGCCGCAACTCGTAGGCATATTTATCAATGACGCGTAACAAAAAAACTTATCGCGCACTGCTGATCGCCCCTTTATTCGTCAGCGTAAAGTCGGGTTTTGCACAGGATTGGGTTGCACAGCCCGTGCTGCCCACGATTGCGGTCAGCGCGTCGGCCGCGCATGGATCATATGATGCAAGCCGTTCGCGTGCCGGCACTAAGACGGACATGTCGCTGATGGATGTGCCGCAGACCATCAACATCGTGCCACGCGCGGTGATCGATGACCAGAATGCGGCATCGATGCAGGACACGTTGCGCAACGTGCCGGGAGTCGGCTTTTCAGTCGGCGATGGCCAGCGCGACCAAATCACGATCCGTGGCTTTAACAGCATCACGGACCAGTATGTCGACGGCCTACGCGACGACGCGATGTACTATCGCGACTTGTCCAATGTGCAGCGGATCGAGGTTTTAAAAGGACCGGCAGCGGTACTGTACGGGCGCGGCTCGGCAGGGGGCATTGTCAATCGTGTGCTTAAGCGGCCACAGGCCGAGCCAGTGCAGGATATCGGCGTGATGCTGGACACGCGTGGCGAGCGTCGCGGTGAAATCGACATGGGCTGGAACGCGAATGATGCGGCACGCTTGCGTATCACCGGCGCCGCTGAGAATTCGCGTTGAACCGCCAAGCAGTCGCGCCTTCGGCGCAATTCAAGCTGAGTCCGGATACGATAGTGAACGTCGAGTTCGACTACCTACACGATCGCCGCACGTCCGATCAGGGCTTGCCCGCCTATATGGGGCGGCCGGTCGATGTGCCGATCAACACCTACTACGGCTCTGTCGATGCGGCGAACAGCTCATACAATGACGCGTTGGCGAAAAGCGCAACGATGTCGCTCGATCACCGCTTCAGCAATTCGCTAGCCTTCCACGGCGCGCTGCGTGCCTATGATTTCTCACTGGAGCGGAAAAACTATGTCACGTTCCAGCCGATCAAGGCGGCTGTGCACCCGAGCGTCACGCTCGATCAGTCGACGCGCCAACGGACCGAGCATGGCATTGACGGCGTATTTGAGCTGACGCAGCAAACGACGCTGCTCGGCATGCGTCACGAACTGCTGTATGGGATCGAACTGTCGCAGCAGCAGAAATTCGACACGATCTATGGCGTATCGAAAGTGGCAAAGTATGATCTGTACCATCCACAGCTGATCGATTTACCCGGCGTGCCGGCCGGGATGCCGGCGCGCACGAATGCAGCGACGGTCGTCGGCCTGGCCGGCGTGTACGCGCAGGACCTGGTGACATTAACACAGCAGTGGAAGCTGCTCGCCGGCCTGCGCTTTGACTATTTGGATCAGATTCGCCACGACTACGCGTCGTCCAACGTGAATCTTGCGCGTACCGACCGCGCATGGAGTCCGCGCGTCGGACTGATCTACGAGCCGCTCGAGTGGCTGACGCTGTATGGCTCGTTCAGCCAGTCTTTCTCGCCGCTTGCCGATACCCTGATCAGTTCGGGCGCGTTCGCCAATGGTGCAGCGCTGGCGCCGCAAAAGACCACCGCATACGAAGTCGGTTCGAAGTTCGACCTCGGTGGCAAGGCGACGGCGACCGTTGCGCTGTTCGATATGCGGCAGACGAACCAGCAAATCGGCGATCTGGCCAACCCCGGGTATGCGCTGCCGGTCGGCACTCAGCACGTACGGGGCTTCGAGGTTGGTTTTTCCGGCGAAATCGCACCGAAGTGGTCCGTCTACGCCGGTTATGCGTATTTGAACGGCACGGTCGACGGATCGCCGCAGTCGACGGCGGCTGGGCTGACGCTGGCCAGCAACACGCCGGGCTTGATGCCGCGCCATAGCGCGAGCCTGTGGCTCAAGCGCGAGCTTCCCTACGGCTTTTACGCGGCCGCTGGCGCCCAGTTCCAATCGGCGCGCTACGCATCCGCGAGCGATCAGGTCACGCTGCCGTCGTTTACCGTATTCAATTTGGGCGCCGGCTATCGCAGCAAGAAAATGGATGTGACGTTAACGCTGGACAACCTGTTCGATCGCCGCTATTTCATCTCGGCGCATGGCAATGCCGATATGTTCAACATGCCTGGTGAACCCCGTACGCTGACGGCCATGGTCAAGTGGCATCTGTAAGCGCGATGCTGCGTGCTAGGGAAAATTCGGGTTCTTGAAATAGTCTTCACCCGTCCATATAATTAGCACTCGCCGCACGTGAGTGCTAACAATCCGTGCCACCAAGGCGCCTGGCTTGCCGGGCGTCAACGTTAAAAAAGCGTTCTTCAGCCTGAAACACAAAAGGAGTGTGTATGAACCTTCGTCCTTTGCACGATCGCGTCATCGTCAAGCGTCTGGACCAAGAAACCAAGACGGCGTCGGGCATCGTGATCCCCGATGCAGCGGCTGAAAAGCCCGATCAGGGCGAAGTCCTGGCCATCGGCCCGGGCAAGCGTGACGACAAGGGCGCGCAGATCGCGCTCGACGTCAAGGTGGGCGACCGTGTGTTGTTCGGCAAGTATGCCGGCCAGACGGTCAAGGTCGATGGGCAGGAGTTGCTCGTCATGCGTGAAGAAGACATCATGGCGGTCGTCCAAAAGTAACGGTCGCGGTTCGGCTTTCGAAAGATTTCAAGGAGTTAGAAGATGGCAGCTAAAGACGTCGTATTTGGCGATTCCGCCCGTGCGAAGATGGTCGAGGGTGTGAACATTCTCGCCAACGCAGTGAAGGTGACGCTCGGTCCGAAGGGCCGCAACGTGGTGCTCGAGCGCAGCTTCGGCGGTCCGACGGTGACCAAGGACGGTGTGTCGGTCGCGAAGGAAATCGAGCTGAAGGACAAGCTGCAGAACATGGGCGCGCAAATGGTCAAGGAAGTGGCTTCCAAGACCAGCGACAACGCCGGCGATGGTACGACGACGGCGACCGTGCTCGCGCAGTCGATCGTGCGTGAAGGCATGAAGTATGTCGCATCGGGCATGAACCCGATGGACCTGAAGCGTGGTATCGACAAGGCGGTTGCCGCCGCAGTCGACGAGCTGCGCAAGATCAGCAAGCCGTGCACGACGAGCAAGGAAATCGCACAAGTCGGCTCGATCTCGGCCAACAGCGACACGTCGATCGGCGAGCGCATCGCTGAAGCGATGGACAAGGTCGGCAAGGAAGGCGTGATCACCGTCGAAGACGGCAAGTCGCTCGCCGACGAGCTTGAAGTGGTCGAAGGCATGCAGTTCGACCGCGGCTACCTGTCGCCGTACTTCATCAATAACCCGGACAAGCAAGTCGCGGTCCTCGAGAACCCGTACGTGCTGCTGCATGACAAGAAGATCTCGAACATTCGTGACCTGCTGCCGGTGCTCGAACAAGTGGCCAAGGCCAGCCGTCCGCTGCTGATCATTGCGGAGGATGTCGAAGGCGAAGCGCTCGCGACGCTGGTGGTGAACAACATCCGCGGCATCCTGAAGACCGTCGCGGTCAAGGCGCCTGGCTTCGGCGATCGTCGCAAGGCGATGCTCGAGGACATCGCGATCCTGACCGGTGGCCAGGTCATCGCCGAGGAAACTGGTCTGACGCTGGAAAAGGCCACGCTGCAGGAGTTGGGCCAAGCTAAGCGGATCGAAGTCGCGAAGGAAAACACGACGATCATCGATGGCGCGGGCGAAGCGAAGAACATCGAAGCGCGTGTGAAGCAGATCCGCACGCAAATCGAAGAAGCGACGTCGGACTACGATCGCGAAAAGCTGCAAGAGCGTGTCGCGAAGCTTGCGGGCGGCGTGGCGGTGATCAAGGTCGGCGCGGCCACCGAAGTCGAAATGAAGGAAAAGAAGGCGCGTGTCGAAGACGCGCTGCACGCCACACGTGCTGCCGTTGAAGAAGGCATCGTGCCGGGTGGTGGCGTCGCGCTGATCCGTGCCCGCACTGCGATCGCCAGCGTCAAGGGCGAGAACGCCGACCAAGAAGCCGGCATTAAGATCGTGCTGCGTGCGATGGAAGAGCCGCTGCGCCAGATCGTGGCGAACGGCGGTGAAGAGGCCAGCGTGGTGGTCGCGGCCGTGGCGGCTGGCAAGGGCAACTACGGCTACAACGCGGCGAGCGGCGAGTACGGCGACCTAGTCGAAGCTGGCGTGGTCGATCCGACGAAGGTCACGCGCACCGCGCTGCAAAACGCGGCGTCCGTTGCTGGTCTGCTGCTGACGACTGATGCGGCGGTGTGCGAGTTGCCGAAGGAAGACGCACCGGCGCCGGCCGGCATGCCGGGCGGCATGGGTGGCATGGGCATGGACATGTAATTCGGCTCTTGCCGAATGGAGTCCGGGCGGCGCCCCATGGGGGCGCCGCTCCCCCGACCCGAAAAACCCGCAGCGATGCGGGTTCAGACTGCTGACGAACCCCATGTTTTTCGGAACATGGGGTTTGTTTTTTTATGCGGCTGCGCTGTTGGCGCGGTATGGCGCGATTGGGTGGAGCAAGCCCGCAAGATCGGCAATGAGCCGCTGCAACGGTGCATTTTTTATAGTGCGCCGACTGCTGCCGCTAGCCGCCGGTCACGGTGGCCGGAACAGGACGGCGTCTTGTCTCGCGTGAACGGCAGCGGGCCGGGTCAATGGCGCAACACGCCGGCTGGCGTGTTCGGCTCCGCAGCTGGCGGACTTTGACCTTCATCCGTGGTGCGGGCCCAGAAGAAGCGGTCCAGCAGGTATCCGCCCATGCCCGGTCGATAGGCGTGCCGGATCGCCTGGTGCACGTACTCCTGCGCCTCGCGCACCGCCTCGCCCGGGTCCTGGCCATTGGCGAGCAGTGCCGTGATCGCAGCGCCCAGCGTATCGGCAAGCCCGATCAGCCGCTCGCCGCCGCGGTCCCATGCATCCTGACGGATCTGACCTTCTTCGCTGAACAACGTGTTGAGCAGTTGCGAAGGCCGTGCGTCGGTGCACAACACGTATTCGCAGCCCTGCCCGAGCAGGTGGGCAATGGCACCGTCGAGCATGATCGGATCGGCTTCGGAATCCGGCTGCGCCAACTGCACGAGGGTCGCCGGGTCTGCGATCAGCAACGTCGTCTGGGGCGCGAGTAGTTCCGCGATCGACTCGCGCAACTCGTCGCCGGCCAGCATGTGCTGCTCGTCGAGCGTGAAGTCCGGAACCAGGATCAGCGGCAGATCGTCATAATCTGCGACAACTTCCGCAATCGCGCTGACAATTTCGGCCCGCGTCGTCGCGCCGACCTTGAAGGCGGCAACCGGCATGTCCTCGAGCAGCATCCGGGCTTGCGACGCGACCGCCTCGGGGTCCAGGCCGGTCACGTCGCCGGCGGCCGCCGAATCGCGCACTGCATAGCCGGTCAACACCGACACCCCATGACAGCCTATGCTGGCCAGCGTGAGTAGGTCGGCTTGCAGGCCTGATGCGCCGGTCGGGTCCGACAGGCCAAAGGTGAGAACGATCGGAGGGGCGTCGCTGGACATGGAAGGCGTGAAGCGTTACAGGGGGATGGCGATGGCCGCGGCATGGGCGACACGAACCCGTGTCTTCGAATGGACCGGCCGCGCTGCATAGCCGTTGCTAGGCAACGACGCGACGACAAGGTACCATCGTGCCTTTCATTGTAACGGATCACTCGTTCGACGCGGCAACAAGATGGAATACAAGAGTTGGATGTGCCTGATTTGCGGTTGGATCTACGACGAAGAAGCGGGTCTTCCGGAAGAGGGGATTCCGCCCGGCACACGTTGGGAGGATGTCCCGATCAACTGGACGTGCCCCGAGTGCGGTGCACGGAAGGAAGATTTCGAGATGGTCCAAATCTGAACTACCGAGCGCCGACTCGTTGCATCGGTAGCGAGCGATGCGAATGCGCATCGATTGGAGGGCATGGAGCCCCCGCTGTCGTTCGATGACCTCGCCCTGGCTGCACGACCGGTGTCAGCGGCTGTTCTGCATCCGATCAGTCGCCTGGAGGCGTGGTTGCTCCTGCGCGTGCGGTATGAGCCATGCGCTATTCGCTGTTGCCGGTGCTGCGAGCCCATGCCGACGACGCGCCGGCGCTGCTCCAGCAGCTCGGCGGCTACCTGGACGAACTGCAGGATTGCGTCATGGATTTGAAAGGTCCAGACCCTTACGACGTGTGTCGGCTGGCCGCCGGTGCGCTGCCCGCGCTTCGACTATGGCAGGATGGCGGCGGCGTTGCGCCGGTCCATGCCAAGCGTGTGATTGCACGATTGGACTTGCTGCTTGCGCAGCACGCGCGCGGCGTGGCAACGTACGCGCTGGGCTGCGCGGGGAACAGGCGAGACGCTCAAGCGGCGGTTGTACCAGATCGCCGTCGGCATTCCGCTGCCCGATCCAGCTGCCGTGCTGTTCGACCTGGCCATTGCAATCGAAGGCAGCCGGCGCGTGGCCGGGCTATAGTGGAGTCGGCAAAGTGCCATCGTCGAAGTCGCTAGAGACCCCCGGGTCTTTGCTAAAATCCGAAACATGTCAAAGACCACTGATCGCATCAACCTGACCAACCAGTTCCTGATCGCTATGCCAAGCATGGCCGATCCCACTTTTTCCGGAACGGTGGTGTACCTCTGCGATCACAGCGAGCGCGGCGCGTTCGGGCTGGTGATCAACAGGCCGACCGATATCGATCTGCAGGCGCTGTTTTCCCGCATCGACCTGAAGCTAGAGATTGAGCCGCTGTTGCACGTACCCGTCTATTTCGGTGGGCCGGTGCAGACCGAGCGCGGCTTTGTGCTGCATGAGCCGGTCGGCAGCGGCAACTATACGTCGTCGATGTCGGTGCCCAGCGGGCTGGAGATGACCACGTCGAAGGACGTGCTCGAAGCGGTCGCGAACGGCAACGGGCCCAAGCGCTTCCTGCTGACGCTCGGGCATGCCGGCTGGGGCGCGGGGCAGCTGGAGGACGAGATTTCAAAGAATGGCTGGCTGACCGTCGAGGCGGATCCGAAGATCGTGTTCGACGTGCCGGCCGAGCGACGTTTCGACGCGGCGCTCGCGCTGCTGGGCATCTCATCGACGATGCTCTCCGGCGAGGCAGGCCACGCATGAGTACGGCGGCGGCCACGCTGCTCGCGTTCGACTACGGACAAAAGCGCATCGGTGTGGCGATTGGCAACACGCTGACCCGCTGCGCTCGGGCACTCACAACCGTCGAAAACCGCAACCGCGAATACCGTTTCACCGCGGTGGGCGAGTTGATCGACCAATGGCAGCCGCTGCGGCTGGTCGTCGGGCTGCCAGTGCATCCCGATGGCGCACCGCACGAGATGACGCAGCAGGCGCGGCGTTTCGGTAACCAACTCAATGGGCGTTTCAACCTGCCAGTGACCTGGGTCGACGAGCGCTATTCGTCGGTCGAGGCCGAAGCGGCAGGAGCGCGTGGTGCCGTCGTGGACGCACAGGCAGCATGCATCATTCTTCAGCAGTATTTTGATGAACAGCTATCCGAGAGCCGATGATGAGTGCCGCCATCGCGTCGATTGACGCGGAACAGTTGTATCGCGCGATGCGCGACCCGTTGCAGGCTGCGCTGGGCGATGCGATACGCTCAGGCACGACCGCACTGGCAGGGATCCATAGCGGCGGCGCGTGGATTGCCGAACGGCTTGCCCAAGACCTGGGCGCGGCCTCGTTTGGCGTGGTCAATGTCGCGCTGCACCGCGACGACTATGCGAAAAAAGGCCTACACAGCCAGGCGCAGCCCACGTCGTTGCCGTTCGGCGTGGACGGCATGCGCATCGTGCTGGTGGATGACGTGCTATTCACCGGGCGCACGATCCGTGCCGCGATCAACGAGCTGTACGACTACGGCCGCCCGGCGTGCGTTGAGTTGGCCGTGCTGGTCGACCGCGGTGGCCGTGAACTGCCGATCGCTGCGCGCTTTGTTGGCGCGGTGCTCGACGTGCCGGTGAACGAGACGCTTGTGCTGCGGCGTGACCGCCACGGTGCGCTGGCGTTCGTCACCGAAGCGCAAGCGTGACACGGCGTCGCGCGCATGGGCGTACCCCGCGTTGGCCGGTGTTGCATTGCTTATTTTATCCAGTGACGGCTGTGCGGCTGTCACCACGTTCATGATTGAACCGCGTTATCCATGAATACCGCCACCCCAGAGCCCGCCGAACCGACGCGCGCCGCCGCGCCGGCACCCGCTGCATTCCGTCCGGGTTTCCTGCGCGGCCACCCGCAATTGAACCGTCATGGTGAGCTTAAACATCTGCTGACGATCGAAGGCCTGCCTCCCGCGGTGGTCACGCATATCCTGGACACTGCGGCCCAATTCGTCAGCGTGACGGACCGCGACGTCAAGAAGGTGCCATTGTTGCGCGGCAAATCGGTGTTCAACCTGTTCTTCGAGAATTCGACGCGCACGCGCACGACGTTCGAGATTGCCGCGAAGCGGCTGTCCGCGGACGTGCTGAATTTGAACATTAATGCGTCATCGACGAGCAAGGGAGAGTCGCTGCTGGACACGATCAACAATCTGTCGGCGATGCATGCGGACATGTTCGTCGTGCGGCATGCGCAAAGCGGTGCGCCGTACCTGATCGCGCAGCACTGCGCGCCGCACGTGCATGTGATCAATGCCGGAGACGGTCGCCACGCGCACCCGACGCAGGGGCTGCTGGACATGTACACGATTCGCCACTACAAGCGCGACTTCACGCAGCTGCGGGTGGCCATCGTTGGCGACATCCTGCATTCGCGCGTCGCGCGCTCCGATATCCATGCGTTGACCACGCTGGGTGTGCCTGAGATCCGTGCGATCGGGCCCCGCACGCTGCTGCCTGGCGGACTGGAGCACCTCGGCGTGCGCGTTTTCCACGACATGCAGCAGGGCTTGCGCGACGTCGACGTGATCATCATGCTGCGCCTGCAGAACGAGCGCATGAGTGGCGCACTGTTGCCGTCCGCGCAGGAGTACTTCAAGACGTGGGGTCTGACGTCGGAGCGGCTCGCGTACGCCAAGCCTGATGCGATCGTCATGCATCCGGGACCGATGAACCGCGGCGTCGAGATCGAATCAAGCGTCGCGGACGGCCCGCAGGCCGTGATCTTAAACCAGGTCACGTTCGGTATCGCAGTGCGCATGGCGGTGATGGGCATCGTCGCAGGCAACAATGACTGAAACGCAGCAAACGCAGCGGCAAGCATTCGAAAACACGTCTACGAGCATGAAGATTCATATCAAGGGTGGTCGCGTTATCGACCCGGTGGCGGGCACCGAGCAGCAGGCGGATGTTTGGATCGCGGATGGCCGCATTGTCTCGATTGGCGCCGCCACGGCGCCATTGCACGACGTCCAAACTCTCGATGCCACGGGGCTAGCGATCGCCCCGGGACTGGTCGATTTGTGCGCGCGGCTGCGCGAGCCGGGATACGAGTATCGCGCGACGCTGGAGTCCGAGATGGCCGCGGCGCTGGCCGGCGGCGTGACTAGCCTCGTGTGTCCGCCCGATACCGACCCGCCGCTGGACGAGCCGGGGCTGGTCGAAATGTTGAAGTTCCGTGCTCGCAACCTGGACCAAGTCCATGTGTATCCGCTTGGAGCATTGACGGTGGACCTGAAGGGCGAGGTCATCACCGAGATGGCCGAGTTGACCGAGGCGGGGTGCGTTGGCTTCACGCAGGCGGACCGGCCGATCGTCGACACTACGGTACTGCTGCGGGCGCTGCAATACGCGAACACGTTCGGCTACACGGTCTGGTTGCGGCCGCAGGACCCGTATCTAGGCCGCGGTGGTATCGCCGCCAGCGGACCGGTCGCGTCGCGGCTCGGGCTGCCGGGGGTGCCGGTGGCCGCCGAGACGATCGCGCTGCATACGATCTTCGAGCTGATGCGCGCGACGGGTGCGCGGGTTCATCTGCAACACTTGTCGTCGGCGGCGGGCCTCGAACTGGTGCGCGCAGCCAAGCGCGAAGGGCTGCCGGTCACGTGCGACGTCACGATCAATCATGTTCACTTGATCGATGTGGACATCGGCTACTTCGACGCTCAGTTCCGCGTCGACCCGCCGCTGCGCTCGCAGCGCGACCGCGATGCGATCCGCGCGGCGCTCGCTGACGACACCATCGATGCGATCTGCTCGGATCATACGCCCGTGGACGACGACGAAAAGCTGCGGCCTTTCGGCGAGGCGTCGCCCGGGGCGACTGGACTGGAACTGCTGCTATCGTTGACGCTCAAGTGGGCGGCTGAGGAGAAGCGGTCGCTGGCACACGCGCTGGCCAAGGTCACCTGTGCGCCGGCTGGATTGCTCGGGTTGCCGGCGGGCAGGCTCGAGCCCGGCGCCACAGCGGACCTGTGCGTGTTCGATCCCGCCGCGCATTGGCATGTCGAGCCGCGGGTGCTAAAAAGCCAGGGGCACAATACGCCGTTCCTGGGGTACGAATTGCCAGCGCGGGTGCGCGCCACGATCGTGGCCGGGCGTGTTGCGTACGACAGCCGAGACCGGCAGGCGTGAACCGGTTTTCAGTCGCATGGCGCAAGGCGCGGCTCGTCGCGCACGTGCTGCATGGCGCGTGGACAGCCGCCACGCGCTTTTCGCGCACCGACGACGATGGCCGCCGGGCATTGACGCGACAGTGGAGCCTGCGCTTTCTCGCGCTCGCCGGCGTGCAGCTCGTCGTGCACCATGACGAGCGTCGCGTCGATGCGGGCGCGATGGTGGTCGGCAATCACGTCTCGTGGATTGACATCTATGTGATCAATGCCTGGCGGCCGACACCGTTCGTCTCCAAGGCGGAGGTGCGCGACTGGCCAGTGATCGGTTGGCTGGCCGCCAAGCTCGACACCGCGTTCGTACAGCGCGACAAGCGCAGCGACGCAAAGCGGATCATGCACGAACTGGTGCAGCGACTCCAAGGCGGGCGGTCGATCTGCGTGTTTCCGGAGGGCACGACGTCCGACGGCGTCGAGGTGCTGCCTTTTCATGCGAACCTGTTCCAAGCTGCGGTGTCGGCCGGCGCGCCGGTCCAACCGATTTGCCTGATGTACGAGGATGCACACGGGTGCCAGTCCACCGCGCCCGCGTATGTGGGCGATATCACGCTTGGGCAATCGTTGGACGCGCTATTGCGCCACGGGCCGTTGACCGTGCACCTGTACGTCGGCGCTGCGCTCGAGGCGGCTTCGCAGCGACGGGTCGTGGCGCATGATGCGCAACGCGTGGTGAGCGATGCGCTGAGCGAGTTGCAGCAGCGTGTGAAGCCGCCGCTGACGCGTCCGGTGTTGGCGCAAGCGCCGACGTATGCGAAACGACAGGGTGACGCGCGATCGTGCGATCCGGCGCTACCCACCGCCCCGACGCTGGACGAAGAGTTGGACCGCGCCTCGCCCTGAGCGCATCAGCGTTGCTTGCCGCAGTCGACCTGGACCACGGTCCGGCGCCGCGGATCGGCGTCCAATCGTACGGCGGACAGCTTTCCTCCCCAGACACAGCCCGAGTCCAGCGCGATCACGTCTTCGCGCACCACCAGGCCGAGCGCCGCCCAGTGGCCAAACACCACCAGCGTATCGGCGCTGCGGCGCTGCGGCACATCGAACCATGGCATGAACCCAGTCGGTGCGGTATTCGGGGCCCCGCTTGCGCCGAACTCCATCCGTCCGTGCGCATCGCAGAAGCGCATGCGTGTTATGGCATTGACGATCACACGGGAGCGCGCCTCGCCTTGCAGCATATCGCACCACGTATCCGGCTCGTTGCCCCACAGCGACTGCAGGAACGCTTTCCAAGCGTCGCCCTGCAGCTGCGCTTCAATCCCACGCGCCAGCTCGAGCGCGACGCGGGCATCCCATTGCGGCAGCACGCCGGCATGCACGAGCAGCCGCTGCCCGTCGTAATGCGCCAGCGGCCGATGCCGCAGCCAGTCGATCAAGTCGGCGGCGTCCGGCGCGGCGAGGATGTCATCGAGCGTATCGCCGCGCTTGGGGCGATGCACGCCGGCCGCGATCGCCAATAAGTGAAGGTCATGGTTGCCGAGCACGGCCACGGCACGGTCGCCGAGTCCAATGATACGGCGTAGTGCCGCAAGCGACGCGGGGCCGCGGTTGACCAGGTCGCCGGCGAACCACAGCGGTGTATCGGCCGTCGGTCCCAGCTTGTCGAGTAGCCGATCTAACGCGTTGCAGCAACCCTGGACGTCGCCGATGCCGATCGGTGGGGGGCTGGCGGTGTCGTGGCCGAGACCGGCCACGGCGTCCGGCTTGACTACGTAGTTCATCGGCAGCGATTTCAGCATGCGTGTAAGCGACTTCATCAAGGGGGGCTGAATAGGCGCCAGAACATAGATCCGGCGCTCATTTTTTAGAATATGTTAACAATTCCAAGCACTTAATTATCGTGCACTATCATTTCACCTGCGCCGTTAGAGCGTGAAAAAATATTACAGGCTGCAATAGGATCGGCATTCGCATTTTTCTGCGGCGCTCAAGCGGGCAGCACCGGCACACTTGTTTCATGGCTGGACGCCTTGCGTAAGCCAGTAACCGTGCGTGCGTGTCGCTTCAAACCTTTTCGGGGAAGGGGAATGACAGACGAAACGTGTCGGGGCCCTGCAATACTATACAAGCCAGCAATGTTCGCGCCAATGGCGGGGATTTTTCCGCGCGCCGACGCTCACCGCCAGCCTGGCAGCCGCGCTCGCGTCGGCGGGCAAGCACGACGTGGCGATCGGCCTGGGTCCGCAGAATGAATACACGCGGGAATGCCTGGCAATTGAGGTCAGCGCCAGCCTGCGCTCGCAGGACGTAGTCCTGGTGCTGCCGTGGTTGATGAACTATATGGGCAACCAGCGGTCATTCGGTCAGACAACGGCGCGGAATTTACCGCCGCCCGAGTCATGCACTGGTTGCGTGACACAGCGATCGGGCCGGCCTTCATCACGCCCGGTAGTCCATGGCAAAACGGCTTCGTCGAAAGCTTCAATGGCAAGCTGCGCGACGAACTGTTGAATCGTGAATGGTTCCGCAGCCGTGGCCAAGGTGCTCATCGAGTGTTGGTGGCAGTTCTACAACGAACGTCGAGCGCATAGCGCTCATCGTTACCAACCTCCAGCTACGGTCCGTCGAGCTTGGCTGGCGTCCGATAATATCGACATGCGACTCACTGCCTGATTGGTCACAAAATCTCGTCGCAGGTCAAGGGTTTGCCGGCTCCCTCCTTTATAATTTATTGTTAGACATTTGTTTTCGCGCACTGATTCGGCCCCGAACCGCGATAAGAGTAGCAGCGGGCTCGTGCGTGTCCGTTGGCATCCAAACCGAAGGTACTTTGATGATTCTCGTAACGGGAGGCGCCGGATTCATTGGCGGCAATTTCGTTCTCGATTGGTTGCAACGTAGCGACGAAGCGGTGCTCAACGTCGACAAGCTAACCTATGCCGGTAACCTACGTACGCTGAAGTCGCTTGAAGGGAATCCGCTGCACATGTTCACGCGGGTGGACATCTGTGACCGGCTTGCGCTCGATACATTGTTCGCACGGTACGCACCGCGTGCGGTTGTGCATTTCGCCGCAGAAAGCCATGTGGATCGTGCGATTCATGGCCCCGCAGCATTTGTGCAAACTAATGTGGTAGGTACATTTACGCTGCTTGAGGCAGCACGCGCATATTGGAACACGCTCACTGGCGAGGCAAAGAGCATGTTTCGATTCCTGCATGTGTCAACTGATGAGGTCTTCGGTTCACTCTCGCTAAGTGAGCCGCCATTTTCCGAGGCGACGCCGTACGCGCCGAACAGTCCGTACTCCGCCACCAAAGCTGCATCCGATCATTTGGTACGTGCATACCATCATACGTACGGGTTACCGACCCTCACGACGAACTGCTCAAATAACTACGGGCCCTACCATTTTCCGGAAAAGCTGGTCCCTTTGATGATCGTTAGCGCATTGGCTGGTAAGCGGCTTCCCGTGTATGGCGACGGGCAGAACGTGCGCGACTGGTTGTATGTTGGCGACCACTGCTCGGCGATATGCGAGGTCCTCGCGCGTGGAACGCCGGGAGAAACGTACAACGTTGGAGGCTGGAACGAAAAGACAAACATCGAAGTCGTGCACGCGGTGTGCGACCTGTTGGACGCACTTAGGCCAAAGCCCTGTGGTTCGTATCGCGACCAGGTTACTTTCGTCACGGACAGGCCTGGACACGACCGCCGATACGCGATCGACGCACGAAAGCTCGAGCGCGTGCTTGGCTGGAAACCTGCGGAGACGTTCGAAAGCGGTTTAAAGAAAACAGTTCAGTGGTATCTTGATAACCAGGACTGGGTCAACGAGGTACAGTCCGGTGAATACCGGAAGTGGGTCGAAGTGAACTATGCTCAACGTGCGTGATGGCCGAGGCTTCTAATATGGCAGATATGGCACGTAAGGGTATTATCCTGGCAGGGGGATCCGGAACTCGGCTTTATCCGATCACGCATGCGATCTCCAAACAACTGCTGCCCGTGTACGACAAGCCGATGATCTACTACCCATTGTCGACGTTGATGATGGCGGGGATTCGCGATGTGCTCGTAATTTCGACACCCGATGACACACCGCGTTTCGAGGCCATGTTGCACGACGGCCAGCAATGGGGAATGAACATCCAATACGCGGTGCAGTCCTCACCGGACGGCTTGGCCCAAGCCTTTGTCATTGGCCGTCAGTTCATCAGCAATAATCCGTCGGCGCTGATTCTGGGTGACAACATCTTTTATGGGCATGATTTGGTGAAGCAGCTCGAGCATGCCAATGCGCAACGGGATGGAGCTACCGTCTTCGCGTATCACGTGCATGATCCTGAGCGTTATGGCGTCGTGGAGTTTGACAGTGAGTTCCGCGCGCTATCGATAGAAGAGAAGCCGGCCAAGCCTCGCTCTCACTATGCTGTTACAGGATTATATTTTTATGACAATAGCGTCTGCGATATCGCGCAATCAATCAGGCCCTCGCCACGCGGCGAACTCGAGATTACTGACGTGAATTGCGTGTACCTTAACGCGGGCAAGCTTAATGTCGGGATAATGGGGCGTGGCTTTGCATGGCTTGATACGGGTACGCACGACTCTTTAATTGAAGCGGCGACGTTCATTGCGACGCTGCAAAAGCGTCAGGGGCTTGTTGTTGCTTGTCCGGAGGAGGTCGCGTATCGGCTTGGGTGGATCGACGCCGAGCAATTGCTCAAGCTCGCGACACCTCTTGCTAAAAGCCAGTATGGCAGGTATTTACAGACTATAGTGACGGACCACGTTGTATGGCAATCCAGGTAAAGGCTACTTCATTGCCCGAAGTGAAGATCATTGAGCCACAAATTTTTGGTGACGAAAGGGGCTTTTTTTTTGAAAGCTTCAATGCACGTGAGTTTGCGCAGTCGGTCAATAGCAACGCGGTCTTCGTTCAAGACAATCACTCTCGTTCGGCAAAGGGCGTCTTGCGCGGATTACACTACCAGATCGAACATGCGCAAGGCAAGCTTATACGCGTGGTATATGGCGAAGTCTTCGATGTTGCGGTCGACATACGGCGAAGCTCGCCCAATTTTGGAAAATGGGTAGGTATTTACTTGTCCGCGGAGAACCGGCGGCAATTATGGGTGCCGGCAGGTTTTGCGCATGGCTTCTTGACGTTGTCCGATAGTGCGGAGTTCTTGTACAAGACCACTGATTACTGGTTTCCCAAGTTCGAGCGCAGCATCTTATGGAACGATCCGAAACTGGGAATCGAATGGCCTCTACAAGGCGACCCTGTGGTCGCTGCAAAGGACGCGGGTGGTAAGCGGTTGAGTGAAGCGGAGCTGTATGCATGACGGTTAGTGAGCGAAAACGGCGCGGCGAAGCGACGATCCTGGTGACGGGTGCAACGGGACAGATTGGCTTTGAATTGGTTCGCACAATGCAGGGCTTGGGCAAAGTGATCGCTGTTGATAGAGCCGCTTTTGATTTGACCAAACCAGATCAGATGCGTGCCGTCATACGTACCATCAGGCCCGCGGTGATTGTGAATCCAGCTGCCTACACGGCGGTCGATGCGGCGCAGAACAATCCCGGCTTAGCAATGCAGGTCAATGCGAAGGCTCCCGGCGTGTTGGCCGACGAGGCGAGGCGGGTGGGGGCTGCGATAATCCACTATTCGACGGACTACGTCTTCAACGGCGAAAAGGACTCACCGTACGTTGAAGAAGACGAGGCTGACCCCAGGAATTTTTATGGCGTCAGCAAGCTAGCTGGAGAGCGGGCGATTGCAAGCGCGGGTGCGCACCATCTAATCCTGCGCACGAGCTGGGTCTATGGCATGCGTGGCAAAAATTTCTTGCTGACGATGCTGCGTCTCGGAAAGGAACGAGATGAAATCAAAGTTGTAGCTGATCAATTTGGCTCGCCGACATGGAGCAACACCATCGCGACGCTGACCGCACATATCGTATCCCAGGCGCTAGCCGCCCACGATACGCGACAATGGTGGCAAGAGCGTTCAGGTCTTTATCACCTAACCGCGGCCGGCTCAACATCATGGCATGGTTTTGCCAAAGCCATCTTTGATGCGATAGCGTTGAAGCGTGTGCCGATTGTTATGCCGATACCCGCATCCGACTTTCCCACACAAGCGGAGCGACCGGCGAATTCTTGTTTGTCTAACGGTAAGTTAGAGCGCGTGTTTGGTTTGCAGCCACCGCGATGGGATCAGGGGTTGAAGTTGTGTCTTCAATTCCATTGACAGTGCGAATCAATTTTCCGCAAGTGACTCTGGCTTGCAAAGTCGCTTTGTTTGATAGTAAAATCCCCCGGATTTGTTGGAGGGTAAGCACCCGACAAAGGCATCCCCCGGGGCGTAAATTACCGCAATCAAGCTGCGGAAGTTGCCCAGCGATGCGGTAGAAGTGCGGCAATGTCGTCGGCTCGGTAGATGGGCAATCGGCACGACACGCACCAGGATCGTATCGATGCCCGCGCGCATATCGATCGGCTTGGTCGCCAATCAGATCGCGTCGATGCGCATCATCGCAGTCACCCTTGCAAACACGCCACGTCCTGCTCTTGCTGCGGCCACCCAACGGCGCAACAGGTTTGCATTCAACTGGTAATGCAGCGCGACCGCAGCGATCGACACGTTTGGCTGCATCGCCGCACGGATCACCTTCTTCTCGAATTCCTTGTTGTGGCACCGCCGCCGTGTCGGCTGCACCATTTCAGAACCCGCTTCATTCTCGTTCATGGTGTACTCGTGTCTATAAGAATGAGCTGACACGATCGTCGCTTCATGACACGGCTAGTTCAAATTACCATTGCCGGGTGCTTACCAAACTTTGCGCGCCTCGTGTAGAACGAGGCGTCACTGAATCGTGCTTCCTGTGCAGCGCCTTGATCGGCATGGCGGCCTCGGTTTCCTTCAAAAACCCGATGATTTGCTCTTCTGTAAAGCGCTTCTTCATGTTCGTCTTCTCCAAAAACGAACTTTACTAGACTCCGGCTACCGCGGTTTGCTGGGACCGGGTCAGGTGCGCAACTTTACCGCCACGACGGCCAACCGGCTGTGGGCAAGCGACATTACCTACCTGGCGCCAGTGCAGGCTTGTATCTCGCTGTCGTTATCGCCCTGCCGAGCCGGCAGGGCGAGTCCATGCAGCCGTCCATAAAGGCGGCACTGGCCACTACACTGCGGTTAGTTCGGCGCGAAATGCTCGCGGTAAAATAGCAGCGCAGCACTGTGTGGGAAGGCTGCATTGCGGCTGCCTCGATGGGGCACTTCGATTAACTTATACGTTGTAGAGCTCCATGCTGATCTCCGTTTCAATTGTCACCTATCGTCAGCCGCCGAAAGTGCTGCGGAATACGCTAACAAGTCTTGGCGCTGCATTGAGACGCTTGGAAGGCCTGAAGGGATTAGCCACGCAGCCTTACGCTATGCTGACACTGGTTGATAACGGTTCAGACTTACATGCTTTAGACTATGAATCTGCACTCGCAGATTCCAATGTTAAAGTTTCGGTTCTTTCTGGCCACGGTAATGTAGGATATGGGCAAGGGCATAATCTCGCCCTTAAAGACACAAGATCGTGCTTTCACTTAATATTAAATCCAGATGTCGAGATTGACCAAGATGCGCTTTGGCACGCAATCGCTTTCTTCAGCGAGCATGCCGATGTTGGTCTTATAACGCCACTGATCGTTGGCGGCGACGGTAGCCAGCAATACCTCTGCCGCCGATATCCCTCCGTCACCGATTTACTATTGCGTGGCTTCGCCCCTACAGCGCTTAAAAGGTGGTTTAATCATCGTCTTGCCAACTATGAGATGCGAGAAGTTCTTAACGACCGCGACGTTGTCTGGGATCCACCAATCGTAAGTGGTTGTTTTATGCTATTCCGCACCGACATTCTCAAGAGACTTCGCGGTTTCGATCCACGCTATTTCTTGTACTTTGAGGATTACGATTTGAGCCTGCGTACTCACGCCGTTGCGCGGATCGCATACGTGCCGTCCGTGCGCATCGTGCACCACGGCGGCGGAGCATCGCGTAAAGGCGTTAAGCACATCGGTATGTTCGCCCAATCAGCGTTTAAATTTTACCGCCGCTTTGGCTGGAAGTGGATATGACTGGTTTCGTCGTAACAGGAGCGAATGGATTCATTGGCCGGCGGCTATGCCAAGCGTTGCTTGGGCTCGGCGGTCGGGTCACCGGGGTGGCTCGTCATGGTCAGTCTGCTTGCGAAGGCGTACATAACTGGTTGAATGTAGGAAACGATTTCGATGGACTAGAACGTATGTGGCCGCGTTGCCTCCGCAGCGACTGCGTAATCCATCTCGCTGGCCGTGTTCATATTATGCGTGATGAGGCTGCGGACTCGCTTGCCGCGTATCGCGCGACGAATGTCGAGGGCACAGTTCGCGTTGCAGAAGCGGCGCGCGCCGCAGGAGCGCGCCGCTTTGTCTTTGTCAGCAGCATCAAGGCAGCGGGCGAAACGGATGGCGGTAGCCCGTTAAAGGAAACGGTCACTCCTGCGCCGGTTGATCCCTATGGCTTGTCAAAGCTGGAGGCAGAACGGGCGCTTACCACGTTCGGACGCAGCACCGGGATGGAAATTGTCATTGTGCGCCCGCCGCTAGTGTATGGACCAGGTGTGCGCGCCAATTTTTTGCAATTAATGACAGCGATTGACCGCGGGATTCCATTGCCACTTGGTTCCGTCGACGCGCGCCGCAGCATGGTCTTCTTAGATAACCTTGTAGACGCATTGGTGAGTTGTGCACTCCACCCATCTGCCGCAGGCGAAACGTTTCATGTGAGCGATGGCTTGGATTTGACGGTGGCAGAATTGGTACGGATGCTTTCACGGCAGTTGAATGTACCCGCGCGGCTTATTCCGGTTCCGGTGCTAATGCTGCGGATTGCGGGCCGACTTACTGGCCGCTCAGAAGCGGTTGAGCGTCTAGTCAACGACTTGCGACTCGATATATCGCATATCAGCAAAGTCTTAGGATGGCGTGTTCCATACTCCATTGAAGAAGGTTTGCTGAAAACCGCTATATGGTATCGAGCAGCCCACTGAAACGGATGTCTCCTGTGCAAGTTTTGAATCTCCCCCCTTTAAAGGCGTGTGTGCTGCTCGCCGTGGCCGGGCTGGTCGCTGTTACTGCCATCTTGGCTTACCTGCTCCAAACCGGCCTTGCGTGGCGTCTTGCCACAGACGTGCCGAACGACCGCTCGTTACATATACGGCCAACGCCACGCGTTGGGGGATGGGGTATCGTTCCTGTCGTGATGGTACTCATCTGGTTGAGCGCACCAGAGCTGTGGATGTCGGCCGCAGTGGCGGGTTTGCTGGCGGCGCTGTCACAGATTGATGACCGGTGCGGCTTACCTGCTCGGATGCGTTTTACTGGTCATTTGGTTGCGGTGGTGTCGTTAGTGTTTGCCTATCGGACGCCTGTCCCCTGGTGGGAGCTGGCGCTTATCGCATTCTTGCTGTTGTGGCTAGTCAATCTCTACAACTTCATGGACGGTGCGGATGGTCTAGCAGGAGGCATGGCGTTATTTGGATTTGGCGGCTATGCATATGCAGCGCTTTCCGTCAACTATCCGGACGTACAACTTGCTGCGGCGAGCGCAGTGATCTCCGGTGCTGTAGCCGGTTTTCTGCTTTTCAATTTCCACCCGGCCCGGGTCTTCCTTGGCGACGCCGGATCGATCCCGCTAGGGTTTCTTGCTGGAGCGCTGGGCTATTGGGGATGGAGAGGTGGAGTCTGGCCTGTGTGGTTTCCGGCGCTGACATTCGCACCTTTCATTGGCGATGCTTCTGTGACGCTGCTGAAGCGGTTGTGGCGTGGCGAGCGATTTTGGCACGCCCACAGAGAGCATTACTATCAACGGATGGTGCGTTCGGGGTTGGGACATGCGACTACGGCGCTAATTTGGTATTGGGTGATGGTGGCTGGCATAATGCTCGCCATTGTCGCTTTGCGGTTTTCCCCTTTCTATCAGTGGATGGCAGTGTTCAGCTGGGCGCTGGTGCTCGTCGCGATGGGTTATTGGGTTGACCGGCGTTGGCGGGGCTATGTAGCCAGGTCTACTCTTCCTAAAGGTCTTGACGCCAATGATCAAACTTAAAGCCTCATGGCTTTCGACCAGTGCTTTTGCGTTTGATTTATGCTCGGTTGCGCTGGCCTGGGCCTGCTCCTACATCATCCGGTTTAATGGAGCGGTTCCGGACGATTTCCGCACCGGCGCGTTGCATGCACTGGTTTGGGTGCTGCCGCTGTATGGTGCCATGTTTCGACTGCTTGGCCTATATCGCGGCATGTGGGTGTTCGCGAGCTTGCCGGACCTTGTGCGGATTGCCAAAGCGATTTGTTTCGGCGCCGTGCTGGTGATGATTGCGTCCGTGATGATCCAGCCGATTCCTATCATTCCCCGATCTGTGTTGGCTGTCTCGCCGATGTTGCTTTTTCTGGGAATGGGCGGCGCTCGTGCGATCTATCGTGCAACAAAGGAATTTTATCTATACGGTGGGCTGGTCGGTCAGGGCAAACCAGTTTTCGTATTGGGAGCTGGTAATGCGGCGGCAGGTATTGTTCGTGAGCTGAAACGGTCGGGGGAGTGGCGGCTGGTTGGCCTGTTGGATGACGATCCTGTAAAGCACGGGCGTGAGCTTTACGGCTACCAAGTGCTTGGGCCTATATCGGAATTGAAGCGGTTTGTGACTGAACTGAAGGTTGGGCACGTTATCATCGCAATTCCGTCTGCGTCGGTCGACGCGCATCGACGTATCGCGACCGCATGCGTGCGGGCAGGGGTCCAAGCCTTTGTTCTGCCGAGACTGACTGCATTGACTCAAGGTCAGTCGTCACTGTCCAGAGTTCGTCAAATCGATCTGGAAGATCTGTTGGGACGCGATCCGGTGTCGATCGATACCACGCATGTCGAGGCGTTATTGAAGGGCCAAGTGGTGATGGTGACTGGGGCTGGAGGATCGATCGGGTCGGAATTGTGCCGGCAGATCCTGCGCTTTGATCCCGCTCAATTGATTGCTTTAGACCTGTCTGAATATGCGATATACCAGCTCAACGAAGAGTTGCGCGACCATTATCCAGACGTGTCGATCAAACCGGTAATTGGCGACGCCAAGGATTCTTTGCTGCTAGATCAGGTGATGGCCAGGTACGCGCCTCATATCGTTTTTCACGCCGCCGCATACAAGCATGTCCCGCTGATGGAGCAGCTTAACGCATGGCAAGCAATATGCAACAACGTGCTTGGCACATATCGCGTTGCCAGCGCCGCGATCCGGCACAAGGTGTGCCGTTTCGTGCTGATATCAACCGACAAAGCTGTCAATCCAACCAACATAATGGGGGCTAGCAAGCGGATGGCGGAAATGGTCTGCCAGGTGTTGCAGCAGAGCACGCATGCAACCAAGCTTGAGACAGTGCGCTTTGGCAACGTGCTGGGCAGCGCGGGCAGCGTGATACCGAAGTTTCAGGAACAGATCGCGCGCGGCGGACCGGTGACCGTCACGCATCCGGGCATTACCCGCTTTTTCATGACCATCCCCGAGGCGTCGCAGTTGGTGCTGCAGGCGTCGAGCATGGGTCAAGGCGGCGAAATCTTCCTGCTTGACATGGGTCAGCCGGTACGTATCGCCGATTTGGCGCGTGACCTGATCCGATTATACGGTTTTAACGAGAATCAGATAAAAATCGTCTTTACCGGTTTGAGGCCGGGCGAGAAGCTGTACGAAGAGCTGCTGGCTGACAAAGAAACGACGACTCGCACGCCGCATCCGAAGTTGCGTATCGCGCGGGCGCGTGAAGTCCCGGGGAACTTGCTTGATGAACTGCTGCCGTGGTTGATGCAGAAGCGGATCCTGTCGGATGATGAAGTGCGGCGTGACCTGAGACGCTGGGTTCCCGAATATCAGCCGACTGGCGGCGCGATGCTGCATAGTGTGCCTACCAACAATCACGCCTCCCACGCCGGGTAGTACGACCCATATTATGCGTTAGCGCTCAGCCAGCTCCCTTTTTCGGCTGGCGATGATCGCTAGCAATGTAGCGGTCGTCAGCGCGTAAAACGCTGCATTCATCACAACCGCGAAAACATCGTTCGTCAGTCCAAACACGAACGTACCCAGCACCATGATCAGACCCATGTATGCTGCATTTGTGATGGTTGGATCTGAATGTCGCCGGTATTTCCAAAAGTATCGCAGTGGTCCCCCATAAAGCAATAGGAGACAGACAACGCCCACTGTACCCCCCTCGGCAAGCATCGACAGTATCTCATTGTGCGCATGGTACATATGGAAGTCGGATGCCAAATATTGATACTGTGGGATATGCATCATGGCTTCCCTGAATCGGCCCTTTCCGACACCGAAGGTCGGCTGTTCGGCATACAATTCTAGTGATGCTTTCCATAATTCAAGACGTATGCCTGTCGACGATTCAGTATCGCCTCTCACGAGCTTGTGTATGTCGGATTCAAGCGCGTTCACGCGTTCTTGAACCATATTCGTAGTCGAAAGCGCGCCTAGTGCTGCTATCAGTAACAGTACTAGTCCGGCTGCGGCCCAACGATTGGACAACCAATGCCGTCTGGCCATCGAAGCCCACACGAGCACGGGTAGGGCTATCCAACCGCCGCGTGCGCCGGATAGGTACGAGACGTAGCATCCACAGAGCAGTGCAATGACTTTAAGCGCCCATTCGCCTAGCCAGATTCTCCGATCACGTTTAAGTGATGCAAAGGCAAGAAAACCAAGCAGCAGGGCCGTTCCGCCAAAAGGGATGGGGTTCATGAACGCGTTGCCGATGCGTCCGGGCGTGGACCAAGAGCCGGTGTGCAGCACCTCATGAAGTGCCCAGGCGCCGGTTGCGATGGCTCCGGCAACGAAGCCCCATTGCACCAAGCGGAGTTGGGCGGATGGCAGTGAGGCGAGCAGGAAGAAGCTAGGTACAATCAAACCAAACCGTAGTATGGAATCAAATGCCGATAGCTTGGCGGTCTGCAGTACGAGTACTTGAAATAAGACGGCAGCCGGCAATGCCAGCATGCTAATGAGATAAATTCGGTACTCGCGCCATATCGATCGGCAATGTTTCCAGTTGGACGGATGAGCTGCCCAAACTAGCGCCAACACGAGCAAAGTGAAATAGCAGTAACCGGTTCCCCCTTGCATTGTCAGCACTAGCGCAGGTGAAAGAATAATCGCGGCTGTGGCGATCCCTGTAACAAATCGGTTTGGGTGCATGAATACGAGGCTGTGGGTTGTTCTTCAGCGCGGCGCGTGGGCGATGGCATCCTCGAGGGCATGCCCGGCATCTTGCGCACAGGGCGCTCATTATAACTGCCGCCTCCGCATCGACTGGCCACGCCGGTCACGGTCCGTACGCGGACGGTCAACGGCGTGCGCTTGAGCAGTGGGCCCGGTACGCGCAACGCCGCAAAGGCCCGCGGGCCCCGCGGCTACGCAACCCGGTTCCCCCGCTGCAGCGCCTTCCAGTTGCCAGAGTGGATCAGGTAGCGCTCAGCAATGTCGTACAGGGTGTCCTTTGGCTGTACCCGATAGAACTCGATGTCGTCGGCGCGCCGGGTCGCGCGTAATGCGGTGTGTGAACGTAACTGCAATTGAGCGAATCATTGAGATATGTGTGTCAATCGTATGCGACGGAACATCCACGTCTTGTTTCCAGACCTGCTCAAGAATGTGCGATCGCGACAGCGGTCGCGCGAGATGGCGAAACAACTGCAGTGCCAGTTCGAATTCCTTGTTGGTCCGCGATGCCGGCGTGCCGCGCACGTGCACCTGCTGCAGCGCGCTGTCGAACATAGAGTCGCCGAATTGCTCGCGCGAGCCCGACACCGGCTGCTGGTACGCGAGACGCAGCAGCGTTTCGACATGTACCAGTAGGATTTGCGCGGACACCGGCTTCACGATGTAGTCGTCCGCGCCGGCGTTGAGCATCGACACGATATCCGTCTCGTAGCTGCGGCTGGTCATGAACAGCATGGGGGCAGGCTTTGCCTGGCCCATCTGAGCACCTCGTCGCCTGGCATGTCGGATACGTTCCAGTCCAGCACCAGCAGATCGAAGGTTTGCCTGAGCAACGGGTGCACGAAGGCCTTGCCTTCGGAGAATGAATGACACATGTGTCCAGCTTTGCTCAGCGTTTGGCAAATGCATTCTGCCTGGCTTGGGCCATCGTCCAGAACGCTGATCATAGCGGCCGGCACCCCGCAACAAATCAACGCGGGCGCTTGCGGAACACGAGCCAGCGGGGGGCCTTAAAGCGCACGATGCTCACGTACAGCCACACATAGGTTGCCACGAACAGTACGACAAAACAGAACAGGTGGACGGTGTGCCGCCAGAACAACGTTGCCGGGATCACGGCGATCAGGCAGAGCAACCACAGGTACGGCGAGGTCAGAGAATTGCGCCGGGTCAACTCCCGTGCGGTGCGCGCGCCGACCACCCAGCGCATCAGCCGCTTGTAGACGAGCATATGCAAATGCACACCGTCCGGAATGCCGGGCGATATGCCGCGCACGAACCGCTTGCGGTAGATCGAGAAACAGACCTCGAAGATCGGATACATGAACAGCAGCAGCGGATACCAAGCGGAAACGTCGCGGTTGCGCATCACGAGTAGGATGGCCAACTCTGCCAGCATGAAGCCGATGAAATACGCACCCCCGTCTCCCAGAAAGATCAGTCCGGCCGGAAAATTCCACAGAAAGAAGCCAATGATCGCCCCCATCATGACCAGCGAGCCGGACAGCACGATTGGGTCGTGGACTTGGAATGCGACATACGCGAGCGAGGCGAACATCATGAAGCCGACCATCGAGGCGAGCCCGTTAAAGCCATCGATGATATTGATCGCATTGGCCAGCCCAGCGACCGCGAGCACTGAGATCACCGCGGATACCCACGGATACGCGAGTGCGAAATCCAGCCACGGCACGCTGATACGGGTAATGGCTGCGTCGAGCAGCCAATACGCGAGCGCCGCGGCGACCATCGTCGCGGCGAGCCGTGCCAAGGGGCTCACGCGCTTGGTCAGGTCCTCGATTAACCCGGAGGTGAACGCCGGCAGGCCGCAGGCGGCCAGCAGCAAAATGCCATCGGCCACCGACGGATACGCACCGCGCAGCTGCACGGCACCGCCCGCCAGTCCGAGCAGGATGCCGACGCCGCCGATGCGCGGCACGGGCCGGACATGGAATTTCTGCACGCCCCGCAGATCGGTATCGGTCGACAGGTGCTGGTGCGTGTTCGCGTAATGGACGATGACGAGCGTGACCAGCAGCGAAATCAAAAAGGCAATGGCGAAGCTGAGCATGGTTGCTGCGTCTCCTCGTAGGGCTTAGGCGTAGCCGTTTGGGTTGTTTGCCTGCCAGCGCCAATGATCCGCACACATCCTTTCGATGCCATGCTCGGCGCGCCAGCCGATGATCCGCTCGGCCGCCGCCGGATCCGCGTAGCAGGCCGCGATGTCGCCGGGGCGGCGTGCGACGATCTCGTACGGGACCTCGCGACCGCTGGCCCGCTCGAAGGCGCGCACCACGTCCAGCACACTATAACCTTTGCCGGTGCCCAGGTTCACGGTAAAGCTGCGGCCTTGACCGAACAGCGTATCGAGTGCGGCAAGGTGTCCGCGCGCGAGGTCGACGACATGAATGTAGTCGCGCACGCCGGTGCCGTCCGGCGTGTCGTAGTCTCCACCGAAGACTCGCAAGCGCGGCAGCTTGCCGACGGCCACCTGCGCGACGAACGGCATTAGGTTGTTCGGGATACCGTTCGGGTCCTCGCCAATCAGCCCGCTTTCGTGCGCGCCGACCGGATTGAAATAGCGCAGCGTGGCGACCTTCCAGCCAGCATTGGCATGTGCCAGGTCGCGCAGAATCTGCTCGGCCATTAGCTTCGTCTGGCCATAAGGGTTAGTCGCGGATAACGGGAATGACTCGTCGATCGGCACGCTTTGGGGCACGCCGTACACGGTGGCTGACGAACTAAACACGACGTGCTTCACATCATGCTCATTCATCACGCGCAGCAGCGCCAGCAGGCTGTCCAAGTTGTTTGCATAGTACTCCAGCGGCTTTTGCACCGATTCACCGACCGCCTTGAGTGCGGCAAAGTGAATTGCTGCGTGGATCGGGCGTTGTTCGAACACTTGTCGAAGCGCGCGGTCATCGCGCGAGTCGGCCTGGTGGAACTGAACCGTCTTGCCGGTGATTTGCTCGACGCGGCGCACCGCGTCGACCTTGCTGTTGACCAGGTTGTCGACTACCACGACGTCGTAGCCCGCGTTGAGCAACTCGACGCAGGTATGCGAGCCGATGAAGCCCGCACCGCCGGTGACTAGGATCGTGCGTTGATTCGTCATTGTTGTCCTCATGTTTGACGCGCACGCGCACGGAACAGTGCGCGCTTGATGGGTCGCAACACCAGGTACGGCGTCACGCAATGCAGCAGGTTCTTGCCCAGGCCGAGCCACCAGTAGGGATTGGCCGCCTCGAAGTAGGCAAGCTGTAGTCGCAGTGTCGAGACGATCTGCGTGCGTCGCTTTGTAGCACTGATGCCGCCTTCGTTCAGTTCGTAAACCAACCCGACCTCGGGCAGGTTCGCGCACTCGTGCATGCGCATCAGGCGCAGGAACAAGTCCAGGTCCTCGGCTGCGCGGTACGCCGCGCGATAGTTGCCAGCCTGCCGGACCGCGTCCACGCGCAGCATCGTGGCTGGATGAATCAATGCGGTGCGCGCAAAGCGCCGCCGCCGTATGTCGGTCGGCTCGCTCGGGGGGGCCAACGTGAACAGCGGCGTGCCGTTGCGCGTGGAGACCTGTGCCCACATGCCGACCGCGGCCACGCGCGGATGCGTGTCCAGATAGGCGGCTTGCTTCGCAAGCCGGCGCGCACAGGCAAGATCGCCGGCGTCGATACGGGCCGCGTAGCGCACCGCGCGCGCCGCCAGCGCATCGATGCCGGCGGCCAGCGCCCGCTCGATCCCGCCATTGCGCGCCAGGCGCAGGACTTCGACCGACAGGCCATCGATAGCGGGCGCAGTGATTGGCGGCGTGCTGCCGTCGTCGACGATCAGCACGTGCACCGGCGCTGGCTCTTTGAACGAGCGAAGCGTGCGCTCCAGGTCGGCCTGGCAATTGTAGGCGGGAATCAGCACGCTCACGCTCGCGAGCGCGTCATGATTAACATCGTTCATGGCGTGAGCTTGAGTCGGATATAGTAGAAATTCACCGCGGCCGCCGTGATATAGCCGGCGGCCAGTCCGCCTAGCGCGCCGCGTGCGCCGAATGTCGGGATCAGTACGAGGTCCAGCGCGAGCGCGACGACCAATGCCAGCACCCATTTGGCCAGCAAGACGAATTTGGCCTGGTATTTGAGCACGACCAGATTGCTGATCGCCTCGACGCCGGCCGGCACCGACAGCCAGACCGCCACGCGCAGGATTTGCGCGGCGCCGTCGAAACCGGGTCCGAACACGATCCGCACGACCAGGCCCGCCGCTAGATCCAACAGCAGCGCGCCGGCGCTCATCAGTGCCGCTGTCATCCACAGCAGCCGCCCCATATTGCGTCGCAGCCGCGATACGTCGGCCACGCGATAAACGAACGCCGGCGCGAGCGTTTGCGCAAGCATCAGCGCGAGCGCGATCCAGTTCTCGTTCAATTGCTGTGCGGCTGCATAGCGGCCCAATTCGGCAAATGACACGTAGCGCTCCAGCACTAGCCGGTCCAGCTTCAGGAACAGGTACATGCAGGCAAGTGCGAGCCAGAAAACCGTCCCGGCGCTGCTGAATGTGCGCAGCAGCGCGCGCTCCACACGCCAGTCCAAGCGGCCGTGGCGCGCGCGGTAATAGACGAGCAGCACGACGGCGACGATCGCTGCCTCCGCCGCCCACAGCCATGCGAAACTGGCCGCCGACGCGGCAACGCGCACCAGCAGCCAGACGCCGCTGGCTTTGGCTAGTGCGGTGACCATGCTCGTGATCAACTGTGGCTTGGCATAGGTGATGCTTTGCAGCCACGAATTGATCACGCCGACCAGTGGCTCGCGAAACAGCATTGTCACGGCCAACGCGGCCAGTATTGCGCCGACGGTCGGCTCGGTCAGCCCGGCGGCGATGCCGGCCCACGTCAGCGCGAGCGCGAGTGCCGATACCGCAAAGCGCAGCGCGAACGCACTGCCGAGGATCGTGCCCAGCCGCTGCTCGCCGCCGTGCACGATCGTGGGGACCAGGATTTCGGCGCCGCACACCCAGGTCAGCGGTGCCAGCACGAGTAGCAATGTGTTCGCGTACTGCCACTTGCCGAACAACTCCGCGCCGAAATAGCGGGCGAGCAGGCCGCTGATCAGAATCGCGACCCCTATTTGTGTGAGCCGCTCCAGGCCGAGCCAACAGAGGTTGGCGAGCGCGCGGGCGACATCCGGATTGTTCTTGATTCGGTTCAGCATGCGCCGGCGGGGCGGAAAGTACGCGTCCTGACGTGGTGCGGACCGCCATTTTGGCGATCGTGGCCTTTAACCACGTTAAAATGGCCAGACAAAGGGGTCTGAGTAAGCTGCAATTATAGATTGGATCCGGTCCCGAACCGGCGACCCGTGAGCGGCACTGCGAACAGACTGCGTAGGCTCGTTGCGCGACGCTTCGGCGGCCCCTCGAATTTTCGTTTCCAACAGGCACTCACTCATGATTTCTCAAGCGATTTTCAAGGCTTACGACATTCGCGGCGTCATCGGCAAGACGCTCGATGCCGATGTGGCGCGGCAGATCGGCCGCGCGTTCGGCAGCGAAGTGCGTGCCCAAGGTGGCGATGCGGTGGTGATCGGTCGCGACGGGCGCCTGTCGGGTCCGCAGTTGTCTGCCGCGCTGGCCGATGGTCTGCGCGCGGCGGGCGTGGACGTGATCGATATCGGCTTGGTGCCGACGCCGCTCGGCTATTTCGCGGCCAGCGTGCCGCTCGCGGGGCGGCAAGTGGATTCGTGCATCGTCGTCACGGGCAGTCATAATCCGCCGGACTACAACGGTTTCAAGATGGTGTTGCGCGGCGCCGCGATCTACGGCGAGCAGATTCAAGCGTTGTATCAGCGCATCGTCGAGGGCAATTTTGCCACGGGCGCCGGTAGCTACAGCGAACATGATGTGCGCGATGCCTACGTCGAGCGGATCGTGTCCGACATCAAGCCGGCTCGGCCGCTGAAGATCGTCGTCGATGCAGGCAATGGCGTGGCGGGATCGCTTGCGCCGAGGCTGTTCAAGGCGCTCGGATGTGAGCTGGTCGAGCTGTTCTGCGACGTGGACGGCAATTTCCCGAATCATCACCCGGACCCGGCCCATCCCGAAAACCTGCAGGACGTGATTCGCGCGCTGAAGGAGACTGACGCGGAGATTGGCTTTGCGTTTGACGGCGACGGCGATCGGCTCGGCGTCGTGACCAAGGACGGCCAAATCATCTATCCGGACCGGCAATTGATGTTGTTCGCGCAAGAGGTGCTGTCGCGCAACCCGGGCGGGCAGATCATCTATGACGTGAAGTGTACGCGCAACCTGGCCAAGTGGGTACGCGAGCAGGGCGGCGAGCCGGTGATGTGGAAGACCGGCCACTCGCTGGTGAAGGCGAAGCTGCGCGAAACCGGCGCGCCGCTTGCCGGCGAGATGAGCGGGCACGTGTTTTTCAAGGACCGCTGGTACGGTTTCGACGACGGCCTTTATACCGGTGCACGGCTGCTGGAAATCCTGTCGCGCGTGGCCGACCCGAGTCAGTTGCTCAACAGCTTGCCGAACTCGATCTCGACACCCGAATTGCAGCTCAAGCTCAACGAGGGCGAGAATTTCGAATTGATCGGTCAGCTGCAAAAGCATGCGAAGTTCGACGGCGCTGACGACGTGATTACAATCGACGGCCTGCGCGTCGAGTATCCGGACGGGTTCGGGCTCGCCCGCTCGTCCAATACCACGCCTGTGGTCGTAATGCGCTTCGAGGCCGACAATGATGCCGCGCTCAAACGGATCCAGGAGGATTTCAGGCGCGTGATCATTGCGCAGAAGCCGGACGCGAAGCTGCCATTCTAGGCGGTCTAGCACATCACGGCCGCCGAGTCGCGCGACCCGTCTACCGGCGCCGCTCGGAGCCGACCTACCGACGCCGTTCGGGTCCGACGCGATCGCCGTGCCGATCCGCGCTACAATTCGCTACTTTTCGCCCGGCGGTCGAGAACCCGCCGGTGATCCTCTTTCGCCGGCGACATGGCCGGCGTGGTTCCCGTAGCTTATTGATCCGTGTGCAAAAGATCCTGATCGTTCGGCTGTCGTCGCTGGGCGACGTCGTTCACAACATGCCGGTGGTCGCCGATATCCGGCGGCGCCATCCCGATGCGGTCATCGACTGGCTGGTCGAAGAGAATTTCGTCGAGCTTGTCAAACTTGTCCAAGGCGTGCGTCGCGCCATCCCATTCTCTCTGCGTCGCTGGCGCAAGCGGCCGCTATCGGCAGCGACGTGGCGTGAAGTACGGCAATTCAGGCGCACATTGGCCGCTGAGCAGTACGACGTGGTGATCGATTGCCAGGGACTGGTCAAGAGCGCATGGGTCGCGAGCTGGGCGCGCGGTGATCTCGTCGGATTGGGCAATCGCACCGACGGAGCCGGCTATGAGTGGCCGGTACGCTGGTTCTATCGCACGTGTGTGCCGATCCAACCGCGTACGCACGTCGTTGAACGCTCCCGGCAATTGGTCGCGCGCTCGCTCGGTGATCCGCCGCCGCGAGCCGATGGACAGGACATCGATTTCGGCATTGATCGGCGCCGCGCGGCGCTCGAACTGGCGCGCACGGGGCTGAACTTGCCGGTGCCGTACGTGGTGTTCGTACATGCGACCTCGCGCGAGGACAAGCAATGGCCGCAGCGCTGCTGGATCGAGTTAGGCCAGGCGCTCATTCGCCGCGGCGCATCGATTGTGCTGCCCTGGGGTAGCGACGTCGAGCGTGCGACCAGCGAACGGCTCGCGCAGCAATTCGGTGCCGCCGCGCTCGTGCCGCCGCGCCTGTCGCTGCCGGCGGTCACGGGGTTGATTGATGGCGCGGCGGCGACTGTCGGCGTTGACACCGGCCTGGTCCATATCGCCGCGGCGCTCAAGCGCCCAACGATCGAGTTGTACAATTTCGCGACGGCATGGCGCACCGGCGGCTATTGGTCGCCGGCCATCATCAACCTGGGGACGGCGGGCGCCTCGCCAGGCCTTGCTGACGTCAAGCGTGCGCTGGCCGGCTTCGGATTGCTGTAGCGATATTTTCATGAGCGAATCACAAATCATCGAGGTCCAGGCCGCCGATTGGCACGGGCAACATCTGTCGGTGCCACGCGAGACACTGCTGGCCGCGGTGGAGTCCGGCAAAGTGCTGTATTTCCCCCACTTGCGCTTTGTGATCGAAGGGGGCGAACAAGCCCTGCTGGATCCGGCGATCGCCGACCCCAAGCGCAAGAATATCAGCCTGGAACCCAATGGCGGCGCGTTGCACGGCGTGTCGGGCGATGCGCTCACGCAGTCGGCCGTGCGTGCGCTGGTGTCGCGTTACCAACTCAATGCACGCGAACTGGTCGATGGACTATTTCCGGAATATACGGGCAAGCTCCGTGTCGCGCCTACCAGCCTGCGGTTGCATCGTGTCGAAACACGTAAGACGTCATGGCGCAAGGACGACAGCCGGTTGCACGTGGACGCGTTTCCATCGCGGCCGAACTATGGCGAGCGAATCCTGCGCGTGTTCACGAACGTCAATCCGCGCGGTGAACCGCGTGTGTGGCGGGTCGGCGAGCCGTTCGAGGACGTGGCGCGCCGGTTTTTGCCTCATATCCCGAAACCGGTGCCTGGGGCTGCATGGCTGTTGAAGCTGCTGCACGTGACCAAGACGCGGCGCAGCGAGTACGACCATCTGATGCTGCACCTTCATGACGCGATGAAGGCCGACCTGGACTACCAGCGCAACGCGCCGCAGCAGACGGTGCCGTTTCCGCCGGGCAGCATCTGGGTGTGCTTTTCTGACCAGACGTCGCATGCTGTGATGTCTGGCCAATTCATGCTCGAGCAGACCTTCTTCCTGCCGGTGCGCTCAATGGTGCAGCCGCAGCGCGCGCCGCTGGGCATTCTGGAGCGTCTCGCGGGCCACGCGCTCATCTGACCCGTTGGCCGACGATCGATGCTAAGGATCCTGTATTGCGCACTTTGGCACATCGTGGCACCGCTGGCCGTCGTGCGCCTGGTGGCACGCTCGCGGCGCGAGCGCGGCTACATCGAGCACATTGGCGAACGGTTCGGCCATGCGGCGGGCCGTGCGGCTCACGACGACGCCCCGCTGGTTTGGATCCATGCGGTGTCGCTCGGTGAGACGCGTGCCGCTCAACCGCTGGTGCAGGCGCTGCTCGACGAGCGTCCCGACGTGCGGGTGCTGCTCACGCACATGACGCCGAGCGGACGGGCGACCGGCGAACAACTGTTCGGCTCGCGCGTGCTGCGCTGCTATTTGCCCTATGACATGTGCGGCCCGGTCCGGCGGTTCCTTCGCGCATGGCGTCCCACGCTGGGCATCGTGATGGAAACCGAGGTGTGGCCGACGCTGATCGACGAGTGTCGCCATGCGGGCGTGCCGCTGGTGCTGACCAACGCGCGAATGTCGGAGCGCTCATACCGGCGCGCCTCGCGTTTTGGCGCGGCGGTGCGCCAGGTATTCGGCGGCTTTACGCGCGTGCTGGCGCAGAGCCCTGCCGATGCGCAGCGCCTGAGCGCGCTTGGCGCGCGTGACGTCGCGGTGCTCGGCAATCTGAAATTCGATATGGAGGCCCCGGCCGAGTTGGCCGAGCGCGGCCGCGCTTGGCATGCGGCAATCGGCCGGCGGCCGGTGTGGGTGGCGGGCAGCACGCGCGAGGGCGAAGAGGCGCTCGTGTTGGACGCATATCGCCAGCTCGGCGTTGCCGATGCGCTGCTGGTGCTGGTGCCTCGCCATCCCCAGCGCTTCAATGAGGTTGCGACGCTGGTCGAGCGCGCCGGCCTCAAACTGGCGCGCCGCTCGCAGTGGGCCGGTGCATCGGTCACACCGGGCTCGCGCGAGGCGGCCTCCATCGAGCCGCTGCCAGCCGACGTGCAAGTACTGCTCGGCGATTCGATGGGCGAGATGCGCGCCTACTACGCGGCGGCGGACGTGGCCTTCATCGGCGGAAGCTTGCTGCCA
Organism: Mycetohabitans endofungorum; assembly: GCF_002927045.1. Lineage (GTDB taxonomy): Bacteria > Pseudomonadota > Gammaproteobacteria > Burkholderiales > Burkholderiaceae > Mycetohabitans > Mycetohabitans endofungorum. Next base: position 98,367 of record NZ_PRDW01000003.1, on the reverse strand, counting down.
CTCGGTGGCCAGAACCTTATCGAGGCCTGCGCCGTCGGCGTGCCGGTCGTGGTCGGCCCACATACGTTTAATTTTGCACAGGCAAGCGCCGACGCGATCGCGGCCGGCGCTGCACTGCGGGTGCGGGATCCGGCCACGTTGGCGCAGGCCGTGCGCACGGTGCTGACCGATCGCGCGCGCCGCGTGACGATGGGCGCCGCTGGGGCCGCGTTCGCGGCGCGTCACCGTGGCGCAACCCGTCGCACGATCGATGCGCTGGAGGCGCTGCTGCCGCCCGTCAAACCGCGAACAGGCTGTTCTTCTTGATAAAGGGGGAACCTCGTTCAGTCCGCTGTGCTCGTTCAGTTTCGTTATCGCGAATGTTGCGGGAGCCCAATGTCATCGCGTCGAGCGATACGCTAGCCATCGGCGCGAGATCCGCCTTGTCGATGATTCGCAGGTCGGACTTCGTGATGGCAGGGGCCGACAGATCGCTCAACTCCTGCGCGATCCTGTGTTGGTAAAGCGCAGCGTCAGTTGTACATCACAATGATGGGCGATGGTCCGATACGCATTTGCAGTCTACGTCAATGTACGTTAAAGCAGGTAGCCTGTCGCTTCATCAAAATGACGCTTAAGTTTCCTAATTGGCGATGTTGCAACGGTGCTTGTTTACATTGCCATGCTGTCATGCGACGAGCAATGTAGTCTTATCGCAGCGTGCCGGCCAAGCGCAACGAATGTTACCGGAGAAGCGTTGGCAAAAATTATATCGAATGTGGCGGATATAAAAATGAGTGCACGTCTCCATATCTGCTGGCTGCGCTCGTTATATGAAGGATTCGTGTTGTTCTCGTCAACTCAGTGTAGTGCGAGTATGGTGCAATAGTGCAAGCCAATTCGCTGCACGGCGGATTTCTTCCAACGCTCGATGGAAGTCATACAGCGTGACGGCGTGGTGCGCCGAGGAGGTCTTTATGACAGCCGATTTGAAGATGACCGGTTGTTTCACACCCCTTTTATCCTTTATCAAAAAAGCAGGGAAAAGCGGCAAAGGTTGTAAGCCGGAGAAACCGAGCATTGGTGCCAGTACACCGGCCGCTAGCGGTAGGCTGAATGGTCTGGCGACGTTAGGGCAACTATGCCTTACTAGGCCAGAAACCTCACGGATGGACGGCTATACTGTACTTTCAAAACATGAGGGTAACAACGAAGACGGCGTACAGATTAAGCAAGGTAGACCAGTAGCATGGGGCTTTAATGTGACACCAGCACCTCGTAGCATCCGTGCCACGTCGTCATCGAGTAAGACGAATGCGGGCTCAACGGTAACATTGACGTCGCGCTCTGCCACTTCGGCGCAGCGCGGGCGGGTGGGGAGCCATGGTTCGTCTACCGAAGTAGAAGACAACAAGACTTCATTATCGAATGGCGACAAGGCTAATGCGACGCGAATGCAGAACTGGACTGCGGGCACATGGAAGAAACTGGAGCGTTCGAGTTCAATGGTTTCATTGCGAAAGCGGCTGCCCCGGCTAACTCGCTCCAAATCTGATCCCCTACCTCTTTCACACGCCGAACTACGAAAGCAGATGGATCTTCAATACCGTCAGTTGCTCAGCAAGTCGCCGGAAGAACTAAAGGACGTCAAAGACGTACAGGCAGCCATTCCAGGGATGGTGTGCTCTATGAAATGGGCGGAAAGCACAAATGCCCCAACACTGCCTGTTATCGCCGTTATATGTACGGCCTATAAAAAGGTTTGTGTGACAAACGGCGGCCCCGCTGCAGTCGACAGATGGAAGAAAGGCGTCGAGGCATTTGAAAAAGACGTGGCTGATGTTGGAAAGTGGGCACCGTTCAGGGACCAGTACGACCGATACGTAGCGGCACTAACTGAAAGAATTGCCGGACAAAGTCATCATGTAACGGAGGCGACCGGGAACATCGTCACGCGTTTCCCCCAGCGCGAAGTCGATACCGTCGTGGACATTGACCCGCGCGTACACCGGTACCTCTTCGCGGTGAACGGTTGGGGTGTTCCGAAATAGCCCTGCCCCGCAGACCATCATCGTGCCAGACAATGAATGCAGGAGGCCAACTTGATCGGCCTGTTCTCCTGCACGGCCGGCCACAGCTTACGATTGTCGATGCGAGTGTGCTGGCGGTAGTTCAGTACGTCGGCACCGACGGATCGACTTGCCGCGACCACGCATCGATACCGCCTTGCAGGTTATAGATGTGCTTGAAGCCTCGCGCCTCGAGGAACATGCCCACGTTCGCGCTGCGGGCGCCATGATGGCAGATGCAGACAATCTGCGCGTCGTCATCAAGCTCTTCGCTGCGCGCCGGAATGTCCTTCATCGGGATATGCACGATACCGTCGAGCCGGGCTGTCGATACCTCCCACGGTTCGCGCACGTCGAGCAACACGGGCGCGGCACGAGAGGAGTCGGCAAGCCAGGCGGCGAGGTCAGAAGCAGTGAGATTCTGCATTGCTTAGAACTTGAAGTGAGGTGGCTCGACCGCGTTGGTGAGGGGAGCGACGAACGTCTCGAAGATGTCGGCGATCCGGTATTGCTTGTCGTTGACACGGGTGATGATCTGTGCGCGCATGACCGGCGCTACGCCGACGAATGCCGCCAGCCGGCCGCCGATCTTCAATTGCTCTAGCATTGCTTGCGGTAGCATCGGCAGCCCGCCCGATACGCAGATGACGTCATACGGCCCTTGTGCGGGCCAGCCGCGGGAACCGTCGCCGGTTTCAACTTGTGCATTGGTCACGTCGTTCGCCGCCAGATTGGCCCGAGCCAGCTCCGTCAGCTCTGGAACAATGTCTAGTGTCAGCACCGAGCGCGCGCGATGCGCGAGCAGCGCCGCCATGTAGCCGGAGCCGGTACCGATCTCCAGCACCACCTCGTGCTTTTTCACGGCCAGCTCCTGCAGCACCCGCGCCTCGATCTTCGGCAACAGCATGTGCTGGCCCGCCGGCAGCGGCACCTCAAGGTCGGCGAACGCAATGTTGCGATAAGCAGCAGGCACGAAATGCTCGCGCTTGACGATCGCCAGCAGGTTCAACACGTCCTGGTCCAGCACCTCCCAAGGGCGGATTTGCTGTTCGATCATGTTAAAGCGTGCTTGCTCGATGTTCATGGTGTCTTGACGGTTCGAATCGACGAAGGTAAGCGTTTTAGAATTATACTCGACCCTCTGATGGCGTTGCCGGTTCCCGCGTCGCAGGCCCCTATGGCAGGCTTGATCTCGCAGGTCCCTGTGACAAGCCTGGTGTCATAGGCCGCGCGTGCGGTACCGCTCCAGCGCGTCGGCTGCGCAGCCGATCGTCCATTGCCGGATCCCATGAACTGCCGTCCCAATTGCGGTGCCTGTTGCATCGCGCCATCCATTTCCAGTCCGATTCCCGGCATGCCGGGCGGTAAGCCCGCGGGCGTGGCTTGTGTCCAGCTGGATGCGGACATGCGTTGCCGGATTTTTGGTACACCTGACCGGCCGCGGTGCTGCGGCGGCCTGCAGGCGTCCGAGGAAATGTGCGGACGCTCCCGCGCCCATGCGCTGCATTGGCTGACGCAGATCGAGCAACTGACCGTCCCCGCGGCGTAACGGGGGCGTTGCGCCAGCGCATCGTTGAATGCGGCACCCGAGCCGTAGTGGAGCGTTCAGCGGCGTGTGCGAAACGCGTGTCAACAGTATATGCTGATGTGCCGGTTGCCTCAGAGGGAATTGTCGGTTGGCGCGCTGCAAGCGGAGTTGGGCATCCGACAGCCGACGCTTTCGCAGCAGCTGGGTATGCTGTGGGACAACAGGCTGGTGGCGACCCGCCGCGAAGGCAAGAACATTTTCTATTTGGTGGCGAGCCCGCGCGCGATCATGGCCGTGTGATATGAGCAGCGTGATGGCGGTCGCGGTTGCCGTGAGCGCGCCCGCCTTCCAAGCGGCGTGCTTGCTCGTTGCTCGAGTCGTCCCTGTAGTTGCCGGCAAGCCACGCGGTGACGCCGCGGCTGGTGCTGGGCAGTGCCGCGTTCGGCATCGGCTGGCGCTTGACGGGTTTCTGTCCGGGGCCTGCGCTTGTGACGCTCGGTGCCGGCTATCCGAAGGCGACGGGTTTCGTGGCGGCGATGATGGCCAGCATGGCAGTCTTCGAGATTATCTCGCGGCGATATTCGGGTGGTTGCGTGCGAGCCGAAAGAGGAGCATGGCATGATTGAAACGGTGGCCCGCGCACTGGTGCGGGCAGCGGTCGCGCTGTCGTTGATCGCGGCGCTTGGCGTGGTGGTGACGATGGCCGTGGCGCCCGGTGTCGCGCACGCCGGAATTTTCCCGTTCGTACCTGATCATTACACGTTTTCTCAGCGGCAGGCGCAGCGTGCGATCGAACGCAAGTTTCCGTATCAGCGCAGCGTTGGACCATTACTGGACCTGACGCTGGCCAGTCCTGTCGTCGCATTGCGCGCGGACGCCAACCGCGTCGTGGTCACGGTCGACGCGCACTTGGCCAGTCCGTTGCTGGGGCATCCGGTGAATAGTGTCGTGAGCTTGTCCAGCGAACTGGCGTACGATGCGCCTAGCCGCTCGGTCGTGCTGCGCAATCCGAATGTTGAGCAGATCGACGTCGGCGGCGATGCGGCACCGTACGCGCAACAAATCCATGCTGCTGCATCGATTGCCGTGGCCCAGTTGCTGGCTGACTACCCGGTCTACACGTTCAAGCCTGAACAACTGCAATTTGCCGGACAGCAATATGAACCCGGTACAATTACAATTCTTTCCGATGGCATACGCGTGCAGATCGTCGAGAAGTAGGGGCGTCGCGCGCCGCCGCCCCGGCTCAGGTTGCTTCTTCAAAGGACGATGGGATGGATCTGCTGCTGTTGCTTAAGGCGCTGGTGCTTGGCCTGGTGGAAGGCTTGACGGAATTCCTTCCTGTATCCAGTACAGGACATTTGATTCTGATAGGAGAATTAATCGATTTCACCGGCGACGGCAGCAAGGTCTTCGACGTTGCGATCCAGTTCGGCGCCATCCTTGCGGTATGCTGGGAATATCGCGAGCGTATTGGCCAAGTCGTGCGGGGCCTGGCCACCGAGCCGCCAGCCCGGCGTTTTGCGCTCAACGTGATCGTCGCCTGTCTTCCCGCGGTCGTGATGGGGCTGCTGTTTGAGAAGCCTATCAAGGCGCTGCTGTTTTCGCCGGTGCCGGTGGCGGTCGCGCTGATCGTCGGCGGCATCATCCTGCTGTGGGTGGAGGCGGCGCATCGCCGTCGCGATGGCGCCGCGTATGTTGCCCGTGTGCAATCGATCGATGAGTTGACCGTCGTCGATGCACTGAAAGTCGGGCTTGCGCAATGCTTCGCACTGATCCCCGGCACGTCACGCTCGGGCGCGACGATCGTGGGAGGACTGCTCACCGGCCTGGAGCGGCGTGTCGCGACCGAGTTTTCGTTCTTCCTCGCCATCCCGTTGATTCTCGGCGCCACTGTGTATGAGCTGGTCAAGGCGCGCGACGCGCTGAGCGTATCGGACATTGGTCCGTTCACGGTCGGCTTCGTGACCGCGTTCGTCAGCGCATTCGCGTGCGTGCGCTGGCTGTTACGCTACATTGCGACGCATGACTTTACTGTGTTTGCGTGGTATCGGATTGGCTTTGGACTGCTGGTGTTGGTCGCTAGCTATCTGGCGGGCGTCACGTTCAGCCACTGACCCGCGGTGTTCAACGCTTCGTGAATAGCAGATCCCATACGCCGTGGCCAAGCCGTAGCCCGCGTCGCTCGAATTTTGTCACTGGACGATAATCGGGGCGCGGCGCATAGCCGCTTGCCTCGTCCGACGCATTGGTGAGCGCCGGTTCCGCGCGCAGTACGTCAAGCATCTGCTCCGCGTAGTTCTGCCAGTCTGTCGCCAGATGCAAATAGCCGCCGGCGCGCAGCCGCGATGCGAGCAGCTTGACGAATGGCGGCTGGATTAGCCGGCGCTTGTGGTGACGCGCCTTGTGCCATGGGTCGGGGAAGAAGATGTGTACGCCATCCACGCTATCCTCGGCCAGCATATGCTCGATGACCTCGACCGCGTCGTGCTGAATCACGCGGATATTGTTTACTTGTCTTTCCCCGATCAGCTTCAGCAACGCCCCGACGCCGGGCTCGTGAACCTCAATGCCGAGAAAGTCGTCGCCTGGCCGCTGTGCGGCGATATCGGCGGTTGTCGTGCCCATGCCAAAGCCGATCTCGAGCACGCGCGGCGCATTACGACCAAAGGTCGCCTCCCAGTCGAGCGGCACGCCGGTATAGGGCAGCTTAAATCGCGGACCCAGTTCGTCCAGCGCCCGTTGCTGGGCGTTGGATAAACGTCCCGCTCGAGTCACGAAGCTGCGGATGCGGCGCAGCGGCGGGGTTGTAGCGGCGGCGGGTGTCGCGCCGTGGTCGCTGTCCGCTTGGGCTTCAGTGTCGGCGCGTTTGTCCGCGGCCGCGTCGTTGTGGCGATCGGAAGGGTCGTGAGTCATCGTGCAGCGTTTGCGGCAGGCCGTCCGGCGCGGCACGTGCGTCGTCGGGTCGGCATGCGGCTGATAAGCAAAAAGCCGTTCGTATATTGAACGGCTTTCGGTGTCTTCGAGTGGGCGATGCGGTATGAACGCATGGTCCCGGTCATTCCGACGAAAGTACAAATTCCGCGAAGAGCGTGGATTGTGGCCTGGTTTGGCTATCCCGTCAACCGGACAGTTCTTGTCCGCGACACCGGCGGGCGCGATGCGTGCGCCTGGCGTTTCGGCGCGCGGTCGGGGTGGCAACGCTGGCCGACAGCCTTAATCCATATAGGCACAAGCCGATGGTGCACGAATGAACCCGCTGGCGTTCACCATGCTGCAATCGGTTTGCGGCGCGGCGGACAAGGTTATGTGGCTCGTGTCGCGCAAAGCGCTCGAGCATGTGCCCGTCGAGCGCAAGACGACGGTGCTTCATTTGCCGACCGCTCCAACCCGATACCGCTGGTCACCCTGGTCGGCAACAAAGCTCTGGTGCGAGCGATCAAGAGGGAGGAGGGGGCAGGAGCTGGAAAGCGGCTTCGCCGAAGCGGTAGGTGTCTGCCTTATGGCAGGGTGGGCGGCGTACTGGGAGGTGGAGCGGGCGATGGGAATCGAACCCACGTCTCCAGCTTGGGAAGCTGGGGTAATAGCCATTATACGACGCCCGCAGAACGCATGATTCTACAAGGTTTTCTGCGGTTTAGGGAGAGGGGTGGCGTAGCTGTGTCGTGAGCACATGAATTGTCCGGGTCGGTAGAGTGGCATGTCCCCGCTTTAGGGCTGTGGTACGGAGGCCCGAGCTGTACCAATGCAACTACACCGGCTGGAACGTACGGCATGTCATAGCCAGTACCGGCGGTGAGCACGGCGGCACGCGTGGGCCCTGTACTAGCCTCACGGTCAATCGCATACAGGCTTTCTAAATGCTCGATTCGGTTTCAAGAGTACTGACGTCATTCGCTATGTCGGTCGTGGTGCGTCAGCCGTGGCGCGAACGCTGAACGTCGATGCGCAATAGAGGCCGCGACGCGTCTAGTTCCACGGAGGAGCCACCCGCGTGCGCGTGTATCGCCCATCATGCTCAAAATCCGAACATCGTCACCGACACGGTGATGCGTGTGACGATCATCAATAATACCTCGACGATCACGAGCAGCACCAACGGCGACAGGTCGATGCCGCCGAGCGTTGGCACCACGCGGCGCAGCGGGTTCAGCAACGGCGCGGTCAATTGCAGCAGGATCGCCATCGCCGGGGAGCGCGGGTTGACCCACGAGAGCAGCGCCATGATCAGCGTCAGCCAGATCGTCAGGTTCAACGCCCACTTGACCATCGTCAACAGCGCGATGACGAATCCAGCGGGCAACAGCGAGGCTGGGTCACCACCGGAGACGGCCACCATCAGGATAATGAACACGATCGCGGTGAGCCAGGCGGCGAACAGGCTCGTCCAGTCGATGCCACGCGCGGCCGGAATGACCCGGCGCAACGGCAGCACGAGCCAGTTGGTTGCCTGGAAGATGCCTTGCGACACCGGGTTGTACGGCGTGAGCCTGACCACGTGCAACCACGCGCGTAGCAGCAGCGCGGCACCGAACAACGTGAAAATCGTATTGAGCAGAAAGCGGGCAATATCCCCGAACATCTTGTTTTCCCTTCGAGTGGCGCAGCCGACGAGTTGTAAGGTACCGGACGCGACGTGTCAAGGGCGCAGTGGCACGCGGCCGGATCGCTGCGCCGCGCTATCGTCGGGCGCCGGTGTGTCCATGCCACGCTGCAGCGCTGCTTCGACAGTGGCTTCGATCGCGTCGAGCCCGGTCGGTGCCGGCGAGCGTCGGCGCGCCAGCGCGGCCACTCTGCGCGTGAGCATTGCATAGAGCGCCATGTGATCTTCGCCCAATGCGGCTAAGGTGTCGAGCTGGCTGCGGATTACTGAAACGTCGCCGCGCGACACTGGCCCAGCGATCGCGCCGGACAGGCCCTTGTCGCGCACCGATTGCAGGGTGCGCTCGAGCATGGGCAGCAATGCGGCCAGTGCGGCGTCCTCGTCCAATCCAATATGTTTCCAAAGTGTGACGTTTTCGTACAGCGACGCCACCGCGAAGCTTGCCGCGTAGCTTGCCGCGCCGTGATAGAGCATTCGCGCACCGGACGGGATCGACAGTGGTACGCAGTCCAGGGCGCCGACGAGCGTGCGCAGCGCGGCGTCCAGCGGCGCCGGAGCTTCGATCGTGATAGAGCAGCCCGCCAGCCGGTCCACGTCGGCCGCCTGTCCGGTGAACAGGTATAGCGGATGGAAGCCGCCCGTCAAGACGCCCTGGGCTCGGGCCGGCTCGAGTAAGTCGACGCTGGATGCGCCGCTACAGTGCACGAGCGCGCACGAGTCGGCCCGCTCGGGGGAATAGCATAGCTGGGTGGCCACCGCGCCGATCACATCATCTGGCACCGTCACGAAGACCAGCGTCGCGGCCTCGATAACATGTTGCAGATCTGAGACGATTTGGCACTGTCCTGCCCGCTCGGCAAGTTGCCTGGACGATTCTTTTGAGCGGCTCGCGACCGCGGCAATCCGGTAGCCGCGTCGGTGCCACGCCGCTGCAAGGGTTTGGGCGAGCCGTCCGGCGCCGATGAAGCCAATGCTCGGATGAAGCGGAAAAGGCATGATTCATGCTTAAGTAACGAGGACGGTGTCCATGATAGACCAGTTGTGTATTGCTTCGCGTCAAGCGTTATAGCGACGCATTTGTTGCGTCCTCCGTTGTCGGTTGTGTGTTGAATATTGCGATGCAGGGCGTTTGTCAAGGGAAGAGTCGTGTGCCGCAGGTGGCGGGCGGCTGCGGGTGAGCAGCGTCGCGGTCCGTTATCGGCCACAACTCAATCAAAAATACCTGACCAGGAGATTTGCGCCATGAGCCTCTTTTCGTATCGGAAACACCTGCGGTTCCTCAATGCGGCTCAACGCCGCTTGTGGTGGGAGCAAAGGATGCGCTTGACGCCGCGTGTGCGGATCAGCGGTCTGTACGTGCCGCCGAACGTGAGTCGCGAGTTTGCGTATGTAAAGGTGGGTTGACGGTGCGGCACCCAGAGCCGGCGTGCGGTGGGTACGCGGCGAGCACCGCTCGCGGATCGACGGCTTGAGACTCGCGCGGGACATGTCGCCGATGTAATGGACACGCGCGCGCGGGTTCATCGTGTGGACTACAGCGGTGGCGCATAAGCAAGCAGAATCATCCTAGCATAGCGGGACGGCAACTGCGGCACCTCACCGAAGTGGCGCAGCGTAACGGTCAATGCGCTGAGCAGCTACCCATAGCGCTTGTAGTCGGTCCAGCCCTGTGACGTCTGCCGACGCTGTGGTCCTGGCGCTTGCATTGTCCGTTCTTTGTCAGGTTTTCTCCGAGTTTTCCAACGTCATAGGGGGAGACCCGGCCCACGCCACGCTGCCGCGCTCGAACCATACTCTATGCGGGTGCGTCAAACCACTGCCACTGCCATCGGCCGTCCCGCTACGGAGCCGGGCTGTGCTGCCGTGATAACACAATTAACGCGACGCGGCTCCGTCACGCGGTAACGTGCGGGCCCGGCATGGTTTAGTGACTTTGTAAATAAACTTTACCGACGCACGGCACCAGGTCAGCAAATGTTGTGCAGCGAACGCGGCGTGTCGGTCCCGCACTGTCCACCCCACGTGCTGGCCGGTGCTCGCGCCTGGTCTTCGATGACGGCGAGACTTGTGGCAAGAAGAACGCGGTTCCTGTCGCGCCAGTGTCCCCATTGCATTTTGCAACAATTGGGCCCGGTCGTCCGCGTGCATTTTCGGTACATTGCAAGGGTGGTGCCGTAATAGGCGGCATTGTGTTCAGGAGAAAGTAGTGAAAAAGATCATCCCGATCCTAGTCGGCGCCGTCACGCTGTTGGCAGGGGTGGGCGCCGCGCAAGCGCATATATCGATCGGCGTGGGGATCGGGATTCCCGGCCTGGTATACGCCACTCCGGTCTATACGCCGCCGCCAGTCGTCTATGCGCCGCCTCCACCGCCGGTGGTCTACGCGCCGCCGCCGCCGGTGGTCTACACGCCGCCGCCCGCGGTCGTTGTGGGCGGCTACGGCGGCTATTACCGGCCGTGGTATCCGCATCCTCATTGGCACGGCGGTTATTATCGGCGCTGGTAGCGGGCGGCAAGCCTGCGCCGTTGTGGTGAGGGTAGGTTGTCGCATGCACGCCCGCTGGCGCCATCGCTACCCCAGGCCGATCTCCGTCCATAGCGCATCGACGCGCCGCTTGACGGCTGCGTCCATCACGATCGGCCGGCCCCATTCGCGCGAGGTCTCGCCGGGCCACTTGTTCGTCGCGTCGATGCCCATCTTGGAGCCGAGCCCGGCCACTGGCGACGCAAAGTCGAGATAGTCGATCGGCGTATTGTCGACCAGCACCGTATCGCGGCTCGGATCCACGCGTGTCGTCAAGGCCCAAATCACATCTTTCCAGTTGCGCACATTCACGTCGTCGTCCACCACGACGATGAACTTCGTATACATGAATTGCCGCAAGAAGCTCCAGACGCCGAACATCACGCGCTTGGCGTGGCCGGCGTAGCTTTTCTTCATCTGCACGATGGCCATCCGGTAGCTGCATCCTTCCGGCGGCAGGTAGAAGTCGGTGATCTCCGGAAACTGCTTTTGCAGCAGTGGCACGAATACCTCGTTCAGCGCGACGCCGAGCACGGCCGGTTCGTCTGGCGGCTTGCCCGTGTACGTCGAATGGTAGATCGCGTCGCGTCGCATCGTGATGCGCTCAACGGTGAACACCGGAAACCACTCCTGCTCGTTGTAATAGCCGGTGTGATCGCCATAGGGACCCTCCAGCGCATGTTCGTAGCGGCTGGCCGGTCCGGCCACGCGAGCGCGCGGCGACACGGGTCCCGATTGTGCCGGGACGTCCTGCGTTCCGTCTGCATCGGGATGGATGAACCCCTCCAGGATGATTTCCGCGCGGGCTGGCACCTGCAGATGCGCCAGTCCGGGCGTCAAGCAATTGGCCAGCTCGGTTTTGCCGCCGCGCAGCAAGCCGGCGAATTGATATTCGGACAATGTGTCGGGTACCGGCGTGACGGCGCCGAGGATCGTCGCCGGATCGGCGCCGAGCGCGACGGCGACCGGATAGGGCTGGCCAGGATGGGCCAGCGCGAACTCGCGAAAATCCAACGCGCCGCCGCGATGGGCGAGCCAGCGCATGATCAGCTTGTTGCGCTCGATCACTTGTTGCCGATAGATGCCCAGGTTCTGACGCGGCTTGTTCGGACCCCGCGTGACGGTGAGGCCCCAGGTGATCAGCGGCGCCGCGTCGTGCGGCCAGCAGGTTTGGATTGGCAGCCGTGCCAGGTCGACATCGCCACCCTCGATCACGATTTCCTGGCAAGGCGGCGCGCTGACCGTGCGGGGCGCCATGTCCCAGACGGCCTTGGCCAGCGAAAGCAGCCGTGTCGCATCCTTCAGGCCCTTCGGTGGCTCCGGCTCCTTCAGGGACGACAATAGGTGACCGATGTCGCGCAGCGACGTTAAAGCTGCGTCGTTGGCATTGGCATCGACGCCCATGCCGAGCGCGACGCGACGTGTCGTGCCAAACAGGTTGCCGAGCACGGGCATTGTGTGCCCGGCCGGATTCTCGAATAGCAGCGCAGGGCCGCCCGCATTGAGTACACGGTCGCATAGCTCGGTCATTTCGAGCACTGGCGAGACGGCGGCGTGAACCCTTCGCAGTTCTCCCAATGCTTCAAGCCGGCTCGCAAAGTCACGCAGGTCTTTGTATTTCATCACACTATACGAACGTCGCCGGCCATGCCGGGCATAGGGGGTACATTCTAGCTCGTGCGCGTGCGCGACACATTTGTTGCAGATCGGACTACCTGCCGCCTGGGCACGTGGTGTGCTTCTTGTCTATTGATCGTTCCTTTATAACTAACGGTATTGGTTTTTCGAACCCTTAGCATTGACGGTTTATAAAACCCTGCTAGAATCCGACCTCGTCAGTGGCGGGACTGCCTCGTAGTCCGCCATCCTGTTTGGCGCTTCGCGTCACGCCGACCCATCCCGCTAAGGGCGGCGCAAACTGGCATCGGCCGGCTCCAATACGTCGGCTTTTTGGTGCGGGTGGCCCGCGCGGCTTGATTTGACGCGCGCGCAACATGTGTCATAAGTCATGACGCCCCCGCCCCTGCAGATGGCGCCTCGCCGTCTCTTCCCGGCATCGTCCCGCGGCTAACCAACGCAGGCGACGCCTTAGCCTGTCGTGCACATCGACTGCGTGTTCGCACGGGTGTCGTCGTCGCTGCAAAGCACGGCGTGATCGGCCATGAACCATGGGAGTTTGAACTATGAATACTTGGTTAGGTTGGCGACCGAAGAGCGATGTCGTGCAAACGGTACGCGAACTGCTACGTCGCGGCACGCGGCTTTCTTCCACGCTGTTGAGCCTGGTTGGTGCGCTGGCGGTGCTCACGAGCCTGGCGTTGTGGTGGCAGCCGGCGTTGCGCGGCACCTTGGCCGCGAAGGTCATGCCGTTGATCGCGGATGCGGTGCGTAACGGCCCGGCGCGATTGCTGTCTGGCCAGCCGTTGCCGCCGTTCGCGCCGCACGCCGGAGCGGATGGTGATGCCGCGCCGCTGGGGATGACGCCCTTGTCCGCTACGCCCGGCAGCAATGGGTCCCTCGCGGCGACGTTCGATCTGGGATATGGCGACCTGCCCGGCGGGGCCGGCCTGAATCCGACCACGCTCAAGGGGCTCGATCCGCGCACACTGCCGTCGGTCGGCGCATTGGCCCGGCTTATCCCGTCCGAGCGTGTTGCCTCCGATGCGCGCGACGATCGCGTGCTGGTGTCGGCGCGTGAGCAAGCGCTGGTCGCCACATACCTTGCGCGGCGCTATCGCGTCGCGCAGGAGCCGATTGGTCAGTTGGTCAAGGCGGCGTTCAACACCGGCCGGGAGGTCGGGCTCGACCCGCTGCTATTGCTAGCGGTGATGGCGATCGAATCAGGCTTCAACCCGTATGCGGAAAGTGGCGTTGGCGCCAAGGGCCTGATGCAGGTGATGTCCAGGGTTCATTCCGACAAGTTCGATTACTTCGGGGGACAGAACGCTGCGTTGCAGCCGCTGGCCAACATCAAGGTCGGTGCCTTGGTGCTCAAGGACTGCATCGCCCGTGGCGGCTCCGTGGCGGGCGGCTTGCGGCGTTATGTCGGCTCGACATCGCCGAACGACGGTGGCTATGGTGCGAAGGTGCTGGCCGAGCGCGCGCGGCTGCGGGAGATCGCCCGCGGACGCAAGGTGCCGGTTAACGCACCGCAATCGCCTGCGCCAATACTCGCATCGACGACGCCGCAGACCAATGCATCGACGCAACGGATGCAGGCCACGCTGGGCGCTGAACATCGGGTGATCGCGCAGAAGGCGCCTGCCGGTGTCGATACGCATGCGCAGGACGAAGCTGACGCCAGTACCGCGTCAAGCCATACCGAGCAGTTGGCCGAAGTCGGCGCTTGATCGGTGGCGGCCGCCGCATCGCTGGGGGGAAGAGGCGGCGGCAGCGCCTAGTCACGGTCACGACGCGTGAAACAATGTGTGCAGCCGAGCGATAGCCTGTTGCAGCCGCTCGTAAGATGTCGCGTATGAAATTCGCAGGTAGTCGTGCGGCGCATGCATGCCGAAGTCCAGGCCTGGCACCATGCTGACCTTCGCTTCTTGAAGCATCACGGACGCGAGCGCCGCGCTGTCCGATGCAGCCTGGTGCGCGATGCCGTGGCAGTTCGCATAGATGTAGAACGCGCCATCCGGCAGGACCGGTATGCCGAAACCCAATTCGCGCAATGCCGGTACCAGGAAGTCGCGCCGTCGCTTGAACTCGAGCCGCCGTTGCTCGTAGATCTCGAGTGAGGCGGGCTCGAAGCATGCGAGCGCCGCGTGCTGCGCGAGCGCGGACGCGCAGATGAATAGGTTCTGCGCAAGCTTCTCGAAGGCCGGCACCCAGTGCGGCGGCACCACGAGCCAGCCTAGGCGCCAGCCCGTCATGCTGAAGTACTTCGAAAAACTGTTCACGGTCACGACATGATCGTGTGCGCCGTGCAGTGACAGCGCCGAGACGGGCGTCGCATCATAGGTCAGACCCTGATAGATTTCGTCGACGATCGCGAAACCGGCGCGGGCGCGGACCGTATCAACAATGCGTTGCAGCTCACCCGCGTCGATCGATGTGCCGGTGGGGTTCGACGGTGACGCGAGCAACACGCCGCGTGTGTTCGCCCCCCAATGCTGCTGCACGTGCGCCGCGCTCAACTGAAAGCGTTGTGTCGCGTCGCTCGGCACTAGAACTGCCCGGCCCTCGAAGGCGGTGACGAAGTGACGGTTGCACGGGTAGGTCGGATCCGGCATCAGCACCTCGTCGTCGCGATCCACGAGCGCCGCGCAAGCGAGCAACAACGCCGCGGAGGCGCCGGCCGTCACGACGATGCGTGCCGGCTCGACATCGATGCCGTACATACGCTGGTAATGCATCGCAATGGCATCGCGCAATGGCGCGATGCCCAGCGCCGGCGTGTATTGCGTGAGGCCTCGGCGCAGTGCCGAGGCCGCCGCATTGACGACGGCCGCAGGAGCCGTGAAATCGGGCTCGCCGATGCTCATGTGGATCACGTCATGGCCTGCCTGCTCGAGGCGGGTGGCCTGCTTGACGAATTCCATGACATGGAATGGCGCGATCTGGCCGATGCGTGAAGCGAGCCGACCGGCCCGGGCGGTGTCGAACGGGTCCGGCATCCAATCAGTGTCGGTCATGCAGAATTCCTGGCAGACGCGGCAGCGCGTGTTTAACCGCGAGTCTTAACTTCAGCAGCGCGCATGGTCACCGCAAGCTTGTCGAGGACGCCGTTCACATACTTGTAGCCGTCGGCACCGCCAAATGTCTTAGCCAACTCTACGGCCTCGTTGATCACGACCCGGTACGGGATCTCGAGATGATGCTGGAATTCGTATGCCGCGATCAGCAGCACCGCCCGTTCGACCGGCGATAGCTGGTCGATCGGGCGATCCAGGAACGGCATGAGCGCTTCAGTCAGCGTCGCCGACTGCTTGATCACGCCATGCAGCAGCGCATCGAAATGGTCGCGGTCCGCTTTGTCAAAGCCGGGTTGCTCGCGCATGGCGGCGTCGATCTCGCCCGGCGCCGCGCCCGACAGCAGCCACTGATACAAACCTTGCGTGGCCAACTCGCGCGAGCGGCGGCGAGCACTTCTCGTTGTCATGCCCGATCCTCGTCTGCTGCTTCGTCTTCCTCGTCCTCGTCTTCTTCGTCGTCATCTTGACCGAGTTGGTCGAGCGCGGACGATAGGTTCGCCATTTCCACCGCGACGCGTGCCGCATCGCGGCCTTTCTCGGTCATTCTGGCGATCGCCTGCTCGTCGTTTTCGGTGGTCAACACCGCGTTGGCGATCGGCACGCCGAAGTCCAGTGCAATCCGGCTGATGCCCGCACCGCTTTCGTTGGACACCAGCTCGAAGTGATAGGTTTCGCCGCGAATTACCGCGCCGAGCGCGATCAGCGCGTCGAATTGGCCGCTCTCGGCGAGCTTTTGCAGCGCGAGCGGAATTTCCAGTGCGCCGGGCACCGTGACGAGCAGCACGTCCTCGCCCGCGACGCCAAGGCGCTCGAGTTCCTCGACGCAGGCGTCGACCAGCCCGTTGCAGACCGGCTCATTGAAGCGGGATTGGACGATGCCGATGCGCAGTCCGTCACCATCGTGATTCGGTTGATATTGTCCGATTTCCATGAATGTTCCGTTGATGTGTTGGGCGAGGCGGGACGCCAGCCGCCGGGCCATGATCCAGAATAGGCAGATACCGCGCGCGTCGCCCTATTCGTGCGAACGCGGGCCGCTGCCCGCGAATTCGTGTGCATCTGCCGGCATGGGCTCGAAACCGGTTACCTCGAGGCCGTACCCCGACATGCTGCCCATCCTGCGCGGATTCGACAAGACCCGCATTTTGCCGACATGCAACTCATGCAGGATCTGCGCGCCGACACCGTACGTCTTGAAGTCGACCGGACGGCGCTTGAGTTCGGCTGCCTTGTCCTGCCGCTCGAATGCCTCGAATACATCCAGCAGCCGCTCGCCGGACTCGTGCACGTTCAGCAACACCACGACGCCGGTTTCCCGCTGGGCAATCTCGCGCAGCGCCGCATCCAATGTCCAGGAGTGTGTACTGACACCCGTTTCGATCAGGTCCAGGATCGACAGCGGTTCGTGTACTCGTACCAGCGTCTCGACCTCAGGTGAGGGTTGCCCGCGCACCAGCGCTAGATGCGGCGCGCCGCTCGGCTTGTCGTGGAACAGCACTGCATTGAATGGTCCGTGCGCGGTATGCATCGTGCGCTGCGCCACGCGTTCGATGATCGATTCGGTGCGACTGCGGTATTGGATCAGGTCTGCGATCGTGCCGACCTTCAACCCGTGCTGCGCGGCGAACTCGATAAGGTCGGGCAAGCGGGCCATCGTGCCATCGTCCTTAATCACCTCGCAAATCACCGATGCCGGCGTGAGCCCGGCCAGCGCCGTTAGGTCGCAACCGGCCTCAGTATGGCCGGCGCGCACCAGCACGCCACCGGGCTGCGCCATGATCGGAAACACGTGTCCAGGCTGCACGATATCCTCGGCTCGGGCGTCGCGTGCGACGGCCGCCTGGATCGTGCGTGCGCGGTCGGCAGCGGAAATGCCGGTGGTCACGCCTTCCGCGGCCTCGATGCTAACTGTGAACGCCGTGCCGTATTGCGTGCCGTTGCGCTGCGTCATCAGCGGCAGATTCAATGCGCGGCAGCGCTCCTGCGTCAGCGTCAGGCAGATCAGCCCGCGGCCATAGCGAGCCATGAAGTTGATCGCTTCCGGTGTGACGAAATCGGCGGCCAGCACCAAGTCGCCCTCATTCTCGCGGTCTTCTTCGTCGACGAGGATGACCATTCTGCCGGCCTTGAGTTCGGCAATGATCTCTTGCGTGGAAGCGAGTGTCATGGTGGACGATGGTGGCGCGATAGGAAAACCGCTATTTTACGTCAGCACCGCGTCAAGAGCCGATTTCTATGCCGGTTCCGCGCTGATTCTAGGCCGCTCGTGCGTCGGTATGGGGAGCGCAGTGCTTCGCGACGGTTGACCGCGTCACCGGGCGGTGGGACGCACGTTGCGCAGCGGGACGCAAATGACGATGAGGTCGCAGGCGCGGTCTCTTGTCGTTTTTTGATTGGCGCAACCTGCGCACGAGGTCGTCATGCTCGCGATGCCGGTGTGCACATTCGGCATCTCGCCGAGCCGGAACGGCGAGAAGGCGACGTGCACGCCATCGGGCTCCTCATGCCACTTGTAGTGGCGGTGCCCCGCGCGCGGATCGGCCCGCTTGCCGGTCATGCGAGCACGGAGGCGATGAAGCGGGCGACGCCGTCCACACAGGGCACACACTTATCGGTATAGCCGATCCGTGCAAATGCGCTGACGGGGCCGGCGCATACCAGCGGCTTGCGCCAGCGTCGCGCCAACGAGATTTCGTCAGCGGTGCCGTGGCCGCCCGGCAACGCGACGATGACGTCGCTGCTCAGCACGTTAATGTGGTTGCGACTGACGCGATTCGGCGGCGCCTCGGCGTCATGGCGGGGCAGTGGCGTGATGATCGGTAGATCGACAAACCGATTCGGATAGCCGTCCAGCGGCACGAAGCCGGCTACTGGATCAGCTCGTGTGGGCACGATTGCAATTGAGCGGCCCGTGCGTGAGCTGATACTGCAGAAGCCGCGTGCGACGCTGAGCATCACGCCCTGGCCGCCGCCGGTCAGCAGGTTGTAGCCGTTCTCGGCGATCCATCGGCCAAGCGGCTCGGCCAGTTCCGTCCAAGGCTCGGTCCCCGAGCCCATTACACCGATTGTCTTGGTCAGCATGAGGAGGCGACGACGTGATAATGACGATTGAAGTACACCAAGGCGTCAATTGGCGCTGGGCCGAGCCGCAGATCGACTACTTCGCCGACGATGGCACTATGCGTGCCATGCCGAGTAGCGTTCGCGATGCGGCAATCGAATGTGGCCAATGCGTCGTCGAGCACCGGCGCGCCAGCGTACATCGTGCGCCAGCGCGCGTGCGTAAAACGTTCGGCCGAGGGCGCCTATGCGCAGGCCTGTTAGCGCAACGCTTCGCAGCAGTAGCGGCGATGCGCGTCTTTAGCCAGACGTAGATAGACGCAACGCCAACGCGCTCACCACCCACCCAACAATCGGTCGAGTGCGGAGATGATTTCGCCGTGTCGATGTACCAACGAAGTAATGGGTTTTGTAAGCGCGCTGCGTGGGATCGCGGCGAGCGTTGGGGTATCGAGCATGCACTCAATCCCCTCGATGACGAACACGGGGATGAGATCAGGGGGGAGTGGTACCGAGGCGATCTGGTCTAACCGGCGTAGTGGGATGACTACGCGGGTTGCCAGTCCCGACAGATGATTTCCTTGGACCTCAACGACATATGGCGTACCCGGGTGTCCGCCGGGGTTGGAGAATACGTCGAAACGGGCCATCAGAACGTCCGGTACTGAGCGAGCGGCAGGCCGTCGCGCTCGACCATGTCGTTGTAAGCGCGGATAAAGTCCGCATATTTGATCGCCCACTGGCGATCCTTCTCCGCCTGTACTGCCTGCCGGATTGCCCGCTCACAAGTCTGCGAGAAGTTGATCCCGAGTTCCTTTGCGTCTTTGTAAACGTCCTCGGGCAGGCTGATGTTGGTAGCCCGGCGCGGGATGGCATCGGTTGCCGTATGCCGCATGCTTGCCCCTTTGATGTGGGAATTTATGCGCATTATAGCCCACAAAAAAGAGCCCATCCCTGGAGAGCCGGGGCGGGTACGATCATGGCAGTTTGACTGCGTGCGAGATGATGTTGTCGTTGATCTCAATTGGCCGGACGGCGGCGTAACGTCTGGTAGATGTTTCGCGTGCTTCTTTGGTCGCTGGTCATTCTGGCGGAAACCGAATCTGGGAGAACTGCCTCTCGGCGAGAACCGCGCGACGCTCGACCTCGACAGCCGAGTCAATCAAATTTTGTTGCTCGAGAAACAGCAGGAATGCGCGAGTAGAGACTTTGCGACAGTTATCTGGTAGCAGGAAACTGGCGCGCGCGATCTTGTGATCTTCAAACAGAAAGATGCCAGTTTGTTCGGCAGCAAGGCCGAACCCACTCATCGCTTCCTGTATGGCAAGTTCTCCGAGATTGGCTTTTCGGACAGGCGAAGCAATATTCGCCTGCATATATCGATGATAGATGTTCGTCTCGAGAACCGGGATGCTGTTATTGCGCGCCCATGTAACAATCCGTGTGCTGGTCGGCGTCTCGCTGCGCGTGACCTCATGCTGCATCATATCGACCAGTGCGACCGACCAGCCTGGCTTCAGAAGCAGATGGAGTGCATCGGCATAGGCGAGCGTAATCAGGGGGCCGGCATCAGGGAGCAGGGTGACGGTCGTGTTGCTCGCCATGGACTAACTGAGCAAGGCGTTGAGGTCATCCACCATGCGGCGCGTACTCGCCTCCGGCAGGCGCGGCATTGGCAGATGTGCCTGAGCCATCAGCAGAAACAGATCCTCGTCGCTCTCGATACCGAGTGCTTGCATCGCCTGGCGGTCGTCAATGCGACCGAGCGAGAAGTCGAGCAAGGTGCGGAAATTTTGGTTGCCGCGGGCTTCGGCCGCTTCGAACGTCTCCACTAGATAGCGAAGTTCGGCGTTGAAAAGCGCATTGACGGACGTGTCCGATTTTGCCGCGAGAACCTTGGCGCGCTTGAGCAGGTCGCGGTCAACCGCGCCCGTGAAGTTAACGGTTTCAGCCATGTTACCTCCATCGAGTTATAGTCATCATAACACATATTTATGTAGATCACATATTTAAGTGTTATGAGGCATGGAAGGTCTCGCGGATACGCAGAAGGTGCCCGTGGATCCTCTCGTGATTGAGGGGCGCGTCGCCTGTCATCGAAATCAAGCTCGGATTTTGCGTCGTGACGGCGAATTTCGCCCCTTTTCGCGTGCCTGACCAAAGTGATTTGGCCGTTAAGCCGTGATTCGACCTGATAAATTGACGATACTATTGAGCAGGCCAATGATTCCAACCACCGTCGCCATGGCAGCAAGCGGCTTTAAACTGGCGTTTCGGCGCGTGCAGCAGAGCGGCGACTTAGATTGCGCGTTTGCCGTCGTCGCGATGATCGTCAATACCGCTCTTGAGGAAGTGCGCCGCGTGGCCATCGAGCGGTTCGATTACCTCCCATGGCCGGTTTGACGCGACGCAGGCAGACAATAAGCTCTTGAAAAATCGGATTACTTCAATGATTTATAGCCGTCCTGAGACGCACTGAGCATCCGCTCCACATAGCGCGCAATCATATCGACTTCGAGATTGACCGCGTCGCCAATGCGCAGGTATCGCAGCGTGGTCATTTGTATCGTGTGCGGGATCACGTTGATCGAGAATTCGCACCCATCGTCCCGGTCTTGCACGGCATTGACTGTTAGGCTGACACCGTTGACCGTGATAGACCCCTTGTGCGCGAAGTACTTCGCGAGCGAAGACGGCGCGACGATGCACAATTCGTGCGATTCGCCCACCGGATCGAAGCGGCTGACCTGGCCAAGTCCATCGACATGTCCGCTGACCAGGTGGCCGCCCAGGCGTTCATGCGCACGCAGCGCTTTTTCGAGGTTCACTTCGCCGGGCTGTGCGAGCCCGGCAGTGCAGTTCAGCGTTTCCCGCGACACATCGACTTCGAACTGCGTCGATGTCTTGTCCACGACCGTCAAGCATGCGCCTTGCACTGCAATGCTGTCGCCCAACCCGACATCGGACAGATCGAGCGTGCCGGCGGCGATCGACAGGCGCACGCCGTCCTCGATGGACGCGCCCAGCGGGGTGACCGATTCAATGTGGCCGATCGTCGCGACGATGCCTGTGAACATACGAGAGAATTCCTTCATTGTGAGCGCGGATCGCCCGTTTGCGGTGCGTTGTCAGATTTGGCCGGCACGAGCCTGGCGAGGACCCGTAGATCCTCGCCGATCCGCTCGATCGAATGATATCGTAGTCGCACCCGCCGATCGAGCGCCGGCGGCGGCTCGAGGTTGAACATGCCGGTCGCGTTGCCGAGTAGGGCCGGGGCGATGTAGAGCAGCAGCTCATCGACGCAGCCTTCGCGCAACAATGAGCCGTTGAGCTTGTAGCCCGCCTCGACATGCAATTCGTTGACGCCACGCGCAGCGAGCAGCCGTAGCGCAGCCGGCAGGTCAACCTTGCCGGACCGGTTCGGCAACGCAATCACTTCGGCGCCGGTCGCGCGCAACGCATGCGCACGCGGGGCGAATTCTCCGTCGTCGCGCGCGCAGATAACCAGCGGTGGCGCACCGGCTAAAATCCTTGCATTCAGTGGCACGTCCAGACGGCTGTCCACCAGCACGCGCAGCGGTTGGCGAGGCGTGGGCACCGCGCGCACGGTCATCTGCGGATCGTCTTCGCGCACCGTGCCGATGCCGGTGAGGGTCGCGCACGCGCGGGCGCGCCATGCGTGTCCGTCCGTGCGCGCGGCGTTCGACGTGATCCACTGGCTTTGACCGTCCGGCAACGCGGTGCGACCGTCCAACGTCGCGGCGATCTTGAGTCGCACCCACGGAACGCCACGCGTCATCCGTGATACGAAGCCGACGTTCAACTCCTGCGCCTCGTGCGCAAGCAGTCCACAGCGCACGTCCACGCCCGCATCGCGCAGGATGGCCAGGCCACGGCCGCTGACCTGCGGGTTCGGATCCTCCATCGCGACGATTATCCGCGCCATGCCGGCTTCGACCAGCGTGTTCGCGCAGGGTGGCGTGCGACCGAAATGGCTGCAAGGCTCCAGCGTCACATAGGCGGTGGCACCGGCGGGAGTGTATCCGCGCGAGCGGGCGTCTTTCAGCGCACGGATTTCCGCGTGGTCCTGTCCGGCCGGCTGCGTGAAGCCTTCGCCAATGACTTCGCCGTCCTTGACGAGCACGCATCCCACGCGCGGGTTTGGCGACGTTGTGTATAACCCGCGCTCGGCGAGCACGAGCGCGCGTTGCATCTGCAGGCGATCAAAGTCTGAGAACATGGCAGGGGCCGGTGCTTAGCGTTGCAGCGCAGCGAACACGGTGCGGGCGATCGACAGCGTTTCGTCGATGACCGCGTCGTCGTGCGTGATCGACACAAAGCCAGCCTCGTATGCTGATGGGGCGAAATGCACGCCAGCATCGAGCATTGCGTGGAAGAACGCGTTGAAGCGGGGCACGTCACAGCGCATCACCTCGGCAAAGCTGCGCGGCACTTGCGAGGCGAAATACAGGCCGAACATGCCACCCAGCGAGTCCGCGCTGAACGGCACGCCTGCGTCGCGCGCGGCGGCCTGCAGCCCACCAGCGAGTCGCGTGGTCTGCTGGGACAGGCGGTCATAAAAGCCGGGCGCCTGAATTTGGCGCAGCGTTTCGAGGCCGGCGGCGACCGCAAGTGGGTTGCCTGACAGGGTGCCGGCCTGGTAGACGCCGCCCAGCGGCGCCAGGTGCGCCATAAGGTCGCGTCGGCCACCGAACGCGGCAATCGGCATCCCGCCGCCGATCACTTTGCCCAGGCAGGTCAGGTCCGGCACGATATTGAACAGCTGTTGCGCACCGCCGAGCGCGACGCGAAAACCGCACATGACCTCGTCAAAGATCAGCACGCTGCCGTACTCGGTGCACTGCTTGCGCAACGCGGCGAGGAATTCGGTTGACGCCCGCACGAGATTCATGTTGCCCGCGACCGGCTCGACGATGACCGCTGCGATCTGCGTGCCGAATGCGCTGAATGCTTCGTTCAACTGCTCAACGTTGTTGTACTCAAGCACGGTGGTGTGATGCGCGATGTCGGGCGGCACACCGGCCGAGGTGGGGTTGCCAAACGTCAGCAGTCCGGACCCGGCCTTCACGAGCAGGCTGTCGGCATGGCCGTGATAGCAACCTTCGAACTTGACAATGCGGCTGCGCCCGGTAAATCCGCGGGCGAGCCGCAACGCGCTCATCGTGGCCTCGGTGCCGCTCGAGACCATGCGGATCTGCTCGATTGATGGCATTAGGCGGCAGATCTCCTCGGCGATTTCGACCTCCGCCTCGGTCGGCGCGCCGAATGAGAAGCCCGAGGCGAGCGCGCGCTGTACCGCGGCCAGTACGTCTGGATTCAGATGTCCGAGGATCATCGGCCCCCACGAACCGATGTAGTCGATGTAGCGCTGCCCGTCTGCGTCCCATAAATAGGGGCCGTGCGCACGTGCGATAAAGCGCGGCGTGCCGCCGACCGAGCGGAAAGCGCGCACCGGCGAGTTGACGCCGCCCGGAATCGTGCATTGGGCCCGTTCGAAAAGAAGTTGGCTCTTGGACATCGAATCCTTCCCGCGTTGCAGCAATGACATCCGTGCATTGTACCGGAGCGGCGCGCGCGACGCCGTCGCGTACAATGAGTGAGGTCCTTAATTGATGAAAGGCCGTGTGCGCGGCCTCCCGCAGCCTCTCCATGCCCGCTTCCCCGACTGCTCGCCGGCTCGATTGGCGCTTGATTCTCTTGCTTGGCGCGCTCGCCGCATGTGGCCCGATCTCGATCGACATGTACCTGCCGAGCCTGCCGTCGCTGGCAGCGGCATTCGACATCAGCGCGTCGGCCGCACAGGTGACGCTGACCAGCTTCATGTTCGGCTTCTCGATTGGCATGCTGCTGTATGGTCCATTGTCCGACGCCTATGGTCGGCGCCCGATCTTGATCGGCGGCATCGTGCTGTATGGACTGGCCAGCATTGCCTGTGCGTTCGCGCCGTCGATCGGCTGGCTGATCGCAGTACGCTTCCTGCAGGCGCTGGGCGCCGGTGCTGCGTCGGTGCTCGCGCGCGCGATTGCGCGAGATGCGCATGGCCCCACCGATGCGGCTCGCGTGCTGTCGATGCTGGCCATCGTTACCTCGATCGGGCCGTTGCTCGCGCCGCTGGTGGGCGGGCAGTTGCTACTGCTCGGCGGCTGGCGCGCGGTGTTTGTGTCGCTGGCGCTGTTCGGCGCGGCCTGCGCCATCACGGCGGTGCGCAAGGTCCCGGAAACGTGGCCGTCACACAAGCGGCATGAGAACGCGCTCAGCGCGTCATTCGCCGTGTACGGGCGCTTGCTGACCGACCCGGTGGCGTGGGGCCACATGCTCTGCGGTGGCATGGCGTTCGCCGGCATGTTCGCGTACATCACGGCCACGCCGTTCGTCTACATCGATTACTTCCATGTGTCGGCGCAGGCCTATGGGTTGTTTTTTGCGCTGAACATCGTCGGCATCATGGCTGGAAATTTCCTCAATATGCGGCTGGTCGGCGCACTCGGCGCGCTGCGCATGATCTCGGCTTCGTCGCTGGTATGCTTGCTCGCCTCGCTCGGGGTGTTCGTGGCCTGCACTACCGGCTGGGGCGGCTTGCGCTCGATCGTCGCGACGCTATTTTTTGTGGTTGGCGTGGTCGGTGTACTCAGCGCGAACTGCACGACTGATCTGATGCACCGTTATCCGCGCAACGCCGGTGCAGCGGCAGCGGTGTTCGGCGCGATGCAATTGGCGCTCGGCGCGTTGTCGAGCCTGGCGGTCGGTGCGTTGCAGGACGGCTCGCCACGCGCCATGGGGATCGTGATCGGCGCCTGCGGCGTGTTGACCTATGTCGGATATCGGCTTGTGGCCCGCTCGCACCGGCTACCGGCCATGGATTGAGTGCCGGCTAGCGGTCGAGTGCCGACCAGCGGCGCGGCAGCAGGCGCGCAGAGCACAGGGGCGCAGCGGCGAAAGGGGCCGGCGACAGCGCGGCCAAGCGGGTTTCAGTCAGCCGTATTGCTCATCGGGCGCTTGGCCCAACGCGACGCATCGCCGCCATTGTCAGCGGGTGCATCGCCGGGCAGCGTCTCGATCAGCGTGTCCAGCAGGCGGTAGGCCTCAGCGAGTGTCTGCACGCCGATCTTGTTCTCCAATGACCGGTATTGTTCATCGACCAGCGGGCTAATCCGCTTGACGAGCGCCTGGCTTTGCGGCGTTAGGCTCACGATCACTTTGCGCTGGTCGGACGCGACGCGCGAACGACGGATCAGCCCGTCCCGATCCATCCGTTCAAGCACCCCGGTCAGGCTCGGACTGAGGATGCAGCAAACTCGCGCGAGCTGTCCAGCTTCCATTTCCTGACGCGGATGGTCGTTCAGCGCGCGTATGATTCGCCACTGCTGCTCGGTCAGCGAGAATTGCTTGAGCATCGGGCGGAACATGCCCATGACGCTTTCGCGGGCCTGGAGTAGGAGCATCGCAAGGTTGCGATGGTCGAATTCACCGGTCATCGTCGTGTGGAGTCAGGCGTGTAGCGAAGCGGCTTATTATACGTTCCACGATGCGGCGCTCACGCGCGGTGTCTGATCCTGTCGCCAATCGTGCCGATCGGGATAACAGCAATGCAGCTGGCGCATCACCAGGCGCCGCGCGGCGCAGCAATGCGGGCAGGTGATGCTTATTTGCGTTGGATGACGAAACAATGGTCGTGCGCCAGCCGTCATGCAATGCGCTGCTCGGTCTTCGGGTCGAACAACACCCGCCTTGGAGACGTCGAACAGTAGCGACATGGACTGCTACGGCCGCGGATCGGAGGCCGGATGCACGCGGGATACTACTTGCTTGCCGTTGACCTGCGTGAAGACCAGCGTACGGGGCCGGTGGGCTCGATGACATCGACTTGCACGTCGATCTGTTGCGCAGGCGTGGCCGACGTGTCATGGCTTCGATCTGATTGTGCGTCACGTAGACGATCGTCGTGCCCAGGCGCGGGTGCATCAGCTTGATCTCCGAGTGCATCTCGATGTGCAACTTCGAATCGAGGTTGGTGGACAACGGCTCGTCGAATAGGAAGGTGAGTTTGCCGATCCCGCACGGCGCGTACGCGCACAATGTCCTTTAACATGACGATGCGCCTGCGCGGCGACTGCCACGCTTCGTGGCAAACGGTGTCGAGTGATCTTCGCTTGCTCCTGCCGGACCGTCAGATCGCACGGCAGCGGGTTGATATAACAAAGTTTTTCGTTGCACTAAATGTACCGTTTTCTTGAAATTGTAGTTAAACTACAATTTAGCGTCGAAAATATTTTTATTGGGCTACGGCTGATTGTGCGCCTTGCGCGACGGCCTACCCGAGCCAGATTTCCAACGTCACCGTCAACACACAATGCAAGTTGATCCAGGCTTTACGTTCGTCCTTTTCGGCGGCACCGGCGATCTGTCGATGCGCAAGATCCTGCCGGCGTTATACCAGGCGCACCGCGGCGGCATGCTGCCTGCGGCAGGCAGGATCGTTGCGGTCGCGCGTGGCATCGGCGACCGCAACGCGTACGTGCAATGGATGCACACGCATGTGCGCCAGCACGTGAAGCCGGCCGGCGACGATGCCTCGTGGGACAGCTTTCTCGAGCGAATACTATTCGTGCAGATCGATCTCGGACAGCCGGAGGACTATGCGTTGCTACGCGATGCGATTTCGCCACTGCCTGGCATTCGGGTGTTCTACTTGGCTACCGGGCCGTCGCTATTCGTGCCGATTTGCCGTGCACTGGCGACCGTGGGTTTGAGCGATGGCGCGCGCATCGTGCTGGAGAAGCCGCTTGGCTACGACCTGGAGTCGTCCAACGCGATCAATGACGCGGTCGGCGAGATCTTCGCGGAAGGCCAGATCTACCGGATCGATCACTACCTGGGCAAGGAACCTGTTCAGAACCTGCTCGCGCTGCGTTTCGGCAACGCACTGTTCGAGCCGCTGTGGCGCCGCGAGTGGGTCGAGAGCATCCAAATCACGATTGCCGAAGAATTGGGCGTCGAGGGACGGGGCGACTTCTACGACAATACCGGCGCGTTGCGTGACATGGTGCAGAACCACCTGTTGCAGCTGCTGTCGATCGTGGCGATGGAGCCGCCTCACTCGATGGGTGCCGACGCGGTGCGCGACGAAAAACTGCGCGTGCTGCGCGCGCTCAAGCCTGTCGAGCCTCGCGACATCAGTCGCGTTGCGGTACGTGGCCAGTATCATGCGGGCGTGGTCAAGGGTGCCGCGGTGCCGGCCTATGTGACCGAGCATGGCGTGAGCGCATCAAGCACGACCGAGACCTTCGTCGCGTTGAAGGCCGAGATCGAGAACTGGCGCTGGGCCGGCGTGCCGTTTTTCCTGCGCACCGGCAAGCGGCTTGCCGATCGCGTTGCGGAAATCGTCGTCAACTTCCGCGCAGTCCCGCACTCGGCGCTCGGTCCAACGGCGCTGCGCAATGGCGCCAATCGTCTGGTGATCCGGCTGCAGCCCAACGAATCGATCCGGTTATATTGCCTGGCCAAGCAGCCCGGTGAGGGGATGAACCTGCAAAGCGTGCACCTGGATCTGGCGTTCGACCAGTTCTTCAAGGAAGATCGCATGGAAGCCTACCAGCGCCTGTTGTTGGACGTGATCAACGGCCGGCTGGCGTTGTTCGTGCATCGGGACGAGCAGGAGGCGGCGTGGAAGTGGGTCGAGCCGATCTTGGACGAATGGGCTCGTCCCGGCACGTCGCCCAAGCCGTACGCAGCGGGGACATGGGGACCGGCTGCAGCGAGCGCGATGCTCGCCCAGCATGGTACATGCTGGCTCGAAGAAGAGAATTAGCAGGCACGTCACGCTTGTTTGAATAGTAGGGACCGGCCCGCCCGCAATGTCGGTGGGCGGTCGAAGGGAGTACGGAGGAGAAGTGATCGAGCTTCACGCTTTTGACGATGCGCGCGCCCAGCAGGACGCGCTGTCGCAGGCGGTCGGCGATGCGTTGCAGTCGTCGCTGGCCGCGCGTATCGGCGCGGCTCGTGCCACGCTCGCGGTGTCGGGCGGCACGAGCCCACGGCCGTTCTTGCAGGCTTTGTCGCGGCGCGCGCTCGACTGGACGCGCATCGACGTCACCCTGGTCGACGATCGGTGGGTCCCGCCGATGCATGCCGACAGCAATGCGCGACTCGTGCGCGACACGTTGCTGCAGCACGCGGCGCGCGAGGCGGTGTTCCGGCCGCTGGTAGACGTCGAGCAGGCGCCTGCCGCCCACGTCGCGGCACTGAACGCGGATGCCTCGCGCGCGCTGCCCGACGTGGCCGTGCTCGGCATGGGCGAGGATGGACACACGGCGTCGATCTTCGCCGACGCGCCACAGTGGGATCTGGCCACACGGACCCGCGAGCGTTATGTGCTGGTCCAGCCGCGGCAGGCGCCGCATCTGCGGGTCAGCTTGTCGCTGTCGGCACTCAGGCAAATCGGCCGGCTGTTTCTGTTGGTCTCCGGGCAGCGCAAGCTGGACGTGCTGCGCGCCGCGATCGAGCAGTCACAACACAACGCCATCTCTAAGCTGGCCAACGATACGGGAGTCAACGTCGATGCCTATTGGTGCGCCTAAAGCAGTGCTCGCGCGTGAGAGTCCACATCCGGATGGCCCGCGGCTGCTTGCCGACGTAGGCGGCACCAATGCGCGCTTCGCACTGGAATTCGGACCGGGACAGATTGACGATATCCGTGTATACCCTTGCGCGGATTATCCGGGCATCGCCGCCGCGATCCGCAAGTTCCTGAAGGACAGTAAGATCGGTCGCGTGAACCACGCGGCCATTGCGATCGCCAATCCCGTCGATGGCGACCAGGTGCAGATGACCAACCGCAACTGGAGTTTTTCGATCGAGGCCACGCGTCGCGCATTAGGCTTTGATACGCTGTTGGTGGTCAACGACTTCACCGCGTTGGCGATGGCGCTGCCGGGCCTGTCCGATGCACAACGCGCGCAGATTGGCGGCGGCGTACGCCGGCACAACAGTGTGATCGGGCTGCTCGGGCCGGGCACGGGTTTGGGCGTGTCAGGCTTGATTCCCGCAAACGACCGCTGGATCGCGCTGGGCAGTGAGGGCGGGCATGCCACCTTCTCGCCGCAGGACGAGCGCGAGGATCGAGTGTTGCATTATGCACGCAAGAAGTGGCCGCATGTGTCGTTCGAGAGAATTTGCGCAGGACCGGGGCTGGCACTGATCTACCGCGCGCTTGCCGCATGCGACAAGAAGCGGCTTGGCCCGCAACTCGAGCCGGCCGACGTGGTGCGGCGCGCGCAGGCGGCCGAGCCGCTCGCGCTGGAGGCAGTGGAGTGCTTCTGCGCAGTGCTTGGCACATTTGCCGGCAATCTCGCAGTCACACTCGGCGCGCTGGGTGGCATTTATATCGGCGGCGGTGTCATCCCACGTCTGGGCGAGTTGTTTTCGACTTCGCCGTTTCGTGCACGGTTCGAGGCGAAGGGCCGTTTCCAGGCGTACCTGGCGAACATCCCGACCTTTGTGATCACTGCGCAATATCCGGCCTTCCTCGGCGTATCCGCGATCCTGGCCGAGCAACTCGGGCATCGTGCCGGCGGTGGATCAGCCGTGTTCGAGCGCATCCGGCAGATGCGCGACGTGCTCACGCCGGCCGAGCGGCGCGTAGCTGACCTGGTGTTGAACCACCCGCGCTCGATCGTCAACGATCCGATCATCGACATCGCGCGCAAGGCCGATGTGAGCCAGCCGACCGTGATCCGCTTCTGCCGCTCGCTTGGCTGCCAGGGACTGTCCGACTTCAAGCTGAAGCTGGCCACCGGCCTGACTGGCACGAACTCGGTTAGCCACAGCCAGGTCCACCTGGGCGACTCGGCGACCGACTTTGGCGTGAAGGTGCTCGACAACACCGTGTCGGCCATCCTGCAGCTGCGCGAGCACATGAACTTCGACAACGTTGAGCGCGCGATCGACATGCTGCACAGCGCGCGGCGCATCGAATTCTACGGCCTAGGCAATTCGAACATCGTCGTTCAGGATGCGCACTACAAGTTCTTCCGCTTCGGCATCCCGACCATTGCATACGGCGACCTGTACATGCAGGCCGCGTCTGCCGCGTTGCTGGGCAAGGGCGATGTGATCGTCGCCGTCTCCAAGTCCGGCAAGGCGCCGGAGTGGTTGCGCGTGCTGGAGGTGGCGATGCAGGCTGGCGCGCAAGTCATTGCGATCACGTCGAGCAACACGCCGCTGGCCAAGCGTGCGAGCGTCGCGCTGGAAACGGATCCTATCGAGATCCGCGACTCGCAGCTGTCGATGATCTCGCGCGTGCTGCACCTGCTGGTGATCGACATCTTGGCGGTCGGCGTCGCGATCCGGCGCGCGTTACCTGACGTGGGCATGCAGCAGGTGGTCGAGGCGGTGCGCGGGCATGCCGACGAAGACGCCGCGGCGGTGCTGGACTGGCTCAGCCACGGCGCGGCATTGGAGCGGCGCGATACGCAATAAAGTCAGAACACGTGCTGGATGCCCGCGTAGACGCCGGCCCAACCGCGGACCGTTGTTGGTCACCGCGCTTGCAGACCGATCGGCACCAAACCGGTTGCTGGGGACGGGCCAACCGATGGCTACTTCAGGCTGCCAGACAGGAATTGCTTGAGCCGCTCGCTCTTTGTGTGGCCGAATACCTCATCCGGCGGCCCTTGTTCCTCGACGCGGCCTTGATGCAGGAACATCACATGGCTTGACACGTTGCGCGCAAACGCCATTTCGTGCGTTACGACGATCATCGTGCGGCCTTCTTCGGCCAGCGTCTGCATCACCTTCAGCACTTCGCCGACCAACTCAGGATCCAACGCCGAGGTCGGCTCGTCAAACAGCATCACATCCGGGTGCATTGCCAGCGCGCGGGCGATGGCCACTCGCTGCTGCTGCCCACCGGACAGGTGCGACGGGTATTTCTTCTCGACCGATGCGCCGAGCCCAACCTTGTCCAGGTACTCGCGCGCCCGCTCCTGCGCCTGCGCGCGCGACAGGCCCAGCACGTGCACGGGTGCCTCGGTGAGGTTTTCCAGTACCGTCATGTGTGACCACAGGTTGAAGTGCTGGAATACCATCGCCAGTTGGGTGCGCACGCGCTGCAACTGCCTGGCGTCGACGACTTTCAGGTTGCCGTCGCGATCCGGCGCGGTCTTGACCTCGACGCCGTCCACATAGATCCGGCCCGCATTGGGCTGCTCCAGAAAGTTCACGCATCGCAGGAACGTGCTCTTGCCGGAGCCCGACGAACCGATGATGCTGATCACATCGCCGGCCTTGGCCTCGAGCGAGATGCCCTTGAGTACCTCCTGGCTGCCATAGCGCTTGTGCAGATCATCAACGAACAACTTAGAAATGGGCGAATTCATCGCGTGTTGAGCCTTTCACGGATTGAACTTATTGACCTTGCGGTCGCAGGTAGGCCAGCCAGCGCTGCTCGGCGCGCCGGAACAGACCCACCAGCGTGAACGAAATGCCCAAATAGAGCAGCGCGGCAATGCCGAACGCCTCGAACGATTGATACGTGGCCGAGTTGACGTCGCGTGCAATCTTCAAGATGTCCGGCACCGTCGCGGTGAAGGCGACTGTGGTGGCGTGCAGCATCAGGATCACTTCGTTGCTGTAGTACGGCAGCGCCCGGCGCAGCGCCGAGGGCAGGATCACGCGCCGGTAGAGCGCGAAGCCGGACATGCCGTACGCGCGCGCGGCCTCCATCTCACCGTACGGCGTCGCGCGGATCGCGCCGGCGAAAATCTCGGTGGTGTAGGCACAAGTGTTCAGCGTGAACGCCAGCAGGGCGCAGTACATTCCCTGCCGGAAGAACGCATTGAGAAAGTCGTGCGAACGCACAAGCTCCAGGCTGTAGATACCGGTGTAGCACAGCAGCAACTGCACGTAGAGCGGAGTGCCGCGGAATACGTAGGTATACAGCCAGACCGGGACGCTGATCCATCTGTGTCGAGATACGCGCGCGACCGCAAGCGGAATCGACAGGCAGAAACCGATGCCAATCGACACGACCAGCAGCCACAATGTGATGGCCACGCCGGTGATGTTGTAGCCATCGGTGAACAGATAGGCTTTCCAGTAGGTATGCAGCAGTTCGATCATTGTCGCGCCCGGGTATCAAAGATCCGCACGGCGAACGCCGGTTGAATAGCGGCGCTCCAGGTACAGCAACACGACATTGGAAAGCGTCGTGATCGCCAAGTAGATCGCGCCGGCGACGATTGTGAAAAAGAAAAAGCGCATCGTGCCCTTGCCGGCGTCCTGCGACGCCTTGACCACGTCGGCAAGGCCGATGATCGATACCAGCGCGGTCGACTTGACGAGCACCTGCCAGTTATTGCCGATGCCGGGTAACGCAAAGCGCATCATCTGCGGGAACATGACCCGCGAAAACGCCTGCCAGCCTGTCATGCCGTACGCCGCCGCCGCCTCCATCTGGCCGCGCGGCACCGACAGGAATGCGCCGCGGAATGTCTCGGTGAAGTATGCGCCGTAGATGAAACCCAGCGTGAGTACGCCGGCGGTGAATGGGTTGATGTCGATCTGGTCGATCTGCATCAGGTCGGTCAGGTGATTCAGCCAGATCTGCATGCTGAAGAACACCAGCAGCATCAGCACCAGGTCGGGCACGCCGCGGATCAGCGTGGTATAAACCGTGCCGACCACGCGCGGCACGCGGTTGCGCGAGAGCTTGGCCGCGGCGCCGAGCAGCCCGATCACGAAGGCGACCGCGAGCGATAGCAGCGACAACTTGATGGTTTGCCACGTGCCCGCTGCGATGACCGGGCCATACCCTTGCAGGAACATGGTGAAGTCAGTAGTCTAATGATGGGTCGAATATCCGGCGCACTTTGGGACACCCGCCCATGTTAGGCGGCCAACAATGCGCGCAACGCGATGCCGGTTACGCAGGATGTCTGCGTGATGCCCGGTACGCGAAGGGCGGTATTCTAACTCAATGGCGCACGAGGACCGCCAGACAGCGGGGCGGGCCTGGCCGGCGCAGCGCCGGCCGGGCAGGGGCGATTACTCGGGCTGCGCCTCAGTGGCAGCCGGCGACGGCGTCTGGACCGGGTCGTGTTACCCGCAGCGCAGCGTTTGTTACACGCGATTACGTCCAGCTGACGCAGTAACAACCGGTAACGACGAGTACGTATTGCAGCGGCGGCCCGGGCCGGCGGTAACGGTAAACTGCCGTCCATGGCTACTCAAATCCTCGTAATCGACAACGATCAGGAGTTGCGCGACCTGTTGCGCGACTATCTGACCCGGCAAGGCATTGAAGTGTCGGTACTGCACGGTGCTGCGTCACTGGAGCGACGGCTCGAGCGGGAACGGCCCGACTTGATCGTGCTCGACCTGATGATGCCTGGCGTGGACGGCTTGACGGCGCTGCGGCAATTGCGCGCCGCGGGCGATGACATCCCGGTGATCATGCTGACCGCGCGTGCGGACGACGTCGACCGTATCGTCGGGCTGGAGCTGGGCGCGGACGACTATCTCGGCAAGCCGTTCAATCCGCGCGAGTTGCTGGCCCGCGTGCAGGCGGTGCTGAGGCGTCGCCGCAGCGTTCCGTCGGCCGCGCCGGAGCAGCGCGAGCCGTTCGGCTTCGGCCGTTTCACGCTCGATTTCCAGACCCGCTCGCTGATGCAGGACGGCAAGCCCGTGGCTTTGTCAGGTAGCGAGTTCGCATTGTTGAAGATCTTTGTCAACAATCCGATGCGCACGCTGACGCATGAGCGGTTGCTTGAGATGCTGCACGGGCCCGAGTACGACGGCACCGACCGCGGGATCGATGTGCAGGTGTGGCGGTTGCGGCGCACGTTAGAGACCGATCCGTCCGCGCCGCGTTTCATCCAGACAGTGCGCGGCCGCGGCTACGTATTCGTGCCGGACGGCGAAGGCCATGCGGCGTCCGTTTGATTCGCTGTTCGGACGGTTGGCATTGCTGGTGGTTGGCGTGCTACTGCTCGCGCACTTTGCATGGTTCGCACTGGTCAATGCAAGCCGTCCCTTCGTGCGTCTGGACCCGGCGCGCGGCGGCAACGGTCATAGCGGGCTCGGGCTGGCCATCGTCGAGCGGCTCACGAACCGGCTGGGCGGCGAATGCCGGATCGGCAACCGCGAGCGCGGCGGCCTGCGCGTCGAACTGGAGTTTCCGGCTCAGTCGGGCGCCGCGCAGGTCTGACCCGCGGCGTGTATCCCCGCACACGGGGGACAGCGTAACCGCGTCAATTACCGAACAGGGTATTCAATGCCGCGGCAGCTTCGCTGTCGATCGTGTTGTACGTGACGCTGTTGGCCTCAAAGATATAGTGCGTGGTGTACTTGCCCAGCCGTGCCAGGATCTCCTCCTGGATTACGTCGGGCGCCGCGTCGAACTTCAGGTACCACGCAGTCGACGATAATCTCGTCTGGAAGGCACCGTATTCGGTCATCAGCGCGTCGAACTCATGGGCGTCCTGGTCACGGCAGATGATGACGAGATTTCCCTTCATGCGGCCTCCTGCATTCATTCAGTGACCCATCATGATAACCGTTAACGGCCGCCGCGCCGCACTGCGTGTGCGGCGCGGAAGATAATCGGTGCGGCTGGGCCACCTGGGCTGCGTGGC
Source organism: Mycetohabitans endofungorum (assembly GCF_002927045.1). GTDB lineage: Bacteria > Pseudomonadota > Gammaproteobacteria > Burkholderiales > Burkholderiaceae > Mycetohabitans > Mycetohabitans endofungorum. The sequence continues at coordinate 63,255 of NZ_PRDW01000003.1, read as the reverse complement.
GCGCGTGCCGCATTCGCGCCACGGTGGAACGAGTCAAATATGTTAAAAGGTTGTAACGGTCATGGTGCTTGGTGTAGTGTCGGGGCGGTCTTGAAATGGGCGGCGTTTGCCATCGTGCTGTGGCGCGGCGGCGCGTTCCATCCGCATGCCGAGAGCGCCGGGGAGTTTGTCTGATGGATTTCGGTTTCAATTTCGGTTTTCGTTTCGATCCGAAGCGCGACGCCGCGGCGTCCGCGTGGCGCTTGTTGCCCAATCGGTGGGATTTCGTGGCCTTTCCGCTGATCATCGGCCTGATCGCGATGGCCGCGATCGGCTTCGAGCAGACAATGGCGCCGATCTCGACGCTGAAGGCTCAGGCGATCTCGCTAAGCCCGATTTATTTGCCGGAATATGCGCTGCGCACCACGTTGCGGATGCTCGCCGCGATGCTCGCCGCGTTCGTGTTCACGCTCGCCTACGGCACGCTTGCCGCAAAAAGCCGGCGGGCGGAGAAAGTGCTGGTGCCGATGCTGGATATCCTCCAATCGGTGCCGGTGCTCGGCTATATCTCGTTTACGGTCACCTTCTTCATTGCGCTGTTCCCGACGCGGGTTGCCGGGGCGGAGTGTGCAGCGATCTTCGCGATCTTCACCAGCCAGGCCTGGAACATGACGTTCAGCTTCTACCAGTCGCTGCGCACGGTGCCGCGCGACCTGGACGAAGTGTCGCGCGGCTTTCACCTGACGGGCTGGCAGCGCTTTTGGAAGCTCGAGGTGCCATTCTCGATGCCGGGCCTGATCTGGAACATGATGATGTCAATGTCCGGCGGCTGGTTCTTCGTCGTCGCGTCCGAGGCGATTACCGTTGGCAACAACACGATTACGCTGCCCGGCGTGGGTGCGTACTTGGCGCAGGCGATCACCGAGCGCAACCTGCCGGCGATTGGTTGGGTGATCTTGACGATGACGCTTGTGATTTTCGCCTACGACCAGTTGCTGTTCCGGCCGCTGGTCGCGTGGGCGGACAAGTTCCGCATGGAGAACACCGCGTCGGCGAGCGCGCCCCAATCGTGGCTGCTCGACCTGGTGCGCCGCACCCGGTTGATTCACCAGTTGCTGGTGCCGGCCGGATGGCTGTTCGCGCGCATGGCCCGCTTGCCGCTGCGTTGGCGCAAGCTGCCGCTGGTCGGGCCCGCGGTGAGGCCGCACCGCGAGCCCTCACGGCTTGGCGATCTCGCCTGGGGCGCTTTGGTGCTGGCTGGCACCGCGTACCTGTTATGGCGCGTCATCGGCTATGTCAGCACCGGCGTGACGTGGGATGAGGTTGGGCATGTGCTCGCGATGGGATGCATTACGCTGGTGCGCGTGCTGGTGCTGATCGCGATTGCTTCGATCGTGTGGGTCCCACTGGGCGTGCTGATCGGCTTGCGCCCGGCGCTGGCCGAGAAGCTTCAGCCGCTCGCGCAGTTTCTGGCGGCGTTCCCGGCCAATCTGCTGTTCCCGGTATTCGTGATCGTGATCGTGCGTTTTGGGCTGAACCCGGACATCTGGCTGTCCCCGCTGATCGTGCTGGGCACGCAGTGGTACATCTTGTTCAATGTGATTGCCGGCGCGAGCGCGTATCCGAACGATTTTAAGGAGGCTGCGACCAATTTTCGCATTCGTGGCTGGCAATGGTGGCGTCAGGCGATGCTGCCGGGTATTTTCCCGTACTATGTAACGGGGGCGATCACCGCCTCCGGCGGCGCGTGGAATGCGAGCATCGTGTCAGAAGCGGTGCAATGGGGCGATACACACGTGGTCGCGCATGGGCTCGGCGCCTACATTGCGCAAATGACCGTGGACGGTGATTATCGCAAGATCATTCTCGGCATCGCGGTGATGTCGTTGTTTGTCACACTTTTCAATCGCTTGTTGTGGCGTCCGATGTACGCCTACGCTGAGAACAAGCTGCGCCTGGATTGATCGATACGGTGGTTGCTATGCAAAATCCCACGAATGCCGCTGCGCCGGTAACGGCAGCGCCCGCCATTCGCGCGCCCGCGCCCGGCGCTGTCCTTTTGTCCGTTGACCACGTGCGGCGCGGGTTCGAGAAGACCCAGGGCGAGCTGCTGGTGCTCGACGATGTCAACCTGTCGATCCGCGAGGGCGAGATCGTCGGCTTGCTCGGGCGCTCCGGCTCGGGTAAGTCCACGCTGCTGCGCATCATTGCGGGGCTGATTTCGCCGTCTGGGGGCGAGGTGACCTATCGCGGCCAGCCACTGCGGGGCCCAGCGGAAGGCGTCGCGATGGTTTTCCAAACCTTTGCGCTGTTCCCTTGGCTCACCGTGCTGCAGAACGTCGAAGCGGGCCTAGAGGCCCAGGGCGTACCCGCGCGCATCCGGCGTGAGCGCGCGCTGGCCGCGATCGATCTGATCGGGCTGGACGGGTTCGAGAACGCGTACCCGCGCGAGCTGTCCGGCGGGATGCGACAGCGCGTGGGCTTTGCCCGTGCGCTGGTGGTGGATCCGACGCTGCTGCTGATGGACGAACCGTTCTCGGCGCTGGACGTGCTCACCGCCGAGACGTTGCGCACCGACATGCTTGATTTGTGGACGCAAGGCCGCATGCCGATCAAGGCCGTGCTGATCGTCACGCACAATATCGAAGAGGCGGTGTTCATGTGCGACCGGATCCTGGTGCTGTCGTCCAACCCGGGGCGCGTGCTAGCCGAGATCCAGGTGCCATTCAAGCATCCGCGCAACCGGCTCGATCCGGCGTTCCGCCGTCTGGTCGATGACATCTACGCGAAGATGACGGCGCGTCCGAGCGCTGGCGCGCCGCGCAAGGGCCTAGAGCTGCATAGCTGGTTGCCACACGTGTCGACCAACTTGATGGCCGGCCTGATCGAGACGCTGGCGGCCGCACCGTACCACGGCCGAGCGGACATGCCCGAGATCGCCCGCACGCTGCATCTGGAGGTCGACGATCTGTTCCCGATTGCCGAAGTGCTGCAATGGCTCGGCTTTGCCGACGTGCGCGAGGGCGATATCTTCTTGACACCGCCGGCCCATGTATTTGCCGAATGCGGCACGCAGGAGCGCAAGATGATGTTCGCCGATCATCTGCTGCGCCACGTGCCGCTGGCGGCGCGGATCAAGCGGGTCCTCAATGAACGGCCTGGCCATCGTGCGCCGCGAGTGCGTTTCGAACAGGAGCTTGAGGACTACTTGTCGGACGGCGCCGCGGAGGAAACGCTCGATGCGGTCATCAATTGGGGCCGCTACGGTGAGATCTTTTCGTACAACGACCAGACGGAGATCTTCAGCCTGGAGGACGTCGAATCCTGATTGCGGTGGCTATTGCAGCGGGCATTGGGCAGGGCCGCCGCGCCCCGCGCGCGGCGGATTTGTTTCAGACGCTGCAACGGTAGGAGCGACCTACTTGGGTATGCGCGGCAAAGAATGGGAATAGTTGTAAGCGGGATAAACTGCTCAGCCTTCGTTGCTCTCGGGCGAATCCGCGCACGCCTGCGCCTCATACGCGCCCAGACGGTTGTATAGCGTCTTCAGGCTGATGCCAAGAGTTTGGGACGCGCGCCGCTTGTCACCGCCGCAGTGCTTCAGCGTCGCCAGGATGATTTGCTTTTGCGCATCGGCAAGCGGCGTGCCGACCCAGACGCTCATTGCATCGCCTTGCAGCACCGGCTTCTTGACCCGCGACGCCAGATGCGGATGCTGAATCTCGACGGTTTTCTCCGCCAGAATGAACGCACGATAGATCGCATTTTTCAATTCGCGCACGTTACCCGGCCACGAATAAGTGCGCACCGTGTCGAGCGCGCGCTTGCTGAATGTCTTGCTGGTATTTTCCTGGGTGTTCAACTCGGCCAAAAAATACTGCGCGAGCAATTCGCGGTCGCCATTGCGTTCGCGCAGCGGCGGCGCGCGTAACGGGAAAACCGCAAGCCGGTACATCAGGTCTTCGCGCAGCCCGTTTTCCTTGACCGCGGTGGCCGGGTCGCGATTGGTCGCGGCGATCACGCGCACGTTGGCGGTGATCAACTCGTTGCCGCCGACTCGATAGAATGTGCCGGTCTCCAACGCACGCAGCAGCTTGACCTGACGCACCGGCGACATCTCGGTGACCTCGTCTAAAAACAGCGTGCCGCCGTGCGCATGTTCGAAGTAGCCGATGCGGCCTTGCACGGCGCCCGTAAAGCTGCCCTTTTCATGGCCAAACAACTCGGCCTCGATCAGGTTGTCCGGGATGGCGCCGCAATTGACTGCGACGAACGGGCCATCCTTGCGGTGGCTGGCGTCATGGATCGTGCGTGCGATCAATTCTTTGCCGGTTCCGGACTCGCCGACGATCAACGCGGTCGCGTCGGTGGCCGCGACCCGCTCGATTTGCTCGTATAGACCCAGCATTGCGTCGGACGAGCCATACAGTAGGCCGAACGACTTCAGGCCCGGCACCCTTGGGTGCGGGATTGTGCGTGAGTGCTGTTCATCGGACGCCACTGGCGCGTCCGCCTCGCTTAACGACATGGTGTATTGCTTTCTGGTGCAAAGAAACCCTATTTAACCACCCGCGCCAACTCAGCGGCAATTGCTTATTCTGAAGCGTCAGTCGTTTTGGCGTAAACGAATTGTGTTTTGAGCGCTCGACCGGAAGCGGTTACACTGAGAGCCCCGAGCGTGTCGATTATTCTTTGTAATCAACTTTACGCACCGAATAAGACTTCTAAATGGCATTATTACGCGATTGGCGTAATAGTCCTGGATGGGGCGCGCAATTTTTTCAAATTGGCAGGCGGCACGTCGCATGCGCGTTGACGCGCAACGTCCGTGGGGCTGCCGACTTGCCGCTTATTTTCCGGACACGATTCCTTTCTCATGCCGCATATACTGATAGTCGATGACGACCCCAATTCCCGCAACGCGTTGGCGGAGATCGTCACGGGCGATGGTCTGACCATCGCGATGGCCGGCGACGTGCGCGAGGCGCGTATCCAGATCGTCAGGCAGGTGCCAGACGTCGTCTTTACCGACTTGAAGCTGCCGGATGGCAGCGGCGTGGACTTGTTCAACGATCTGGATCTGCGCTCCGGCGTAGAGATCGTGGTCATTACCGGGCACGCCACCGTGGAGTCCGCGGTCAGTGCGCTGAAAATGGGCGCAACGGATTACCTCGTCAAGCCGATCAATGTGCAACGGGTCAAGGCGATCCTCGCCAGGATCCCGCGTACCGGCGACCTGCGCGCCGAGATCGGCACGTTGCGTGGCGAACTGCGCCGCTTTGGGCGCTTTGGCCTGATGCTAGGCAATTCGGCGGCGATGCAGCAGGTTTATGACCAGATCAACCGGGTGGCACCGACATCCGCTTCGGTGCTGCTGGTCGGTGAATCCGGCACCGGCAAGGAAGTGGCCGCGCAGACCGTGCACGAGTTGAGCTTGCGGCGCAAGCAGGCGTTTCTGGCCGTCAATTGCGGCGCGGTGTCGCCGACGCTGATCGAGTCGGAAATGTTCGGTCATGAGCGGGGCGCGTTCACTGGCGCGGACCGACAGCACAAAGGCTATTTCGAGCGGGCCAGCGGTGGTACGTTATTTCTGGACGAGATCACCGAGATGCCGATCGAGTTGCAGGTTAAGCTGCTGCGCGTGCTCGAGACGGGCGTATTCATGCGGGTTGGCACCACTAAGGAGATCGAGACCGACGTGCGGCTGATCGCGGCGACCAATCGCGATCCCGAGCAGGCGGTGCTCGAGGGCAAGCTGCGGCTGGATCTCTATCATCGGCTGAACGTATTTCCGATCAGCCTGCCGCCGCTGCGCGAGCGCGGCAAGGATGTCGAGTTGCTTGCGCAGAGCTTTCTGGACGAGCTTAATCAGCGCTACGGCACGGACAAGCACTTTCCGCCTTCGGTCAAGGAAACCATGCTGTCGTACACGTGGCCTGGCAATGTGCGCGAGCTTAAGAACTACGTGCAGCGCGCTTACATCATGGCGCCGGCTGATTCGTCTGCGACCGCATCGGTGCCGCTGCAGATCTCGCTGTCCAAGCCGTCCGCCGGCACTGCGGTGACCATCCCGTTCGGCACGTCGCTGGCTGACGCGGACCGTCAACTGATTCTGGCCACGTTGGAGCAATGCGGTGGCGTGAAGACGCGGGCTGCGGAGATCCTCGGTATCAGCTTGAAGACGCTGTACAACCGCTTGGTCGAATATGGCGATGACGCGCGCCACGCATCAGGCGAGGACGCCGGTGACAGCGACGAGGCGCCGGAGAACGTCGGGGCGAAGTACACCGGTAACTGACGAATAGGCTTAGCTGATCGATGAACAGGCGCCCGGGCGTGAGCGGGACTGACCGGCGGGTTCTTTGGCAGGGGTAGCCGGCATACGGGTTGCTGGTTTCCTTATCGTCTCCTTTGAGGAAGCGATCTATGTCAACGCTCAAATGGCGCGCTCATGCGCCGCAGCCCGATCCACTTACGCCCACGCCGCATCCGCCCGAGGTGCCACCGCCGGACATGCCGCCGGACGAAGCGCCGCCTGATCCGACGCGTGATCCACCCGGGCCCGATATGCCGCCGATCGGCGATCCACCGCCGCAAGGCCCGGACATGCCGCACGTGTAGGCAGTGGCGTTCCACGAGTCTGGCCGACGTCGCCTATGCGGGCGACCCGCGTGGCTCAATGGCTGACGCGCACATTGGCCAGGGCAACGGACGCCGACGACACCGGCCGCGGCGCCCGTGAAGACCGGTCTGCGTACCTGTCGTTGTAAGGATTACAACCCGGGGCGTAACGTTTACCCCGCCACGCGAAGGCGGCGCGAAAGCTTGGCCGCACGGGTACGGTGGAATCAAGGACCACGCAGTGCAAGTTGGAGGCGCAATGAGCCGACCAAACACGCAAGCCGGCCAATGGCCGGACCGGTTGCCGTCCACCGGCACGGGTAACGCGGGCGACCACGAAGACAGCATATCGGCCGGGCAGAACCGGCCTGCACCTGACGCGCCGGCAGATGGCGTCGACAACCAGGGCGGCACCCGCCGTGCCGGCCTGGACTATCAACGAGAAATCGGCACAGAGCAGGACGCGTAACACGATCGCGATCATCCTGCCGGGAACTTGCCCCATCGCGCCTTTCGGGACGTCGGCCGTGCTCGGCTTTTTTTGTGCATTGCAGCAATCGGCACAAAACTTGCATGAGGGTGTCGGTGATTTCATTTAAACGAACAGCAGGTGGCAATCCCTATGAGCAGATTGATCGTGGTATCCAATCGGGTCGCCCCGGCGCAGGAGGGCCGTCCCACGGCCGGAGGGCTGGCAATCGGCGTCTACGATGCGCTGAAGGAGGCCGGCGGCGTATGGTTTGGCTGGAATGGCGAGATCGGCGGTGAAGCGGGCAAGCCAACGATCGAGACCCGGGGCAACGTGACCTACGCAACGGTCGGCCTCAGTCGGCGTGACTATGATCAGTACTATCGCGGTTTTTCAAACGCGACGCTGTGGCCCGCTTTTCATTATCGGAACGATCTGACGCGGTTCGACCGCGCCGACTACGCAGGCTACATGCGCGTCAACGGGATGCTCGCCCGGCAATTGCAGAAGCTGGTTCGGCCGAATGACATCATCTGGGTGCATGACTACCACTTGATCCCGTTCGGCAAGGCATGCCGCGAACTCGGCATGCGCAATCCGATTGGGTTTTTCCTGCATATTCCATTTCCGGCACCCGAGGTGCTGCATACGATCCCGCCATACGCCACGCTGCTCAAAGCGCTGTGCAGTTACGACGTGGTCGGCTTCCAGACGGGCAGCGACTTGCAGTCTTTTACCGACATTGTGCAGCGCGAATGCGGCGGGCAGTTGCTCGGCAACGGGATGGTCCACGCGTTCGACCACCGGTTCAAGGCTGCTGCGTATCCGATCGGCGTGTACCCGGATGCCATTGCGAAAGCCGCGCAGCAAAACGCCAGCCGCAAGCAGGTGGTCGGGCTGCACGACAACATGCGTGAGCGCAAGCTGATCATCAGTGTAGACCGGCTCGACTACTCGAAGGGGCTTGCCGAGCGGTTTCAGGCATTCGAACGGCTGTTGCTGGATTCGCCGAGCCTGGCCGGGCACGTGTCACTGATGCAGATCGCACCGCCTACGCGTACCGACGTGCAAAACTACCAGTCGATTCGCAAACACCTGGAGGCGGAGGCGGGCCGGATCAACGGCCGTTTTGCCCAACTGGATTGGACCCCGATCCTGTACCTGAACCGTAACTATGAGCGCAACTTGCTGATGTCGCTGTTCCGCGCGGCTCAGGTCGGGTGCGTGACGCCGCTGCGCGACGGCATGAACTTGGTGGCCAAGGAATACGTCGCAGCACAAGACCCCGCCGATCCTGGCGTGCTTGTGTTGTCGCAGTTTGCCGGTGCCGCGGACCAATTGCCGGGTGCATTGATAGTCAATCCGTTCGACCTAGTGCAAGTCGCCGACGCGATGCGCCGCGCGTTGTCGATGCCTTTGGTGGACCGGCAACAGCGGCACCAAGCGATGATGGCAGTATTGCGGCAGAACGACCTATCTGTATGGCGTGATTCATTCATGCGCGATCTGCGTGAAGTGGTGGACCGCGACGACGCGTTGACTCTGCGCGTGATGGCGCAGCCGGCGGCGTTCGCCCGGCCCGGTGTGCCGGTGCGGTTGCCTGCCAGCACGTTGTCTTGACGATGCGCTTGCGCACGATGAATCTGCTGGCTTGGGTATCGGATCCGGTCACGCATTGGATCAAGGACCGCTGCCCGACGATGGCGGCGTCGATCGCTTTCTATACGGCATTCTCGCTCGCACCGACGCTGGTTATCGTCATCGCGGTGGCCGGGTTTTTTTTCGGACAGGATGCGGTGCAAGGCCGGTTGTTCGGCGAAATACGCGGCGTGGTTGGCGACGAAGCCGCACAAGGCGTGCAGGCCATCGTGGCGAACGCGTGGCACGCCGATATGGCAACGCGTACGACTACGGTGTCGATTCTGGGTATCGTGATCGGCGCATCCGCTACGTTCTCGACGCTGAACAGCGCGTTGAACGCGATCTGGCCGGTGCCGGAACCCGATACGCGCGCCAGCCTGCTCAGCCTGATGCGGGTGCGCTTGATCTCGTTTGGCCTGGTGCTTGGCGTGGCATTCCTGATCGTTGTGCTGCTGATTTTGGACACCGCGATCAGCGTGATCGGGCAATGGTTCTGGGGACCGCAAAGCGCGTCGTACCTGATAGCGAATGCGGTGCAGCACGTGGCCACACTCGGTTCGCTATGGCTGGCATTCTCTGCGATGCTGAAGTTCGTCCCCGATGCGTCGATCCAATGGCGCGATGCGTTGGCGGGCGGCTTGGCGGCGGCACTGCTGTTCTCCAGCGGCAAGAATATCTTCGCGTTCTACTTGGCACACGCGGGCACCGCCAACACGTTTGGTGCTGCAGGCTCCCTTGCCGTGCTGCTGATGTGGCTGTATTTTTCATCGTCGGTGTTTCTGCTCGGTGCGGAGGTGAGCGCGACCGCCGCGCGCCGACGCAATGACGCGCATTGATCATGGGTACGATCCTTGCAGCACCCTTGCCACTTCAATCTAGGAGAAGACAATGCAAACGACACCATGGATCCGCGTTGCCATTGGCATGATCTGTGCAGCTCATGTGGCCGGGCTGGCCGCCCAAAGCGCGGGCAGCGACAGGGCCGCGCAATCGTCGGGTTCCGAAACGCTCAGCGAGAAAATCAGCGACGGCGCCATTACCACGAAGGTCAAGGCTGCATTGCTGAACGCGAAGGGCGTAAAAGGCTTTCAGAATATCCACGTGAAGACCACGGCTGGCGCGGTGCGCTTGACCGGGACAGTACCCAGCCGCGAGGCGAAGGAAGCTGCCACCGCCGCGGCTAGGACAGTTGACGGCGTGACCCGCGTGCACAACGACCTGCACATCGCGAATTGACGCTGCCTCGATATGCAGTAAAACATCGCGTGGTGACGTGCCACAACCGCGGCGAAGCGGCTTGATGGACCCGTCCCCACGCCCCTGTCGGATGCGGCGTGCGTCGCCGCATCCAGCGCAGGCAGATTATCGTGCCGTAGCGTCGCGCAATTCGCGTACGCGATCATGATTCTTGAGTACGCCTTCGTATTGCCGCTCGACGAGCATCCGAATGTCCGCAGGCAACGCTTCATCCAGCGCCTGTCGGTAATGTTTCTTTGCTACGTCTTCGCCTTTTTCGCAGTCCGCTAGGATCTCGTGGTCGCTGCGACCTTTGATGGCTGACTTCAGGTCCATCCAGCCACGGTGTAGCGCCCCAGACGCGGACCCGTGATCTTCGGCCTTACCGCCGAGTGAATGGACGGCGGCTTGCAGCTCGCTGACCGCTTGCGAGCACGATTGGGCACAACTGGCGAACAGCGTCTTCAATTCCGGGTTCGACGCATCCTCTGCCGCCTTGCGGAAGCCGGCTTCGCCGTCTTTGGACGTTTCGATCAGGTCGTTTAGAACGGAAACAATATGAGTTGCCATCGCGTACCTCCGTTGGTTGTGGTTGATCGGAAACTGCGCACCGCGCAGATCCAGTATGCGGGTGGCCATCCCGCTTGCTCGGCTACCGGTGGCCCGTCCGTGCGGCTACCAGTGGCTCGGTTGCCACCCCGCAATGCGGCGGGATTAAGTGTGCCGCTCGTTGAGATCGGGCTGGCTGTCGCGCTCCACGTGCGGCGCACGGGTCGGGTCGAAGTCAGCCCAGCGCCCGTCGCGCCAGCGTCCGGAGGCGCGCTCGATATCTAGCGCACCTGCATCGCGCAACACACGTGACGCATTCTCCTGTGTGGTCGCGTCCACGTGCACGGCAACCAGCACGCCGGCGTCACGTGCCTCGCGGTCGACGAAGCGCTCGCGCCCGTGATGCTGTTCGAGCGCACGTCGGGTATGGCTCATCGCGCCGATCATCGAGCCGACGTAAGCGCCGACCCCGGCGGAGACGATCGATACGAACATCGGCGCGCCCGCTAGCACAAAGACCGCGACGCCAACGACCGCGCCCACCACAGCACCCAGCGCGACACCCTTGGCCGCGCCTTTCGGTGCTTCGCGTGCGCCGGGGTCGGTCGATACGTCGCCGCCGATCGGAAAGCGCGCGTGCTGGCCGGGTGGGTTGACGAAGAATAAGGTAACGTCCTCTTGGACAAAACCATGCTCGAACAGCGCCTGCGACGCGCGTTCGGCTTGTGGGAACGAGGTGAAGCGTCCCGCAACGATCAGTGACATAAAGCCTCCTTTGCAGGATGAGTGGGCAGGTTGCCTGGCGGCGTTAGGTTGCCGAGATCCGGAACAGGCCACTGTGCAGCACGACGGGTTGGCCGTCGCTGTCCTCCAGTGCGAGCCGAGCGACTCGATGGATGCGGTTGCGACCGCGCTCGAACGCCTGCAGCAATTCGCTCTCGAGCGCGGACGCGGCGCCGAAGTGGTCCTCAAGGGCTTCGGCGCTGACCGAGCACCGCACTAGGCGTCCATCGACGGACGCGGTGAAGTCAAGCATCATTCGTGCGCCGTCGAAGGAAGGTGGCGCATCCTCGAAATTAATATGCGATGATGTTTTGGGTGGTACGTTCATGCCCCTCTTCTGAGCAAGCAGCATGCCTGTATCCAATCAGCAGCGACGCAACGGATCGACGCCGCGCAAAACTTATCGTCGCCGCCAGCGTTGAAAAGGTAGCCGCCACCGCCAGCATGGAGAACGTCCCCTAGTTACCGGTGACGTTGAAAATCAGTGCAATGAGGGCGGCCCCGACAGCTTGGCCGGTCAGTCGGGCCGTGCCGAGCATGCCACTCGCGCCACCGCTGTGCTCACGTGGCGTCGAGGCGAGAATGGTGCGTTTGTTGGGCGACTGGAACAGGCCGAAGCTAAAGCTGCGCAGCGCCATGCGCGACGTGATGCCGGTCGTGCACGGGTGCGCGCCAAGCGTGGCCAGCAGCGCGAGGCCGGCGACAAGCCCTCGCGAGGTCCCGCGTGCGCGCCCAATTACTTCAGCTCGTACAGACCTGTATAGGTGGCCGAGTCGATTTCATTCAAGTGGATCATGAAGCGTGCCACCGCGTTGGTCGTGTCCGTACCAAGTGGCAGCGCGTCAGTCTTCAATGCGTGGATGCGGAACACGTACCGATGCGGCTTGTCGCCGCGTGGCGGCGCTGCACCGCCAAAGCCTACCGTGCCATAGTCGTTGCGTAGCTGCAGCGCACCGGTTGGCAGCAGGCTGCCGTCGGCCTTGCCAGCGCCATCCGGCAGCGAGCGCACATGTGCCGGGATATTGACGAGAACCCAGTGCCAGAAACCGCTGCCGGTCGGCGCGTCCGGATCGTACACGGTCAGCGCGAAGCTCTTTGTATCGGCGGGCGGGTCGGCCCATTGCAGCGCGGGCGACACGTTGCCGCCGTCGACGCCAAACGAGCGGTCATCGAATTCCTGCTGCTTGGGCATGAATCCATTGTGCGAGAACCGATCGGACCAAATGCGAAATTCAGCCATGGACGTTGCTCCGGTAGATTGACGACGCGCGGTGCCGCGACATGACGGCGGCCGCATGGCATTGTCGTGCGGCGCGCGTGACGCAGCGTTCGCGCCAGACGAGCGAGTGTAGCATCACGCGTGGCGCGACAGGGGGCGGGCGCCGCACGGGGCGACGAGATGCAGCGCTACGCGCGACGGCCGGCGAGTTCCGAGGCCAGCGCCAGCAAGTGCGCGGTGTGGGACGCCACGTCGTAGTCGTACAGCAGATGCTCGTCGGGCCGGGTGAGCCGCGCGGTGCCGGCGCGCCAGCGCGTGAGCGCCTGTTCGACCGCCGCGGCGAAACTGCCCGCGTCCAGGTGCGAAAAGCGCCATTGCGCGTCGTCGCGGATGACTTCGGCGCAGCCGACGTTACCGGCGGTGAGCACCGGCGTGCCGCACAGGATCGATTCGATGCCCACTAGCCCGAACGGTTCATAGGGCGCAGGCACGATCGTGAAGTCGGCCGCGCCGAACACGCATTGCATGTCTGTACGATAGCCGAGCGAGCGGATCCGCGGCGATGGGCTGGCGACCGGGCGGCCCGTGACCAACAGGCAGACCGGCTCGGCGCTCGCCTCGAAGTACGTGCGCAGCAGTTCGAATCCCTTGCCGGTGTTGGCCACGAACACAAATGCGGCGTGCCCGTCGGGAATGCCGAGCTGCGCCCGCATCGCATCGCGCTGTGCCGGCGCCATCGGCGCGAAGCAATCGCTGCGCACCGGGGGATAGATGACACGGATCTTGTCCGGCGCGATGCCGAAATACTGCTGGACTTCTTGCGCCATCATCCTGGAGTGGGCGACGACCACGCCCGCGTTGTGATAGGTGCGGCGCTCTAGCGCGGTTTGCCAGCCGTCGTTCCATTTTGGCTTGTTGCGACCATGGCGCAATGCGCCCGGATGCGTGCCGCCGCATACGACGATGTCGGCTGAGTCGACCCGATTGCACGCGATCACGATGTCCGCTTGGCTCCGTGTACGGCGCGCGCGCAGCCGCCAGGAGAACGCCGCGTCGCGCAGCGCGCGCGGCAGCCAGTTGACCCGGATGGCTTGCGCGTCGACGAGTTTGTACTCGGGCAGCGTTTTATCGAATTTGCGGGCGAAGACGATGGGGCGCACGCCCCGCGCGGCCATTGCGCCAATGATGTCGCGCGCGTAGCGCTCGAAGCCGCCGGCGTGGCGCAGCGCCTGGCACGACAACCCGATGCGCAGCCCCCGCCAGGTGCTGCCAGTGTTGCCAGTGCCGCTGTCGCCGCGCGCTGACGGGTCTGCGCGCCGCGCATAGTGGTACTTTAGGAACGTCGCCCGCGCATTCATTCGCGCGATGCCCAGGCCCGTCAGCCCGTCGAGGAATCCAGCTCGCAACATGAACGTGCGCACGAAAGCAAAGCCGCCGTGCGCGAGGGGGGCCAATGCGCTGATGCGGCGCTCGCGCGCACGCAACATCCGGGCGCCGGCGCGAGCATAGGCCAGTGTCTTGTCTGCCACCTCTTCGCTAGAGCGATAACTGTAGTGCAGTAACCGGCCGTCAAGGCGCCCGATGGGGCCTTCGACGATTGGCCGCTCGTGCACGGCATCGTTCGAGAATTTGGCCGCTTCGCGGCGGAACAACCGGACCACCCAATCCGGCGACCAGCCCGAGTGATTGACCCAGCGGCCGCAGAATTGCGAGCGGCGGGACATCGCATATCCTATATAGCCGGATGGCCCGCGCCCGGCCAACACCACTTCGATCGATTCCCTTAACTGTGGCGTCACGCGCTCGTCGGCATCCAGCGACAGCACCCACGGCAGGGTGGCGAGCGCGAGCGCTCGATTCTTCTGAGGGCCGAACCCCGGCCAGTCTGCTGTGACGACCCGTGCGCCGAAACGCTCGCAGATCTGCACCGTCGCATCGGTGCTGCCGGCGTCGACCACGACGATCTCATCGGCCAGGTCGCGCACGGACGCTAGACATGCTTCGATGTCGTGGGCCTCATTGAGCGTGATGATGATCACACTGAGCGGTTCGCGATGCACGGTCATGACGATATGAGGGGAAGGTAACGGCGAAACCGGCAATATTAATGGATCTGGCCGCGGCGGCCCGTACGTCGGCGATTGCCTGACCAAGGGCGTGGCTGCACATACCACAACTTCGTGACAATTCAATGTGCCAAACACCACCGCTTCGCGAGCGGCCGACCGACGAGTCGGCGCTGCATGGCTTGTTTTCGGGCACGGCTGTCCAAGACCCGACGCTGCTGACGTGGAGCGCGTTTTCCCGCGGTCACGCGATGCCTGTCATGCGCAATTGCCACGGGCCTTCTGTTCGCGTCGCGGCCGGCGCGCTGGCTGGTGCGGCATCACGTGGGCGTGTTTCATGCGCGGCATTCAGCGAATGTGCCGCAGCGTTTTGTTCAGCGCTCGTCTTGCAGCGCGGGTACCGCGGCCGAGGTCTTTTTGCCCGCGGCAGGCGGTGCTCCCGGGCGTCGCTCCCGACCGATCAGGCGCTTGATCGCGCGCTTGGCTAGGAACACTGCACGCTCCCGGTATAGCGCACCGCGATAGCTGTCAAATGACACGTGTTCAGCCAGTTCCGGGTAGGCCTGCGCGACGGTGCGGCAATGCTGGGCCAGCGTGTCAATGATGCGTAGCGCGTCGCCCAACGTATGGCCATCGACGCGGGCCGCTTCCCGGCGCGCGTGTGCGAATCCCATCGCAGTGAGTGTCATCCAGTAATTCCGGTGCGCCGGGTCAGCGCATTGCGATAGCGCGCGCTCGACATTCTTGGCCAGGTCCTGCACGCTGCGCGTGTTCATGACTTGCGTGATGCTGCCCGAGCGTCGATAGTAGTTGTACAGGCGCTCGCTGAGCCGATGCACCGTGCGGGCACGCAAATACAGGTACGGCGTGACCGCGGCGTCCTCGTACAGTTGGGCAGACGGGAACGCGATGCCATGCCACAGCGAGCGCCGGTAAATACGGGCCCACGCGAACATCTCGTAGGTGGCTGCGACATCCAGTAGCAGCCGATCGTCCACCTGATGCTCGCCAGCCCACTCGGCGCCGATCATCGTCAGCTCGTCTGATTGCTTGCCGTTGCGGCCCACGATCCAGATGTTGTAGTCGATCACGTCGGCGCGCCCGATCCGCAGGATCGGAATGATCTTGTCGGAGAAGTCCGGCTCCCACGCGTCGTCGCCATCCAGGAAGGCCAGGTACGGCGACTGCGCCTGTGCGATGCCGGTATTACGGGCCGCGCTGCATCCGCCGTTGGGCTGCGTGATCACCCGGATATCGGCGTGCGGATTGGCTCGCACGATCGCGTCGATGCGCTCGCGGGAGCGGTCAGTCGAGCCGTCGTCGATCACCAGTGTCGTGATCTCGTCGAGATGGCGTTGCTTGAGTATCGACTGCAACGCATTCGCGATGCAGTCTTCGAGATTGTAGACGGGCACAACAACGGTCAGCAGCGTGCTCGTGGATACACGTCCGGAAAGAGTCATATCTGGCGTGAGAAGGCGGTTCGCGTCGCACTGCCCGGTCCGGGACATGTAGGGACCGCGCGGCGCGCTTGCACCCGCGCATCGCAGTGGGTTTGCCACACCTTACCGTCCGATGGATAGCATTTATGTGCGGTGCACCACATCGTCGCGACGCGGTGTCGCATGCGAAGCGCCGGCGGATCACGAGTATACGGGCCGTCAAGCAGTATGGTCCCGCCGTCAGGAATCGAACCTGAATCTCACGCTTAGGAGGCGCGTGCACTATCCATTGTGCTACGGCGAGAGGGTGCCATTATCGACGATATGCGATCCGGTGGCCTGTCCAAAGCCGCGTACCGGCAACATGGCCGTGCGGCGGGGAGTCGCCGGGATCACGGGGTCGTAAGGATACCACGAGCACGATCCCAGGGCGCATCGGCGCGGTGCTCAGAATTCCACCACGGCGAAGTCGGCCTTACTGACGTCGCACAACGGACAGCGCCAGTGCGCTGGGATCTCGGCAAAACGCGTGCCGGCAGCGATGCCTTCGTCCGGCAGCCCGTCTGCCTCGTTATAGATCCACCCGCAAATCAGGCAGACCCAGCTCTTATATTCAATTACGTCAGACACGGCTGCAACCTTCGGCTTCCCGGCCTGCTCGGAAAGCCGCTATCTTACCGTAACGCATGGCGCGAC
Source organism: Mycetohabitans endofungorum (assembly GCF_002927045.1). Classification (GTDB taxonomy): domain Bacteria; phylum Pseudomonadota; class Gammaproteobacteria; order Burkholderiales; family Burkholderiaceae; genus Mycetohabitans; species Mycetohabitans endofungorum. Next base: position 46,554 of record NZ_PRDW01000003.1, on the reverse strand, counting down.
CTGCATCGGCCAACCGCCCGATACGGGTTCACGCGTGGTAGCTTGTATCCGGCCGGTACAATGGGTGTTTTCTGCCCTTTCCCTGAGCCGATGTCGCTGTTTTCCATTACCGGCGCGCAACTCGCGTTCGGCCATGTCGCACTGCTTGACCACGCGGACTTCTCGATCGAACCGGGCGAGCGGGTGGGCCTGATCGGCCGCAACGGTGCGGGCAAGTCATCGTTGCTGAAGATCGTCGCCGGCCTGGCCAAGCCCGACGACGGCTTGATCACCCGCGCGCAGGCGCTCACGACTGTCTACGTGCCGCAAGAGCCGGTCTTCGACCCTGGTATGCGCGTGTTTGACGCGGTGGCCGCGGGGCTCGAGCACACCCGTGCGCTGCTCGACGAGTACGACCGCGTTGTGCACGCGCTGGCCGATACGCCCGAAGGCCCGTCGCATGACGCGTTGTTGACGCGCATGAATGTGCTGCAGGGCGCGCTGGACGCGCATGACGGATGGGCATGGCGCACCCGGGTCGCGACCACGCTTGCGCAATTGGGCCTGGAAGGCGACGCGCGGGTGGATCAGCTCTCTGGTGGCCTGCTCAAACGCGTTGCGCTGGCACGCGCGCTAGTGACGCAGCCCGATGTGCTACTGCTGGACGAGCCGACCAACCATCTCGATTTTGATTCGATACGCTGGCTCGAGACGCTGTTGTTGTCGCTGCGCGACAGCGTGTTGTTCATCACGCACGATCGCGCGTTCCTCGACCGCGTCGCGACCCGCATCGTCGAACTCGATCGCGGGCGTCTGTTGTCATACCCGGGCAACTTCTCGGCCTATCAGACCCGCAAGGCGCAGCAGCTTGAAGTAGAGGCGGTCGAGAATGCGAAGTTTGACAAGTTGCTCGCCCAGGAAGAGATCTGGATCCGCAAGGGCGTCGAGGCGCGTCGCACGCGTAGCGTCGGGCGCATCGCACGCCTCGTGCAGATGCGCAACGAGCGCGCGCAGCGGCGCAACGTGCAGGGCAACGTGCGCCTTGACGTGAGCCAGGCCGACAAGTCCGGCAAGATCGTCGCCGAACTCACCGATGTGACCAAGCGCTACGGTGGGCAGACGGTCGTCGCGTGTTTTTCGACCACCGTGATGCGCGGTGACAAAATTGGCTTCGTCGGCCCGAACGGCGCGGGCAAGACCACGCTGCTCAAACTGATGCTCGGCGAGATCGCACCGGACGAAGGCCGGGTGCGCACTGGCACGAATCTGCAGATTGCCTACTTCGATCAGATGCGCGCGCAGTTGGACCCTGAGCGCAGCCTCGCGGACACGATCAGTCCGGGCAGCGACTGGGTGGAGATCAACGGTGCCCGCAAGCATGTGATGAGCTACCTGGGCGACTTCCTGTTTTCGCCGGAACGCGCTCGCTCGCCAGTCAAATCATTGTCCGGTGGTGAGCGCAACCGACTATTGCTGGCGCGACTGTTCGCACGGCCCGCGAATGTGCTGGTCTTGGACGAACCGACCAACGACCTGGACATTCCGACGCTCGAACTGCTCGAGGAACTGTTGACCGACTATGACGGCACAGTGCTGCTCGTGAGCCATGACCGCACTTTCCTGGACAACGTTGTCACGTCGGTGATCGCGGCGGAAGGAAACGGCCAGTGGCGCGAGTACGTCGGCGGTTTCTCGGACTGGCAGATGCAGAAGGCGCGCGCCGATGCGCTGGCGCAGGCCGGTGCCGCACCGCCGGCGAAGGCCGCCGCGCACATCCCGGCCGCACCGAACGGCGACAGTGCGTTGCATGACGCCCCCAGCGCCGCCTCAGGGCGCAATGAGAAGCGCAGCGTCAAGCTGACGTTCAACGAGCAGCGCGAGCTAGATGCGTTGCCGGAGCGGATTGCACAGCTCGAGGCGGAGCAGCAGTCCATCAGTGCGCGGCTGGAAGACGGGTCGATCTTCGTGACGGATCCGGCCGAAGGCACGCGGCTCACCGAGCGCTATGCGGCGATCGACGACGAACTGTTGGCCGCGCTCGAGCGCTGGGAGATGCTGGAGGCCAAGCGCAAGCCGGTAAAATAGCGCCCGTTCCCACCCCGGCCGCCGGCAGCGCGCACGATTCGCGGGCATCGTGACGAGCGAGTTGTTTCGGCAGGGCTTTTTCAAGAACTCAACGAATTGTCCACGCGTTTGTCCACAATAACTGTGGACAACGGCGGAATTTATCGGAACATGGCTACAAAGAAATCCGGTCCCGCATACAGCGAAGCGTCGATCAAGGTGCTCAAGGGGCTCGAGCCGGTGAAACAACGGCCGGGTATGTACACGCGCACGGAGAATCCGCTGCATATCGTGCAGGAAGTCATCGACAACGCGTCGGACGAGGCACTGGGCGGATTTGGCGCGCAAATCGTCGTGACGCTGCATACCGACGGTTCGGTCAGCGTCGAGGATGACGGGCGGGGTATTCCGTTCGGCCTGCACCCTGAAGAAGGGGTGCCAGTGGTGGAGATCGTCTTCACCCGGTTGCATGCGGGTGGCAAGTTCGACAAGGCTGCCGGTGGCGCGTATACATTCTCCGGCGGCTTGCATGGCGTGGGCGTGTCTGTGACCAATGCATTGTCGCAGCGGCTCGATGTCACGGTGTGGCGGGACGGCAAGGTGGCCGACATCGGCTTCTCGCACGGCGACGTGGTGCGCCCGCTCACCGTACGCGCGGCCAATGGCCGCATGGACAAGAAATCCGGCACCCGCGTCACAGCATGGCCCGACCCGAAATACTTTGACTCGGCCAACCTGCCGCTGTCCGAACTGCAGCGTTTGTTGCGCTCCAAGGCGGTGCTGCTGCCCGGCGTCGAGGTGGTGTTGATCATCGAGAAAACCGGCGAGCGGCAGTCATGGAAATACGAAGATGGGCTGCGTGGCTATCTGCTCGAGGGTCTGGCTGGCTACGATACATTGATCCCGCTGTTTGAGGGCGAGCGGTACGCCGGGTCGTCACGCACGACCGACGACACGTTCGCTGAGGGCGAAGGCGCATCGTGGGTCGTCGCATGGTCCGAGGAGGGCTCGCTGCTGCGCGAGTCGTATGTGAATCTGATTCCGACGCCGGCGGGCGGCACCCACGAGTCCGGGCTGCGCGACGGCCTGTTCCAGGCAGTTAAGAGCTTTGTCGAGCTGCATAACCTGCAGCCCAAAGGCGTCAAGCTGCTCGCCGAGGACGTGTTTGCACGGGTGTCGTTCGTGCTGTCAGCGAAGGTGCTCGATCCGCAATTCCAAGGTCAGATCAAGGAGCGACTCAATAGCCGGGATGCAGTCCGGCTGGTCTCTTCGTTCGTGCGACCGAGCCTGGAGCTGTGGCTCAACCAGCATGTCGAGCATGGACGCAAGCTGGCCGAATTGGTGATCAAGCAGGCGCAGGCGCGCACCCGCGCCGGCCAGAAAGTCGAGAAGCGTAAGAGTTCCGGCGTGGCGGTGTTGCCCGGCAAGCTGGTCGATTGCGAGTCGACTGACGTAGCGCGCAACGAGTTGTTCCTGGTCGAGGGCGATTCCGCGGGCGGCTCGGCGAAGATGGGGCGCGACAAGGAGTTTCAGGCGATTCTGCCGCTGCGCGGCAAAGTCCTCAACACGTGGGAGACGGAGCGCGACCGGCTGTTCGCGAACAATGAAGTGCACGACATCGCGGTGGCGATCGGCGTCGATCCGCACGCGAGCGACGATGCGATCGACCTATCGAATCTGCGTTACGGCAAGATCTGCATCCTGTCGGATGCGGACGTGGACGGCTCGCATATCCAGGTGCTGCTGCTCACGCTGTTCTTTCGCCACTTTCCCCAACTCATCGAGCGCGGCCACGTGTATGTGGCGCGCCCGCCGCTGTTTCGCGTGGACGCGCCGGCCCGGGGTAAGAAGCCGGCGCAGAAGCTCTACGCGCTGGACGAAGGCGAGCTTGAGGCGATAGTGGACAAGCTGCGCAAGGATGGCGTGCGCGAGTCCGCGTGGATGATTTCGCGCTTTAAGGGGCTGGGCGAGATGAACGCCGAGCAGTTGTGGGACACGACGATGAACCCGGATACCCGGCGGCTGATGCCCGTGCAACTGGGCGGCCTAGATTTCGATGCGACCATCGGGCGCATGACGATGCTGATGGGCAAGGGAGAAGCCGCTGCCCGTCGCGCGTGGCTCGAAGAAAAGGGCAACGAGGCGCAGGCGGACATCTGACGCAGGGTGTGACGCGCGACGCCGCCAGGCGCCGCTGCGCACGATGCCCGGTGGACTTGAATTTGAGGTTGTCACCCGATGAGTGAAGAACTGGAATTGGATTTTTCGCCGCCCTCTGACGGCGAGTACCTGACGCTGGGCGACTATGCCGAGCGCGCTTACCTCGACTATGCGGTATCGGTGGTCAAGAGTCGTGCGCTGCCCGATGTGACCGATGGTCAGAAGCCGGTGCAACGTCGCATCCTGTATGCGATGCACGAGATGGGGCTGGCGGCCGACGCGAAGCCGGTCAAGTCGGCGCGCGTGGTCGGCGACGTGCTGGGCAAGTACCACCCGCATGGCGATTCGTCCGCGTACGAGGCGCTGGTACGGCTGGCGCAGGATTTCTCGATGCGCTACCCGCTGATCGACGGGCAGGGCAACTTCGGCTCGCGCGATGGCGATGGCGCCGCAGCGATGCGCTATACCGAAGCGAGGCTCACGCCGATCGCACGGCTGCTGCTCGATGAGATCGAGCAGGGCACCGTCGACTTCATTCCGAACTACGATGGCTCGTTCGAGGAGCCCAGGTCGTTGCCGGTGCGCTTGCCGTTCGTGCTGCTCAACGGCGCATCCGGCATTGCGGTCGGCATGGCCACTGAGATTCCGCCGCATAACCTGCGTGAGGTCGTGCAGGCGGCCATCGAACTGATCCGCAATCCGAACCTGGATCACGCAGCGCTGATGGAGCGGATGCCGGGCCCGGACTTCCCGGGCGGAGGCCAGATCATCTCGAGCCCGGCGGAGATTTCCGCGGCATACGAAAGCGGTCGTGGCAGCCTGAAGGTGCGCGCGCGCTGGAAGATTGAGGAGTTGGCGCGCGGGCAGTGGCAACTGGTGATCACGGAGCTGCCGCCCGGCACGTCGTCGCAGAAAGTGCTGGAGGAAATCGAGGAGTTGACCAATCCGAAGGTCAAGCTTGGCAAGAAGACGTTGACGCCGGAGCAACTGCAGACCAAGCAAAGCCTGCTCGCGCTGCTCGACGCGGTGCGCGACGAGTCTGGCAAGGACTCGCCGGTGCGGCTCGTGTTCGAACCGAAGTCCAGCCGCATCGACCAGACCGAGTTCATCAATACGTTGCTTGCGTACACGAGTCTGGAATCCAGTGCGCCGATCAACCTGGTGATGATTGGCGCCGATGGCCGGCCGCGACAAAAGGGGCTGGGCGAGATTCTGCGCGAATGGATCGGCTACCGCTTTGCGACCGTGACGCGGCGAACGCGGTTCAGGCTGTCCAAGGTGCAGGATCGGATCCATATCCTGGAAGGCCGGATGATCGTCTTTCTGAACTTGGACGAAGTGATTCGGATCATTCGCGAGTCGGACGAACCGAAGGCGGCACTTATCGCGGCCTTTGGGTTATCGCAGCGGCAGGCGGACGACATTCTCGAAATCCGTTTGCGCCAATTGGCGCGACTGGAAAAAATCAAGATCGAGAAGGAGCTGGGCGAGCTGCACGACGAAAAGGCCCGGCTCGAGGCGTTGCTGGGCAGCGACGTGGCGATGAAGCGGCTGATCATCAAGGAAATCGAGGTCGATGCGAAGCAGTTCGGCGATGCACGCCGCACGTTGATCCAGCAGGACAAGCGCGCGACGTTCGAGGCGCGCATCGTCGACGAACCGGTGACAGTTGTCGTCTCGCAGCGCGGCTGGGCCCGTACGCTGAAGGGACACGGGCTGGATGCGTCAGGCTTCACGTTCAAAGCCGGCGACAGCTTGTATGCCGCGTTCCAGTGCCGCACGCCCGATACGCTGGTGGCGTGGGGCAGCAATGGCCGCGTGTATTCGGTGCCGGTCGCGGTGCTGCCGGGCGGGCGCGGCGACGGCGTTCCGGTCACGTCGTTGATCGAGTTGGAGGCTGGCACCCATCTAATGCACTATTTCGCTGCGCCGCTGGAACAGCCGTTGCTGCTCGCATCGAGCAACGGCTTCGGTTTCATCGCGCGAATCGGCGACATGATCAGCCGCGTGAAGGCCGGCAAGTCGTTCATGACGATCGATGCCGGCGCGCAGCCGCTTGCGCCGATGCCCATGCAGCCGGATGCCTCGCAGGTCGCATGCCTGGCAATTGGCGCGAAGGACGAGACACGTATGCTGGTGTTCGGGTTGGACGAGATGAAGACGTTGTCCAGCGGCGGACGTGGCGTGACATTGATTGGCCTGGACGGCAAAGAGCAGTTGCTCCAGGCGCTGGCGATCGGCCAGACCGGGCTGATGCTCAGCGGCGTTGGGCGAGGCGGCAAGCCGCAGCAGGAAACGCTGGTTGGCGATGCGCTCGCGTACTACGTCGGCAAGCGTGCGCGTCGTGGCAAGGCGCCGGCGGTCAAGTTCAAGGTGTCGGGCATGCGCCCAGTATGGTCCGCACAGCCGGCATGAGGATCAGGGAGGAACAAACGTGTTGAAAGCGCTGGAGGTGGCGATGTTCCTGCACATTGCCGCGGTCGTGATATGGGTTGGCGGCATGACGTTCGTGCAATTTTGCCTGCGCCCGGCGTTGTCCGACGTGTCGCCGCAATTACGCCTGCCGTTGCTTGATTCGGTGTTCGGCCGCTTCTTCCGGCTGGTCGCGGTGGTGATCGTCGTGCTGCTGGCCACCGGCGTATTCATGTTGGTGATGCTGGGCGGCGCGCAGGCGAACTGGCCAATGCACGCGATGGCCGCGATCGGTGTACTGATGATGCTACTGTTCGGCCACATCCGTTTCGTGTTGTACCCGCGGCTGCAGCGCGCGGTCCAAGCACAGAACTGGCCAGACGGCGCCCGCGTCGTCGCGGGCCTGCGTCGGTTGGTGGCGCTCAACCTCGCGCTCGGTGTGGTAGCCATTGCGCTGGGCGTGATCGGGCGTTTCTGACCGTGGCCGCTACGTGATTTGCCAGAGGACCAGCCCGTAGGTGAGCGCCACGGTCCCGTACACCGCATAGACCGGTACCTTGGCGCGCCAGAAGCACGTCAGCGCGAACGCAGCGGTGACCGCGTAGATTGGCTCCATGGGTACTTGCCAGGCGATCTTGGCGACGGCCGATATGAGAAAGGCCGTTGTCGCCACGCGCAACACTCGCATTGCGGACTTGAAACGCGGGTGCGTTTCGAGCACCTTCAAGTTGCGCTGCGCGATCACCACCAGCGTTGCCGATGGCACGAATACCGAAAAGGTGGCGAGCAGCGCGCCGGGGATGTGTCCGACCAGATACCCGAAGAACGGCACCACGTTCAACAACGGACCGGGCGAGACCGGCGACAGCGCGAAGACGAAAGTGAATTCGCTGTCGGAAATGTCCAGGATCGGCGGCACGAACAACGTCTTCAATACCGGCAGCGCCGAGAATCCGCCGCCGAATAGTGTCAGGCCCGCACCGGCCAGCCGGGGCCACAGCAACAGCATGGTGTTGCTCGATGGCAGCGGCAACGGCAATGCGTACAGCCCGAGTAGCATGGCGAGCAAGGCCAGCAGCAGTGAGTCGGTGCGGCACAGCACGAATGCTGATTTCGTCTGCTGCTCGGACGCTGGACTCGTGAACCAACCCAATGTGAACGCGGCGCCAAGCAGCGCGACATAGATGGCCGGGCTATTTAGGAGCAGCAGCGTGACGCTGGCCACGATGGCCGTGGCCCAGTCGATCGGGCGTTGTATTAGGGTGCGCACCTGCTTGATCCAGGTCGTGCCGATCAACGATGCTAGTACGACGCTGAAGTGCGTGACCAGCGATTGCGACGCGAGCGACGCCACGGCCGGCGTGCGATAGAACATCGCCAGCACGGTCATCACGATCGCGAAGGGCAGCACGCTGCCAAGACCGGCCATCCACGCGCCCCGCCAGCCCCGCAGTGCGGCGCCGATTTGGATCGCGACATTGCAGCCGACCGGCCCGGGAATTAGCCAGGCCAACGCGACCAGGTTCAGGTAGTCGAGCCGGTTGAACAGTTGCTTGCGCTCAACATAGTGACGCTCCAGTTGCGCGATCAGCGACAGCCCACCCCATGAAACGGATGACAGCCCAGCGATGACCAGCAGCAGCGACCACAATGGCTCTTGGCGGGATGGCACATTCTGCGTTGCCTGCGGCGGAAGCGCTCCACCATCGACGCCGGTGGCAGACGAGGGCGCCGGCGCGGCCGGTGGGGAGGCGACGGATGTAAGATGAGATCGATTATGCGGCACGGCACGAGATTCAAGCGGAAACACGTGGTTGCACGGCGTGCGTTGCTGCGACGCCTCCTGGTTCAGAAAGTGGACAAACCCCGAAGTGCTCGAGCAGCGCAGGCACCCCGTCGGGAGGCACCGGGCGTGAGAACAGAAAGCCTTGTGCCTCGATGTTGCCCAGTCCCGACAGCCATGCGATCTGCTCTTCAGTTTCCGTGCCCTCGACGACCACGGTCAATCCCAGCGAGCGGGCCAGATTGACGATTGCCGACACCATGACGCAGACATTGCGGTCCGCGGGAATGGCCTGGACGAACGAGCGGTCGATCTTGAGTGTGTCGACGGCAAAACGATTCAAGTAGGACAGCGACGAATAACCGGTGCCGAAGTCATCCAGCGCAATGCGTACGCCAAGCCGCTTGAGTGCGGCGACCTTCTCCGACACGATTTCGGGATACTCCATCATCGCCGTTTCCGTGATCTCGAGTTCGATGCGCCGTGCAGGCAATTTATAGCGGTCCAGCGCCCGCTCCACGGCCCCGAACACGTCGCCGCGCCAGAATTGCACGGCCGAGATGTTGATGGCCAGCGACAGTGTGTCGTAGCCGAGCGAGGTCCATTGCGCGAGCTGCTGGCATGCGCTGTCGATCACGTAGTCGCCAATCGGCACGACCAAGCCGGTAGACTCAGCAATCGTGATGAACTCGCTTGCGGTAATCTCGCCATGCTGCGGGTGGTTCCAGCGCAGCAGCGCCTCGAAGCCGGTGATGCAGCGGCGCGCCAAGTCGATCTTGGGCTGGTAGGCGAGGAACAACTGCCCTTCGGCAAGTGCGACGCGCAGTTGCTGCTCCCATTTCATCAAATGGTCGGCGCGGTGCGCGAGCTGCGGCGAATAGAACTGGTAGCATCCGCGGCCGGCATCCTTGGCGCTGTACATCGCCAGGTCGGCCTTTTTCAGCAAATCGATCTCGCTTTCGTGGGTACTGGAGAGCAGCGCGATGCCGATGCTTGCGTGCAGCACGAATGAGCTGCCGCGCACGTCGAATGGCCTTAGGAAACTGCCGGCAATCGCCTCGGCCAATTGAACCACCTTCGGTTCAACGTGATCCTCCTTGACGATCACAACGAACTCGTCGCCGCCGATGCGCGAGAGAATACCGTTGCCATCGACCGTCTGCGCGAGCCGTGCCGATGTCATTTGCAGCACAATGTCTCCGGCGTTGTGGCCGAGCGTATCGTTGACCGTCTTGAAATTGTCCAGGTCGATGAACAGCAACGCGAGCCGGCCGACGTTTGCCGGCTGCGAGACTTCGGTGCGCAAAATCTGCAGCGTCTGGTAGCGGTTCGGCAAGCCGGTCAGCAAGTCATACTCGACGAGGTGCGTCATCTCGCGTTCGCGGCCGAGTAGCTTGCGGATCAAGCCTGTAGCCACGCCGAAGAAGCCGAGGATCGCGATCGAAATGCACCCGGCCATCAACAGGTAGATATTGCGAGTGTGTTCGTAATCGGCAAATTCTTCCTTTTGCGACAGGCCCACCATGACGCCGAGCGGGTAGCCGTCGATGTGGCGGTACGACACGATGCGCATCACGCCATCGATCGGGTCGCGGTACGTGCCGGACACATGTTCAGACAGCGGATAGCTGCCGGTCGCAGAAAACGCGCCGGGTGCGTTCAGCGTATTGCCAGTGCGGCGCGCCAGTACTGCGCCTGTGTCGGCGATTACCGATATCACGCCGTCGCGGCCAATTGCCGCGCTGTTATAGAAGTCATTGGTGAAATAGCTCGGGTCTTCCGACACCACGACCACACCCGCGAACGAGCCGTCGGGATAGTTGAGCCGGCGTGTGAGTTGCAACGTCCATTGGTGCGATACCCGGCCCAGTACCGGCTTGCTGATATACAGCTGGTCGAACGTCTCGTGCTTATGGACCTGAAAATGCTCGCGGTCGGACAAGTTCAGCGGCTTGGGCCGCGAATCCTCCGTATTTGCGATTAGGTAGCCATGCTCGTCGACCAGCGACACCTGGATCAGTGTGTCGCTCTGGATCACGCCCTTCTCGATCGTGCTGGCTAATTTAAAGCGCTGCGGCGACTTCTCGAATTCGTATTTGACGAAGCGGGTGATCTGATCGACCTGGTGAATGGCCTTGACCGTATGTTGTTCAAAAGCCGCGGACAGCAGCGCGGCCGAAGCCGTGGCTTCGCGTTGGGCATTGTCCCGCTCTACTTGCAGCCGCGTATAGATTACCGCCCACAGCAGGATTAGCACCAGCAACCCGAGAGCCGGGATGACCCACAGAGATCGCTGCCTGGACACCGCCGCGTCACGGCGCAAACGTGCTTCGCGTGCCGAGGGAGTCAGCGGAAGAGTCATGGAGCCAGGCCGTGATAGGGGGTGAATATCCCCGTGCGGCGGCGTGTCCAATGCGATGGCGGGGCGTGATATAGAACCGCCAAAGGCCGTGCCGCGCGGGCGCTCAAACAATGGTAATTAAAACAGCGCCACGCGTAAAATGCCCCGACCTTGGGGTACCGCGCAACGCCCGGATGCTGCCTGCGACGCCAGCAGATTATGCGGGAAGAATGGCGGCGCGCCTATGCTGCCTACTCGGGATGTATAAGAAATCTGTCCGAAGTCGGCTGAATCGTGCCTGGAACGTTCCATCTATGGCCGTTACCGCATTGCTGCCGATCCGCGGTTCGCGTTTCACGTCGTTGACGCGCCTCGCCATTGCATCCCAGAACCGCGCGTTGCCTCGTCTCATGATTGACCTACTCGAATCGTTGCGTTGTCGTGGGCGGTTCCAAGCATCGGCAAGGAAGCGGCGCGCCGCGGGGCGGGGCACGGATGCCGTTATTCGACTTCGGCGATCAGTTCGATTTCCACGCAAGCACCTAGCGGAATCTGCGCGACGCCGAACGCCGAGCGGGCATGCTTGCCGCGTTCCCCGAACACCGCCACGAACAGCTCTGACGCCCCGTTCGTCACCAAGTGCTGCTCAATGAAGTCCGGCGTCGAATTGACCAGGCTCATCACCTTGACAATGCGCTTGACGCGGTTCAGATCGCCCACGTGCGCGTGCAGCGTCGCAATCAGATCGATGGCAATGCTGCGCGCCGCCTGTTGTCCTTCTTCCGTGCCGATCGTGTCACCGAGCTTGCCGGTCCAGACCTGTCCGTTCCTTTTGGCGATATGGCCGGACAGGAACACTGTCTTGCCTGCCTGCGCACTCATCACGTAAGCGGCTGCCGGTGCGCCAGCCGCCGGTAGCTCGATGCTGAGCGCCTTCAGTTGATCGTATACATTCGACATGGGGACTCCAAAGGGTTAGGAAAATACAAGGGTGAGACCGGCCGGACCGGATCAGAAAACTGCATACCGGCGCGCCGCACCACCCGCCATCATCGACAATGTAACGCAGTACAGCGTTGCCCGGGCGCACGTCGGCGGGGGCCAGCGATGCTGGACGGCATACGCTAGACGGCGCTTTAATGTCGCGAACTGCGGCAACCCGGGGCTGTCCGCGTTTCTGTCGCGGTACTTGGACAAGTCTTGAATTTGGCGCGGGCCGTCCCCATTTGCGCGAACACGGACAAACCTGGCCTCGTGCCGTTGACGTCAACTCGCTGAAAGGACCTAGACTATGGCGCAAGAAACCATGAGCTTCCAGGCGGAAGTCAAGCAGCTTCTGCAACTGATGATTCACTCGCTGTACAGCAACAAGGAAATTTTCCTGCGTGAGCTGATTTCGAATGCGTCCGACGCGGCGGACAAACTGCGTTTCGAGGCGATCGCCGATGCCGGGCTGTATGAAGATGACCCGAACCTGCGTATCCGGATCGCGTACGACAAGGCTGCACGCACGATCACGATTGACGACAACGGGATTGGCATGAGCCGTGACGACGCGGTTTCGCACCTGGGCACGATCGCGCGCTCAGGGACCAAGGAGTTCTTTGCCAAACTGTCCGGCGATCAGCAAAAGGACGCGGCACTGATTGGCCAGTTCGGTGTCGGCTTCTATTCCGGCTTCATCGTCGCGGACCGGATCACCGTGGAATCGCGCCGCGCTGGCCTGCCCGCCGACCAGGGGGTGCGCTGGGAAAGCACTGGCGACGGCGAATTCAGCGTCGAGACGATCCAACGTGCGCAGCGCGGCACGTCGATCACGCTGCATCTGCGCGAGGGCGAAGACGAGCTGTTGTCCTCCTACCGACTCAAGTCGATCATCCAGAAGTACTCGGATCATATTGGCCTGCCGATTCTGATGAAGAAGGAGGAGTGGGACGCTGAAAAGAACGAGATGGTCGTCAAGGACGAGGACGAGACCATCAACCAGGCCAGCGCACTGTGGACGCGTGCCAAGAGCGAGATCAGCGACGAGCAGTACAAGCACTTCTACGAGCATTTGTCGCACGATCACGAGGCGCCGCTTGCCTGGACCCACAACCGCGTCGAGGGACGCAGCGAATATATCCAGTTGCTGTACGTGCCTGGTCGTGCCCCGTTCGATATGTGGAACCGCGACCATCGCGGCGGGCTGAAGCTGTATGTGAAGCGCGTGTTCATCATGGATGAGGCCGAGCAGTTGTTGCCCAATTACCTGCGCTTCATCAAGGGCGTGGTCGATTCAAACGACCTGCCGTTGAACGTGTCGCGTGAGATTCTGCAGGAGAGCCGCGACGTGAAGGCGATCCGCGACGGCGTCACCAAGCGGGTGCTGTCGATGCTCGAGGAACTGGCTGGTGCCGACGACGACGCTGGCAAGCAGAAGTACGCGACGTTCTGGCGCGAATTCGGCCAGGTGCTCAAGGAGGGTCTGGGCGAGGACTTCGCGAACCGGGAGCGCATCGCCAAGCTGCTACGCTTCGCGTCGACGCAAACCGACAGCGCCGAGCAGAATGTGTCGCTGGCCGACTACGTCGCGCGGATGAAGCCGGAGCAGACGAAGATTTACTATGTGACCGCCGACAGTTGGCAGGCCGCGCGCAACAGTCCGCACCTGGAGGTATTCCGCAAGAAGGGTGTCGAGGTTCTTCTGCTGACCGATCGCGTCGACGAATGGATGCTGTCGTTCCTGCATGAGTTCGACGGCAAGCCGTTGGCCAGCGTCGCCCGTGGCGATCTCGATTTGGGTGCGTTGAACGACGAGGAGAAAAAGGCTCAGGAAAAGGTCGGTGAAGACCTGAAGCCGCTGGTCGAGCGGATGAAGGACGTGCTCAAGGAAAAGGCCAAAGACGTGCGTCTCACGTTCCGCCTGACCGACTCGCCGAGCTGCCTGGTGGCCGACGATGGAGAGATGAGTGGCTACCTGCAGCGACTGTTGAAGGCGGCTGGCCAGAAGGCGCCCGATTTCCATCCGATCCTCGAAGTGAACCCGGAACATGCGCTGATTAAGCGGCTGTCGCCGGACGCAGCGGACTTTGCCGACTGGTGCCATTTGCTGTTCGATCAGGCGCTGCTCGCCGAGGGGGGCGCGCTCGATGATCCAGCGAGCTTTGTCAAGCGCACCAACACGTTGTTGCTGTCGGGCACGCATTGAACGACACGCTTGAGCGGCGCTCGGGCGGGCAGTTTTGTGCGCACGGTGACGGTTGGCGGGCGCAACCGCGTGCCGTCTTCAGCGCCGCACAGAAGGACTGGGTAACACGCGCGGGTTCGCTCACGCGCCATTTGAGCACGCTCGGTCGGGTGACCGTGCGGGTCACCTGTGAGAAGGTTGGCCTCGCGTGGCGCGACGAGGCGCGCGTGTTGCGCCTCGCACGCCGCGCGCCGGTGTGGATTCGGGAGGTAGTGCTTACAGTGGATGGCGTGTCCGTGGTGGCCGCGCACAGTGTCACGCCGCTGCGTGCGAGCCGGGGCGTATGGCAAGCCGTACGACGGTTGCGCACGCGAGCGCTGGCCGAGCTGCTGTATGCGGACATGACGGTGACACGCTCGCCGATCGTCAGCCGGTGCGTCGATGGCGCCCATCCGCTGTACCGGCTCGCTGTCGCACAGTTAGGCCCGGATCGGCCGCATGCATGCGTCGCGCGGCGCTCGGTGTTTACCCGTCATCGGCTACCGCTGATGGTGACCGAATGCTTCTTGCCGGCCATGTGGACCATGATGACCTATTAAATTGCTGATGTTGCAAGGTTTTCCGCCGATAATCCGGCCCGATACGACGATTCTGGTGCTGGGCAGCTTTCCCGGTGAAGCATCGCTCGGGGCAGGGCAGTACTATGCGCATCCGCGCAATCAGTTCTGGCGGTTATTGGGCGCGGTGCTTAACGAGCCTGAGTTGCATGAGCTTGCGTATGACGCGCGGCTCGAACGCGTGTTGAAGCACGGAATCGGGATATGGGACGTGCTCGCCGCGTGTCATCGCGAGGGCAGTCTCGATTCGGCGATTCGCCATGCGAAGCCGAACGACTTCGCGTCGTTGAGAGCGCATGCACCGTTGCTGAAGAAGGTGTGCTTCAACGGCAAGACGGCGGGGCGGTTTGCCGATGTGATCGGTGCCGCGGGCTATGAGACGCTCGTACTGCCTTCGTCGAGTCCGGCGCATGCGATGCTGTCGTTCGAACAAAAGCTTTCGTGTTGGCGGGACATTCTTTTCTGACGACATTCGATCGCTGGTGATGCAATGTTGCGTGGCATGGGGCCGACCCACAGCCTGCGTGACCGAACGTCGGATCCGTTCCGGTTCAGTGGTAATCGCTTTCCCGCTGATGACGCACCGCCAGGATCGTCACCGTCCGATTGTCGTCGATCTCGAACAGCGCAACATATCCCGACACGCCGAACGGAGTGATCAATTCGCGCAAAAACGGCATCGATGGATGGGCTTTGCGGCATGTGAACGGCGACGATTCCAATGTAGCGATCCCGGCGGCGATGGCCGCAAGTGCGCGAGTAGCGATTTCGACGTCGGCGTCGTCGCGATCGACAATGAAGCCATAAAGACGGTCCAGATCATCTGAAGCCGCACGCGTGAACCGGACCGCGTACGTCATCGAGGCTTGCGCCTCGTATCGCGAAGGGCGTCGAGCCGCCGCTCCAGTTTCTCCAGTACTTCGGACGCAGGCAGATAGTCGCCGGTGTGTTGGGCCGCTTCGCGCGACGCGATGCCGCGGGCAATGAATTCGCTTTGATTGCGACGGCGTTCGATGCCCTCGCGGACCGAGTGCTCGACGAAACTCGACAGCGTTTCTCCTTCGCCGAGGACGCTTTCGGCGGCGTCACGCAGTTCCGGTTCGACCCGAATGGAGGGGAAAGTGGCGGATTTCATGATATCTGTCGAAGCATCGCAATTGCGATGCATTATCCACTGATGGCTATGTTGATGCAAGCCAGCCGTTCGGTAGAGTCGGTGAAGAGCGTCCAACGCTCTGAAATGGGCGACTGCCAGTGCCAGCGCCGCGCGACCCGTGGATAACTGCAGGTCGCCCCAACTCGATTACGGGTTGCGTAACCCGCTGCGCGGCCCTGGATGCTATGCTTGGGACAAACAAAAACTGTGCAACACGCAAGACTTCGTTACATGACATCCTTGATCAAGCGCGCGTCGGCGCAAGTGCGCGCATTCCAGCGCGGTGAGCAGGCCGCGCAACCGTCGCGCGGCGCCGCCCGCCGCACGGGACGCGACGAACACGAGAGCGCCGTGCAGCACGAGGGCGCGCCAACCCTCGAAGCGCCGCGCAAAGCCCGTTTTGCGCCGGTGACATTTTCCGAAGAACGGGGCGTGCGCTACCTGCATTTCGGCACTGAATGGATACAGGGCGCGATGCGACTGAAAAAGCCATTCGATATTGAACTCGAATACGCGCAGCAGATGATGGCGTGGCTGCTCTTTCTCGCGCCGCCCAAGCGCATTGTGCAATTGGGCTTGGGGGCGGCAGCCTTGACCAAGTTCTGTCATCGGCATTTTTTGCACTCGCATGTCGAGGCGGTGGAATTGAACCCGGCAGTGATCATTGCCGCGCGCAGCATGTTTGAGTTGCCGCGCGACGACCGGCGCTTGAGCGTGCTCCAGATCGATGCATGGGATTTTGTTCATGACCCCGCGAACCACGGTACGGTCGGCGCGATGCAGATTGACCTGTATGACGCGACCGCACGCGGTCCGGTGCTCGATTCCGTCGCGTTTTATCGCGCGTGCCGTGCTTGCCTCGGCGGCGCCGCAGTGGTGGCGGTCAACCTGTTCGGCGACCATCCGAGCTTCGTGCGCAACATGCGCCATTTGCGCGCGGCGTTCGATGCACGGGTCATCGCGTTGCCCGAGGTGCATGAGGGTAACCGCATCGTGCTGGCTTTCTCCGGACCCGCATTGTCGATTGACTGGAACATACTGACCGACCGCGCGAAGGTCATTGAGAAGGCGTGTGGGTTGAGCGCCCGTAAGTGGGTCGCCGCCCTACGTGAGGCGTCCGGCGCGCCACGCCGCGACGCGCGTGACCTCGCCGGCGGCGGGCATTTCGTGATCTGAGTTCCTCCCCGCCATCCCCTCGTTTTCTCGACTTGACCGCCGAAGGCATGCCCCTATACTCGGCGTTGCCGCAGCGGACGACGCGATCGCTGCTTGGTCCCCGGCTTCCTACCGATGCCGGCTGCCGCAGCGCGAGTGCCGCCTTGCGCCTACGGGCGCGCACCGGCATGCTGGGTAAATCGACGCTCTCAGACCTGGCGGTGCAGGACGGCTGATTAGCGCGGCACCTGAAAGGCGGCACGTGCCCGATCGACGTCGGTCCGCACGCTGCAATCGTGCTGATGATCGTTGACCAGGCCCATCGCCTGCATCATCGCGTACATCGTCGTCGGCCCGACGAATTTCCAACCGCGCCGCTTCAGGTCCTTCGACAACGCAATCGACTCGGGGGACGTCGTCATCGTGCCGAGCACCTCCCGGGTCAGCTTGCGTGGCCGGCTCCGCGGGTCCGGCTCGAAGCGCCACAGGTAGGCGGCCAGCGAGCGCTCGCTATCGAGCAGCGCCAGCGCGCGGCGTGCGTTATGGATGGCAGCCTCGATCTTGCCCCGGTGCCGGATGATGCCGGTGTCGCCGAGCAACCGCTGCACGTCGCAGTCGGTAAACCGGGCCACCTTCTCGATGTCAAAGTTGGCGAATGCAGCGCGAAAGGCTTCCCGCTTGCGCAGTATCGTCAGCCAGCTAAGTCCGGCCTGGAACCCCTCAAGGCACAGTTTTTCGAACAGCCGGCGGTCGTCATCAACCGGAAAACCCCACTCCATATCATGGTAAGCGCAATACTCGGCGCCGGTGCCGCACCAATGGCAGCGCTGCGAGGGGCCCACTGTCGGCGCCGGCACGACCGATGGCCCGGCTGGCATCGCCGAAGCAGAAACAGAAGGGTGTGTCATCGATGGTTTGGATTTATCCTTGATGCGGTGCGTTGACCATGTATCGTGGTCGAGCGTGTATTGGACCCACTCAGCAGAACCACTCAGCGCAATGGCGTAATCAACTGTTCAAGCTTGACCGCATCCGCCGCGAACAGGCGAATGCCTTCAGCCAACTTCTCGGTGGCCATGGCGTCGTCATTTAGCAGGTAGCGGAACGTCGGCTCATCGTGCGCGACGCGCTTGATCGGCACACTGGCCGCCTGCTGCGGGCAGAGCTTGCGCTGCACGGGCTCGTTGCTCTCATGCAGCTTCTGTAGCAAGTCTGGGCTGATCGTCAGCAGGTCGCAGCCGGCAAGCTCGGCGACCTGGCTCGTCGTGCGAAAGCTCGCGCCCATCACTTCGGTCGGGTAGCCGAATTTTTTGTAGTATGCGTAGATACGTTTGACCGATTGCACACCGGGATCGTTGGCGCCGCCGTCGCGGGCCTCGTCCCAATTCGCGCCGGCATTTTTTTTGTACCAGTCGTAAATGCGGCCGACGAATGGCGAAATCAGCTTGGCTCGGGCTTGCGCGCAGGCGACCGCCTGGGCGAGCGAGAACAGCAACGTCATGTTGCAATTGATCCCTTCCTGCTGCAACACCTCGGCGGCGCGCACGCCTTCCCACGTCGACGCGAGCTTGATCAGCACGCGCTCGCGGTCGATGCCCGCGGCCTCGTAGAGCGCGACCAGCTGATGTGCCTTTTCGATGCTTTTTTGGACGTCGAACGATAGCCGCGCGTCCACTTCTGTCGACACCCGCCCCGGGACGATCTTTAGGATCTCGACGCCAAACGCGACCAACAATCGGTCAATGATGTCGCCGACGGGCCGGCTAGCATGATCGCGTACTGTTTTCTCGAGCAGCGGGCGGTAGTTGTCCTTCTGCACCGCCTTCAGGATCAGCGACGGATTGGTCGTTGCATCCTGCGGCTTGTAACGCGCGAGTTGCTGGAAATCGCCGGTATCGGCGACGACGGTCGTGTACTGCTTCAACTGGTCTAGTGCAGTCGTCATGGCTAGGTTCCTTGTAGATCGTATCCCGAAATGCCGCGCTGATTTCCACTATTGTCTCGCAGCCGTGCGGCGTCCGATAGTTGTCCGACCAGTCGGTGCTCCCCCGGTTCGTCGGGGCGCCGGCTGCGGGATGCCGGACGTCGGGCACCGCGCCGCCGGCTTGCCGGCGCATTTAGCGGCGCCAGTTCAGGATGGCGTTCGCGACGAGGCCGGCCACCAGGCCCCAGAAGGCCGAGCCGATCGACAGCAGCGTGAACCCGGAGGCGGTCACCATGAAGGTAACGAGTGCCGCTTCGCGTTGTCGGGCATCCTGCATTGCGTGGGTCAGGCCGGTCATGATTGAGCCGAACAGCGCCAGCGCGGCGACCGACACGATCAGTGCCTTGGGCAGGCTGGCGAACAGCGCCGCGATCGTCGCGCCGAAGATGCCGGCCAGCAAGTAGAACACGCCGCACCATACGGCGGCAGTGTAGCGCTTTGCCGGATCCTCGTGTGCGTCGCGACTGGTGCAGATCGCTGCGGTGATGGCCGCGAGGTTGATCCCGTGCGAGCCGAATGGCGCCAGCAGCAGCGATGCGATCCCGGTTGTGGCGATCAGTGGCGCCGATGGCGTGCTATAGCCGTGCGCGCGCAACACCGCCACGCCTGGCATGTTCTGCGAAGCCATCGCGACAATGAACAGCGGCACGCCGATACTGATCAACGCGGCGAGGGAAAACGACGGGCGGGTGAACACGGGATGCGCGAGCGCGATGCTGAAATGACTGAAATCGAGCAAGCCGAGCGCGCCGGCCAGCACAGTGCCGACCACCAGCGTAAGGGCGATCGCATAGCGGGGGCAAACGCGCTTGGTCACGAGGTAGGCGACGAACATCGTGAGCACCAGCGCGCGTTGTTGGCCCGCCTGGACAAAGATCGCGCTGCCGATCTCGAACAAAATGCCGGCCAGTAGGGCGGCGGCGATACCCGATGGGATCCTCGCCATCAATGAATCGAAGCAGCCAGTGACGCCGACCAGGGCTAGCAGCGCCGCACACACGACGAAAGCGCCGATCGCCTCGGCGTAGGGCACCCCGGGCAGGCTGGTGATGAGCAGCGCAGCGCCGGGCGTGGACCAGGCGACGACGATCGGCGCGCGAAAGCGTAGCGACAGCCCGATAGCCGTGACAGCCATGCCGATCGACAGCGCCCAGATCCACGATGAGATCTGGGCGTCGCTCAGGTGCGCGGCGCGGCCGGCCTGGAATATCAATGCGATCGAGCTGGTGTAGCCCGTCATCGCGGCCACAAAACCGGCGACCAGCGCCGACAGCGAGGTGTCACCGACCGGACGCAGTGGCGCGCGTAGCGTGGGCGGAGCGGCTGGGTCGGGTGGTGAGGACGCAGTCATGGATGGGAAGGGTTACTTGCTGAGGATGAGCATCGTACTCATACAGCCCCTGCTGGGCTTGGGTGGTCGATTTGATGTGCCATTGCAGCAGCGGCATGCCGAGCGCGGCGGCGACCTGCTCGGCACGGAGACACGAAAACGCCAGTATAAGACAGGCGCCGCCTCGCCGCCGACCGTGTGGCCGGCTCGCTGCCCCTGGCGCGTGTCATGCCATCGGCGCGCCGACCGATGCCGGCGCGGGCCGCCGAGCGCCCAAATGCTGCATTTCGCTGCGGCCGATTGACGCAGGGTGAGGGCGGTCTGCTGCCTGCAGCACGGTTGACTACGCGGTGCGCGGCGCGCAGTCGCGCGCTGGCCCTTAAGTGGACGCTCCTAGCGTCGGGGGTTACAATACGCCGTTTTTTTGGCCGGCTGCTCAACGCCAGTGGATTCGTGCAGAGCAGGGCGGTGCAGGCCTGCGCGGTTTCAGCGCCCCGATATTCCCCTACAGCCAGGTTAGATGCTTATGAACAGATTCGTCGTGATGGCTGCCATTGCGGTGTTCGCCGGGTCAGCCGGCACCGCGGCGGCGGACGTGGTCGGCAACGCGCGCGCCGCGCAAGGGAAGGTCGCCATGTGCATTGGCTGCCACGGCATTCCCGGTTATCGCGCCGCGTTCCCACAGGTCTATAAAGTGCCGATGCTCGGCGGTCAGAACGCGAAGTATCTGGAAAACGCATTGCAGGAATACAAGAAGGGTGCACGCAAGTTCGCGCCGATGCAAGCGATCGCCAAGTCGCTAACGGACCAGGACATTGCCGACCTGGCCGCGTACTACGCGGCTCAGACGCCGGCAAGCCAGCCCAATCCGCAGCGGTGATCGGAACGTGGCGAACGGTAGACGAGCAACAGGAGAACTCATGAAAAAGCGCATCATTGAAGCGTCGGGCGTCGCCAAGGCAATGATCGCCGCGTGTGCGGCCGTGGTATCGATCGGGGCCGCGCAAGCCGCGGACATTGGTAACGGGCGCGCAATCGTCGAGCGCACCAACTGCGCCGCGTGCCACGGAGCGGGGCTGGACAAGCCGGTGACTCCGGATTATCCGAAACTCGCGGGGCAGCATGCCGACTACACCTATTGGGCATTGCGCCAATACCAGATGGGCGGTGGCAATCCGTCCTTTGGTCGCGACCATGCGATCATGGCTGCGCAGGTGCAGAGCCTGTCCGAAAGCGATTTGAAAGACATTGCCGCGTATATCGAGTCGCTGAAGGGCGATCTCGTGCTGAAGAAGTAAGCGGTCTCACGTCGCCGGCGCACACGCACGGCGGTGTCGCTGCGTCGGCCGGCCCTGTGCCGTCAATCCCGGGACGCGCGCTGTTCAATCAGCGCCAGATACGCGTCGGTATCCGGCGGGACTTTGTTGCGTTGTGCTTCCCAGATGATCTGGCCAAGACATTCCATGATCGCGTGGTGTGCGTCGTGGTCCGAGCCCAGTCGTGCAGCCAGGCGCTCGTGTGCGGCGCGGATGCCGCGCGGCTGGTCGATCGACAACTGCTCGCTGATTGCCAGGTGCATCGACAAGTGCAGGAATGGGTTCGTTTGGCCGCGCTCGGGCGAGTAGTCCTGCTCGCCTGCGTCGGCGCAGTCCAGGACAGCTTGGTACTCTGGGTGCTGGACGATCCAGTCCGCCGCCATGCTCTGCAGCGGGGTCAAGATTTCACCGGCGCGTTGCTTGCGCCACGTCTCGGTAAAAAAACGACGGACTTCGTCACGACTTGGAGTGAACATCAGGCACAGGAACCGCTTGGCACGCGCAGCCGCGCAATCCATCATTGTACGCCGAGCGTTGTCGTGGCGCCGCACCGTCGCACCGCGGTGCTCATCGCTGCACAGCCACGACGCAAGCTTCTTATCAGTGCATCCGCAATGCTTTTGTGGCAATCGTTACATCATTGGGTGGGAGCGGGCGTCTTGCTCTTGAATTCGCACAGCGGCTCGATCGCACAATGCCAGCATTCAGGCAGCCGCGCGCGGCATACGTAGCGGCCGTGCAGGATCAGCCAGTGGTGCGCGTCATGCCGGAATTCGGCCGGCGTGAGCTTTTCCAGCGCCGCCTCCACCGCCCGCACGTCCTTGCCGGGCGCCAGCCCGGTGCGGTTCGCGACGCGGAAGATATGCGTGTCGACGGCGATCGTCGGGTGCCCGAATGCGGTGTTCAGCACAACGCTCGCCGTCTTGCGGCCCACACCGGGCAGGGCCTCGAGCGCTTCGCGATCAGCCGGCACTTCGCCGTGGTGCTTGTCGAGCAGGATCCTGCAGGTCGCGATGACGTTCTTGGCCTTGGTCCGGTACAGTCCAATCGTCTTGATGTACTGTGCCACACTGTCTTCGCCGAGCGCCAGGATGGCTTTCGGCGTGTTGGCGACTGGGAACATCTGGCGCATCGCCTTGTTGACCGAGACGTCGGTCGCCTGCGCCGACAGTATCACGGCGATCAGCAGTTCGAACGGCGTCGTGTACTCCAGCTCCGTCGTCGGATGGGGATTCAGGCTTTGCAGCGTTTCGTAGATTGCGCGGCGCTTTTGGGCGTTCATGAAGATTCGTCGCTTTAGGGGACAGTGAGGCGCAGACGGCGCATCATGCATCGAGGTCGGAGCCGTCTCTGCGCGCATCGGGCGGCGGGGGCGGCTCCGATGCAGCGCCGCCGCGTTCGTCCGTGTCCCATCCCAGGCGCCGCCGACGTGCTTCGGCCGCGTCGATTTGCGCTTGCACGGCTGGACTGACGTCCGATGTGTTGCGCGGCCCCAGCCCCTGGGCGGCCAGTTCCTCTTTTTTCTTGCGGGCACGCTCGAGCGCCGCCTGGATGATCGCTTGCTTTCGTGCGGCGGCATGGTCCTGCGACGACGCCATTGGCCCGGCCCCTGGCATGCCGGTCGCGGTGGCAGCGGCGGGCGTCGCGCTGGGCGGGTGACCGGGCTCGGCACTTATGCGCTCTCGCACCGTGCCGGGCGACGCCCATCCCGATGCTGGCGGCACCGGTGTGGCATCCGAACTCATCGTCGCGCGACGAGCGGCGGCACGCTGCTGCGCCACATCACGCTCTTTCGCGAGCCGCGCATTGCGCCGCGCATGCCGACGTCGGGCCGCATCGGCCTGCTGCGGCGACCATGCGTCCCATCCGGTGGCAGTGCCGGTCACGGAGACCATCTCGATACAATCGACGGGGCACGGCGCGACGCACAGATCGCAGCCGGTGCACCAATCTGCCAGCACCGTATGCAGCTGCTTTGGGGCGCCGACAATGGCATCGACCGGGCATGCCTGCATGCATAACGTGCAGCCGATGCACACGGTCTCATCGATTACCGCACGCGCCCGTGCACGCTCGACGCCGTTGGCCGGATTGAGCGGGATGAGCGGCCTGTCGAGCAATGACGCCAGCCGGGCGATGCCTTGCTGTCCTCCGGGCGGACACTGGTTGTAGCTCGCCGTGCCGTCGGCAACGGCTTGCGCATAGGGGCGGCAGCCGCTATAGCCGCATTTGGTGCATTGAGTTTGGGGAAGCAGATCGTCGATCCGATCCGCGAGCGACGGAGAAGCAGTCACAGTGTCGGAACCTGGACGCGTCGAGAAGTGCGACGCATATTTTATCAATACGCAATTATCGCCTATTCCGATAGCGGCGTTGGACCCGCGTGCCATAATCCAACTGCTTTCCGTGTCAGTCTTAGGGCGGTAACTCAGCGCGGCGCACCGTTTTCTGCCGCCGTGGGCCTATCCGGTGGTGACGCGATCGGTCAACGCGGCTACTGCATCATGATCTGAACATGAACCAGCCGAGAATCAAAAGAGACCCCGAAGGCACGAGGCGCCGCATTCTCGCCGCCGCTGCCGAAGAATTTGCGAACGGCGGATTGTCCGGCGCGCGCGTGGACCAGATCGCCTGTCGTGCCGGGACCAACGAACGGATGCTGTACTACTACTTCGGCAGCAAGGAGCAGTTGTTCACCGCGGTGCTGGAGCAGGCGCTGACGGGATTTGCCGAAGCGGAACGCACGCTGGACCTGAACGGACTGGCGCCCGTGGAGGCCATGACGCGGCTTGCCCACTTTATATGGGCGTTCTATCGTCAGCATCCTGACCTGCTGCGCTTGCTAAACAACGAAAACTTGCATGAGGCGCGGTATCTGCAAAAGTCGACGCGGATTCGTGAAACCGTTTCACCGATGCTCGCGACGCTTTCTGGCATCCTGGAGCGCGGGCACCGCGCTGGGCTGTTCCGGGCTGGCATTGATCCGCTGCGCCTATATGTGACGATCTCCGGGTTAGGCTATTACATTGTGTCCAATCGGCATACGCTGTATGCGACGCTGGGGCGCGATTTCGGCCACAGCGATGAACATGCCGAGATGGTTCGGCTCAATACGGATATGTTGCTAGCGTACTTACTGCATCGGTGATCTTACTGCATCGGTGACCGTCGTGCCGCGCTGCGCGACACAGCAGGCGGTGCGCAGCGTGACCATGTCGTGACGAGAGTCAGCGTCAAGCTTAAGCCCGTCGCGGTTGCGAGGTTCTACCCGGTGCGTCGAGACAGGGGTTCGTCGATTCGCTTGCCGGCGTCGCCGTTCGGATGCGACCTGATGTCGTGCCGTGCCGCGATTAAGCTGACGGGGCGTGGTGTCCTATTTACCGCCGCGTCAGGAGTCAGACTTGTACAACCACCGCGTCGCGATACCTCCCGGCTCAGCAGCGCTGTTGCCGCAATGGCTCAATGAGCGTTCCTTTGCGAGCACACCGTGTCCTTCGAGGCCCTCCGCGTCTACCGGGCCGCTGGCGGCTTTGAAAATGTTGGCCCGACCTAAGAACATGCGCGGTCAACCGCCTGCAGGAAGGCCTGCGGCGTTCGGTCTGCACGGCTCTCTTGTCGAAGGCAATCAAACGTTCCCTGCTGCGTCCCGCGTATATGGTCCGCAGCCGACGGTTCGCCAATCCGCGCTGGGCGCCGGGGAGCCCCTCAGCGCTCGCTGGATGCCTTCATTCCCACAAATGCTGCGTCAGGCGAGCACATCCTTCTCCACCGTGCCGTGGGCCCGTTGCAAGGCAATCGCGGCTGCTGTAGCACGAATGTTCCGTGGCTTCTTCATTCCCAAAGCCGCTTCGGCTTGGGAAGGGCAAGCGACGTCACCCATGAACGCGCCAGCACAAGGTGTCGTCGCACCGTTTCCAAAAGACGGACGTGCCGACGGGCCTAATGACCCATTCCAGTCGTTCGGTGTTCCCAGGTGGAAAAGTGACACCGCATCTTTAGACGAAGACGAGCCGTTTCCATCGCTGCAGCAACCGGATCCCGCGAAGATGCTATTGTGCAGTCCATTTTCGCCGCCGAAGCCGCGCTCGGAGGAGGTGGATTCGCCACAAGCTCGTGTCCCCGATGATGCATCGGAGGAGCGGTGGAAGTTGAGTATATTCCGTCCCCAGCAGGGGGGAGCCGTCTTCGCGAAAACGCCCCCGGCTCCGCCATCTTCGACGCTGAAACACACACCTGTTAAAAAGCCATCGGGACAGCGCTCAAAGTCCGCGAGTCCGTCACAAGCTAGTCTCCCCGAGGATGTATCGAAGCAGCAGTGGAAGAGCCGTATATTCCCTCCCCAGGAGAGGAGCGTACCGGCGCATAAACCGCTGACCGAAACCCGTAGGAACGTCTATCAGCCGCAGTTGGCGCCAAGTATATTCTCGGCAGACCAAGAGACGGATTAATTTAAAGCCCAAACCAACTGGAAATGCGTACCCATGCCGGCATGCTACGCGAGTGTCGATGACGGCCGCCGATGGAGTGCCATTGCGAAATCACGCCGAGGCGCCGGAGGCGCAAGCCGTGCGTGGCGCCAGGCAGCGACGCACAATTCGAATAGGACGCGATCATTGGAGCATGTATGATTGACAGGTCAAAACTGGATGTGTCTGGATGGGTTTTGCCACAGTTGCAAGGTCTACGTTCGGCGTCTGATGACAAGCCGGGCGTCACCCCAGGACGTGCCGGGGTTTCGGCACTGCTAAGCGGGTTGAAAAAGTGGGGCTCGCGTCTGCGTGCTGCCGCGCTACCGTCCGAACGAGCGCAGTGGAATATAGCCTCCCCGAGTACGGGCGGCGCGATGCAAGGTGCCCACCCACCTCATGTTTGGGGACACGGCAATGCAATAGGCTTTTCTACAGCGCCGCAATTCGGACCGCCACCTGAGAGTGGGACGCCATCACGGTTTACCCCGATGGGGGGCAATAGCCCGTTGGTTATGTCGGCGCCTTCTCAGCCTTTAAGCCACGTGGTCGTCGTCCTGCCGCCGCCGCAGTCATCGATTGTGTCTGCCATTTCGCGGTTGTTGGGCGACATACCAATGACGGCGGTACCAAGTAGTGCGATCATGCTGTCGTACGGTCCATACGGCTCTGGCAGTGGCAGCGTGCCGGCGCCTTCCTGGCCTGGCCACGGTAGCGTTCCGATGACTGCGGGCTGGCATGAACCGAGCGGCGCCGAGTACGCGATGTCGGCGTTCGCCAATTACGGTATGCCGCAGCAGAGGTTCCAAGAGCCGGGCATCAACCCCAGTATGCCAATGCCGCAGCCTTCCTCCCCAAGATACGCTACACCTCCAACGCTTGAGGACGCGCCGCCACGGCCGAATAATGGGGTTGTTCCGCCACGGCGGCCACCCAGACGAGTCGTTCCACTGTCGTCGCAAAGGCGAAATACCGTTAGTCCCCAAAATCTTGATGCATATTTGAGCGGGAAACAGCAAAAGATCCGTGAAAAGTTGGACGCGAAGAAAAAGCCGTCCAAAAAGGAAATACAAGACGCCAACGATGAGGCGTTTGCCGAAGGCATCAGGCTAAGCTTGATCCAACACGCAGCTTCGGACGTCTCGCGCGCAGATGCGACGCAGGCTTTGGATGAGTCTCGAAGTGCGGCCACGGATAGCGCGCCATTACGTACCGTTGATACGGATCGGCGGCGGCAAGTTGCGCCTTCGGATTTCCCATCCATTCCGCAAGTACCGGTTGGGGCCGACGATGTAGCGCCATTGCGGACTCCCGCAGGCATAAAGCGCCAGCCAACGGAATCGGAGAACGATAGAGCAACCAAGCGACTCAGATCATCGTACATTCCCCTCGATTAAGCGCGCCGGGCATTTTACAAGCCCCCGCTCGATCTGGATAACATAGAGGACAACGCATCGGAGGAGTCCGAATCGCCCCATTTAAAATAACGGCTCAGTTTTTTCGTTGCGTGAACGCCAGTGCCGCTGATATGTCCGGCAAATCCAGATGCGGTGCGCCCGGTGTGAGGCCCACGTTAAGCTGCGCGGCAACAAGCACAGCATTCAGATCCGTGACAGGATTGCACGAACTGTTTTAGAGGTCAGTCAAGCTAATCCTTGCGACGTGCCCACTGTGATCGCGGTTGCCCGTGTTGGAGAACCGACCGCACCGGCGCTACGCCTGCACCGTAGCCTCGTGATCATGCTCATGGATGAACTCGCGGATTTGCGCATAGATGATCGTGCGCCAGCGCCGTCCCGAGAAGATCCCGTAGTGACCGCATTGCTCCGCGGTGAAATGCCGGTGTGACGCTGACGCAATGCCGGTGCACAGCGTGTGGGCGGCGCGCGTCTGTCCACAGCCGGAGATGTCATCCAGCTCGCCCTCGATCGTAAAGAGCGCGGTATCGGTGATGTCTTGCGGACGCACCGGCTCGCCGTTGACGGTCCAAGTGCCTTGCGCGAGCCGGAATTCCTGAAACACGATGCGGATCGTTTCCAAGTAATATTCCGCCGCCATGTCCAGCACGGCGTTGTATTCGTCGTAGAAGCGGCGATGCGCTTCGGCATCGTCTTCGTCGCCGCGCACTAGATTCTCAAAGAATTCCCAATGCGATTGCAGATGCCGCTCCGGGTTCATCGCAACGAACCCGGCGTGCTGTAGAAAACCCGGATAAACTTTGCGGCCCACGCCCGGATAGTTCGACGGCACCGTATAGATCACATTGTTCTCAAACCACTCGTACGAATGCTGCGTTGCCAGCGAGTTCACCGACGTTGGGCTCTTACGGGCATCGATCGGCCCTCCCATCATCGTCATCGTACGTGGTGTGTCCTCGCCGCGGCTGGCCATCAGCGAGATCGCCGCGAGCACCGGCACCGTCGGCTGGCATACCGAGATCACGTGCAGGTTCTTCGCGCCGATGTGTCGGATAAAGTCCTGGATGTACTCGACGTAGTCGTCCAGATGGAACGCGCCGGCCTCGAGCGGCACCATCCGTGCATCGATCCAGTCGGTGATGTAGACTTTGTGGTCCTGCAGCAGCGTGCGCACCGTATCGCGCAACAGCGTCGAGTGATGTCCGGACAGCGGTGCACAGACCAGCACGATGGGTTCATGCTTCAGTTGCGATACGGCGTCGCTGTCGTCGGAATACCGCTTGAAGCGCAGCAGCCGGCAAAACGGTTTTTCCAGGATCGTCTGTTCGACGACCGGGATGCTGCGGCCGTCCTTCTCGATCTGCTTGATGTTAAATTCGGGGCGTTCGTAGTCCTTGCCGAGCCGGTATAGCAACTCGTAGGCGGCGGCCCAGCGCGATGCGCCAGGGACGTAGGCGAGCGGACTGGCCGGATTCGCGAACGATTTCGACGCGGATTGCGCCCAGGCAGTTAGCGGGCTCAGCAGCGCGCGCTGGAATTCGTGAAATTGATAGAGCATGCTTGCTCCGTGTTACGGCATGTGGGTCGATTCCCGCTGCCATCGGTATGGCGCCGATCGAAGCCGAGTGCTTCTCGCCGCCCGCGCGAGACACGCGGGCGGCCGGGCGCAGGATGACGTGTCCAATCCTGACATCCGATCATATCGGACAATCGCGGGCTGGTGCAATGCAGCAAATCCCGCTGGTGAGCGTGTCGCTTACTGCGGCGCATCTAGCGCGGAACGAGAGTGGTCGTCGCCGGCGGCGGTCTTGGCCATCTGTTCTTCGTGCCGCATGAGGTTCAATCCGGTATGCACCAGCGCAACATGGGAAAACGCCTGTGGGAAGTTGCCGACCATCCGGCCTGCGTTGGTGTCGTATTCTTCCGACAATAGCCCTACGTCGTTGCACAGGGACAGCAGCCGCTCGTAGCGCCGGTGCGCTTCATCAAGCCGACCCTGCAACACGAGGTTGTCGACCATCCAAAAGCTGCATGCCAGGAACGTTCCTTCGCCGGGCGGCAGCCCGTCGTCGACATCGCTGGTGTGATAGCGCTTGATTAGCCCGTGCTCGCTCAACGTACGATCGATCGCCTCAACCGTGCCGCGCACCCGCGGGTCCGTCGGGGGCAAAAATCCGACCAGCGGCATCAGCAATACGCTGGCATCCAGGTCGTTGCCGCCGGCTTCGCCGCGATAGCTTTGCGCGAACGCGTTCAACGCCGGGTTCCAGCTGCACGCGCAGACCTGCGCGTGGATTTCGTCGCGCACGCGGCGCCACCGGTCGAGCGGACCGGGCAACGAGAAGCGCTCGGCTGACTTGAGGATCCGGTCGCACGCGACCCACGCCATGACTTTCGAGAAGGTGAAGTGCTGCCGGCCGCCCCTGACTTCCCAGATCCCCTCGTCCGGTTCCGTCCAGATCTTTTCGAGGTGATTGACCATTTCGCATTGAATGGACCAAGCGGTTTCATCGGCGTCCAGCCCGCCCACTCGGGCCAGGTGCAACGCATTCATGACTTCACCGTAGACGTCCAACTGCAATTGCCCGACTGCGTTGTTGCCGAGCCTGACCGGCCGGGAATCTTCGTAGCCGGGCAGCCACGACGCCTCCCATTCCGGTAGCCGTCGTTCGCCGCCAATACCGTACATGATCTGCAACTGGGTCGGCGAGCCGGCCATGACGCGACCCAGCCATGCGCGCCACGCGCAGGCTTCGTCATAGTATCCACCGCGCATCAGCGCGAGCAGCGTGATCGTCGCGTCGCGCAGCCATGTGTAGCGATAGTCCCAGTTGCGCGTGCCGCCAAGGTACTCGGGTAACGACGTGGTTGGCGCCGCCACGATCCCACCCGTCGGTTCGTAGGCCAGTGCGCGCAGCGTGATCAGCGAGCGCCGGATCGCCGGCGCCCACCGGCCCGCAACCGTGCAGCGCGACGACCATTTGCACCAGTATGACTCGGTGCGTGCCAGCGTACGGTGCGGATCACGGGCGGCAGGCAGGCGTTCGTGCGACGGAGCATACGCGAGCACGAAGGGTATCCGCTCGCCGTCACGCACGGTGAAGTCCGCGACGGTGTGCATGTTCTGGCCGTGCAGCGCCACCGGCGTGCGCAGCACGGCCATGTCGGGACCGACAATCGCGCGGATGCCGCTGCCGTCGTCGAGCCGGCTGACCCATGGCACCGAGTAACCGTAGTCAAAGCGCAGCACCAGCTCCATGCGCATGCGCACGGCGCCCCGCTGGCCGACGACGATACGCACCAGCTCCGAATGGCCGCTGCGTGACGGCATGAAGTCGATTAGCGTGACGGCGCCGTCTGGCGTCTCGAAGTCGGTTTCCAGGATCAACGTGTCGCCGCGATAGCGCCGGCGGGTGCTGGATACCGTCAGCGGCGTCGCGTCGTCTGGCGGGTGCGACGCCGCGTCTGGCGTATAAGGTGCGATCAGCCAGCGGCCATGCTCGGGCGTGCCGAGCAATGCCGCAAAGCAGGCGCCGGAATCAAACCGCGGCCAGCATAGCCAGTCGATTGAACCGTCGCGGCCGACCAGCGCCGCGGTGTGACCATCGCCGATCAACGCATAGTCTTCGATTGCACGGGGCATGGGTGGAGTCGGAGCAGGAGCTGCGCATGGTTCCCGATCATAAGGCAATTGAGCGCAGCCCGCGTGTTGCCGGTCTTTTGGCAAACAGTTGGGCGGGCGCGGCGCGCCCGATGGATGCAAATGACATACCGCTGTGGCACGTGTTGGTGTCGTTGATCGGGCAATCTGCTCGTGCTGTTCCTATGATGAAGTTTCCGGACGATGGGGTGTGCAGCGAGCGCCACCAGGCCCGGACGTCCTCTCCCGGTCACCTTGCGGCTCCCAGACATGCTGACGAATCCATCAAAAGTCGATTGCATCACGATCCTGTCCGCCGCCGATCATCTGCCCGCTACCGAACCGGACTCCGTACTCGAGCTGGACTACCGACGGCTCGGACTGTCGCGCAACGGCATGGAGACGGCCGCGGTGTTTCTGATCGAACGTGCGTGCTTCACCCGTTACTGCGAGCAGCATGGGCAGTTCACAGTGGGGCCGCTCTCCCCGCAGGACAGGTGGCGCCTCGAACAGCTTTGCAACGGATAGCCGTTGCCCCGCGGGCCCGGCACGGGAGCGTTTGCCGTTGACTCGCGGGCACACCGTGCCGTTGAGCGCGCCGGGCTTTCGCGGCAAGGTGGGCGGTGGCGCGATTCACCTGTCGCCGGACGGCCGTTTCCTGTATGCGACCAACCGTGGTGATGCTAACGAGATCGTGATCTATTCGGTCGATGCCGACAACGGCTTCCTGAGCCTCGTGGGCCGCCAGTCGAGCCTGGGCAGCACACCGCGTGGCGCGCGCGGTGCGGGTGCGGTGGCTCAGTCCGTGGGCGCCGGCGCGAGCACTTCGCGGCTACCATTGACTCCCATTGACGACACTAGTGAGGCCGCTTCCATTTGCTCGACCAAACGGGCAGCGCGGTTGTAGCCGATGCGCAACTGCCGTTGCACCGACGAGATCGACGCGCGGCGGCTGCGCAACACGAATGCCACGGCCTCGTCATACAGCGGATCGGCCTCTGCATCGGGCGCCTCGCCGAATAGGTCCGTGGCCGCACTGTCCCCGGGCACGCCAGCTAAGATGCCTTCTTCGTATTCCGGTTCACCGAACTGTTTCAGATGTTCGACGACGCGATGTACTTCTTCGTCCGCGACGAAGGCACCGTGGACCCGCTGCGGATAGCCGGTGCCGGGGGGCAGGAACAGCATGTCCCCTTGGCCGAGCAGCGATTCCGCGCCCATCTGATCGAGGATGGTGCGCGAGTCCACCTTGGACGATACCTGGAATGCCACCCGCGTCGGAATGTTCGCCTTGATCAGGCCCGTAATCACGTCGACTGACGGCCGTTGCGTGGCCAAGATCAAGTGGATCCCCGCAGCCCGGGCCTTTTGCGCGAGCCGCGCGATTAACTCCTCGATCTTCTTGCCGGACACCATCATCAGGTCCGCTAGCTCGTCGATGACCACCACGATCATGGGTAGGGGGGCAAGCGGTTCCGGTGCGTCCGGCGTCAGCGAGAACGGATTGCCGACCTTGCGTCCGGCCTGCTCAGCATCGACGATTTTCTGGTTGAAGCCCGCGAGGTTGCGCACACCGAGCGCGGACATCAGCCGGTAGCGCTTTTCCATTTCCGCGACGCACCACGTCAGTGCGTTCGCGGCGAGCTTCATGTCGGTCACGACCGGCGCAAGCAGGTGCGGGATGCCCTCGTAGACCGACAGCTCCAGCATCTTCGGGTCGATCATGATCAACCGGACGTCCTGTGGCGTTGCCTTATACAGCAAGGACACGATCATCGCGTTGATCGCCACCGACTTGCCCGAGCCGGTGGTGCCGGCCACGAGCATGTGCGGCGCGCGCGCCAAGTCGGTCACGACCGGTTCACCCGTGATGTCCTTGCCCAGCGCGAGCGTGAGTTGCGATGCCGAACCCGTGTATTCCCGCGACGCGAGGATGTCCGCCAACCGGATCACTTGCCGTCGAGCGTTGGGCAGTTCGAGTCCCATGCAGGTCTTGCCCGGGATCGTCTCGACCACGCGGATTGACGTCAATCCGAGGCCGCGTGACAAGTCCTTCATCAAGCCTACGATCTGGCTGCCGCGCACCCCCAGTGCCGGCTCGATCTCGAAGCGCGTGATTACCGGGCCGGCCGAAGCGCCGATCACGGACACCGGCACCTTGAACTCCTTGAGCCGTTGCTCAATTAATTGGCCGGTCGCGGCGAGCGTCGCCTCGGATACCGGTTCGATAATGTCGGAGCCGCTTGCGAGCAGCGCCAGGGCCGGCAATTCGATAGGCGAGGCGGCGCTCGCCTGGAATGGGAACGTGTTGCGCTTCGAGGCGGGGCTTACCGCCGGTACGGTTTCGTCGGGTGCTGCAGGCACCGTGGCGGAAACCGGCGCGCCGTTGGGACCGGGCATCGACTCGAGCATGGACATCGGCCCGGGTGTAGATATCGGCGCCGACGTCGGCAAGGGTGCCGGTGCGCAGACGACAGCGGCAGCTGTCGCTGCCGCGGCCCGGGCAGTCGGCGGGACGACCGGTGGGGGAGCGGCTGGGGGCAGGTCTGGCGGCGCATCCATGCGCAGCTCAGGCGACCGAAGGGTGTCCAAAGGCGTCTCGGCACGCGCTGGCGGGAGGGGGGCCAATGGTGGCGAGTCGGATTCCGACGACGATCGGGTCGGCGGCGTGAGAGCATATTCCGGTGTGGCTGCGTCCGGCGGTGCCGCAGCGGGCCTTGACTGGTCCGGATCCAATCGCGGCGCTGCACACGCCGACGAAGACGTAACAGGGGACGTTGGAGCGAGCGCCGCCGGGGACGGATCGTGAGGTATTGCCGCAGATTCTGACGAGGGTTGAGCCAGCGGTGACGCAGCAGGCACGGGCGCTTCTGGCAGCGCGGTGGCCGTGTTGCCGTGGCGACCCGCTCGTCGGTCAAGGCTTGCGCCGGCGAGCGCGCTCCATTGAGCTGCTTGTTGCTCGATCGCGCGCAGTGCCGCCACGATGCTTGGCGGTGCTGACGGTGCTGACGGCGCAGCGAACACGCCGTCCAGTTGTGCTGGTCCACTCGCGGGGCTGGCGCGCTGTGCCGCAGCGCGCTCTAGGTAGTTGTCGCTCGGCCGATACGGGCGCGGCGGCGTGCGCGACGGCACTAGCCGGGGAGCGGGCGCGGCGGGGGCGCCGCCACGCGGCATCATGCGGCGCGCTTTGTCACCGTCGGGCACGGCTGTGCGCGGGATGGCGCGCGAATGGGCCGCATACGGGGGCACAGCCGGCCGCACCAGTGAGGCCGGCCTCGTCACGCGCAAGGTTCCCGCCGTCTTTAGCGGTTCGTTTCTGCCGCGTGAAAGAACCTTCGAGGTGTTGGGCGCAGGGGCGGTGCACGGCGCCGGGGTGGCCACTGGCGACACCGCGGGCGTCGACGTGGCGGCGGGCAACGCGGTCGCCGGCCCGCGGCCGTGGTCATGAAGGCTCGCCGATGGGCCCGCCGACTCGAACCGGGCGTCCGGCGATGGGGCCGTAAAACCGCGTGTCATGCCCAGGCGCTTCGGTAAGCGGCGCGCGTCGGGCCAGCGGGATGCGGACGCGCGTTTGCCACGCGTATCGTTCGGGCCAAAACCGCCGTTGCCGAGCACGCGAAAATAACTTTCGCGCGGACCCTGCGTTGCGTCGCCGCCGGTGGAGCGACGTGTCGGGCGTTCATGTTGTTCGTCACGCGACGGGCGGCGTGTGCCGATACCGATGCCTAGGCCGAAAGTACGGTCCAGGTACGCGAGGCATTGCGCCCATTGGGCGCCAAATAGCCACGGCAGTGCGGCGATCCACAACAGCGTGAACACGACGATCGACGCGGGTGTGCCCAGCAGCGCGGCCAGGCCTGCGGCGCTTGCACGGCCGATCGCGTCGTACGCAGCATGCGTTGCGAGCCGCGCTTCCAGCGCGCTGCTGGCGACCAAGACGACGACGGCGCCGAGCCACAGGCGGATTGTTCCGGGCCCCTGCAGGCCGGTGCTGCCCGGCCACAGTGCACGCGCGAGCCGCCACGCGAGGACGATAAGCCAGGCTGTGGAAAATCCGAATCCGCCAAGAACCACACTGAGCATGCTTGAATAGAATCAGTCAGAGAGAGTAGTGCCGCACTGCCGGACGACGATCGCGGATCAAGGAGCAAGTTTAACGGCTCGATGTGAATGCCGTGGTGGCCACCGGTCCTGACCGCGTACCCATGGCTGATGCAACCCGCGTGTGCGGCGGGCATCCCCCGAAGGGGCAGCATGTTAACATCGGCGGCCATGCTGCACTACCGGTCTTGGCTACATCAAAGGGGAATACATGTCCGTCAGTTCGTTTAGTCGCCGGCGTTTCGGCACGCCATTGTCGCCGGGTGCGACCCGTGTGATGCTGCTCGGTGCCGGCGAACTGGGCAAAGAGGTGATCATCGCGTTGCAGCGGCTTGGGGTCGAGGTGATTGCGGTCGATCGCTATGCCGATGCCCCTGGCCACCAGGTCGCGCACCGTGCGCATGTGATGGACATGACCGATGGCCACGCGCTTCGCGCACTGGTCGAGCAAGAGCGCCCGCATCTGATCGTGCCCGAAATCGAGGCGATCGCCACTGACGAGCTTGCCATGATCGAAGCCGAGGGACTGGCCGAAGTGATCCCCACCGCACGCGCGGCGCAATTGACGATGAACCGCGAAGGCATTCGCCGCCTGGCCGCCGAGCAACTGCAATTGCCGACCTCGCCCTACGCGTTTGTGGACTCGCTCGACGCACTGCAAGCCGCGATCGACGCTGGTATCGGCTACCCGTGCGTGGTCAAGCCCGTCATGTCGTCCTCCGGCAAAGGCCAGTCCGTGCTCAAGAGCGCTGTAGACGTTGAGCGGGCTTGGCATTACGCGATGTCGGGCGGGCGTGTGCACCACGGCCGGGTGATCGTCGAGGGTTTCGTGCAGTTCGACTATGAAATCACGCTGCTCACCGTGCGAGCTACCGATCCGGCAAGTGGCGGGGTTGCGACGTATTTCTGTGAGCCGGTGGGCCACCTGCAATTGGACGGGGACTATGTCGAATCATGGCAACCGCAGCCCATGAGCCCGCTGGCGCTCGAGCGGGCACGTGAGGTCGCTCAGCGGATTACGGCCGCACTGGGTGGGCGTGGGCTATTTGGGGTCGAGCTATTTGTCCGCGGCGATCAAGTCTGGTTTTCCGAGGTCAGTCCGCGTCCGCACGATACCGGGCTCGTGACGCTGGCCACGCAACGCTTTTCCGAATTCGAACTGCATGCACGCGCGATCCTGGGTTTGCCGGTGGATCCCGCGTTGCGCTCGCCCGGGGCGTCGGCGGTGATCTACGGCGGTCGCGACGAGAAAGGCATTGGCTTCGACGGTGTTGCCGATGCGCTGGCGGTGCCGGGCGCGGACCTGCGGCTATTCGGCAAGCCGCAGAGCTTCGTCAAGCGCCGCATGGGTGTGGCGTTGGCGGTGGCGTCGAGCGTCGACGAAGCCCGCGAGCGCGCACGCACGGCGGCCAGCCGTGTCAAACCAGTCAGTGGCGGCATATGACCGAGTCGTGCACGCACGGTGACACGCCAGAACGGTGACACTATCCCGACGCGTGCGCGGACGTGATCGATCCATGATTGCCCCGCGCTGTATGCGCGTTTCCGATCTCCTACAATCACAATCTGACCGGGTCTTGGATTCGGCCGCAGCGGGCTAACCGTTTGCATTCGCCGCCCGATTGACTAAACAACGCTGGGGCGTGAAGACATCCGCTACGCGATCGAGGGCATGACTAAATTGCGCTTGATGGTGATGCGCAATGCATGCGCCCCGTCGCGCCGGATCCGGCCTTGGGCGCGTAAAGTGCTACAATTTAAAGCTATTTCCAGTGTTTCATCAGGGGCAGCCGCGCGTGCGGCCGCTTGAGCGAACGCCCACACATGCCATCAGATCCAGCCATTATTTCACGTTCCGTTCCGACTGACGCGGGGGCTTGCGGTGCTACGGCAAGCGCCGCCGCCTCCAGCTCCACGCCAGCCGCTGCCCCGTTGTCATTCGACGGGTTCGGCCTTGCCGCGCCGATCCTTCGGGCGATAGTCGAACAAGGCTACACGAAACCGACGCCGATCCAGGCGCAGGCGATCCCCATCGTGCTGGCCGGACGCGACGTCATGGGTGCGGCGCAGACCGGCACCGGCAAGACGGCTAGCTTCTCGCTACCGATCATTCAGCGCTTGTTGCCGCTTGCCAGTACCAGTGCGTCTCCCGCGCGTCACCCGGTGCGGGCGTTGATTCTGACGCCCACGCGCGAACTCGCGGACCAGGTGGCGGCCAATGTGCATGCGTACGCCAAGCATACCCCGCTACGCAGCGCAGTCGTGTTCGGCGGCGTCGATATGAATCCGCAGACGGCTGCATTGCGCCGTGGGGTCGAGATCCTGATCGCGACGCCTGGCCGGCTGCTCGATCATGTGCAGCAAAAGAGCACGTCGCTGGCGCAGGTGCAGATGCTCGTGCTCGACGAGGCAGACCGGATGCTCGACATGGGCTTCCTGCCCGACTTGCAGCGGATCCTGAACCTGCTGCCGGGCCAAAGGCAAACGTTGTTGTTTTCCGCGACGTTCTCCGCCGAAATCAAGAAGCTCGCGTCGACCTACTTGCGCAATCCGGTCACGATCGAGGTGGCCCGCAGTAATTCGACGGCGTCGAACGTGCGGCAGATCGTCTTTGAGGTGGCCGAGCCGGACAAGCCGGCGGCGGTCGTGCAGCTGATTCGTCAGCGCGAATTGAAGCAGGTGATCGTTTTCTGCAACAGCAAGATCGGTGCGAGTCGGCTTGCAAGGCAACTCGAGCGCGATGGCGTGGTCGCCACCGCAATCCATGGTGACCGTTCGCAAAGCGAGCGAATGCAGGCGTTGGATGCGTTCAAGCGCGGCGAGATCGAGGCCCTGGTTGCGACCGACGTGGCCGCGCGCGGCCTGGATATCGCGGAGTTGCCGGCGGTGATCAATTTCGACTTGCCGTTCAATGCGGAAGACTATGTGCACCGGATTGGGCGCACGGGTCGTGCTGGGGCATCCGGCGACGCGCTGTCGTTGTTCAGTGGCAACGAGCGCAAGCAACTGGCGGACATCGAAAAACTGATCAAGCGGGCGTTGACCATCGAGCCGCTCGAGTTGGAACGGCCGGCACGTCAAGGCCGCTCGCGTTATCGTGACGATCGCGACGACAGCCGTCGCGATCGACATGCGCACGTCGCTGACCGGGTGCGCGCGTCAATGCGTGACGCTCAGCCGGTCGATGACTTCTTCACGAAGCCGTATGAGCCGTCGTCTTCGGCCCGTCAGACGTCGGAACGCGAGGAACCGAGCCCGTCGGCCGACAAGAAGACGCCGAAGCGACCGCTGGCCGCGCTGCTGGGCGGCTTCGGCATGCCGCGCCGGAATTCGTGACGGTGTGTCACGCGTGCCTCGCCAGGCGCGCGCCCCAAGCGGGCACGGCCTCGCGATAGAACGCCTCCAGCGTTGTGCATCGCTGGGGCGCCAACGCGAGCCCGAGATGCGACGCCGCAGCCAATAGCGCCTTGAGCGGCCGATCGATGTCGATCGGCGGTGCACCGGTTTGCTTGCTCAATTTCTCGCCCTGCGCATTGGCGATCACGGGCACGTGCAAATAAGCGGGCGTCGGATAGCCGAGGCAGCGCTGCAAGTAGATTTGCCGCGCGGTGGAATCGAGCAGGTCTGCGCCGCGCACGACGTCGGTAATCCGTTGCTGCGCGTCGTCGACGACCACTGCGAGCTGGTAGGCCCAGAGGCCATCCGCGCGCCTCATCACGAAGTCGCCGACCTCGGTGGCGAGATTCTGCTGCTGCGCATGCTGCCAGCGGTCATTGAAGACGACCACTGCGTTTTCCCCGTCCGGCACCCGAATGCGCCACGCACGCGCTGGCTTGCCGTGCAATCCGCTTCGGCACGTTCCTGGGTAGGCAAGTGTCGTGTGTCGAACGTGCGTGCGCCGCAGCGAATCAGCGATTTCCTTGCGTGTGCATCCGCATGGATAAATCAGGCCCGCTGTATCCAATTGCGTGAGCGCTTGCTGGTACAGCGCGGTACGAGTGCCTTGCCATACCGGCGTTTCATCGCAGTGCATGCCGAGCCGGTGTAGCGTCTTCAAGATGTGTTCTGCTGCGCCGGGCACTGTGCGCGGTATATCGATGTCCTCTATCCTGACCAGCCACATGCCGTCATGCGCACGCGCGTCCAGGTAGCTCGCTAGCGCGCTGACCAGCGAACCTTGATGCAGCGGGCCGCTCGGGGACGGCGCAAAACGGCCGCGATAGCGGCGCGGCGACGCGCTCCCGGTTATCCTCTGCATCGCAAAGCGTTTTTTACGTCACGACCAGTGGGCAAGCCGCGCCTATCGCGACCCGACAGGGCGCGCATCATGTGGCGATCTGTGCCGATGGCTCGGATGATGGGCACGTATCGTTCGCGCAGTGCGGGCACTGTTCGCCGGCGACATAAAGCGGCGATCGTTGTTCGGTTGGGGTGACGACCCCGCGGCACGCGAAGCACTGCACAGTGCCGGTCGGTTCGAGTTGCGGGTTGAGCGCCGTTCGATGATCGAACACGAAGCAGTCGCCATGGTAGTGAGCGCCGCCCACTTCTTCGAAGTACTTCAAGATGCCGCCATCGAGCTGGTACACGCTGTCAATGCCGATGTTGTGCATATGGATTGCGGCTTTCTCGCAGCGGATGCCGCCGGTGCAAAACGACACGACGGTCTTGTCTGCCAGTGTGTCTCGATGCGACGCGACAGCATCCGGAAACTCGCTGAACTTTGTCAGCCGATAGTCGATCGCGTTGTCGAATGTGCCCACGTCGACTTCGAACGCATTGCGCGTGTCGAGCATCACCACGAGACGGCCGGCGTCATCGTGCCCGCGATCGAGCCATTGCTTCAGGGTGCGCGCATCGATCGCCGGCGCGCGGCCGGCTTCGGGCCGTATTGCCGGTGACTTCATCGTGATGATCTCACGCTTGAGCCTGACCAGCATGCGTCGGAACGGTTGCTTGTCCGACAGGCTTTGCTTGAATGGCAAATCCGCGAACTTACCGCCAAACATCGGGTCGGTGCGCAGGTAGTCGATGAACGCGTCAGTTGCCTCGCGGCTGCCGGCGATGAACAGGTTGATGCCCTCGGGCGCTAGCAGAATCGTGCCACGTAGCGCCAGCGCGTCGCATCGCTGTCGCAGCACCGGACGCCACGTGTCGAGCGCGTCCAGCGAAATGAATTTGTAGGCGGCAAGGTTGACGATACTCATGGTGTGCTGCTCTTGGCGAAAACAGAAATCAATGTGGCCGTGCGGTGACTGTAGGCAGGAGGGCGCTTGGTCCGCCCATCGACCGGGATGGCACCGGCGTCATAGGGTTGTATTATCGCCGATCCGTCGCCCAGACCGCATCGGCCGGTTGGTCAGCGAGCGGTCGCGCTTATTCACATAGGCCGTCTCGCTCACATCGTCCGTCTCGCCGACTGGGCCGCCTGGCGCAGACCGGTATGCTGTCGTGAGGGCCGGCGCGGCAGCATGACGGTCGGTGTCGCTCCCCGCAAGGTAAAATACCTCTATGTCTGATCCACGCTTCGTCCATCTGCGCGTTCACTCCGAGTTTTCCATTGCCGACGGCATCGTGCGTCTTGACGACGCGGTCGAGCGGGCAGCGGAAGACGGGCAAGGTGCGCTTGCACTGACCGATCTCGCCAACGCGTTCGGCCTGGTGCGTTTTTACAAGGCGGCTCGTGCGCACGGCGTCAAGCCGATCGTCGGTGCCGACGTCTGGGTCTCGAACCCCGACGATCGCGACAAGCCGGCACGGCTGTTGTTGCTCGTCAAGGACCGGCGTGGCTATCTGAACCTGTGCGAGTTGCTCAGCCGCGCGTGGTTGACGAACCAGTACCGCGGTCGGGCCGAGGTTGACTGCCAGTGGTTCGAAACGGGCCTTGCCGAAGGCCTGCTGGCGTTATCCGGTGCGCAACACGGCGACATCGGTATCGCGCTGGCCGCGGGCAACGTGCAGGCGGCCGCACGCCATGCGCAGCGCTGGTCGGCGATCTTCCCGAATGCGTTCTACATCGAGTTGCAGCGAATGCGGCAACCGGGTGTCGAAGCTTATGTACAGCAGGCGGTAGAGCTTGCTGCGCAGTTGAGGCTGCCCGTAGTGGCGACGCATCCGGTGCAGTTTATGACGCCGGAGGACTTCACCGCGCACGAAGCGCGCGTATGTATCTCCGAAGGCGACATACTTGCCAACCCAAGACGCGCGAAGCGGTTTTCGACGGACCAGTACTTTTTCACGCAGCAGCAGATGTGCGAGCTGTTTGCCGATATCCCGTCGGCGCTGGCCAACACGGTGGAAATCGCCAAGCGCTGCAACCTGACGCTCGAACTGGGCAAGCCCAAGCTGCCGTTGTTCCCGACACCGGACGGGATGTCGCTGGACGATTACCTCGTTCAATTGTCCAACGCTGGACTCGAGCAGCGCCTCGAGCAGTTGTTTCCGGACGCGACGCAACGTAACGCGCAGCGCCAGACGTATCAAGAGCGGCTGGCGTTCGAGTGCGACACCATCATCAAGATGGGTTTTCCGGGTTACTTCCTGATCGTTGCGGACTTCATCAACTGGGCCAAGAACAACGGGGTGCCGGTGGGGCCGGGGCGAGGGTCGGGCGCCGGTTCGTTGGTGGCGTTCGCGCTCGGGATCACGGATCTGGATCCGTTGCGCTACAACTTGCTGTTCGAGCGGTTCCTCAATCCCGAGCGTGTCTCGATGCCGGACTTCGACATCGACTTCTGCCAGGATGGCCGCGATCGCGTGATCCAGTATGTGAAGAGCAAGTATGGTGCAGACGCGGTGTCGCAGATCGCCACGTTTGGCACGATGGCCGCAAAGGCTGCGGTGCGCGACATCGGCCGCGTGCTGGACTTGGGCTACAACTTCACCGATGGTGTCGCGAAGCTGATTCCGTTCAAGCCTGGCAAGCATGTGACCATTGCCGACGCGATGAAGGAGGAGCCGCAGCTGCAGGAGCGATTCGACAATGAGGACGAGGTGCGCCAGTTGCTCGAACTCGCGCAACGCGTTGAAGGGTTGACGCGCAACGTCGGCATGCACGCCGGTGGCGTGTTGATCGCGCCGGGTAAGCTTACTGATTTTTGTCCGCTGTACACGCAGGGTGACGACGGTGGCGTCGTCAGCCAGTACGACAAGGACGACGTCGAGGCCGTCGGGCTCGTCAAGTTCGACTTTCTCGGATTGACCACGCTCACAATCCTCGATTGGGCCGAGCGCTACATCCGGCGACTGGACCCGTCCAAGCAGGATTGGTCGCTCGCGCAGGTGCCGCTGGACGACCCTGCGTCGTTCACGATCCTGAAGAACGCCAATACGGTGGCGGTGTTCCAGCTGGAAAGCCGCGGCATGCAAGGCATGCTCAAGGATGCGCAGCCCGACCGCTTTGAGGACATCATCGCGCTGGTCGCGCTGTACCGGCCGGGCCCGATGGATCTGATTCCAAGCTTTTGCGCGCGCAAGCATGGGCGGGAAACGGTCGAATATCCGGATCCCCGCGTCGAGCCTATCCTGAAGGAGACCTATGGCATCATGGTCTATCAGGAGCAGGTGATGCAGATGGCGCAGATCATCGGCGGCTATTCGCTTGGCGGCGCGGACTTGCTGCGCCGCGCGATGGGCAAGAAAAAGCCTGAGGAGATGGCCAAGCATCGCGAGCTGTTCCGTGAAGGGGCGGCCAAGAATGGCTTGAGCGCGGAAAAGGCCGACGAAATCTTTGACTTGATGGAGAAGTTCGCCGGCTACGGCTTCAACAAGTCGCACGCGGCGGCGTATGCGCTGCTCGCGTATTACACCGCGTGGCTCAAGGTGCATCATCCGGCCGAATTCATGGCGGCCAATATGTCGCTCGCGATGGATGACACCGATAAGGTGAAGATCCTTTTCGAGGACTGCATCGCGAACCATCTGGCGGTCCTGCCGCCGGACATCAACCAGTCGGCCTACCGCTTCGAGCCGGTGGCCGATGCGCCGGGCAAGCGCTCGAAGATGATCCGCTACGGCCTTGGCGCGATCAAGGGTAGTGGGCAGAACGCGATTGAGGAGATTCTGCGGGTCCGCGAGTCGCAGCCGTTCAGCGACCTGTTTGACTTCTGCGAGCGCGTCGATCGCCGCATTGTGAATCGCCGCACGATCGAGGCGCTGATTCGGGCCGGCGCATTCGATTCGCTGCACGAGAACCGGGCGCAACTGCTCGCGTCGGTGCCGCTGGCGATGGAGGCGGCCGAGCAGGCGAGTGCCAATGCGCTGCAGGGCGGCCTGTTCGACATGCCCGATGGCTCGAGCGGCCATCAGCATGAGTTGGTCGACGAGCCGGCGTGGACCGAGAAGCGCAAGCTGCAGGAGGAAAAAGCGGCGCTTGGCTTCTATATTTCCGGGCACTTGTTCGACGCATACAAGGACGAAGTGCGACGCTTCGTGCGCCAGAAAATCGGGGAGCTGAAGGAAGGGCGCGACAAGGTGATCGCCGGCGTGATCACCGCGATGCGCACGCAGATGACGCAACGCGGCAAGATGCTGGTCGCGGTGCTGGATGATGGCACTGGCCAGTGCGAGGTCACGGTCTTCAACGAGATTTACGACGCGAACCGTGCGATCTTCAAGGAGGACGAACTGCTGGTCGTGCAGGGACAGGCGCGCAACGACAGCTTTACTGGCGGTATTCGCTTCACCGTCGACACCGTTATGGATCTGGAACGCGCGCGCCGCCGCTATGCGGACTCGCTACTGCTGTCGATCAATGGCAATGCGGATCCGAGGCGGCTGCGCGATCTGCTCGAACCACACCGGCTAGCAGCGACATCGCAATCCGAACAGATGCCGGCCGCCGCCGGCACACCGGGCCGGGCTCGCAATGTCGGTGGCCCGTCGCGTGGCCCCGTGGGCGATGGCGGCAACGGGCGTCGCAACGGCGATGCGCGTGGCGGCCCGGAGCCGGGCGGCTTGCGGGTCAGGATCCGTTACCAGGGCATTGGCGCGCAATGCGACTCGACGCTGGGTGACGCATGGCGCGTGAGGCCTAGCGATGACCTTCTCAACTTGCTGCGCGCTGAATTCAGCGCGAGCGCTGTCGAGATCCAGTATCCGCAGCGCTGACACCACCGAAAGGATTGATTTGACTACACCTGAGAACAGCGTTGCCAGCAGCGTGGCCAAGCCCGTCGCGCACGTCGATGTGCTGGCCCGTATTGGCCAGATCGTGCGGCCGTACTGGTGGGCTGTGGTGCTCGCGATCGTATCGATGGGGCTGGTGGCGGCGGCCGAGGCGGGCATACCGGCGTTGCTCAAGCCGTTGATCGACAAGGGTTTCGGCACGAAGGACCCGAGTTCGTCGGTCCGCTGGTCTGTTCCGGTGGCGATCATCGGACTCGCGCTGGGTCGCGGGCTTGCCCAGTACGCGTCCGGCTATCTACTATCCTACGTGTTGAACCGCACTTTGTTGGACCTGCGGCTGCAGATGTTCCAGACGATGCTGCGCGCGCCGGCCGCTTTCTTCCAGCGCGAGACGGCCAGCACGATCATCAATGCGATCGTGTTCGAGGTGAACCAGGTGCTCAACGTGCTGACGAACGTGCTGGTCACGCTCGTGCGCGATTCGTTGACGGTGGTGTTCCTGCTCGG
The DNA here is from genome assembly GCF_002927045.1 of Mycetohabitans endofungorum. GTDB lineage: Bacteria > Pseudomonadota > Gammaproteobacteria > Burkholderiales > Burkholderiaceae > Mycetohabitans > Mycetohabitans endofungorum. Next base: position 1,830 of record NZ_PRDW01000003.1, on the reverse strand, counting down.
TTATCTGTTTTACCTGAATTGGCGCTTGACGCTGATCGTTGCGGTGATCCTGCCGGCGATCGGCTGGCTGGTCAGCAAGATCAACCGGCGCTTGCGTCGGCTCAATCGTGAGCAGCAGATGCTGACCAACCAGCTGTCGTACATCGTCGAGGAGACGGTCGGCGGCTACAAGGTCGTCAAGGTGCACAACGGCGAACCGTACGAAATGGGCCGCTTCACGCATATGAGCCGGCGCCTGCGTGGCTATGCAATGCGGGTGACGATTTCCGGGGGCCTAGCTCAGCCAATGACGCAGTTCCTTGCATCGATCGCTTTGGCAGTGGTGATTACCATTGCCGTGATCCAATCGGCGAACGACCAGACGACGGTCGGTGGATTCGTCGCGTTCGTCACGTCGATGTTGCTCGTGATTTCGCCGTTGAAGCACTTGATCGACATCAATCAACCATTGACACGTGGCATGACGGCCGCCGAGCTGATTTTCGGCCTGATTGACGAGCCAGTGGAAAACGCCGGCGGCGAACGGAAACTCGATCGTGCGAGTGGCAGTGTCGAATTCGAGCATGTGAGCTTCGACTATGGGGCAGCGCAGCGGCCGACGCTCGACGACATCTCGTTGAAGATCGCGCCGGGTGAGATGGTGGCGCTGGCCGGGCCATCCGGCAGCGGCAAGACCACGCTGGTGAACCTGTTGCCCCGCTTCTTCGATCCGACCGCCGGACGCGTGTTGATCGACGGCGTGCCGTTGCCCGAGTATCGATTGTCAGACCTGCGCAAGCAGATCGCATTCGTCAGTCAGGATGTCGTGCTGTTCAACGATACAATTGCGGCCAACGTCGCGTATGGGCAGCCTGTGGATCGCGATCGCGTCGATGCCGCGCTACGCGCAGCCAGCCTCACGGAGGCGGTCGCGTTGATGCCGGCGGGGATCGATACGCTGGTTGGCGACAATGGCATGCGACTGTCCGGCGGACAGCGGCAACGGCTCGCGATTGCACGCGCGATCTACAAGGATGCGCCGATCTTGATCCTCGATGAGGCGACGTCGGCACTCGATTCGGAGTCGGAGCGCCATGTGCAAGCGGCGCTCGAGGTGCTGATGCGTGGACGGACCACGCTGGTGATCGCGCACCGACTGTCGACGATTGAACGCGCCGATCGCATCCTCGTGCTCGAGGGTGGCCGGATCGTCGAGGAGGGGACGCATGCGGAGCTGTTGCGCCACGACGGTCTGTATGCGAACCTGCATCGGATTCAGTACCAGCAGGGGACGGCGTAGCGGTGCGCGCCACACGCTCGAATTCAAGCTGGAGGCCGGTGCGGCTGGTCAAGGCTGGACAGAGCATTGCGGCGGTGGCCGCGACGTTGGACGTGCCGGCATAGTCGATTTCGAACTAGACTCGGGTGTCATTGCCTCATGGGCGAGGCCGTAGCGCATTATCGTCCGCGAGATCTGCCGCAAGTACGGCTGTGCCCAGCTCTTTGGCCCGTCGAAAGAAGCCACGGACAAGCGCAGCGTTACGTAGCTGTGCTACGACTCCGGCATCGACGAATCGGCTCATCTCCTTGTGAAAGGCGGAAGCTGCAACTGGGTCGTCAAGCTGGTTTAGCTTACTACGCCGCTATCAGGAAGCCGGCGAAGCAGGTCTCCCATCCCAAAGCCGCCGTTCACACCGAAGACCAAGCCAGAAGGTTTTTGAGACCGATCGAGCAACGGTCTTCCGACTGCGTGCCGAGCACAAAGGCGCGCGGCGGATCCAGAATGAGCTGCGAGTGCATGAGCAAAGAGAACTATCCCTGGCGACCATTCACAAGATCTTGTGCCAGGCG
>NZ_PRDW01000002.1 GCF_002927045.1 Mycetohabitans endofungorum | reverse complement strand
GCGGGAGGCTTTCCGTTGGTGGATGTCACGGTGATTTCGGATGATGAAATCATCACGCATCGGCGCATGGCGATGCTGGAGTTGCTGCAAAAGCATATCCGGCAACGCGATTTGGCGACCCTGGTGGAGCAACTGGCAAGCCTGTTGATCGCGGGGTACACTACGCATGAGCAATTGGTGTCGCTGATGCATTATATGCTGCAGTGGGGCGACACAACGGATCCGGAGCGATTTATGCGAGAGTTGGCGATCCGCTCACCACAACACGAGGAGGTTTTGATGACGATTGCACAAAAGCTCGAGCAAAAAGGTCTGGAGCGCGGCCGTATACTGGGACGTGAAGAAGGGCGTGAAGAAGGCCACAAGGAAGCCGCGCTGAAGATCGCGCGCACGTTGCTGGCAAGCGGATTGGAGCGTGAAACGGTAAGGCGTATGACAGGCTTGTCCGAAGCCGACATGAAGCAGATCTGCCACTAATCATCCGGGCAATTCAGGACTTAGGCCCCTACTTCACGTGCTGACAATGCCAAGCGTGCGCTGCGCTCAGGTGCCGTGGCATGCACAATTGTCACCGGCAAGTATGCCCGCGGCGATGCACGCTGGCGGCCCTTTAACGGCCCGCTGTCCGCGGCCAGCCAGCGGCAAGCGCGGGTCATCCTGAACGGCCTGTTCACCTGGCTAGTGAACGCCGGCTACCTGCGCGGCAACCCGATGGCGCTGCTGCGTCAGCGCGCCAAGCGCTCGGCGCCGCGCATGAAGAGGACAAATCGCCTGCACGGTTTGCCAAGGATTCGAACCCTGCCGCCCGCGGCGCTCAAGTGGCGCTATATGCCATGCAGAACCATCAAGCCGGTCGCTCTGCGGCAGCTGCCCGCCTAATTGCCCAGTCTGGCGGCGTCCGACAACACACGTGCGCGGCAACGCTTGGTGACATGCCCGCACAATGGCTCAACGGGCCGCCCGACGACATACGATGAACTGCCGAACGTAGCATATCCGGATACCAACGGAATCACCATCGACTTCGGAAAAACTGTCCCTTGCCTTGGCTCGATTCGATAAGAGTGAAACTGCGATAAGAAAAAGCCCGTATGCATAGGGCGTACGGGCCTTCTAGTTACACCATCCTAAAAGTACTCGCTAGAACGGAATATCGTCGTCCATCTCATCGAACCCGCCGCCGGCAGGCGCGCTGGGCCGACTCGCACCGCCGCCCGCACCCTGGCGTGCGCCACCCGACGCGCGCGCCCCACCGGTGCCGCCGCCTTCGCCCCGCGAAGACCCGCCCGACGCGCCGCCGCCGAAGTCATCGCCCCCGCCACCACCACCTGAGCCGCCACGGCCACCCAACAACTGCATGCTGTCCGCGACGATTTCGGTCGAGTAACGGTCTTGGCCGCTCTGGTCCTGCCATTTGCGAGTGCGGATACGCCCTTCGACGTACACCGGCGAGCCCTTTTTCAGGTATTCGGCGGCGATCTCCGCCAAGCGGCCGAAGAACACCACGCGGTGCCACTCGGTTAGTTCCTTAAATTCGCCCGATGCCTTGTCCTTGTACCGGTCCGTCGTTGCCAGACGGATATTGGTCACCGCATCGCCGCTTGGCAGGTAGCGCGTTTCCGGGTCGGCGCCGAGATTGCCGACGAGAATCACTTTGTTGACGGATGCCATATGCCTTTCTCCAGTTTGATTCGATACGCGTTACACGAGGCGTCGGATGCGCGGTCAATACGCCGCGCCGCGGCTGCCCGCTGGCGGCGGCACCCTCATCGGGGCCGCGATTATAAGCCACACGAACACCAGCACGGAACAGGCCAGGAATACCGACGCATCGCCATGCAGCTTGAGCAGCCAACCGCCCATCACGCCACCCAGCGCGAGCCCAAGTGCCTGCGTCGTATTGTAGACGCCCATCGCGGCGCCCTTGCGCGTGCCCGGCGCGAGCTTCGATACCATCGACGGCTGCGACGCTTCCAGCACGTTGAACCCAGTAAAGTAGACAAGCAGGATGACGGCCACCGCCATCATCGCATGACCCACCTGGGACAGCGCAAGCTGGCCGATCAGGATAGCGACGATGCCCGAGAGCATCACGGCCTTCATCCGGCCCCGCTTCTCGGCCGCGATAATCGCCGGCACCATCAACACGAACGCCAGTGCCATGACCGGCAGATAGACCTTCCAGTGCGACGCGACCGGCAGCCCGGCGCCGACCAAGATCCGCGGCACGACGACGAACAGCGCGGTCTGCGTCGCGTGTAGCGCGAACACGCCGAAGTTCATCCGCAGCAGTTCGCGGTGATGTAGCACCTCAGCGAACGGCGCCTTGACGTGGACCGGCGGTGACGCCGGATCAGGCACGATCCACAGCACCACCGCGATCGCCAACACCGACAGTACGCCGATCGCCGCGAACAGCCCGCTCATGCCGATCACCGCATACAGCACCGGCGCGCCGACAATGGCCACCGCAAACGAGACGCCAATGCTGCCACCGACCATCGCCATCGCCTTCGTGCGGTGATGTTCGCTGGTCAGGTCGGCGATCAGCGCGAGCACGGCCGACGAAATCGCGCCCGCGCCCTGCAGCGCGCGGCCGGCGATGATCCAGTGGATATTGTCCGCCAGCGCGGCCACCGCGGCCCCGAGCGCGAAGATCGCTAACCCGGCGACGATCACCGGCTTGCGCCCGATGCGGTCGGACAACCATCCGTAGAAAATATACAACGCCGCCTGCGTCACGCCATAGATGCCCAACGCGATACCGACGAGCACCGTATCGTCGCCGCCCGGGATCGTGTGGGCATAGACGGAGAACACCGGCATGATCATGAACAAACCGAGCATGCGCAACGCGAAAACCGACGCGAGTGAGACGGTCGCGCGCAGCTCCGGCGCGCTCATTCGGGAAGAAGAAGCGGACGACGTGGACATCGAGATGAATTTCCGTCCATTCATGCACCCTGACCGGGTGTCAGACCTGCCCGTTGGGCGCTGGTACGGCGGTGAGGAAAAGTCGTTATAGTAGCAGGTTTGGCAGCAACGCCAGCGAAGCCAGTACCATCGCTCAATGGAAGAGATCCGCATCCGTGGGGCCCGCACCCACAACCTGAAAAACGTCAACCTTGATCTGCCGCGCCACAAGCTGATCGTGGTCACGGGGTTGTCGGGCTCCGGCAAGTCGTCGCTCGCCTTCGACACGCTGTACGCAGAGGGACAGCGACGCTACGTCGAGAGCCTGTCCGCGTATGCGCGGCAGTTCCTGCAGTTGATGGAAAAACCGGATGTCGATCTGATCGAGGGTCTGTCGCCAGCCATCTCGATCGAGCAGAAGGCGACGTCGCACAACCCGCGCTCCACGGTCGGCACCGTCACCGAAATCCACGATTACCTGCGACTCTTGTACGCACGGGTGGGCACGCCGTACTGCCCAGATCACGACATCGCACTGCAGGCACAAAGCGTGTCGCAGATGGTCGACGCCGCGCTGGCCCTGCCCGAGGACACGAGGCTGATGATTCTCGCGCCGGTCGTGGTCAACCGCAAGGGCGAGCACGCCGAGCTGTTCGAGCAGATGCAGGCGCAGGGCTTCATCCGCTTCCGGGTGCGCTCCGGCGGCGGTACCGCGCACGAAGGCACCGCGCAAATCTATGACGTCGACGCGCTGCCCAAACTGAAAAAGAACGACAAACATACGATCGACGTCGTCGTGGACCGGCTCAAAGTGCGCCCAGACATGAAGCAGCGTCTCGCGGAGTCGTTTGAGACCGCGCTGCGGCTCGCTGACGGTCGCGCGATCACGCTGGAGATGGACAGCAACGCCGAGCATTTGTTTAGCTCGAAGTTCGCGTGCCCGGTTTGCTCCTACTCACTGCAGGAACTCGAGCCGCGGCTGTTTTCATTCAACAATCCGATGGGTGCATGCCCGGAATGCGACGGCCTGGGGCAGATCACCTTCTTTGACCCGAAGCGGGTGGTCGCGCATCCGTCGCTGTCGCTGGCCGCCGGCGCAGTGAAGGGCTGGGACCGGCGTAATCAGTTCTATTTCCAGATGTTGCAAAGCCTGGCGGCATTCTACGAGTTCGACATCGAAACAGCGTTCGAGGACCTGCCCGAGGCGGTACGCCAGTCCGTACTGTACGGTTCTGGCGGACAGGCCATCCCATTCTCGTACATGAACGAGCGCGGCCGCGCGTCGGTGCGCGAGCATCCGTTCGAAGGCATTATCCGCAATTTGGAGCGCCGCTACCGGGAAACCGATTCGGCAGCAGTGCGCGAGGAATTGGCCAAGTACCAAAACAACCAGACGTGCCCCGCATGCGAGGGCACCCGGCTGCGGCGTGAGGCGCGCCATGTGAAGCTCGGCTCCGACGGCGACGCGCGGGCGATCTTCGAGGTGAGCGGCTGGCCGCTGCGCGACGCACTAGGTTACTTTCAGACGCTAAGGCTGGACAGCGCCGCCAAGCGCGAAATCGCCGACAAGGTGATCAAGGAAATCGTCGCGCGCCTCATGTTCCTGAACAACGTCGGACTCGATTACCTGTCGCTGGAGCGCAGCGCGGATACGCTGTCCGGTGGCGAGGCGCAGCGCATCCGCCTCGCGTCGCAGATCGGCTCGGGACTGACCGGCGTGATGTATGTGCTCGACGAGCCGTCGATCGGACTGCATCAGCGCGACAACGACCGGTTAATCGCGACATTGAAGCACCTGCGTAATCTAGGCAACTCGGTCATCGTCGTGGAGCACGACGAGGACATGATCCGGATGGCCGATTACGTGGTGGACATGGGCCCGGGCGCCGGCGAGCACGGCGGCATGGTGGTGGCGCGCGGCACACCGCAGCAGATCGAGAACGACGCCGCCTCGGTCACCGGCCAGTATCTTTGCGGCGCGCGGCGGATCGCGGTGCCGCAGCAGCGGCGCGCACCGGACGAGCGCCGGCTGCGGATCGTGCAGGCCTACGGCAACAACCTGAAGCGCGTGACGCTGGACCTGCCGGTGGGTCTGCTCACCTGCGTGACCGGTGTATCAGGTTCGGGCAAGTCCACACTGATCAACGACACGCTGTACCATGCAGTCGCGCACCATCTGTACGGCTCGGCGGCCGAGCCCGCCCCGCACGAGGCCATCGACGGACTGGAGCATTTCGACAAGGTGATCAACGTCGACCAGTCACCGATCGGCCGTACGCCGCGCTCAAACCCGGCTACCTACACCGGCCTGTTCACGCCGATCCGGGAGTTATTCGCCGGCGTGCCGGCGGCCAAGGAGCGCGGCTATGATCCGGGACGGTTTTCGTTCAACGTCAAGGGCGGGCGCTGCGAGTCGTGCCAGGGCGACGGCGTGCTGAAGGTGGAGATGCATTTTTTGCCCGATGTCTACGTGCCATGCGACGTGTGCCACGGCAAGCGGTACAACCGAGAGACGCTCGAAATCCAGTACAAGGGTTGTAGCATCAGCGAAGTGCTCGACATGACGGTCGAACACGCGTACGAGTTCTTCCGTGCGGTGCCGGTGGTGGCGCGCAAGCTCAAGACGCTGCTCGACGTGGGGCTCGGCTACATCCGGCTGGGCCAGTCCGCAACTACATTGTCCGGCGGCGAAGCACAACGAATCAAGCTTTCGCTGGAACTGAGCAAGCGCGACACGGGTCGCACCCTTTATATCCTAGATGAGCCGACGACGGGCCTGCACTTCCACGATATCGCGCTGCTGCTGGAAGTCATTCACCGATTGCGCGATCATGGAAATACGGTTGTCATCATTGAGCATAATCTTGACGTCATCAAGACGGCGGATTGGGTCATCGACCTCGGACCGGAGGGTGGCGCCGGCGGTGGTCAGATCATCGCGCAGGGCACGCCGGAACACGTAGCACAATCGAAGGCAAGCTTTACCGGCAAGTACCTGGCACCCCTGCTCGGCACACGCCAGACGCGGGCCTGACGTATGTGCTACGCTGCGCCAACGTCCGTGCGGGACAAATAGTCGTAACGAGGATTGGGGATGGCAACAGAATATGAAGCGGCGCGTCCGAGCGATGGCGACGACGGACGCGGCTCGGCGCAGGGGTCGCGTCCGGTGCAGCCGCTTCCGACGCACAACGTGAATCGACCGGGCCCTGCGTCGTTGTCCCGGCTCGCGCCGGTGGATATCGCCAGCTACCTATTCATGATCGCCGCGATGGTGCTGGTCATCGAGCTGAAATTGCTCGGCGCGCTGCTGGCGGGGCTACTTGTTTATCAGGTCGTGCACCAAATCTCGCCACGCCTGGAACGTCATTTGTCCAGCCAGCGCGCGCGGTGGTTCGCGGTCGTGTTCGTCGCCTGCGCGGTGGTCGCCGCCTTCACCGGCATCTCGTTGGGCATCGCACAGCATCTAGAAAAGCACGTCACCAGCGTGCAAGCGCTGTTCGAGCAGGTGATGCGGTTCTTCGATCAAGCGCGTGCGCGGCTTCCGGCTTGGGCGTTGACGTATCTGCCGAGTAACGCCGCTGAGATCGAATCGAAGATTACTGTCTTGTTGCACTCGCACGCGACGCAGTTGCAGGAGGGCGGCAAGACGGCGATGCGCGGCATCACGCACGTGCTGCTCGGCATGATTCTCGGCGCAATCGTGGCCGTCGACGCGCAGCATCATGCGACTCGCGCACCGCTGTCCGCGGCGCTAGTCACGCGGGTGTCGCGCTTCGCCGACGCATTTCGGCGGATCGTGTTCGCGCAGGTCAAGATCTCAGCAGTCAATGCGTTCTTCACCGGCCTTTACCTGCTTGTCGCACTGCCGCTGTTCCATTCGCGGCTGCCGCTGTCCAAGACGCTGGTGATTTTCACGTTCGTGGTCGGACTGTTGCCGGTGGTCGGCAACCTGATCTCGAACACCGTGATCGTGCTGATCTCGCTGGCTTCTGGGATCGGCGTCGCAATTTCGTCACTCGCGTTCCTGGTGGTGATCCACAAGCTGGAGTACTTTTTGAACGCGCGTATCGTCGGCGGCGAGATCGAGGCCAAGGCGTGGGAACTCCTAATCGCGATGCTGGTGATGGAAGCGGCGTTTGGGCTGCTTGGCGTCATCGCGGCGCCGATCTTCTATGCCTACATCAAGCGTGAGTTGGTGCTCTCCAAACTGATCTGAGCGCGCGGGCGGCGCACAGCGCCGCACCAAGCCCGCCCGCAGTGCACGACACATTGCATTGGTCAGCGTCCGTGCGCTGCCAGCACCGGCGTGCAGAGCGTCCGTGGGCGGTACACTGAGTCAGCGGAATACCACGGTCTTCGTGCCATTGAGCACGATGCGGTGCTCAACGTGCCACTTCACCGCCCGCGCAAGGGTCACGCATTCGACGTCCCGGCCCACGGCCGTCAGTTCGTCGGGCGTCATGCTATGGTCGACGCGTTCGACTTCCTGTTCGATGATCGGACCTTCATCCAAATCCGTGGTCACGTAGTGCGCGGTGGCGCCGATCAGCTTCACGCCGCGGTCGAATGCCTGGTAGTACGGTTTCGCCCCCTTGAAGCTAGGCAGGAACGAATGATGAATATTGATGGCCCGGCCGGCCAGCTTCTCGCACAGGTCGCCCGACAAAATTTGCATGTAACGCGCCAACACGACGAGGTCCACACCGTGGTGCTCGACCAACTCCAGGACGCGAGATTCTTGCGCCGCCTTGGCCTGCGGCGTGCCGTCGGCCAGCGGTAGATAGTGGAATGGGATGTTGTAGCTTGCCGCGAGTTGGTAGAAGTCCTGGTGGTTCGACACGATCGCCGGGATCTCGATCGCAAGCTGTCCGGTGCGGTAACGGAACAACAAGTCGTTCAGACAATGGCCGATCTTGGACACCATGATCATCACGCGCGACTTGACGTTCGCATCGTGCAATTCCCAGCGCATGCCGAACTGCTCGGCCAGCGTCGCGAAACTGGCGCGCAGCGCGTGTAGTCCGGGATCGCCGCCCACTTGCTGGAAGTGCACACGCATGAAGAACTCGCCGGTGCGACTGTCGCCGAACTGCGCGGAATCCAAGATATTGCTGCCTCGCTCGAACAGAAATCCGGACACCGCATGCACGATACCCGGCCGGTCGGCGCAGGCGAGTTTGAGAATGAAGCTGTGTTCGGTAGCCATGCCATAACCCCTTGTTTAACTCGTCACCGGATAATGTGGTTGGACAGGTCTGCCGGTGCCAGCCGACGCAGCGGCACTCAATCGCCGGGCGCCTGCAGCAGTATGTCGAAAGCGCCGCATTCGGCGGAATCGAGCCAGCCACGGCGCAACAGACAATCGAGCGTCGCCAAGCTCGCATCGACGGTCATCCGGCCAGCGCGAACCACGTCGAGCAATTGCGCACGCGACACCAGCCGGTGCTCGGCGACTTCCCCGTCGGTATTGCGGGGCGCGAAATCATCGGGCAGCAGCAGATCGTAGACGAACAGTTGCTCGGCCTGCGTACCCTCGTCGATTTCCTGCAAAACGTGAATCGTGCGCCCCGCGCTGGCCGTGCGCGCGAGCAACGCATCAATACCGGACTCTTCGTACGCCTCTTTTACCAACGTATCGAACACCGGCAGCCCCCAGCCGATTCCGCCGCCAACCAGGTTGTCGAGCATGCCGGGGTCAGTCGGCTTCGTGTCGCTGCGGCGCGCGATCCAGAAATATGGCTCACCGTCCGCGGCGCGCGGCGCAACCGGTGAGGCGGCACCGCCGCCGCTGCGCGTCGGCGCCTCGCAGTCAGGGCCCACCACTACGCCGTTTAGATGGACAGCGTATGTTGTCGTGCCAAAAAACCGCGACGCCGCGCGTTCAATGAATGCGAGCGGTGGGTCGTCAAATGCATTGCGGATCGCATAGGTCTCGTTGCGCCATCCGCGAATCAGGCCGTGCGCGGCCAGCGCCCCAATAACCGAGCCCAGTGCGGCACTGCGTGCCTGGAGGGTATCGAATGCATCGGCCAGCACGACGCAGCGCTCACTGATGGCGAACACGTCCGGCCAGTGCGTGAGCCAACGCACGTCGCCCGCGCGGATCCAGCCGACCGGCTGCCCGTCGATCACGAACCGCAGATGCTGGTCGCGCCGGAAACGGCGCGCGGCGTCAACGCAGCCCCAAGTCATCGCCGATGCCCTTTGCGCATAAAACCAATGATTCTAACGCGTCTTCAACTTTGCAACGCGGCGACCCAAGCGCCGAGGGTGATGAAGGTCACGTCCGCCAGCCAGCCCAGCCAGGCGCCCACACGCGGTCGACGGCGCACCCCTGCGAGACGTCCCGCGCGAGCACTGACAGGTAGTCCGGGCCCGGCGCGACGGTGATCGCCACGGACGTGGCGAAGAACAGCGACAATTCAGGCATCGCCTCGCTCCAGCAAATGATGGCCGCAGCGGCTCAAAACGTGCACACGGTATAGAGCGGCGCCCCGGCATTGCGCAGCAGCGTCGAACCTCCCAGCTCGGGCAGATCGATGATCGCCGCGCACTCGACGACGTGTGCACCGAGCCGCTCCAGCAGCACGCGCCCAGCCATCATCGTGCCGCCCGTGGCGATCAAGTCGTCGATGAGCACGATGCGCTCGCCCGGGCGGCATGCATCGGCGTGGACTTCGACCGTCGCCTCACCATACTCGAGCGAGTAGGACGCTGACACGGTCGTGAACGGCAGCTTACCTTTCTTGCGGATCGGAATGAAGCCCACGTTCAGCTCGTAGGCAAGGATCGGTCCGACGATGAATCCTCGCGCATCAAGCCCTGCGATGTAGTCTAGCCGCTGGTCGATATAGCGCTGCACGAACAGGTCGACCAGCACCCGCAGGCATTTCGCGTCCTGCAGCAGCGGCGTGATATCGCGAAATTGCACGCCAGGCTGCGGCCAGTCGGACACAGTACGGATATGTTGGCGGATATAGGCGGCAGGATCGGTCAGCACCGCTGGTGGCGACGCAGCGCGCTCTTGCATGGTGGTCTCCATTGCGGATCGGGCGCCGGGTGTCAGCCCGCGCCGGGTTCATTCGGACGTCATTCGACTGCGTGCCGCGCTAGGCCGGCTGCGTTGCCGCACCACGCCGCGCGCGCAACAGCCGCTTCTCGGCCAGCGCGAGCGCGTTGGGCAAGCCGCGCAGCACGACGATGTCGCGCGCGCAGTTTCGTGTCGCGATCGGGCTCGACACCCCTTATACCATGCCGGCGGATCGCGGTGACCTCGATGCCCATCAACGCTTCGGGAGCCGCGCCGCCGGGTGCGCCGCCAGCCAAATGCGCGTTTGCTATACTCCGCGCATGATAGCGAAAATCAATGGCGCCCGGGCATTGCAGCTGGCGCAGCACGTGCTCGACATCGAGGCAGATGCCATCCGGAGCCTGAGTACGCGCCTGAACGGCGAGTTTGTCGTCGCCGTGGAAATGTTGCTGGCCTGCAAGGGACGCGTGGTGGTCTCCGGCATCGGCAAGTCAGGCCATATTGCGCGCAAGCTGGCAGCCACGCTGGCGAGCACCGGCACACCCGCGTTCTTCGTGCATCCGGCCGAGGCGAGCCACGGCGACCTGGGCATGGTCACCGCCGACGACGTGTTCATCGGTTTGTCCAACTCCGGCGAATCGGAGGAACTGGTTGCGATCCTGCCACTAATCAAGCGGCTCGGCGCAAAATTGATCGCGGTGACCGGACGGCCGGAATCGAGCCTGGCCAAGCTGGCCGACGTGCACTTGAATGCGCGCGTGGAGAAGGAGGCGTGCCCGCTGAACCTCGCGCCCACGGCCAGCACCACAGCCACGCTCGCGCTTGGCGACGCGCTGGCGGTAGCGGTACTCGACGCGCGCGGCTTTTCCGCCGACGATTTCGCGCGCTCGCATCCGGGCGGCTCGTTGGGCCGGCGCCTGCTGACCTATGTGCGCGACGTGATGCGTACCGGCGATGAGGTGCCGCGCGTGACGCTGTGCGCGACGGTGCGCGACGCGTTGTTTGAGATCACCGCGAAACGGCTGGGCATGACCGCGATCGTGGACGGGGATTCGCGCGTGGAAGGTATCTTCACCGATGGCGATTTGCGCCGCGTGCTGGAGCACAAGGGCGACATCTTTGGCCTGCCGATCACCGACGTGATGACACGCAAGCCGCGCACGATCAGCGCCGGACAGCTAGCGGTGGAGGCCGTGGAACTGATGGAGCGATTCCGCATGAACCATATGCTGGTCGCCGACGCCGATGGCACGCTGATCGGCGCGCTGAACACGCACGACCTTTTCTCCGCCAAAGTCATTTGATCCGACCATGGTCCTAACCGCAATTGAACGCGCCGCGCGCGTCAAGCTGATGATCTTCGACGTGGACGGCGTGCTAACCGACGGCACGTTGTACTTCACGCCGGACGGCGACGCAATGAAGGGTTTCAACTCGATGGACGGCCATGGGTTGAAGCTGCTCGAGCAGGCCGGCATCGCGACCGCGATCATCACCGGGCGCAATTCGAAGATCGTCGAATTGCGCGCGCGCGAGATCCGCGTGTCATACTTGTATCAGGGGATCAGCGACAAACTCGTCGCGTTCGACAAGTTGCTGGATGCCGCCGGCGTCACCGCCAATGAATGCGGGTACATGGGCGACGACTGGCCCGACCTGGCGGTCATGCTGCGCGTCGGTTTTGCCGCCGCGCCGGCGGACGCGCACCCCGAGGTACGCAGTCGCGCGCATTGGATCGCCACCGCACGCGGCGGTCATGGTGCCGCTCGCGAGGTCATCGATACACTGCTGCGCGCGCAGGGCCGGTATGACGGTCTGCTCGCGGCGGCGTGCGAAGGCTAAGCGATGCGCGAGATGCGCCCGTCCGCCTGGTTGCCGCTCGTGATCATGGGGGTGCTCGCCGCCGGCACGTACTGGCTGCTGCAGAACACGCTGCCGCGCCCGTCGCAGGTGGTATCGGCGGCTAAGGCGCATACACCGGACTATTTCGCCGACCACTTCTCGATCTCGATGCTGGACGAAAGTGGCGTGACGCAGTACCGGATCACGGCCGCGTCGATGGTCCACTACGAGGACGATGCGGCGACGCACGCGACGCTGCCGGCAATCCGCGCGTTCGCGCCAGGCCAGCCGGTCGTCACCGCCACCGGCAAGCGCGCTGTCATTAATGCGGACGGCTCGATCGTGGACCTGTACGACGACGCGCGCATCCTGCGCGACGCGGGTCCGACCGATCCTCGGATGCAAGCTGACTCCGAGCACTTCCGCGTGCTGACCCACGACGACATCATCGAAACCGAAAAGCCGGTTAAACTGCTGCGCGGCCTGTCCCAGATGACGGCCAATGGCATGATTTACAACAACGTGACCCGGGAAATGCGTCTGCTCGGCCAGGTACGCGGCATGATTGCCGCGTCCGACACGGCGACGGGCGGGCCGTTTAGTCAATGACGGGCACCTCTTTCTCGCACGACGCGCATGAACCCAATGTTTGACCGCCCCGTGCCTGCGCGCACGCTGCATCCGCAGCGCTGCGCCAGGGCGAGCCGTGCCCGCGCGGCAGGCAGGCGAATCGTGTCGGCGCTGGCCGTCGCGCTGCCGCTTGCGCTGTCGCTGCCCGTTGCGCACGCCGAGCGCGCGGATCGCGACAAGCCGCTAAACATCGAAGCGGACAACATGACGTACGACGACCTGAAGCAGCTGACGGTCTTCACCGGCCACGTCGTCGCGACCAAGGGCACGATCCTGATCCGTGCGGACCGCGTGGAGGTCAAGCAGGATCCGCAAGGCTACCAGCACGCCACCGGCACCAGCAACGGCAGCACACTGTCGTATTTCCGGCAGAAGCGCGACGGCATGGACGAATACATCGAAGGCAACGCGGTGCGCATCGACTACGACGGCAAGCAGGACCTGACAACGTTGACCACACGCGCCGTTGTGCGGCGCCTACATGGGTTGTCCAAGCTCGTCGATGAAGTGCGCGGCAGTGTGATCACCTACGATGGCCAGAAGGACTTTTACACCGCGCAGTCGGGCAAGGATGTCGCGGGACCGGGCAATCCGAGCGGCCGCGTGCGTGCGATGCTCACGCCCAGCACGGGGGGCGGCGTGCTGCCCCAACCGGCCGGCGACGTGATGCTGACCCCATCCACGACGCTGCAAGGAACGTCGCAGCCATGAACGCATCGGTTCTCCCCGTGTCTGCTCGGGCTGCGGCCAGCACGCTGTTGGTGCGCAACTTGCGCAAACGTTACGGCGCGCGCACCGTCGTCAAGGACGTGTCGCTTGACGTGAAAAGCGGCGAAGTGGTTGGGCTGCTCGGACCGAACGGCGCCGGCAAGACGACCTCATTCTACATGATCGTCGGGCTGGTTCCGCTCGATGCCGGCGAGATCATGCTCGATGACACGCCGATCAGCCTGCTGCCGATCCACAAGCGTGCCCGGATGGGGTTGTCCTATCTGCCACAGGAGGCGTCGGTATTCCGTAAGCTGTCTGTCAACGAGAACATCCGCGCGGTGCTGGAGTTGCAACTAGACGAGCACGACAAACCGCTGTCCAAGCAAGCGGTATCGGTGCGTGCTGACGCGTTGCTTGAGGAGCTGCAGATCGCGCACCTGCGCGACAATCCGGCGATGTCGCTGTCCGGCGGCGAACGGCGCCGTGTCGAGATCGCGCGCGCGCTCGCCACCCGACCCAGCTTTATCCTGCTGGACGAGCCATTTGCCGGCGTGGACCCAATCGCCGTGCTGGAAATCCAGAAGATCGTGCGCTTTTTGAAGGAGCGCGGCATCGGCGTGTTGATCACGGATCATAACGTGCGCGAGACACTCGGCATCTGCGACCACGCGTACATCATCAGCGACGGCAGCGTGCTCGCGGCCGGCGCGCCCAAGGAAATCATTGCGAACGAGAGCGTGCGCCGCGTGTACCTGGGCGAACATTTTCGTATGTAGCCCCTTCACCGGGGCGGGCTCCCGCCCCAACCAGCGCCGACCTGGCGACACCGCCGCGCCAGCGGGTGGCTCGCGCGCGCCGACTCATTCAAACATGCACAAAACGGGCCAACGTGTTCCCTCAGGGTTCCGCCAACGTGGCAAACTGTCTACAATAAAAAGCAATCTGCCATGAAAGCAAGCCTTCAACTCCGTCTATCGCAGCATCTGGCACTGACCCCGCAATTGCAGCAGTCGATCCGGCTACTGCAGCTGTCGACGCTCGAATTGCAGCAGGAAGTCGCCACGGCGATCGCGCAAAATCCGTTACTGGAGAATGAGGACGACTGGATCGCGAGCCCATTGCGGGTCGCCGCGGACGGCTCACTGTTGCCGTCGCAAAGCAGCGCGCTACCCACCGGCATGGCCGAGGCGCCAGCACCGGTGCTCGGCAGCGCCAGCGGCGTGAACGGCGAGCGCGCGGAAAGCGCGGAGCCGGCCGCCGTTGACGAATACAACGGCATGAACAGCGACAGCGGCACCGACACGGCGTCGTGGAACTTGGACGACTATGTGCGTCCCGGTGGCACCTCCGACGACGACGACATGCCGCCGCTGCAGCTGCACGAATCCACGGTCAGCCTACGCGAGCATTTGGGCGCGCAGTTGCGCCTGACCAAGGCTAGCTCGCGCGACCGCGCGCTGGTCACGTTTCTGATCGAGTCGCTGGACGACGATGGCTACCTGAGCGCGAGCTGCGACGAAATCCTCGCCGACTTGCCGGCCGAGCTTGAGGTCGACGCCGATGAGTTGAACGCGGCGCTCGCGCTGCTGCACAGCTTCGATCCGGCTGGGGTCGGGGCGCGCTCGGCGTCCGAATGCCTGAAGCTGCAATTGTTGCGGCTGGAGCCGAGCGCCACGCGCACGCTGGCGCTGGAAATCGTGTCGAACTACCTGGAGTTGCTGGCGGCGCGCGACTTCACGCGTCTGCGCAAGCATCTGAAGGCCAGCGACGACGCGCTGCGCGACGCGCACGCGCTGATCCGCTCGCTCGAGCCGTTCCCCGGCGCCGCGTACGGCAAGGTCGAGGCCGACTACGTGGCGCCGGACATCATCGTGAAGAAAACCTCACAGGGATGGCAGGCGGAGTTGAACCGTGAAGTCGTGCCGCGGCTGCGGGTCAACCACTTGTACGCGAACATCCTGCGCAGCAACCGGGGTGACCCAGGCAGCGGTTCGTTGCGCCAGCAACTGCAAGAAGCGCGCTGGCTGATCAAGAACATCCAGCAACGATTTGACACGATTTTGCGCGTCGCACAAGCAATCGTCGAGCGTCAGCGCAGTTTTTTTGTGCATGGCGAGATCGCGATGCGCCCCTTGGTTTTACGAGAAATTGCTGATACGCTGGGCTTGCATGAGTCGACCGTATCGCGAGTCACGACCGGGAAGTACATGCTGACGCCCTTTGGGACGCTCGAGTTCAAGTACTTCTTTGGCTCGCACGTGTCGACCGATACGGGGGGCGCGGCGTCATCGACCGCGATCCGCGCGCTCATCAAGCAACTGATAGGAGCCGAAGACCCGAAATCACCTCTTTCAGACAGCCGCATCGCTGAACTGCTGGCCGAACAGGGCTTCGTGATCGCACGCCGAACTGTGGCGAAATATCGCGAAGCGCTGAAGATTCCGGCTGTTAGCATGCGTAAGTCGTTATAGCCTACTGCATGTTGCGGTGGGCGTTTACCGGCCGCGGCGCTTAGATGGAATATGGTCAGGAGCCGGCCGATATCGGCCCGCCACTCCTTTTTCGTCACGACGGGGTGCACGCTACAAGCGGGACGAGGCTCGAGCGGCGCCGGATCATGCCTTTGCGCCAGCGGCTATTGAGCACGGAGAGGCAGCTATGAATCTGAAGATCAGTGGACACCACCTGGAAGTCACGCCCGCCCTGCGCGAATATGTGGTCGTGAAGCTCGAACGAGTGCTCAGGCATTTTGACCAGGTGATCGATGGTACTGTGCTACTGGCCGTAGACAATCACAAGGAAAAGGAAAAACGGCAAAGGGTGGAGGTCAACCTGCACCTGAAGGGCAAGGACATCTTTGTCGAGAGCGCGAATGGCGACCTGTATGCGGCGATCGACATGCTGATCGACAAACTCGACCGTCAGGTATTGCGTTATAAGGACCGGCTGCAAGGTCACCAGCATCAGGCGATCAAGTACGCGCCTGTTCCCGAGCAACCGGCATTCTGAGCGCGGATCGGATCCGCGTTGGCAAGCCGCCCGCACCGGGCGGCTTTTTCATTACCCGCACGCGTTGTATCGCGTGGACCGAACCCGCGTTGGCGCGTTGCACCATGCGCAACTCGCCTGATCTATAATGTTTTGGTTACCATAGTTGCCACCTATAAAATCATCAGCCGGAAAGCGTCTGCCGTGAGTCGTCGCGCGGCCCCCAGTGCTGGCCGACAGCCCGTGCGCGATACAACTGCTTTTCGCCTGTCCCTATGAATCGTCTAGCTAAAATCCTGCCAATTGAGAATGTCGTGCTGGGTCTGTCCGTGACCAGCAAGAAGCGGGTTTTCGAACAAGCCGGCCTGATCTTCGAAAATCAAAACGGCATTGCCCGTAGCGTCGTCACCGATAACCTGTTTGCGCGCGAACGGCTCGGCTCGACCGGTCTCGGCGAAGGCGTGGCGATCCCGCATGGGCGCATTAAGGGGCTGAAGCAGCCGCTGGCGGCATTTGTGCGGCTTGCTGAACCCATTCCGTTCGAGTCGCCGGACGGCCAGCCGGTCCAATTGCTGATCTTTCTGCTTGTGCCAGAACAGGCGACGCAGCAACATCTCGAAATCCTGTCCGAGATCGCACAACTGTTGTCGGACCAGCAAGCGCGCAAGAGTCTGTCCACCGAGCCGGACCGTGGCGCGCTGCACCAACTGCTGACTCAGTGGCAACCCTAATCGCCGCGACGCGTGCGCTTCTAACACAATAGATTCAAGCGCATGCGTCGCGCACCGCGATGAGCAGCGCCGCGCGACGCAACCCGAGAAGGCCACCATGGATACGTCCAGCATCAACGCGCAAAGCATCTTCGACGACAACGCCGCTTCGCTGAAGCTGAGTTGGCTGACGGGTCATGAAGGCTGGGACCGCGGTTTCTCGACGGAAACCGTCGCCAATGCGACCTCCAGCGCCGATCTGGTCGGCCACTTGAACCTGATCCATCCGAACCGGATCCAGGTGCTGGGCGAAGCCGAGGTCAATTACTACCAGCGGCAAAGCGATGAGGACCGCTCACGCAACATGGCCGAGCTGATCGCCCTTGAACCGCCGTTCCTGGTCGTGGCCGGCGGCGTGGCGGCGCCGCCGGAGCTGGTGCTTCGCTGCACGCGCTCCTCGACGCCGCTGTTCACCACGCCGATGTCCGCCGCCGCCGTGATCGACAGCCTGCGGCTGTACATGTCACGTATCCTGGCGCCGCGCGCAACGCTGCACGGCGTGTTCCTCGACATCCTCGGCATGGGGGTGCTGCTGACTGGCGACTCGGGGCTGGGCAAGAGCGAACTGGGGCTGGAGCTGATCAGCCGCGGCCATGGGCTGGTCGCAGATGATGCGGTCGACTTCGTGCGGCTCGGACCAGATTTCGTCGAAGGCCGCTGCCCGCCGCTACTGCAGAACCTGCTGGAGGTACGCGGCCTCGGGCTGCTCGACATCAAGACGATTTTCGGCGAAACCGCGGTGCGTCGAAAAATGAAACTCAAGCTGATCGTGCAGCTAGTGCGCCGCCCCGACGGCGAATTCCAACGCTTGCCGCTAGAAAGCCAGACGGTTGACGTGCTGGGCTTGCCGATCAGCAAGGTCACGATCCAGGTTGCGGCCGGCCGCAACCTGGCCGTGCTGGTCGAAGCCGCCGTGCGCAACACGATTCTACAATTGCGCGGCATCGATACGTTGCGCGATTTTATGGAGCGCCAGCGGCTCGCGATGCAGGATCCGGACGGACAATTTCCAGGCAAGCTGATCTGAGCGGCCCGAAGCGCTGCGGCGCTGCTATGATGAAACGCATGAACCCTGACTCGATGCGAATCATCCTGATCACCGGCATGTCCGGGTCCGGCAAATCGGTGGCGCTCGCGGCGCTCGAGGATGCCGGCTACTACTGCGTCGACAACCTACCGCCACGGTTCCTGCCGGAACTCGTGGCGTTCCTATCCCGGGAGGGACAGGCGCGGCTCGGCGTCGCGATCGACGCGCGCTCGGCGCGCTCGCTGGACGAAATGCCGGAAATTATCCGTGCCCTCGGCCACACTCACGACGTTCGCGTGCTGTTCTTGAATGCAAGCACGCAATCACTCATCCAGCGGTTCTCCGAGACGCGCCGCAAGCACCCGCTGTCCGCGTCAATGGCGGACGACGCGCTCGATGGCATACAGGCTTCGCTGGCCGATGCAATCGAGCACGAACGGGAGCTGGTGGCCAATCTGGCGGAATTCGGGCACCAGATCGACACCAGCAGCCTGCGCGCGAACACGCTGCGCGCCTGGGTCAAGCAGTTCATCGAACACGATCAAACCGGTCTCGCGCTAATGTTCCAGTCGTTCGGCTTCAAGCGCGGCATTCCGCTGGACGCCGATCTGGTATTTGACGTGCGGACTCTGCCTAATCCCTAT
This sequence comes from Mycetohabitans endofungorum, assembly GCF_002927045.1. Classification (GTDB taxonomy): domain Bacteria; phylum Pseudomonadota; class Gammaproteobacteria; order Burkholderiales; family Burkholderiaceae; genus Mycetohabitans; species Mycetohabitans endofungorum. The sequence continues at coordinate 307,982 of NZ_PRDW01000002.1, read as the reverse complement.
TATGACCGGGAGCTGCGGCCGCTGACGGGGCTCAATCGGCCGGTGATCGACTTTCTTGCCGCCACGCCGCTGGTCGGCGCGATGATCGACGATATCGCCGAGTACCTGTCCAAGTGGTTGCCGCATTTCTGCGCCGACAATCGCGCGTACCTGACCGTGGCGATCGGCTGCACCGGCGGGCAGCATCGCTCCGTCTACATTGCCGAGGCACTCGCCGCGCGCTTCGCGAGCGACGCAAACGTGCTGGTGCGACATCGCGAGATCGCCGGCGCGCACGGTGGCAGCGCGTCGTTTGCCAGCACATCGGCCCGAGCGCCCGGCTAGCCGCGCCAAACCGAGCACGAAACGTATGTCAACCGTCCCGTCCGATACCCTTGCTAAGCTGCCTCTGTTCCCGTTGCGCACGGTGCTGTTTCCTGGTGGCCTGCTGCCGTTGAAGGTGTTCGAGGCCCGCTACCAGGACATGACCCGTGACTGCCTGCGCGATCATGCGCCGTTCGGCGTATGCCTGCTCAAGAGCGGCAGTGAGGTGATCCAGCAGGACGATCCGCCGGTGCCCGAATCGATCGGCTGTCTGGCCGAGATCGTCGATTGCGACGTGGAGCGTTTCGGCCTGATGCATATCCGCGCCCGAGGCACGCGCCGCTTCCGGTTGTTGTCGCATCGGACTGAGCCCAACGGCTTGCTACGCGGCCAGGTGCAGTTGCTGCCCGAGGACCGCCCGCTGAACGGCGACGAGCGCGTCGCGAAGTTCGGCGCGTGCGCAGAGGTGCTCGAGCGAATCGTTGCCACGCTGTCCGAGCGCAGCCCGGGCAATCTGCCATTCATCGAGCCGTACGCGTTCGACGATCCAAGCTGGGTATCCAACCGGCTCGCCGAAGTTCTGCCGATCTCCGCGCGCGCGCGGCAAAAACTGATGGAAGTCCTCGATGCTGGCGCGCGGATCGACGTCGTGCACCACTACATGCTGCAGCACCAACTGCTGTAACCTGCACCACCCACTGCTGTAGCCCGGGCTACAACAACGTTCCGTCCAGCGCATCGAGCAGCTTGCGCACCGGCGCGGGCAAGCCATAGTCGCCGATGGCATCCAGCCGCACCCATGCAGTGTCCGCCTGCGCGTCGCGCACCACGGCCCGCGGTTCGCCCACCAGTTGCGCGAGCCGCGGCTCGATTTCGAGGCGAAAATGCGTGAATGTGTGCGCCAGCGGGGCAAGCGGCGCCAGCACGACCGGCGCACCGCCGAGTTGCGCTGCACGCGCGGCGAGCGCGTCCGCGTCCGGCGCCTCGGGCAAGCTCCAGAGCCCACCCCAGATGCCCAACGGCGGGCGTTTCTCGAGCAGCACCTGATCGGCACTGCGCAGCACCAGCATCATCGTGCGGCGCGTCGGCACGGGCTTTTTAGGCCTAGCGGCCGGCAGTTCACGCTGCCGACCCGTCAGATTGGCCACGCACGCGTGCGCAAACGGGCAGCGGCCGCAAGCGGGCCGGCCGCGTACGCACAGCGTCGCCCCCAGGTCCATCAGTCCTTGCGTATACGCCACGATGGGCTCGACCAGTGCACCATCGTGCTGGCGTACGTTATCTGATGCGTCATTGGACGCCTCACCAGTCGCCTCACTGGACGCCTCGGCGGATGCGTCACTGGACGCCGGCAGCAACGACTCGGCTAGCGCCCACATCGCGGTCTCCACGCGCTTGTCGCCCGGAAAGCCGTCAATCCCAAAAATCCGCGCGAGCACCCGTTTGACATTGCCGTCCAGGATCGGCGAGCGCACGCCGAACGAGAATGCCGCAATCGCCGCCGCCGTCGAGCGGCCAATTCCCGGCAGTGACGCGAGTTGCTCAACAGTCTGCGGGAACACGCCGCCATACTGCTGGACGACGACCTGCGCGCACCGGTGCAGGTTGCGCGCACGGGTGTAGTATCCCAGTCCACTCCATAGTGCCATCACGTCGTCAGCCGCGGCAGCCGCCAATGCGTGAACGTGCGGAAAACGCGCGAGGAACCTCGAATAATACGGAATCACCGTCGAGACCTGCGTCTGCTGCAGCATGATCTCGGACAGCCAGACTCGATACGGGTCTCGGCTGCGCTGCCACGGCAGGTCGTGCCGCCCATGCGTGCACTGCCACGCGATTAGGCGCGGCGCGAAGTCAGCTGGTTCTATGTTGGCCTCCAAGGGGTCGATTTAGCGCTGGCAGCGCGTGCAGTAATAGGTCGAGCGCTGCCCTTGCACGATGTGCCGGATCGGCACACCGCAGGCATGGCAAGGCAGGCCGGCCCGATCATAGACGAAATAGTCGAGCTGGAAATAACCACTCTCGCCGTTGCTGCCAACGAAGTCGCGCAACGTGCTGCCACCTTTGTCGATTGCCGCCGCCAGTGTCGCGCGAATGGCGTCGGCAAGCAGTTCATAGCGCGGCAGCGACACTCGTCCCGCCGGCGTACTCGGCCGAATGCCGGCGCGAAACAGGCTCTCGGATGCATAGATGTTGCCCACGCCGACGACGATGTCGCCGGCCATCAGCGCCTGCTTGATCGACACCGTGCGCCCGCGCGTGCGACGATGCAGCAGTGTGCCCGAAAACGCGCTCGAAAAAGGCTCGACTCCAAGGCTGGCCAGTAACGGATGCTCGAGCACGCCGCCCGACGCGCGCGGGTGCCACAACACCGCACCGAAGCGGCGCGGGTCGCGAAAGCGCATCACGAACTCATCGAAGATCCAGTCGATATGATCGTGCCGGGCGGCGGGCGGCAATGCGGGCAAGTTGCGCAACACGCGCAGCGTGCCGGTCATTCCCAAGTGCACGATGAGCCATCCGTCGTCCAGTTCGAACAGCAGGTACTTGCCGCGCCGTTCCACTTTGTGGATCACGCGTTGCTCAAGCTCGCGCGCCAGCGTGGCCGGCACCGGCCAGCGCAGCGCGAAATTACGCACGTCGACGCGCTGCACGCGTCGTCCAGCGACATACGGTTCGATTCCGCGTCGCGTCACTTCAACTTCCGGCAGTTCTGGCATGTCTAACAGGCAGGCGGGTGGACACACCGTGGTCCACGCCCGCTATTGTAGCCACCGCGTTACAATCCATCGAAACATTGACTGGATTTTCATGAACCTGCTTCTTGCCAAGCTGCTCCACCGAAGCCCAGCGCGCCCGGCGGCAGCGGCCGCGTTGCTTGCCGTCTCGCTCGTGCTCGCACGGCCCGCCGCCGCGCAGGACAACGACTCGCCGGAATTGACCGATATCATCAGCATGCCGACGCCCGATGAGCAGAAGGCGCTACCGCGCCTGCCGCTGACTAGTCAGGTGGTCTACCAGGTGCTGGCTGCCGAGATCGCCCTGCAGCGCAACCAGCCCGCGCCAGCCTACCAAACTTATCTGGCGCTGGCCCGCGACACGACGGATCCGCGCTTCGCGCAGCGCGCCACGGAAATCGCGCTGCTTGCGCAAAGCCCGGCCGACGCGCTGAACGCGGCACAGCTGTGGCAACAGTACGCGCCCCAGTCGGACCGTGCCGCGCAAATCGATGCTTCGCTGCTGGTGCTGGCCGGCAAGCCCGACGAAGCCAAGCCGCTGCTGGAGCAGCAATTGGCCAAGGTCGCGCCGGACCATCGTGCCAATGCGCTGATCGGGCTGCAAATGCTGCTGGCGCGCGGACCGGACCGCACCTCGGGCCTGCATGTGCTGCAGAATTTGTTGCGCCACGACATGGACAAGCCAGAGGCGAACTACGCGATCGCCCGGCAGCAGGCGCTTGCGCAGGACCGCGATGGCGCGCGCCACTCGCTGCAAACCGCGCTGAAGGAAAAGCCCGACTTCCTGCCCGCGGTGCTGCTGCTCGCGCAGCTCGGGCCGCAGGATCGCGCGGAGGCCACGCAGCGGCTGTCGCAATACGTGCGGAAGAATCCGCAGGCGCGCGAGGCGCGGATGTCGCTCGCCCAGTTGTATCTGGCCTGCGACCAGTTGGACGACGCAAAGGTCGAGTTCACGCGACTGGCCAACGACGACAGCCACGACCTGCTGCCATTGATGGCGCTCGCGCTGATCGAGATCCAGCAGCGGCACTTGCCGAGCGCGAAGCAATACCTGCAACAGTACGTCGCTGCCGCGCAGCGCCAGCCAAACGCCGATCCGGGCCAGGCATACCTCTATCTGGCGCAGATCGCGCTCGAGCAAAAGGATGACCAGGCTGCGTCGCAATGGCTGGACAAGATCCCGCCCGGAAGCACGCAATACCTGGCGGGACAAATCACGCGCGCGCAGATCATCGCCCGCGACGGCAAGATCGACGACGCGCGCAACCTGCTCGCCAGACTCAAGCCGGTGGCGCCGCGCGAAGCGGCGCTGATCGCGCGTACCGACAGCGCGATCCTGTTTGACGCCAAGCGCTATGCCGAGGCCGAGGCGCGGCTCGCGCAAGCGGCTAAGGCGTTCCCGGACGATCCGGACCTGGCCTACGACTACGCGATGGCCGCCGAGCGCAACGGTCACTACGACGTAATGGAAAAGCAATTGCGCGATCTGATCCGGCTGCAACCGGAAAACCCGCAGGCTTATAACGCACTTGGCTATTCGCTCGCGGACCGCAACCAGCGGCTGGACGAGGCCAACAAGCTGATCGAGAAAGCATCGTCGCTGGCACCGGACGATGCGTTCATCATGGACAGCGTCGGCTGGATCAAGTATCGGCTCGGCGACAAGGCCGGTGCGGTGAAGGTGCTGCGTCGCGCGTACGACTTGCAGCCGAACGCGGAGATTGGCGCGCATCTGGGCGAGGTGCTGTGGGAAAACGGCGATCGCGACCAGGCCCGCGCGGCGTGGCGCGACGCACGGAAGCTGGAACCGCGCAACGACACGCTGGTCAAGACGCTGAAACGTTTCCAGATCGACGACCTGTGATGAACCAAGTTCCACTACTGGCCGGCGTGCGCGCCCGGCCTGCTCGTCGTGTTTCGTCTGTTCGCCGCGTGTTGCGCGGCGCCGCTGGCGGCCTGCGGCAGTCGCGCGCCATGCGCCACTGGTGTGGCGCGATCGGGCTCGCTGCGCTGCTGGCTGCATGCGCGACGCCACAGCGGCCTACTGCGCCCGTTGACGACACAGGCGGCGCGCAGACGAGGCAAACTGTACACGCGTACCATGGACGCTTCGCGGTCAGCTACGAGGACCAGAATGGGCAGCCGCGCAACGCGTATGGCAATTTCGATTGGCAGGAAATCGACCGGACCGTCAAGCTGCAATTGCTGAACCCGTTCGGTCAGACGCTGGCCATCATCGCGTCAGCACCAGGATTGGCCACCCTCGAGTTGCCCAACAAGGCGCCACAGATGGCGCCAAGCGTATCCGAGCTGATGCAAGGCACGCTGGGCTTCTCGCTGCCGGTCGAAGGACTGCGCTACTGGTTGCAGCCATCCGTGTCGCCGGACTCGCGCGCCTGGACGTCGACCGACGGCGCCGGCCGCCTGAGCCGCGTCGAGCAGGACGGTTGGACGATTGAATACCTGGCGTACGCCGACGCGCCGGCAAGCCGCGTCAAGCGCGTGAACCTGACGCGGCAGGCGCCACCGCTGTCGGTCAAGCTCGTACTGGACCAATAAGCCGCGCACAGGCATCCACGACGCGATGAGCCCCCATGACTGAAACCGAAGACATGCTGCGCGACTGCGCAGCCCCCGCGAAGCTCAACCTTTTCCTACATGTGACTGGCCGCCGCGAGGACGGATATCACGAGCTACAGACGGTGTTCCAGTTGCTGGACTGGAGCGACGTGCTGCATTTCCGGCGCCGCGACGATGGCACGGTGCGCCACCTGCGGCCACTGGACGGGGTCCCCGAGCAGGCTGACCTAAGCGTTCGAGCGGCAAGGCTGTTGCAACAGCACAGCGGTTGCCGCTACGGTGTGGAGATCGACATCGACAAGCGCCTGCCGATGGGGGCCGGCATCGGCGGCGGCAGCTCGGATGCGGCAACCACGCTGCTCGCGTTGAACCGGCTGTGGCGGCTGTATCTGCCGCGTGCGACGCTGCAAGCCCTGGCACTAGAACTGGGCGCCGACGTGCCGTTCTTCGTGTTCGGGCGCAATGCCTTTGCGCAAGGCGTGGGCGAGCAACTGCAACCGGTTCAGCTGCCAGCACGCACGTTCCTGGTGGTTAAACCCGCGGTACATGTGCCGACCGCTGAAATTTTCCGCTCCGAGGCGTTGACAAGAGACACCAAACGCATCACAATTATGGACTTTCTTGCACGGCAAAACATCGCTGATGACAATAAGGCAAGCGAGGCGGGTTGGCCAGATAATTTTGGCCGAAACGACATGCAGCCGGTTGTCGCAGGAAAATATGCAGAAGTGGCGCAAGTGTTGGATTGGTTTTCGACAATCGCGCCAGCCCGTATGACGGGATCAGGTGCGAGTGTGTTCGCAGCATTTTCCAGCAGGGCGGAAGCGGAGTTGGCGCAAGCAAAGCTCCCCGCCGGCTGGCAAAGTGCGATAGCATCGAGTCTGGACCGCCATCCGTTGTACACTTTTGCGTCATAAAAGGTTTCGCCGCGTCGGGTTCGAGAGTCCCGGCCAGGCAGACGGTTCGTGTAGGGGAGTCGCCAAGTTGGTTAAGGCACCGGATTTTGATTCCGGCATTCGAGGGTTCGAGTCCTTCCTCCCCTGCCAGTTACCCATAGCGCGGGCATGATCTTGCCCTAGCGCCACACGCTCCATCCCATGCCACGCCCCCCGAGTAGCAGGTGCACGATGAACAGTGACGGCCTGATGGTATTTACTGGCAACGCGAATCCCTCGCTTGCACAGGAAGTCGTCAAGACCCTGGGTATCCCTCTTGGCAAAGCGATGGTCAGCCGCTTCTCGGACGGGGAAATCCAGGTCGAGATCCAAGAGAACGTCCGCGGCAAGGATGTATTCGTCTTGCAGTCGACCTGCGCGCCGACGAACGACAACCTGATGGAGTTGATGATTATGGTCGACGCGCTCAAGCGCGCATCGGCCGGACGGATCACGGCAGCCATCCCCTACTTTGGCTATGCGCGGCAGGACCGCCGCCCGCGCTCGGCGCGCGTTGCGATCTCCGCGAAGGTCGTCGCTAACATGCTGGAAATCGCCGGTGTCGAACGGATCATCACGATGGATCTGCACGCCGATCAGATCCAAGGTTTCTTCGACATTCCGGTTGACAACATCTACGCGACGCCGGTGCTGCTTGGCGACCTGCGCAAGCAAGCGTACGACGAGCTACTGGTCGTGTCGCCGGATGTCGGCGGCGTGGTACGTGCACGCGCGCTGGCAAAGCAGCTGGACACCGATCTGGCGATCATCGACAAACGCCGCCCGAAAGCGAACGTCGCCGAGGTGATGAACATCATCGGCGAAGTTGAGGGTCGCACGTGCGTGATCATGGACGACATGGTCGACACTGCCGGCACGCTGTGCAAGGCCGCACAAGTGCTGAAGGAGCGCGGCGCGAAGAAAGTGTTCGCGTATGCGACGCACCCGGTGCTGTCCGGTGGCGCGATCCAGCGCATCGCGGACTCAGCGCTCGATGAGCTGGTCGTGACGGACACCATTCCGCTGGGCAAGGATGCACTGGAATGCTCGCGGGTTCGCGCATTGTCATGCGCCGGCCTGCTGGCTGAAACTTTCTCGCGGATTCGCCGTGGCGACTCGGTGATGTCGCTGTTCGCCGAACATTGAGAATAGCTGTATTCCGGCAAGGCTGCCATCGAATGGCGCTGCCGGCCCGCGGTGCGCAGTCACGAACGCGCGCCGCGTATTTCGGGGCCGACTGGATCCGTGTCGGATTCGATGGCCCCGTTTTGATGACCCGGGCAATTTGCCCGGACCCACTGCCTGGTCGCGGGCAGTCATTGGAGAGACAACATGAAAGTAGTCGCTTTTGAGCGTAGCCAGCAGGGAACGGGTGCGAGCCGCCGCCTGCGCAATGCCGGCAAGACGCCGGGAATCGTATACGGCGCTGGCACCGAACCGAAGTTGATCGAGTTGGACCATAATGCGCTGTACCACGCGCTGAACAAGGAAGCGTTCCATTCGTCGATTCTCGATCTCGAGATCGCCGGTGCGACCGAACAAGTACTGCTGCGCGACGTCCAGTACCATCCGTTCCGTCGACTGGTGCTGCACGTGGACTTCCAGCGTGTCGACGCAAAGACGAAGATCACGGTGAAGGTCCCGCTGCACTATATGAACCAGGAAGGCTCGCCGGCGGTGAAACTCGGTGGCGGCGTGATCACGCACGTGCTGAACGAAATCGAAGTATCGTGCCTGCCGGGCAACCTGCCCGAGTTCATCGAAGTCAACCTGGCCAACTTCGGGTTGAACCAGTCGCTGCACGCGAAAGATGTCAAGCTGCCGGCCGGTGTCGAACTGACGCCGCACGTCGAGCAGGAAAACCCAGTGATCGTGTCGGCGACGCTGCCTGCTGGCGCGGTATCGGATGAAGCAGATGAATCGTCGGAAGGCGACACGCCGGCTGCATAACGCAGTACGGACACTGCATACGGGGACGCAATACTGCGTACCCGTCACATAATAGAATTGATCCTCTCGATCCGCTGGTACGATGCGACGAAGTCGGATCAGCGGGACGAAGTGACCCGCCGAGGCCATGCCCGGCGGGTTTTTTTTAACCGAATTCACAAGCGGGCACGACCGTCATGATCAAGTTGATCGTCGGCCTCGGCAATCCGGGCGCCGAATATGCGGCCACGCGGCACAACGCGGGATTCTGGTTCATCGACCAGCTCGCACACAAAGCAGGCGCCACGCTGCGCGGCGAGCGGCGCTTTCACGGCGCCTATGCGAAGGTGCGCCTGCACGGCGAAGAAATCCACTTGCTGCAACCACAAACGTTCATGAACCGGTCCGGGTTGTCCGTGGTGGCAGTGGCACAGTTCTTCAAGATTCTGCCCCAATCCATCCTCGTCGTTCATGACGAGTTGGATTTGCCGCCGGGCGTCGCGAAACTGAAGCTAGGCGGCGGCAGTGGCGGACACAACGGCTTGAAGGATATTTCCGCTCATCTGTCGACGCAGCAATATTGGCGTCTACGTATCGGCATTGGCCATCCACGGGACCTAATTCCGGAGGGCGCGCGCGCGGGCGCCAAACCTGACGTGGTCAATTTCGTGCTGAAACCGCCGCGCAAGGAGGAACAGCAACTCATCGACGCAGCCACCGACAAAAGTCTTGCGGTGATGCCGCTGATCGTCAGCGGGGAAATGGAACGCGCGATGATGCAACTTCACCGCGCTTAAGCACGATAGAGAGGCCGCAACGGCGGCACAGGACGATTAGATTGGCGCGGAGTGGCTCAGCGCCCGCCGTCAGCGCGCTCATCGGCCGCCATCAGCGCACGATACTTGTCCATTAGCTGCTCGCGGGTCTCAACCCGCTCGGGGTTCACCGGGATACATTCGACGGGACACACCTGAACACACTGCGGCTCGTCGAAATGACCGATGCACTCGGTGCATTTATTCGGATCAATCAGATAGATTTCCGACCCCATCGAAATCGCGCCGTTCGGACACTCGGGCTCGCAGACGTCACAATTGATGCACTCGTCGGTAATCATCAAAGCCATACGGCCACCAACTTTCCGAGAAAAAACAATACATTATAACTTTTCTGGCCTGCTTCCCGGCTGCGCAACGTTGCGTGTCAGCGTAACGTGAGAATGTCCGGTCCGTGCAAAGTAAGAACGTCCACTCGGTGGCCTCCGAGCCAGGCGCGATAGACCGCACCGCTTCGACAATACCGCTGCCGCTGCGTCAGTGGGCGCAAGCGGTACTTCAACCACCGGCCTCGGCACCAGAGGCTCCAGCGACCTTGTCCTTGAGCCACCTCTCCACCGAAGGAAACACAAATTTGCTGACATCACCGCCCAATTGCGCGATTTCCCGCACAATCGTGCCCGAAATGAATTGATATTGATCGGACGGCGTCATGAACATCGTTTCGACGTCCGGCAGCAGATAGCGGTTCATTCCCGCCATCTGGAACTCATATTCGAAGTCCGACACGGCACGCAGGCCGCGCACGATCACCCGGGCATTGTGGGCGCGAACAAAGTCCTTGAGCAACCCCGAGAAACTCATCACTTTCACGTTCGGATAGTGACCCAGCACCTCCTGCGCGATGTCCAAGCGCTCCTGCAACGAGAAAAACGGCTTCTTGTTGCGACTGTCGGCGACTCCGACCACCAGCGTGTCGAAAATGCTCGAAGCACGGCGCACGAGATCTTCATGACCGCGAGTGAGCGGATCGAACGTACCGGGATAGACCGCAACTACCATCAATATTCTCCTCTCGCTTAACAAGCCGGCGGCACGATGCGCGGTCGCGCTAGCACTCACCGCCAATGCCCGGCGGCAAGCGGGGCCGGTACAGCGGTGGCCGGCGTGACGTCGCGGTAAAACGCCGCCAGCTCGTTTTTGGAACGCGCATTATTCACCATTTTCGCGCCGCAGCAAATGATAATGCACCGCGCCGGCGCGCGCGTGGCGTACGATGCGCCATTCCTGCAGCGACGGCCAGCCGGGCGTGGCAGCGACGCCCTGCTGCGCTTGAGCGTCCCGCACCGCAGCCAATGGCGCACCGGATTCGACATAGACCGCACCGCCGGGCGCCACCAGCGGCAACACAAGCGTCAGCGCGCGCCCAAGCAGGTCGGCATCGAACGGCGGGTCGACGAACACGACGTCGAACCCCGCCGGCGCGAGGCCGGCCGCCAGCCGCAACGCATCGGCCTGCACGATTTCGATCGCCTGTGCATCCAATTTTTGCCGGATCGCGTTTAGTTGTGCAGCCGCGCGCCCATCGCGCTCGACCATCATCACACGTTGCGCGCCACGCGATGCAGCTTCGAAGCCAAGCGCCCCGGTGCCGGCGAATAGGTCCAGGCACACCAGGCCATCCAGTTGCTGGCCCAGCCAGTTGAACAAGGTTTCGCGTACACGGTCTGGCGTCGGCCTGAGCCCCGCCAGATCAAGCACCGGCAGCGGCGTACGCTTCCAGACACCGCCGATGAGGCGGACCTGGTGCGGCGCGTGACGCGTCGCGGCAACGCGGCGCGATGCTGCGGCACCGGCGGCACGCGTTTGCGCACCGTCGGGGGCAACAAAAGGCGCACGGGCGCGCGTGCGGGGCGAATGGTTCATCGATTCATTCCATTAGGCTGTCGTGACGCGGGAACGGACGCCGTCGCCGCGCGCAACCAGCCATCCTCCCGCGCCGGGGTTGGGAGAGGGCAACCTTACCATAGCCGGAGCGCAAGCTCAGAAGCACATGCGGCGCTCTGCTAAAATGTCCGGTCTGCCACCGGCGCTCCGTTGCCGGCCTCGACGTCGCCCGCCCGCGGCGCGCGTACCGCCACATTGCGAACCATGTTCAGCTTTTTCAAACGATTCAGGAAGAGCGATGCGTCCAGCCAGAAGCAAGACGCGCCCGTAGCGGATTCCGCCTCGCAAACCACCCCGTCCGGCACGCCGGCCGCCCCAGACGCGTCTGAAGCGCGTGGTGCGCCGGTCGCGCCAGCTGAACCGGCTGCGCCTGCTACGACCACTGCGCCTGCTGCAACCACTGCACCTGCAGCGCCTGCCGTGCCACCGGCACCAACACCGGCGTCGGCCCCTGACGCGGCGCCAAGCGACACGCTGGGCGCGATCGGCGCGCCAAGGCCCGTGTCCTCCTCCCTCGAATCAGCGCAGCCGGCAGGATCAGTCCAGCCGGCACCCTCATCAGCATCCGGGACGTCATCCTCACCCGCGGCTTCGCCGGCGCCGGCGCTCTCGCCAGCCTCTGCGGCGCCATCAACGCCCGCTGGCGCTAACGCGCCCGCGGCTTCGCCAGCGCCTGTTACGTCGCCAACAACGGCCGCTACGCCGGCATCGGGTCCTCCACCAGCCGTCACGGCCACCGCGGCACCCGTCGCCTCGTCCGACACCACACCGTCTGCCGCCCCGGCGCCTCTTGCGGAAGTCTCGGCCCAATCCGCGTCCGGCGTGGCACCGCAACCCGTGCCCGCCAAGCCTGCTGGAACCGCCACGCAGCAGCCCGTCGGCAGCGCGGACGAAGAGATTGTTGAGATCGTGCCGCCCCCTGCTCCCGAGCCGACCGCCAAGCGCTCGTGGCTCAGCCGGTTGAAATCGGGGCTGACCAAAACCAGCTCGAGCCTGACCGGCATTTTCATCGGCGTGAAGGTCGACGAGGCGCTGTTCGAGGAGCTCGAGACCGCATTGTTGATGGCTGATGCCGGTGTGGACGCCACCACTTACCTGCTCGATGCGCTGCGCCAGAAGGTCCGCAGTGAGCGACTGACTGACGCACAACAGGTCAAGGCGGCGTTGCGCACGCTGTTGATCGAATTGCTCACGCCGCTTGAGCAATCGATGGTGCTCGGCCGCACACAACCGCTGGTGATGATGATTGCCGGCGTCAATGGAGCCGGCAAGACTACAAGCATCGGCAAGCTCGCCAAGCACCTGCAGTCGTTTAACCAGTCGGTGATGCTGGCCGCCGGCGACACGTTCCGCGCCGCCGCGCGTGAGCAGTTGGTGATCTGGGGCCAGCGCAACAACGTCGCCGTGATCCAGCAGGAAAGCGGTGACCCGGCCGCGGTGATCTTCGACGCGGTCGGCGCCGCGCGCGCGCGCGGCGCCGACGTGCTGATGGCGGACACCGCCGGACGCTTACCGACCCAGTTGCATCTGATGGAGGAGCTGCGCAAGGTCAAGCGGGTAATCGGCAAGGCGATGGACGGTGCCCCGCACGAAATACTGCTGGTGCTCGATGCGAATACCGGCCAGAACGCGTTGGCCCAGGTAAAGGCGTTCGACGAGGCGCTGGGATTGACGGGACTCATCGTCACGAAGCTAGATGGTACCGCCAAGGGCGGCATCCTAGCCGCAATTGCGCGCCAACGCCCGGTGCCAGTGTATTTCATCGGCGTTGGCGAGAAGGTTGAAGACCTGCAACCGTTCGTCGCCGCCGAATTTGCCGACGCGCTGCTCGGGTAAGCGCGCGGCGCAACGCGTGCCCCGTCCCGGTTAGCCGCCTGACACCAGCATCAGCGCATCGGGCGACACCTGGCGATACGACGGCGCCCATTGCTGGCCGCCATTCTCCAGCAGATGCACGGGCACGCACTCATATATGATAGGTGCTTTAGATTCAGCGCGATGCGCACATAGAACAACGCAGAACTACGGAAATAGCTGTACAGCTCCATGAGCCTGCTCCTACGGCGCGCGTGTTAGACCACACGCAATGTCAGTATGTCAAATCCGTCCAGGCCGCCTTCGAGCACATCGCCCTTTGCAACCGCCGCCACCCCTTCCGGCGTTCCGGTATAGACCAGGTCGCCCGCCGCCAGAGTAATGAACCGCGATAAGTAGGCGATCGTTTCCGGCACTGGCCAGAGCATCGTCGACACGTCCGCGCGCTGTCGCGGCGCGCCATTGACCGTCAGCCACAATTGGCCGGCGGCGACGTGCCCAACCTGCGATACCGGATGGATCGGCCCGATTGGCGCGGACAGGTCAAAACCCTTGGCCATGTCCCAGGGACGGCCCAGCTTCTTGGCCTGCGCCTGCAAATCGCGGCGCGTCATGTCAAGCCCGAGCGCATAGCCGTACACATGCTCCAGCGCATGCTCCACCGGGATGTCGCGCCCCCCGCGTCCGATCGCCACGACCAGTTCCATCTCGTGATGGACCTCGCCCGACTCAGGCGGATACGGAAATTCGCCTACGGTCCCGGGCGCCACATACAGCACTGCGTCGGCGGGCTTGCTAAAGAAAAAGGGTGGCTCGCGTTGCGGGTCGTGGCCCATCTCGCGCGCGTGCGCTTCGTAGTTGCGGCCGACGCAATAGATACGTCGCACGGGAAACATATCAGACGACTGCACCACCGGCACCGCGGGGTTCGGCACCTCGAATAAATAAGCCATCGCATGCTCTCCTGACGAGTGTGAGCATTACCTCGGTATCCGCCCACGGTACGACCGGCGCGGCGCACGCATTGGACGAAACACCCAAGTTTAAACTGGGACCGATCACTGCGGCAGTGACACGGTCCTCCGAGTGCTGCAACCATCGCGCGGGTCGCATTCGCACCGATCGACGTGCTCGCGCCCAAGATGTCCCGCTTGCTCGAGCTACGCACGACACTCGGCGTGCGCAATACAACCCATACGCTGGTCAAGCCGCTGCAGCCGTTCGCCGAACCGGGACTGCGGCTGGTCAACTATACTCATCCGGCTTACCGTGACAGCCTGTCGGCGCTGTTCCGCGATTTCCCGCAGGCGGCAGCCGGTGGTGTGTTGCTGGCGCGTGGAACCGAGGGAGAGGCCGCGGCCGATACCCGGCGCCGGGTGCAGGTCGATTGGCTGCATGATCAAGTATGCGAGACACTGGTCGATGCTGAACGTGCATCGACGCAAGCACCCGTGGTCGAACTGCCCGACGCGTTGGATGCGGCAACGGCCGCGCGATGGATAACGGACGTATTGGATGGCCACACGAGGGTACCCGAAGCCATCGTGAAGCAAGTCGAACTCATCGAGCGCGTTGCCCGATGGAAGGAATCAAGACAGGCGCCGTGCGCGTGAGCGCATCGCGCCGTTGCGGCCGATCAGCAACGCTGTCCACCTGCGTTGTCTGCATACACTATGACGTACTTTTTGTACGCGACATCAATATAGCATCTTGGCATCGTGGCCAAATTACCTCATGCGCGAGTCACTCACGCACATTCGTACAACGGCACAGTGTTTCGCATCGGGCCGCAAAATCCTTACTAGCGCTCATGACGGCATCATCGAACGCACTTTCGATTCGCTGCGCGGCGCCCCCGCGGCCGCCTCCCGGCTTGCGACACGAAGCCCGGTGGCGCCGGCTCACTCTACCGCGCAGCGCGTCGCATGCCAAGCGACCAGACGCCAGTGCCCGTTGTCATTTGCCTGGACCGCCGTGTAGGCAATCGGGTACACGAGTGCGCCGCTGTTGGCTTCCATCTCGATCAGCACGCGCCCGTTCACCATGCAAATATCGTGGGACAGCGGCACGATCTTCTGGCTCTGCACCTCGATCTGCCGATAGCGCCGCCGGCCGCCGACGATCGAATCGATCACTTGCTGTTTGCTTTCGCGCTTGCCATTCGTATGCACATAGCTGGCGTGGTCGGCAATTAACGCGTCCAACAACTCGCCGTTGCCGTCAACCATCGCTTGAAAGCGCTCGCGCTCCACCCCCCGGATCGTCTCAATAACCTTGGCCGCCATCTGTGCCTCACTTCAAACGCGAAACGGGCCGAGCGTGACGCCCGCTTCAGAAGTTGTATTGCAGATAAAGCTGGGTGAAATTTATACCAGGATTCGGCTGCTTGATACCGCCATTGGACACATGTTGGAAACGAAATCCCGCCTGATACTGCTGGCGCTCGCCGAACTGCATGCCCACGCCAACCATGTCCGCGAACTGGAACGCCGACGAGACGGTGAAACGCGCTGAGATGCGCGGGTGCGTCAACAACCGCACGCCCACGCCGGCCTCGACATACGGACGAACCTGGCCGCTATTCTTGATGAAGCGCACCACCGGCGTCATGCCAAACTCGCCGATGTTCGAATGCACGTCACCTTCGTCCGTGTGCCAATACGACACATGCATCTCGCCGACCAGCGCAAAGTGCCAGGATCCCGTATCCCACCACGTCAGGTCCGGATCCCATACCAGCGCCAGGTCGCCCTTCTTGATGTGGCGGTCGCCAAGCCCGCCGCTGAGCTGTACGCCAAACCGGTCCGCATGGGCTGCCGCGCTGGCAGCCAGCGCCAGTGCCGCCAACGCTGCGCGCAGCACGCGCCGCGCCGGCGCCGCTGGGCCGTGCTCCGTCGTGAACGTATTCATTGTTCTCCAAATATTAGGCAAGCACTGACAACGTGGTTCGCCCGCCATTTTAGGTCGCCGCGCGGATCGCTGCTCAATACGCACTCTTTGCCGCCTTCCCCGCCTTATACTCACCCCGCGCGCCGGAGGGAACTTCTATCCGCGCCCGCGAGTCGCAAAAAAGCTATTAAAATAACCATATCAATAGCCGAATAGAACCTGCTGCGCCACCGTCAGCCTAACGGCTTAGCACTCCGTGGCATTGAGTGCTAAGATGTACAGGAACGCCGTTTGCGCAATAGCGCATGAAGCTGCCGATACAAGGAGTAAGACGAGTGAGCAACGCAATGACCCTACCGCCCCCTGCAAGCCTGGCGCCGGCTGGCGCGGGCGCGCTGGCGCTCGCCTCGAAGTCGATGCTGCCGGGTACGTTGGGCAATTTGGACGCTTACATTCAGGCGGTCAACCGCATCCCGCTGTTGTCGCAGGCCGACGAAACGCGTCTTGCGACCGAATACCGTGAGCAGAACAACCTGGATGCCGCACGCCAGCTGGTGCTGTCGCATCTGCGGCTGGTCGTGTCGATCGCGCGCAACTATCTAGGTTACGGCCTGCCTCACGCGGACCTGATTCAGGAAGGCAACATCGGCCTGATGAAGGCCGTCAAGCGCTTCGATCCGCGCCAGAATGTACGGCTGGTGTCGTATGCGATTCATTGGATCAAGGCCGAGATCCATGAATACATCCTGCGCAACTGGCGCATGGTGAAAGTCGCAACGACAAAGGCGCAGCGTAAGCTGTTCTTCAATCTGCGCAGCCACAAGCAGGGCATGCAGCCCTTCACACCGGACGAGATCGCAGGGCTCGCGAAGGAACTGAACGTCAAGCGCGAAGAAGTGACCGAGATGGAGACGCGGCTGGCCGGCGGCGATATCGCGCTCGAAGGACAGTTCGAGGACGGCGAGGAATCATTCGCGCCGATCGCCTACCTGGCCGACTCGCGTACCGAGCCGACCGCGGTGCTCGCGTCACGCCAGCGCGACCTGCTGCAGACTGAAGGCCTGGCCGATGCGCTTGAATCCCTCGATGCGCGCAGCCGTCGTATCATCGAAGCGCGCTGGCTGCAGGTGCAGGACGACGGCTCGGGCGGCGCGACGCTGCACGAACTGGCCGACGAGTTCGGCGTGTCCGCTGAGCGTATCCGCCAAATCGAGGCGAGTGCGATGAAGAAGATGCGCGGCGCGCTGCAGCAGTATGCGTGAGCGTTTGCCGCGCCCACTCGTCAGACCGGCTTCGGCCGGTTTTTTGTTTGCACCGCGACAAATCGACACAACACCGAGGCGCGAGGCTGCAGCACGGTGAAAATGCGGCGGTTTGACGCGCTGCAATAACTGCCCCTCATTATCCCCCATCTATAAAATGAGTTTCGTTGAAGTCGCGCCTGCCGCGCAGCCCACGAAACACTATGCTCAGCCATGACGTTCGCCATAGCACCGATACCGACTGTGCCGGCCCTGCGCAGCGCTCCGGTCTGCTAGCCGCGATCCTGCACCGCCCTGGACTGGTTCGCGAGTTGACACTGGTTGTGATGGCCAAGGTCGCGATCCTGCTCGTCTTCAAGTACACGTTGTTCAGTCATCCCCAGGCACCGCACATGGAACTGCCGCCGGCCCAGGTCGCGCAAGCGCTGTTGTCGGTGCCCGCAACACATCCGCCCGCTTCAGGTGATCATCATGATAAGTAGCGAAGTCGTCGACCTTTCGCGGCTGCAGTTCGCCATTACTGCGCTGTACCACTTTCTTTTCGTCCCACTGACGCTGGGTCTGTCCTGGCTGTTGGTCATCATGGAAGCCGTCTATGTGATGACCCGCAAGCAGGTCTACAAAGACATGACCCAGTTCTGGGCCAAGCTGTTCGGCATCAACTTTGCGATGGGCGTGGTGACCGGCATCACGCTGGAGTTCCAGTTCGGCACGAACTGGTCGTACTACTCTCACTACGTCGGCGATATTTTCGGCGTGCCGCTCGCGGTAGAGGGCCTGATGGCGTTCTTCCTCGAATCGACGTTCGTTGGACTCATGTTCTTTGGCTGGAACCGGCTGTCGCGCGTCGGGCATCTGATCGTCACGTTCCTCGTTGCACTTGGCTCGAACCTGTCGGCGTTGTGGATCCTGATCGCCAACGGCTGGATGAACAATCCGGTCGGCGCTGAGTTCAATTACGAGACGATGCGCATGGAACTAACCAGCTTGTCTGAGGTGGTGTTCAATCCGGTTGCGCAGGTCAAGTTCGTCCATACCGTGTCGGCAGGCTATGTGACGGCAGCGATGTTCGTGCTCGGTGTATCCTCGTGGTACCTGTTGAAGAAGCGCGATGTTGACTTCGCATTGCGCTCGTTTGCCGTCGCGGCCGGCTTTGGGCTGGCCTCGACGCTGTGCGTGATCGTGCTCGGCGACGAGTCGGGTTACACGACCGGCGAAGTTCAGCAAGCCAAACTCGCCGCGATCGAATCGGAATGGACCACTGAGCCGGCACCGGCTGCATTCACCGTATTCGGATTGCCGAACCAGGACGAGCAGCGCACCGACTACGCGCTGCGCATACCCTACGCGCTGGGGTTGATCGCCACGCGCTCGATCGACGAGCCCGTGGTCGGGCTGCGCGATCTGATCTCTCAGAACGAGCAGCGCATTCGCAACGGTATCGTCGCGTACGGGGCACTGCAAAAGATGAAGCAGGGCGACACGTCCGATGCAACGCGCGCGGTGTTTGACGCCCACAAGAACAACCTCGGCTACGGGCTGCTCGTCAAGCGCTATGCACCGGACGTGCTGAATGCGACTGACGCGCAAATCGCCGAGGCGGCCAAGCACTCGATTCCTCCCGTGGCACCGGTGTTCTGGTCATTCCGGCTGATGGTCGGTCTAGGCATCCTGTTCCTCGTGACATTTGTGCTCGCCTTCTGGTTCTGCGCCACGCGCAGCGTGGCGCATGAGAGCCGGCGCTGGTTCCTGCGCTGGTGCGTCTGGGCGATCCCGTTGCCGTGGCTCGCTGCCGAGTTTGGCTGGATCGTCGCCGAAATGGGCCGCCAGCCGTGGACGATCGCCGGTGTGCTGCCAACGTTCTCATCAGCCTCCAGCCTGGCGCCTTTAGACCTTTACTTGAGCATCGGCGGGTTCGTCTTGTTCTACACGGTGCTATTTATCGTCGAGATCACGCTGATGTTTAAGTATGCAAGACTCGGGCCGTCGTCGCTACATACCGGCCGCTACCACCACGAGCAGCCGCAGCAGCAGCATGACGACGCAACAGCTTACGAAACCCAACAGCTGTCTCACGCAGGGTAAGCCTGATGCCGTGGATCGAAGCCTTTGTTACTGGACAAAATCACTATGTTTGACTATCCGACTTTGAAGGTCATTTGGTGGGTGCTGATCGGCGTCTTGCTGCTCGGCTTCGCGCTCACCGACGGCTTCGACATGGGTGTCGGCACACTGCTGCCGTTCATCGGCAAGACCGACACCGAACGCCGCGTGATCATCAACGCGATTGGTCCCACCTGGGAAGGCAACCAAGTGTGGCTGATCACGGCCGGCGGCGCAATGTTCGCCGCGTGGCCGCTGGTCTACGCCGCTTCCTTTTCCGGCTTCTATTTCGCGATGCTGCTGGTGTTGTTCGCGCTGTTCATGAGACCGGTCGGCTTCGAGTACCGCGCTAAGCGCGACGATCCGCGGTGGCGCACGAGCTGGGACTGGGCGTTGTTCGCCGGTAGCGCGATTCCGGCGCTGGTGTTCGGCGTCGCGTTTGGCAACCTGCTGCAAGGCGTGCCATTCCGTTTCGACGACGAGCTGCGCGTGAGCTACCATGGCAGCTTCTTCGCGCTGCTGAACCCGTTCGCGGTGCTGTGTGGCGCGGTCAGCGTCGGCATGCTGGTCGCGCACGGCGCCGCGTTCCTGCGCATCAAGACCGAAGGGGCAGTAGCGCGCCGCGCGTCGCACGTGTTGCGCATCGCGTCGCTGATCACGGTCGTGCTGTTCATTATGGCCGGCATCCTCGTGGCCACCCGCATCACCGGCTTCGAGATCACCCGCGCGGCGCCGCTGGACGCGCTGGCCAATCCGCTGCTCAAGCGCGTGGCCGCCGCGCCCGGCCTGTGGATGGCCAACTACATCACCTACCCATGGATGATGCTCGCGCCGGCGCTGGGCATCGTGGCCGGCGTGCTCGCACTGGCGCTTGCCTCGTCGCGCTTCACCGTGATGGGCTTCATCATGACGGGGCTGCTGGTGACCGGCGTGATCCTGACCGCAGGCTTCTCGATGTTCCCATTCATCATGCCATCGTCGCTGGACCCGGCCAGCAGCCTGACGCTGTGGGACTCGACGTCGAGCCACCGCACGCTGGGCATCATGCTGATCGTGGTGATCGTGTTCGTGCCGCTGATCATGCTGTACACCGGCTGGGTCTATCGCGTGATGCGCGGCAAGGTCACCGAGCAAGGGGTGCAAAGCAACACGCACTCGATGTACTGAGCCGCGCTTACTTCAATCGACCGATCTGACGGAGCAGAGCATGTGGTATTTCAGCTGGATATTGGGTATTGGCGTCGCACTCGCGTTCGGCGTCATCAACGCGATGTGGCTCGAGTCGCATCGCGACGCACAGAGATTTGCAGAGCCTAACACGGAGAAGTAACGCGCTGAAATGGCCGGTGCCGGCTGACGGTTTTCACCGATCCCGCGCGCCTCGCCTAAATCGCCGCCGCATGAAGCGTCAGCATGCGGGCTGTCGGCCGGGCATCAGCGGGAGAAAGGCCGCGCGGCGCTTATGCGGGCTCAGCGCCTTCATGCGCGGCCGACATAGCCGGGCGCGGCAAGCCGCCCATACGGCGAGCGGCCCCGTGTGGAGGTAGGCCCTGTAGCCGGAACGCCCTGCCCGGCAGCCGGCCACGGGCGTAACGCCTTAGAAGGCGGGCAAAATCGCGCCCTTAAATTGCGTCTCGAGGAACTTGCGAATATCGTCGGACTCGTACGCGGCCACCAGCTTCTTCACCCACGGCTTGTCCTTGTCCTGCACGCGCACGGCAATCAGGTTCGCATACGGTCCCTTCAGGTCTTCGATCGCGATCGCATCCTTGGTTGGCGAAAAGCCAGCGCTCACCGCGTAGTTGTTATTGATTGCTGCGGCAGCCAGGTCATCGAGCGAGCGCGGCATCTGCGCGGCATCCAACTCGACCAACTTGATCTTCTTTGGATTCTCAATCACATCCAGCGGCGTCGCGTTTATGCCGCCCACGCCCGCACCGGCCTTCAGCTTGATGATCCCGTATTTCTGCAGTAGCAACAGCGCGCGGTTGCCGTTGGACGGATCGTTCTGGATACCGACTTTGGCGCCTTCCGGCAGATCCTTCAACGACTTGAATTTCTTCGAGTAGAAGCCCATCGGCGACACATAGGTTAGGCCCACGTTCACAATCTTGTAGCCGCGCTGCTTGATCTGGCTGTCCAGGAACGGCTGGTGCTGAAAGCCGTTCGCGTCCAGGTCGCCGGCATCGAGCGCGGCATCCGGCTGCACGTAGTCATTGAATTCGATGACCTTGATCTTCAAGCCGTTCTTCGCCGCCACCTTCGCCACTTCCACCCAGATCTGCGCGTCCGGGCCGCTCATCGTGCCCACGCGCAGCACCGGATCGGCTCGCGCAACGTTCGACAATGCAGCTGCCATTGCGACGATGGACAGTGTTTTCAGTAGTGTTCTGCGTAGCATGGGTACCCCACCTCAATTTTAAGAACACGATGGTCGCATGGCTGCACTAATGAAGTGAACTACCGAATACGCATACGCTTATGCTTTTACGGGAGAGATCGTTGGGCTACTGACTACCAACTCCCGACTACCGGGCCAGCCTAGTCGAGCAACAACTTGATGTCGTGTACCCACGGCGTGGGGCCCTGGCCGTCGCGCGCGAATAGCCGCAGCTTGCCGGCAGGATCGAACACGTAGCTCGCGGCAGTGTGATCCACCGTGTAATCGGCACCGTCCTTGCCCGGCACTTTCGCGTAGTACACGCGAAACGACTTGGTCACCTTCGACAGCTGTACGTCGTTGGCAGGCCGCAGACCGATGAACGACGGGTTGAACGCCGCAACGTACTGTGCGAGCAACGGCGCACTGTCGCGTTGCGGGTCGAGCGTGACGAACAGCACCTGCACGCGTTTTGCCTGGTCGCCCAATTGCTGCATCGCTTGTGCGAGTTCGGCCATCGTCGTCGGGCACACATCTGGGCAGTGCAGGTAGCCGAAGAACAGCACCACCACCTTGCCTTTGAAATCGGCCAGTGTACGTACGTGGCCGTTGGTATCGGCAAGCGCGAAGTCGGTGCCGAACTGGCTCGCGCCGGTGATGTCGACGTTCATGAACGCCGGCTTGTCGCCGCAGCTAACCAATGCGAGCGCCGTGCCAACCATGACTGCGGCCACCGCGCGCCGCAACCCACCGTGGCTCGCGCGAGCCGCTTCGCGTAGACCGGATACCACCCGGGCCGCTGCCAGAAGATGGGAAAAAGCGCGCGCCGACATCAGAAGCCGATCCAACCGCGCGCGTAGTGATCGATCAGCAATGCAACGAACAACAGCGACAAATAGACGATCGAATACCGGAATGTCTTGCGCGCGATCTCGTCCGAATAGTCGCGATACATCTTCCATGCGTAGCTCAGAAACAGTACGCCGAGCACGACCGCGCTGGCGAGGTACAGCACCCCGCTCATGTCTGAGACGAACGGCATCAGCGTGACGGCGAACAACACGAGCGTGTACAACAGGATATGCAGCGCAGTGAACTGCACGCCATGGGTAACGGGCAGCATCGGCAACTTCGCGCTCTCGTAGTCCTGGCGACGATACAGCGCCAACGCCCAGAAATGCGGTGGCGTCCATACGAAGATGATCAGCACGAGGATCCACGCGTCGCCCGGCACCGTGCCCTGCACTGCCGCCCAGCCTAGCGCGGGCGGCATCGCGCCCGAGGCGCCGCCGATCACGATGTTCTGCGGCGTGGCCGGCTTCAGCAGGATCGTATAGATGACCGCGTAACCAATAAACGTCGCGAACGTCAGCCACATCGTCAACGCGTTCGTGAACGCGTACAGCGTCCCCATGCCCAGCCCGCCGAGCACCGCGGAAAAGGTCAGGATCTGCGCCGGCGTGATCTCGCCGCGCGCCGACGGGCGCCACGCGGTACGCCGCATCATCGCGTCGATACGCTGCTCGACCAGGCAATTGATCGCAAACGCCGCGCCGGCGAACAGCCAAATGCCGATCGTGCCGCCGACCAATTTCTGCCACGGCACCATGCCGGGCGTGGACAGGAACATGCCGATCACCGCGCAGAACACGGCGAGCTGGGTGACACGCGGCTTGGTCAACGCAAAATATTGTGCGATGCGGCTGCCGGACGAGTGACGAAGCGTTGTACTGTCCATTCGTGAATCACGCGGTGACGGGGCTCGATTCCGCCGACGAGGCGGCAGCGGCGCGGCTGGAGGCAATGCGCCAGTTTAACATGACAACCAGCAACAGCAGGATCGCCGCGCCGCCGTTGTGCGCGACAGCGACGGGCAGCGGCCATTGCAGCACGATGTTGGACAGGCCGGTCAGGAACTGCAGCACAACGACCGCCAGCACGCCGTCGGCCAACCGTGTCAGTGTCTTCACGCGCCGTATGCGCCACGCCCATCCGAGCAGATAGGCAATGACGATTATCGCGAATGTGCGGTGGGTCCAGTGAATCGCCACGAGTGCGTCCTGCGTGATCACCTCGCCGTTGGTATCCAGGCCGAGGGCCCGCCATAGGTGGAATCCCTGCGCGAAGTCCATTGGTGGCACCCATTGCCCATTGCACGTCGGGAAATCGGTGCACGCGAGCATGGCATAATTCGTGCTCACCCAGCCACCGAGTGCGATCTGCACGATCAATAGTGCAAGCGCGACGAGCGCGGCCACGGAACCGCGGCCGGCGGCCGGCTCCCGCTGCGGTGCCGGCGTCATGCGCGCCGCGAACAGGCCGAGCGCCGCCAGCAATCCGAGGCCAAGCAATAAGTGTGTGGTCACGATCACCGGTTGCAACTTCAACGTCACGGTCCACGCGCCGAATGCCCCCTGCACCAGCACCAGCGCCAGCAACGCGGTCGGCCACCACGGCGAAGCCGGCAAGGGCTGGCCACGCCAGCGTCGGATCCACGCGATGGCGGTCATCAGCACGATCAGCAGCCCGATAGCCATCGCAAAATAGCGGTGGGTCATCTCGATCCAGGCCTTCATCACACTGACCGGTCCGCTCGGCATCGCCGCATAGGCGGCGGCGATCGACGCATGCGCGGCAAACGGCGACGAACTGGCATAGCAGCCGGGCCAGTCCGGACAGCCCAAGCCCGAGTCGGTCAAGCGCGTGAAGCCGCCGAACATCACGAGGTCCAGCGTCAGGAACATCGTCAGCCAGGCCAGCTTGCGATAGCGGTCCGAGCGCACCCGCAACAGGATCCAACCGAGAGGCAACAGCGCGACCGCCGCGCCGATCAACGCAAGCTCAACGACAAACATGGCAAGTATGTAGGGACTTCATCGAAAGGCGGCCCGACCGTTTAGCCGATTCTCGACCATTTGAGCAGCTTGGTCAGGTCCTGCTTGATCCGCGACGGATCCGGATCGCGCGGAAAGCGCATCATCAAGTTTCCGTTCGGGTCAACCAAGTAAATGTGCGAGGCGATCGAATCGCCAGCCACATCCGGATCGGGCGGCAGCCACGCGGCGACCTGCGCCGGCGGCACGATCAGCTTATGCGTGTCCGGGTACGCATCGGCGACGCGCGCCGGTATCGCGCCGTCGTCGGTGCGCAGCCATACAGTGAGGACTCGCTCACGTTCGGCGCCCTGCGTCGCCCGCACCTGCCGCATGAAGTACAGCTTTTTCGCGCACGCGTCATCGCAGGCGCTCGGATCGACCGACAACATCAGCCATTTCCCTTTCAGCGAATCGAGCCGCATCGGATGGCCGTTTTCGTCACGCACGACGAGATGGTCCGGAATCGGCCGTTGCGGCTGGATCAATTGGCCGTAGCTGGTCGAGCCGCCGGGCTTGAACACGTAGTACATCAAGTACGACGCGATAACGGGCGCGGCACAAACCGCGGCCAGCAACAGCAGCATCCACCGCGCGCGCCGCCTGCCGCGATGCGATGCGGGCGCGCCGCCGGTGACCATCGGGTCGACGCGGCGCGTACCGGGTACATCGGAACCGGGTTCCGATCGAGAAGAATCGGTCAACGCTACACTCCTTCACAATTCATTCACAACATCGGTTGCCGCGCTAGCTACGTGTTGCGCGCGCCGCCACGCCGCCACGCCGCCACGCCGCCAAGTCACCAAGTCACCGCGCAGGATCATGCCTGGGCGTCGTTGCCGCCCCGCGCGGCGCGGCGCGCCGCATACAGCCCGAAGGCAAGCGCCGCCAACGCCATGCCCCACCACTGCACCATATAGCCGTAGTTACGTTCGACACCGGTGTCCGGCGCCGGCCAGTCACGCACCAGCCCGTCCGCCGTGTCATTGGTCTGTTGCAGCACGAAGGGCTCCAGCGGCAAACCGGTCTGCGCTGCGTACGATGCCACATCCAGGTTTTGGCGGATCGACTGGTGCGGCGCCGTCCCCCCTTGCCCGAGTTCGAACGCGCGCGACGCATCCGCCCGAGCCACGCCCTCGATCGTCACCTCGCCGGAAGGCGTACGATAGGG
This sequence comes from Mycetohabitans endofungorum, assembly GCF_002927045.1. Classification (GTDB taxonomy): domain Bacteria; phylum Pseudomonadota; class Gammaproteobacteria; order Burkholderiales; family Burkholderiaceae; genus Mycetohabitans; species Mycetohabitans endofungorum. Next base: position 282,281 of record NZ_PRDW01000002.1, on the reverse strand, counting down.
CGCGATCACGCTGCGCTGCTGCGCGTTGCGCGGCAGCCAACCCCGGTTGACCAGCACGTAGCCGCCGGCCTCCAGCTTCAGCGGCGTGACGACATAGAAGCCGGGCTGGTCGTTGTACAGGCGATTGTCCAAATAGACCGTCGCATCCGGCACGAAACGGCCGCGCGCCACGACGCGGTGAAACTCGACGTCCGCCAGCGCCCGCCTACGACCGTCCAGCGGTATCGGGGTCGCATGCTCGAACCGCTCAATACGCGCCTGCAGCGCCTCTTTCTGGTGTGCACGGTCACGCTGCCAGAATCCGAGCCGTACGGTCACCGCGATAACGATCAGCACCGCCAATGCTGGCCAAAAGCGGATTTTCAGCATGCCGGCACGACAGCGCGCACCACCCAACATAGTGGGATAATAGCCAAACAACTTTTTACGGCCTTCTTCATGGGTATCCTTGTTGCCATCGCGTTCACACTGATCATTGCCAGTATGGCGTGCGCACTCTATTTCATGATGCGCGACCGCGGCACCACCAAACGGATGGTGTGGTCGCTCGCGACGCGCGTTGGCTTGTCCATCTCACTGTTCCTGTTCATCCTGTTCGCGCACTGGATGGGTTGGATAGAGTCGACCGGCATTCCGTACGGGCGATAAATGTCGTCGCTTCCCGCAAAATGCAAAACGCCGCCTTGAAAAAGGGCGGCGTTTTGTCACAGTGAATATCACAACCAGTAAACAACCACATACAGTCCAAGCCAGACGACGTCAACGAAGTGCCAGTACCATGCAGCGCCTTCGAACGCGAAGTGATGATCGGGCTTGAAGTGTCCGCGGATCAGTCGCACCAGCACAACGGCCAGCATCAACGCGCCCATCGTCACATGAAAACCGTGAAAACCGGTCAACAAAAAGAACGTCGAGCCGTAGACGCCGGAGGTCAACTTCAGGTTCAGTTCGTTGTACGCGTGAAAATACTCATATCCCTGCATAAACAGGAAAATCACGCCGAGCAGCACCGTCGCAGCCAGCCACACAATCGCCTTGTTACGGTGATCGTCGCGCAACGCATGGTGCGCAACCGTCAGCGTCGCGCCCGATGCGAGCAGCAATGCGGTATTGATCGTCGGAATGGGCCACGGCTGCATCGACTTGAAATGCGCGACCAGATTGGACGGGCCGTTGTTCGGCCACACTGCGGCAAAGTCAGGCCATATCAACTTCGCATCGAGATTACCTAGGTCGTGCAGCGCGAACTGCCGCGCATAAAACAACGCGCCAAAGAACGCACCAAAGAACATCACTTCGGAGAAGATAAACCAGCTCATGCTCCACCGATACGACGTGTCAACGCGCTTGCCGTACATCCCGGTCTCGGACTCACCGATCGAATCGCCGAACCAGTGCCACAGCACAAAGAACAACCACGCGAGACCGAGTGCAAACGTCAATGGCGCGAGCGACACGCCGTTAATCCAGCCGGCGAGCGAGCCAAGCATGACCAGCAAGCCCGCCGCCGCGGCGATCGGATGCTGCGACGGATTGGGTATGAAGTAATACGGGCTCTCGTTTTGTCCGCTCATTGTTGATTCTCCACTTCAGTCCAGTTCTTTCTTGATGCAGGTCCTGTCTTGTCCACCACCGACACCGGCTTTCGCGATTAGGAGGTCGGCTGCGTCACCAAGTGAACGACCACTAGCAGGATCCCGATGAACACCGCAGCGCAGACAACGCCCGCAACGATCACCTGCAGCGGGTTCAGGCTCGCCAGATCGCGTTCATGATCCTTGCCCTTGCGTACGCCAAAAAACGACCATAGCACCGCGCGTATCGATTGGGTGAAACGCGCGACGGCGCCCGCCTTCAAGTCCTGCGGCCGATCCGACATGACCGTCCTCCCGCTTTCATGCGACCCGATGCTTGAGCACGACACTCATAAAGAAGACGGCAACAATCCCGATCAAAATAGCCAGCAATCGGCGATTGGCCGCACGTTGCTGAGCTGGCGTTCGTCTTTTTTGTGAATCCGTTCGCATCATTTTGCGGCCCCGGCGTCCGCCAGGGCCCCCCATCACAGTAACAGCATGTTCGTTTCGATTACCGTCCAATGCTCATTTAACCGTCGGCGGCGTTTCGAACGTATGGAATGGCGCCGGACTGGGCACGGTCCACTCAAGACCCGTTGCACCGTCCCATGGTTGGTCTTCCGCTTTCACGTGTTCGCCATGGCCCCGGTACGCCGGCAATGCGACCGCCAGCAGAAAGTACACTTGTGCAAGCCCGAAACCGAACGCACCGATCGTCGCAATCTGGTTGAAATCGGTGAACTGCGCCGGATAGTCGGCGTAGCGGCGCGGCATACCGGCCAGCCCAAGGAAGTGCATCGGGAAGAACGTGATGTTGAAGAAGATCATCGACGTCCAGAAATGAATCTTTCCGCGTGTCTCGTTATACATCCAGCCGGTCCACTTCGGCGACCAGTAATACCATCCGGCAAACAGCGCGAACAGCGATCCGGCAACGAGTACATAATGGAAGTGCGCGACCACGTAATACGTGCCGTGAAGCGGGACATCGAGCGGCGCCATCGACAGGATCAATCCGGTAAAGCCGCCCATCGTGAACACGAAGATGAAGCCAATGGCGAACAGCATCGGCGCCTCGAACGAGAGCGCGCCACGCCACATCGTCGCGACCCAGTTGAACACCTTGACGCCAGTGGGCACCGCAATGAGCATCGTCGCGTACATGAAAAATAGCTGGCCGGTGACCGGCATACCGGTCACGAACATGTGGTGCGCCCACACCATGAACGACAGGATCGCAATCGACGCCGTGGCATACACCATCGAGCTATAGCCGAACAGCGGCTTGCGCGAGAATGCCGGTACGACCTGCGAGATGATCCCGAACGCCGGCAGAATCATGATATAGACTTCGGGGTGACCGAAGAACCAGAAGATGTGCTGATACAGCACCGGATCACCGCCGCCGGCCGGATTGAAAAACGCCGTGCCGAAATGTCGATCAAACAGCAACATGGTGATCGCACCGGCCAGTACCGGCATCACCGCGATCAACAGGAATGCGGTGATCAGCCAGGTCCAGCAGAACATCGGCATCTTCATCAGCGTCATGCCGGGCGCGCGCATGTTCAGGATCGTCACAATAATGTTGATCGCGCCCATGATCGACGACGCACCCATGATGTGCACCGCAAAGATGCCGAGATCCATGCCCGGCCCCATTTGCACTGACAGCGGCGCATACAGCGTCCATCCCGCGGCGGTCGCACCGCCCGGCGAGAAAAACGAGCCGACTAGCAGTACCGCGGCAACCGGCAGCAGCCAGAAGCTAAAGTTATTCATCCGCGCAAACGCCATGTCGGCCGCGCCGATTTGCAGCGGCACCATCCAGTTCGCAAAGCCGACAAACGCTGGCATGATTGCGCCGAACACCATAATCAGCCCGTGCATCGTCGTGAGCTGGTTGAAGAACTCGGGCCGCATGATCTGCAGGCCTGGTTCAAACAACTCCGCGCGAATCAGCAGCGCCATCACTCCGCCCGACAGAAACATCACGAACGAGAAAATCAGGTACAGCGTGCCAATGTCCTTGTGATTGGTCGCGAACAACCAGCGCCGCCAGCCATGCGGTTGCTCGTGCGCATGGTCGTGTGCGTGATCGTGACCTGCCGCGACGTCGTGTCCGATCGTTGACATAACACTTCTCCTAAAACGAATTCCGGGGCCGAATCAACGGTTGCATGCGGGATATCAGGCGCCGTTGCCGGCTGACGCGACGGCGGGCATCTTGCCGTTGCGCGCGTCTGCGATCTGCCGTGGTTGCAATACCACACCGTTGTGGTTGTCCCACGTATTGCTCACAAACGTAATGACCGACGCAATTTCGACGTCGCTTAGCGTCGGCCCCCACGCTGGCATTTGTCCCTTTCCATTCAGCACGACGTTCAGGTGTCCGGCAATCGGGCCTTTGACGACCGCGCTGCCGTCCAGCGCCGGGAACGGCCCAGTGCCCTTGCCGGTCGGTTGGTGGCAAACCGCGCAGTTGGCCGCGTACACCTTTGCACCCTGCTCTTTCAGTTCATCCATCGTATACGTTTTGTTCGGCTCGTTTGCGGACGCGCTCATTTTCTTTTGCTCGTCGGCGACCCATTTCGCATAGTCGTCCGCGCTCTTGACTTCAACGACAACCGGCATGTACGCGTGCTCTTTACCGCACAGCTCGGTGCAGAAACCACGATACGTACCGACCTTTTCGGCCTTGAACCAGGTTTCGCGCGTGAAGCCGGGAATCGCGTCCTGCTTGACACCGAACGCAGGCACATACCAAGAGTGCACGACGTCCGCGGCCGTCGTGATAATCCGAATTTTCTGGCCCACCGGCACAACGAGCGGATTATCGACTTCCTGCAGATAGGTATCGGAAATCGGCTCCTTGCCGTTGATCATCGAGCGTGGCGTCGTCAGCGTCGACAGAAAGCTGATCCCCTCGCCCGGCCCCTTCACGTAGTCATAACCCCATTTCCATTGGTAGCCGGTGACCTTGATCGTCAAATCCGCGTTGGACGTGTCTTTCATCGCGACAACCGCCTTCGTCGCAGGCAACGCCATCAGCACGACGATCAGGAACGGCACGACGGTCCAAATAATTTCGACGGTGGTACTTTCGTGAAAGTGGGCGGGTTTGAAGCCTTTCGATTTGCGGTGCACGAGGATCGAATAGCACATCACACCAAACACGCCGACAAAAATCACCGCGCAGATGATCAGCATCATCGTGTGCAAGCCGTAAAGCTCCTCGGCGATCTTGGTGACGGGCGGCTGGAAATTTAGTTGGTTGACCGCCGGGCCGCCCGGCATGTCATTGACCGCCTGGGCCGTGCCTGCGACGAGCCACGTACTCGCGGCAAGCATGCCCACGAGGGCTCGCTTGATTGTTTTCATAGCTTCCTTACCCAAAATTACCATTCAGACTCGCCTTCCGCCCTGCTGCCCCGGTGTCCGCACGACGCGCACTGCTTGAGCCACGCGCGCAACTCGCGCGCGAACTCGGCGCGACGGTCGAACGCAAGATGCCGCCCAACCGATACCGACACCCGACCCGATGCCACGGTCACGCATTGTCGCGGCTCCCGGCCCGGCTCGATCCGGACCCAGCGCGGGTTGAACTCGAACTGCGTGACGCTGCCGGCGCTCACCCGTCGAATCAAAAGATGGTCCGGGCACAGACGGATGTGTGCTACGTGCCCATCGCCCCCATATTGCGGAACCCCAGGTGACAAACTGACGCATTATAGGCGGGTTCATGGCCATCCACAAGCAACGCCAAACCGGCTCGAACCTTTGCCTGACAAGCCTCTGCGCCATTTTGACGCAGTTTGCGCCAGTCATTTTCAGCAGCGATTTCCGGGATAACGAAGTACCGGTCTCACTGCCTACGCGCGCATACCGATGCATCAGGAAGACGTCCTGCGCGCACCGCGCGACATATGGCCGATCTCGTCGATGCGCACGATGCCATGGCCTTCAGGCGTCACGCGGGCCACCGCCTTCCACGCATGACCGTAGACCACCTCGAAGGTGAGCGGTATCGTGCCGTCGGGCTGCCGTTGTGCTTCCAGCGCGTCGAGCAGGCGGCGATACGTGCCGCGCGAAATCAGGCCGCGCGACACATCGGCACGCGCGTCGCCGCGCCGCGCACCTTGCGGCGGCATCGCCCCCCAGCGGCGCACATCCGCCAGCAGCGATTGCGCAGACGAGTACGTGATGGTGAGCGTCTCCATGTCCATCACCGGAATCTCGAAGCCGCTAGCAACCAGCATGTCGCCGAAGTCGTGCATATCGACGAAGTCGAGCACGTGCTGCGCCGCACCGCCATCCGCGACCGCCCATGCGCCACGCAACTCGCGCAGCGTATCAGGACCGAGCGTGGAGAACATCAGCAGCCCGCCGGTTTTCAGTACCCGTTGCCACTCGGGAAACACCAGGTCAGGACGCGCATGCCACTGCAGCGCCAGATTTGACCATAGCAAGTCAAAGCGCTCCGGCGCAAACGGCAGCGCGCCGAAGTCGGCCTGCACCCGGTCGCGCGGTTGGGCGCGGTCCGGCACAAGATGACGCAGTGCGGCCGGCAGCAAGCGACGCCAGCCGCCCACTGGGGCGGGCTGCCCGCACGCCGCGTCGGCGCCGCCGCAACCCGACAAGTGCGCGGCGCCGAGCATCGGGCGCGATAGGTCCACGCCATAGACGGTGGCCTGCGCGAAGCGCGCGCGCAGCGCATCAATGTCCTCGCCCGCGCCGCACCCCGCGTCAAGCACCCGCGCCGGCTGCAGCTTGATGTACTGCAATCGTTCATGCATGCGCTGCGCGATCTCGCGCGGCAGGAACGCCACGTCGCAAAATTGCGCGGCACGACGATCAAAAATCTGCCTGAGCTGGCGCAACCCGGGGGTGCGCTGCGCGCCCGCATCGGTGTCTTGGTCCGCCGGGCGGTCGTGATCGGTTGGCATGAGCATAGGCTTGCGGGAAGGGCCGCAGTATACTCGTTCAACCGCCCTGAGCCAGTATCCCTTTCCGTTTCTAATGAAGCAGTCTACCCCGTTGCCCACACCAGCCCGCGACAGTACATCCGTCAACGATCACAGCAGTGGCCGACAGCAGGACCACGCGTGGCCCGCCGCGGCGGCGGTGCGCATCGCCCACCCAAGCCGCGCCCCCGGCGCGCCGCGCACCGGCCGCGGGCGGCGCCGCTGGATAGCCTTGCTGCGCAGCTTATGTCGCGGCGCTTGGCGCTATGCATTGCCAACGCAGTGCGCGCTCTGTGGCAATTTGTCGCATGATGTACTGTGCAACGCCTGCGATGAAACTTACTGGAATGAAACACGGCTGCGCTGCCCGCGCTGCGCACTGCCACTGCCGCGCAACGTTGCAACGCAATGCTCGTTTTGCGTACAGGCACGACCGGCGTTCGACGCCACCGTGACGCTTGCCGACTATGCGCCGCCGCTCGACCAGTTGGTGGCCAACTTGAAATTTCGCTCCCGTATCGAGCTTGGACGCGATTTCGCGCGCCGGCTGGCACTCGCGGCGCAAGACCTGCCTGAGTTGCCCGACGCGTTGATCGCCGTGCCACTTTCAGCGCCGAGGCTCTCAGCGCGCGGCTACAACCAGGCTTGGGAGATCGCACGTGCGCTGGCCCGGCGCCTCGGCGTGCGCGCCGATCCGCGCGCCGTCGTGCGTGTGCGCGACACCGGGCAACAAGCGCTGCTCGGCGCAACCGCCCGGCACGCGAACCTGGCTGGCGCATTCGCGCTGCGCAAGACGGTCCGCGGCCAACACGTGGGCATCGTCGACGACGTGATGACATCCGGGGCGACGCTCGATACGCTCGCGCGAATGCTCAAGGATGCTGGCGCGCGACGCATCACCAATTTCGTTGCGCTGCGCACGCCGCGCGCGTAATCAGCCCCGGGCGGCCACGATCAAGACCAGCGCTCGTCCGGCAACGCCCACGCCAGCCACCTCATTGACCCATTCCATGTTCAACGTCGTTCTAGTCGAACCCGAGATTCCGCCGAACACCGGCAACATCATTCGCCTCTGCGCGAATACCGGCGCCACGCTGCACCTGGTCGAGCCGCTGGGCTTTCCACTGGACGACGCGAAGATGCGCCGCGCCGGCCTCGATTATCACGAATACGCGCAGATGCGCGTGCACCGAGACTGGAACGCACTGCTCGCCACAGAGCAGCCCGACCCAGCCCGGATGTTCGCATTCACGACCCGAGGCTCGTCGATGTTCGGAGACCGCGTGTTCCATCTCGGCGATTGGTTTGTATTCGGCGCCGAAACGCGAGGCCTGTGCGACACAGTGCTGCAGCACTTTGCCGCCGACCAGCGCGTACGCTTGCCGATGCGCGTCGGCAACCGCAGCCTAAACCTGTCCAATACGGTGGCCATCGTGGTATTCGAGGCGTGGCGGCAGCATGGCTTCGCGGGCGGCGCCTGAACGGCGCGATAGTCATCGCCGGTTGTCTCTTAGCGCGCGAGTTCCGACTCGTAAAGCCGCAGCATGGCCGCATCGAAGCACGCAAAGATCACATGCTCGTGCGCCAATTCCAGCACGCGGCGGTAGCAACCGGCCAGCAAATCGGGTTCGCCGTGCTCGCCGTCGTGCCAGACGGGGCCGACCGCGTGGATCACATACCGCGCCGGCAGCCGGTGCGCGCCGGTGATCCTGGCATCGCCGGTGCGGCAGCCGCCGAGTGCCCGGCAAACGAACACCTCGACTCGACCGCCACCGTTCAGTTCGTCTCGGCCTTCACATCCCGTCGCAACAGCACATCGACCGCGGCGCGGGGCGCCACGCCGTCAAACAGCACGCCGCAGACGGCTTCGGTGATCGGCATCTCGATTCCATGCTGACGCGCAATGGCCAATACCGCGCGCGCGCATCGCACCCCTTCGGCGACATGCCCCAACGCGGCCAAGATCGCATCCAGCGCGCGTCCGGCCGCCAGTTGGAAACCCACGGTGCGGTTGCGCGACAGATCGCCGGTCGCGGTCAGGATCAGATCACCCAACCCGGTCAGACCGGTAAAGGTATCGTACCGTCCACCGAGCGCGACGCCGAATCGCGTCATTTCCGCCAGCCCGCGCGTGATCAGCGCAGCACGTGCGTTCAGGCCGAGCCCGAGCCCGTCGGCAATGCCGGTGGCGACTGCCAGCACGTTCTTGACCGCACCGCCAACCTCGACGCCGACGACATCGTCTCCAGTATAGACACGCATCGAGCCATGATGGAATGCTTCGACAGTGTGCCGCCGGCATGCGGCGCTCGCGCTGGCGATGGTCAGCGCAACGGGTAGGCCCTGCGCCACTTCCTGCGCGAAGCTCGGGCCGGACAGCGCGCCGCAGCTCGGGTGCGCGCCTAGCACATCGGCAACGAGCTGATGCGGCAGATGCATCGTGTCCACATCGAAGCCCTTACACAACCAAACAAGGTGTGCCGGCACGTGGCCCGCATCGCGCATCGCGGTGCAGGCGGCAGCCAGCCCCGCGACCGGCGTGCCAAGCACGCACAGCGCATCGTCCGCAAGTGCATGCTGCAGCGCGATCCTCAGGTCAGACTCGTAGCACAGCGCGGGGTCCAACGCGATGCCTGGCAGGTAACGGCGATTCTCGCGCACGGCGGCAAGGTCGGCCACGAGGGCAGGATCGCGGGCCCACAACAGCGTGTCATGACGCTGCGCGAGGTGACTGGCCAGCGCGGTACCCCACGCACCGGCGCCGAGTACGGCAACTTTCATTCCCGGCACCGTCCGTCAATCATCTGCACCGTGTTCAGTGCGTGGTCGCGGAGCCTTCGTTAGCCGCGCCGTTGCCCGGCTGGCCATTGACCTGCGCCAGGCGCTGCTCGTACAGCGCCTGAAAGTTGATTTCAGCTAGGTGGATCGGTGGGAAGCCGGCACGGGTGATCGCGTCGGCGATGTTTGAGCGCAGGTACGGAAAAATAATCGTCGGGCATGCGATGCCGATCAGCGAATCGATCTGCTCGTTCGGAATGTTGCGTATGTCGAAGATGCCGGCTTGCTTGGCCTCGATCAGGAAGGCGACCTTAGTGGCGACTTTCGCCGTCACGGTGCCCGTCACGATCACCTCGAACACGCCGTCAGTAAGCCGCTCCGCCTTGACGTCGACTTCGACCTCAACACCGGGCATTTCCTGTTCCAAGAAGATCGCCGGCGAATTCGGCTGCTCGAGCGACAAATCCTTCAAGTAAATGCGCTGGATGTTAAAGAACGGCTGGTTGTTCTGCTGGTCGGACATGAACTTTCCTTCGGTGAAAGGGGCGGGTGCGCCCGGCATCGAGCCGCTGCACGCCGCGCGAATGGCGCGGCCCAGCGACCGGGGCGCGCGTATAACGGCTGCCGACGCCGCGCAGGCGTCGGCAAAGGTCTTGGTCAGACGAGCGTCAGACTGCCTCGAGTAGCGGCATCAGCCCGCCGGCACGGTCAAGCGCGGACAGGTCATCGTAGCCGCCGACGTGGGTCTGGCCGATAAAGACTTGCGGCACTGTACGCCGGCCGGTGCGCTCCATCATTTCCGCCCGACGTTCAGGATTGCGATCGATCAGCACTTTCTCGATGTGCTCGACACCGCGCGACCTCAACAGCCGCTCGGCCATCTGGCAATACGGACAGACCTGCGTGCTATACATTACCACCTTGCTCATTTCGCCGCTCCTTGCTTGACGACCGGCATGCCGGACTGCTGCCACGCGTTGACGCCGCCTTGCAGCGTGAACACTTCCGCGTAACCGGCTTCCTTCAGCACATGCTGCGCCCTGGCCGAATGCCCGCCGTTTTGGCAGACCAGCAGCACTGGCGTGTTCTTGTTTTTGGCCACCTGCGCAACTTTACTCTTCAACTCGTCGAACGGCAGATGACGCGCCTGCGGCAGGTGGCCCTGCGTGAATTCATCGGCACCGCGCAGGTCAATGACGATCGCATTGCGGCGGTTGATCAGTTGTGTGGCGTCCGCGGCGGACAAGCCGCGGTCGCGCCGCGTGATGACCGGCCACAGTAGCAGCCCCCCGGAGATGAGGGCGATGGCGATCAATACAAGGTTGGCTGGCTCGGTGAAAAACTTCACGGATGGAATTCGCACAAAGAAGAGAATCCAACCATTATAAAATATCCGTCCGATGCACTGACGTGCGCCGTTGCATCGGCGTACGCCGGCGGCTTACCGCTTCCTGACTATCGTTTACATTGACATGTACAAGCTCGTCCTCATCCGCCACGGCGAATCGACGTGGAACAAGGAAAATCGCTTCACTGGCTGGGTCGACGTCGATCTCACCGACAAAGGCGCGGCCCAAGCGCGGCAAGCCGGCGTGCTGCTCAAGCAGGCCGGCTATACGTTCGACATCGCGTACACGTCCGTGCTCAAGCGCGCCATCCGCACGCTGTGGCACGTGCAGGATGAAATGGATCTGATGTATATCCCCGTCGTGCACTCGTGGCGCCTGAACGAGCGGCACTACGGCGCGCTGTCCGGACTGAACAAAGCTGAAACGGCAGCCCAGTACGGTGACGAACAGGTGCTGATATGGCGGCGCAGCTACGATACGCCCCCACCGGCGCTCGAGCCGTCCGATCCACGCACGCCGTACGATGACCCGCGCTACGCCAAGGTACCGCGCGAGTCGCTGCCGCTCACGGAGTGCCTGAAGGACACGGTCGCGCGCGTGCTGCCAATCTGGAACGAATCGATCGCGCCGGCCATCAAGTCGGGCCGCAACGTACTGATCGCCGCGCATGGCAACTCAATCCGCGCGCTGGTCAAATACCTGGACGACATCTCGGACATCGATATCGTCGGGCTGAACATCCCGAACGGCGTGCCGCTCGTCTACGAGCTAGACGAAGCGCTCAAACCCATCAAGCACTACTATCTGGGCGACGCGGCGGCGATCGCCAACGCGCAGGCCGCGGTCGCGAATCAGGGTAAGGCCGCCTAATTTTCCGAACCGTGCCGCCGGTGGCCTGTCCAATGGCGGTTATACTTGCTCCGATTAGCGCGCCCGCCGGGCGCCGCCGCGCGCCATAACACGCCACCGCAACTCGTTCACTTTATGCGCAAGACTCTGAAGAACGCAGGTCTGATCGCCGCCGGCCTCGCGACCGGCATGTTCGCCACGCTCCAATTCTCGGCATCCGCCGAGACCAGCATGACCGCACCACTGCCGCTAGACCAGTTGCGGCTGTTCGCCGAGGTATTCGGCCAGATCAAGCACGAGTACGTCGAACCGGTCGATGACAAGAAGCTGTTGACCGCGGCGATCAAGGGCATGGTGTCGAGCCTGGATCCACACTCATCGTACCTGGACAAGACTGACTATCAAGAACTGCAGGAACAAACCAAAGGGCGCTTCGCAGGGCTGGGCATCGAAATCTCGCAAGAGGACGGCCTGGTGAAAGTCATCTCGCCGATCGAGGATACGCCGGCGTTTCGCGCCGGCATCCGCTCGGGCGACTTGATTACGCGGGTCAACGACAAGCCGGTGCGCGGCATGACACTGGATCGGGCGGTCAAGCAGATGCGCGGCGAGCCGGGCACCAAGGTCACGTTGACCATCTATCGCAAGAGCGACGAGCGCACGTTCCCGATCACCGTCACCCGCGCGGTGATCAAAGTCCAGAGCGTGAAGGCCAAAATTGTACAGCCGGGCTATGCGTGGGTGCGTATCACGAGCTTCCAAGAGCGCACAGTGCCCGACTTGGCGGCCAAGCTCACAGACATTGCACGCCAGCAACCGCAGCTCAAGGGCCTGATTCTAGACCTGCGCAACAACGGCGGTGGTCTACTGCAAAGCGCGGTCGGCGTGGCCGGCGCGTTCCTGCCGCCGGATTCCGTGGTCGTATCGACCAATGGCCAGATCGCCGATGCCAAGCAGACCTATCGCGACACGTTCGACAACTATCGGTTATCGACCTTCGGCAGCGACCCGCTGAAGAACCTGCCCGCGATCTACAAGACGGTGCCGATGGTGGTGCTGGTCAACGCGTACTCGGCGTCAGCCTCCGAAATTGTCTCCGGCGCACTGCAGGACCAACATCGCGCGCTGATCATGGGCAAGACTACGTTCGGCAAGGGGTCGGTGCAGACGGTACGTCCGATGACCGCCGACACCGCGCTGCGCCTAACAACCGCGTACTACTATACGCCGAGCGGCCGTTCGATCCAGAATAAGGGTATCCGTCCTGACATCCCAGTTGACCAGTTCGCGGACGGCGATCCGGACGATGCCCTAGTCACGCGCGAGGTCGATTATTCGAATCACCTGGCCAATACGCAGGACCCGAACGAGAAGGCCGAGCAGGAAAAGCGCGAGCAGAACCGGCTCAATCAATTGCGTCAGCTTGAGGAGCAGAATTCAAAGAAGACGCAGGAACAGCGCGAGAAGGAACGCAGCCGTCCACCGATCGAATTCGGCAGCAGCGATGACTTCATGCTGCAGCAGGCGATGCACCAGCTCAAGGGCGAACCGGTGCAAGTCTCCAAGTCGCTGACCGAGCGCAAGATGGCCGCGAATAAGCCGCCCCGCTCTGCGTCCGCGCCGATCGCGGTGAAGCCCGCTTTACCCGCGGTGCCGGGTACCGACAATACCCCGGCATTGGCGCCCGCCGGTGCGTCCGCGCCACGCTAGACCCCAGGCGCGCGTTATCGGCCGGCATCGCACGCGCTAGCGGTGATGTGGCCGACATGCCGCGCGCGAACTCCGACGAATGCTGCAATGAACGACGACCAACTGCTGCGCTATTCGCGCCACATCCTGCTCGACGAAATCGGTATTGAGGCACAGCAGCGCTTTCTGGACGCGCACGTGTTGATTATCGGGGCCGGCGGCCTTGGTTCGCCGGCCGCGATGTACCTTGGTGCAGCGGGCATCGGTACGCTGACGTTGGTCGATGCCGACACCGTCGAGCTGACCAACCTACAACGACAGATCCTGCATTCGAGCGATACCATCGGGCAGGCCAAGGTCGCGTCGGGACGCGCAACGCTCACACGCCTCAATCCCGACGTACGCGTGAACGCGATCAACGCGCGCGCGGACGATACGCTGCTACAGCAATGGGTGCTGCACGCCGACCTCGTGCTCGATTGCAGCGACAATTTCGCGACCCGTCATGCGGTGAACCGCGCATGCGTCCGGCATCGTGTGCCGCTGGTATCCGGCGCGGCGTTGCGCTTTGACGGGCAGATCAGTACGTTCGATGCGCGCGATCCGGCCTCACCATGCTATGCGTGCGTGTTCGCGCCGGACCAGCCGTTCGATGCAGTCGCATGCTCGACGATGGGCGTGTTCTCCCCGTTGGTCGGCATCATCGGCGCGATGCAAGCGGCCGAGGCGCTGCGCGTGATCGCAGGGATCGGGCGTACGCTGGTCGGACGGCTGATGATGCTCGACGCGATGACGATGGACTGGCAGACGATGCGTATCGGCCGCCAAGCCGATTGCCTGGTTTGTGGCGTGCCGCATCGCGGCGCTGACACCGCGCCGTAACGCGCCACCGCGTTACGCCTGCAGCAACCGGTCGAGCGCTGCCTGGATTTCTTCCGGCTCGTATGACGCCAGGACGTCCTCGACCGGCTTTTCCAGACTTTTCAACTGCGCGCGCAGCACCTCCTGCTTGACCAGCAGCAACTGGCTCGGATGCATCGAGAACTCGGTCAGCCCCATCCCGAGCAGCAGTCGCGTCAGTGCCGGATCGCCGGCCATTTCCCCGCACACCGACACCGGCACGCCGGCTCGCCTGGTTTCGCGCAGTGTCATGCCGATCAGTTGCAGTACCGCGGGATGCAGCGGGTCATATAAATGCGCGACCGCGTTGTCCGCGCGATCAATCGCCAATGTGTATTGAATCAGGTCGTTGGTGCCGATCGACAGGAAGTCGAGGCGCTTCAGGAACAGAGGCAGCGCGATCACGGCAGCCGGGATCTCGATCATCGCGCCGACCCGCACGTTCGGATCGTATGCCAGGCCCGCATCGTCAAGCTGGTGCTTGGCCTGCGCGATCAGGTCCAGCGTCTGGTCGATCTCGCACGCATGGGCGAGCATCGGCACGAGAATCTTCACGGGTCCAAACGCCGAGGCACGCAGGATGGCCCGCAACTGCGTGAGAAACATCTGCGGCTCAGACAGGCTCCAGCGGATCGCACGCAACCCAAGCGCCGGGTTGGACGCTGTCTCGAACTCGTCGCGCGAATCGAGCGGTTTGTCGGCGCCAACGTCGATTGTGCGGATCGTCACCGGCAAGCCGTTCATTGTCTGCACGACGCGTCGATACGCGTCGAATTGCTGTTCCTCTTCCGGCAACTCGCCACGCGGGTTCATGAACAGGAATTCGGTGCGGAACAGCCCGACGCCGACTGCGCCGGCGTCCAGCGCGGCGCGTGCATCGTCCGGCAGCTCGATATTCGCCAGCAGATCGATCTTTGTGCCGCATACGGTCTGCGTCGGCGAAAACTTCAGCCGCTGCAGCTTGCGTTGCTCAAGCAGCTTTTCGCTTTGTCGGTATGTATACTCCTCCAGCACGATCGGCGCCGGGTCGACGATCACCACGCCACGGTCGCCGTCGACGATGATCATGTCGTCCTGCCGAATCAGCGAGCTTGCGTGCTGCATGCCCACCGCCGCTGGGATGCCCAGGCTGCGCGCGACGATCGCAGTATGCGACGTGCGCCCGCCCAGGTCCGTGACAAACCCACGAAACGTCTGCGTCTTGAATTGCAGCATGTCGGCCGGCGCAATATCGTGCGCGACCACAATCATCTCATCGATGTCGCGCCGCGCGCCGTTGGCCATCACGGCAGTCGCCGGTGATCCGGCCAACGCCTTAAGCACGCGCTCGACGACCTGCTCCAGGTCTGCCTTGCGCTCGCGCAGGTACTCGTCGTCGATGTCGTCAAAGTGCTTGGCCAGGCGCTCCAGCTGCTCGGTGAGCGCCCATTCGGCGTTGTAGCGCCGCACACGAATCAGTTCGATTACCGCCTCGACCAGCATCTCGTCGTGCAGGATCAGTGTGTGGACGTTAAGGAACGCGCCCATCTCGCTGGGCGCATCCGCCGGCAGCTCGGCACGCAACGTATCGAGTTCGTCGTGGACAGCCCGCTGCGCCGCGACGAAGCGGGCCACCTCGGCCTCGACATGATCGGGCTCGACTAAATAATGGGCAACGTCCAGCGCGGCAGGCGCAATCAGGTACGCGCGGCCGATCGCGATGCCTCGAGATACAGGGATTCCATGCAGCGTGAACGACACGCGCACCTCCTCTAGTTGTGTTTGGGCAATTGGGGGGCGTCGGACGCGCGTGGTCAACAAACCCGCGCTGGGCGCCACCACGTCTGCCCGGCAAATGTCTGACGCAGCCTCAGACCGTCACGCCCATTATAGGTTCTGCCCTGTTTGGCCGCAGCCCGCGATGCGGCATCGGGCAATGCGCCGCGATGTCGCAGCAGGGATCGCGGCACGCGTCAACACTACCTGGCCGCCAGCACCGATTGTTTGGCGTTACTGACCTTCGCCGAACTTGTCCGCGATCAGCGCGAGGATCGCATCCATCGCCGCCTGTTCGTCGGGGCCCTCGGTCTCGATGGTGATCGTGCTGCCGATACCCGCCGCGAGCATCATGACCCCCATGATGCTCTTTGCGTTGATCCGTCGGCCGTTGCGCGCCATCCAGATCTCGCACCGAAAGCTGCCAGCCAGTTGCGTCAGCTTAGCCGACGCCCGTGCATGGAGCCCTAATTTATTAACGATCGTTGCTTCTTTTTGAATCATGTTCTGGTTGGGATTGAAACGATGGAGAGCCTGCATCGGGCGGGCGCAGGCTCAGTGCGGCACGCGCGCCTGCCGCTCAGCCCGTCGGGCCGCACGGCACGCTCGTCGCGGGATCTGCCGGCAGATCAGCGCTGCACGGCGGCAACGCGCTCCCGTGGGCGGCCGACGCCATTTCAGCGCACGGCAGACAGGCCGCTGTGGCAGGCGTGCCCGGCACGACGCCATGGATGCCCTTCACACCGCCTTGCAGCGCCTTGTCCGCCAACGTGTCGATCGGCAACGTCCGGTAGCACACCGCGCGCACCAACATCGGCAGATTGACGCCGGCCACCACCCGCACGTGCGGCAATGCCGCCAGTTGGGCCGCAATGTTGGCCGGTGTCGCACCGAACATGTCAGTCAATACCAGTGCACCATTGTGGTCAGTCACCTGCTGCAGTTGTGCGTGCGCGTTGGCCAGCGCCGCCACTGGGTCGCAATCCGGTGTCACGTCCAGCACGTCGATGCGCGGCGGCAGGCTACCGTAGAAATGCGCGACACAATCCCGCAACGCCGATGCCAGTGGCGCGTGGGCAATGATCAAGATGCCAGCCATGTCAGCCTGCGTCAAAATCGCCATGAACTTCAATAGTTTATCAGGCTGGCACAGATCGTCCCGACCCCGTGTTAGCCAACCGCGCGCTCCAGCGCGTCGACGAACATCGCCGCGACATCGAACCCTGTTTGTTCGGTGATCTCGCGAAAACATGTCGGACTCGTCACGTTGACCTCCGTGAGCCAATCGCCGATCGCGTCCAGGCCGACCAGCAGCAGGCCGCGCTCGGCCAACACCGGGCCGAGCGCCGTGGCAATCTCGCGGTCACGCGACGTCAGCGGCTGCGCGCGGCCCACCCCACCAGTGGCCAGGTTGCCGCGGATCTCGGCGCCTTGCGGGATTCGCGCCAGCGAATAGGGCACCGGTTCCCCGCCGATCAGCAGGATCCGCTTGTCGCCGTCCTTGATCTGCGGGATATACCGCTGCGCCATCACGGTGCGCGCGCCATTGTCGCTGAGCATCTCGATCGTCGAACCCAGGTTCATGCCGTCCTCGCGTATCCGAAACACGCCCATGCCACCCATGCCATCCAACGGCTTGAAGATCACGTCGCGGTGCTCGCCATGGAATGACCGCAGCCGTACCGCGTCGCGCGTGACCAGGGTGGGCGCAGTGAACCGCGCGAACTCGCCGATCGCCATCTTCTCGGAGTGGTCGCGGATCGCGCGCGGCTTGTTGAAGATGCGTGCACCGTGCCGCTCGGCGATCTCCAACAGCCAGGTCGATGTCACATACTCCATGTCGAACGGTGGGTCCTTGCGCATCAGCACCGCGCCGAACGTGCCCAGGCCGCGATTCTCCGCGAGTTCCGCGTCGTACCACTGGCCCGGGTTCGTGTAATCGCCCACAATCGAGAAACGCCGTACCGTGGCCTCGACGCCGCCGCCCGCATACGCGAGGTGCCGCGGCTCGCATGCATAAAGCACATGCCCGCGGCGCGCGGCCTCGGCCATCATCGCGTACGTCGTGTCCTTATAGATCTTGAACTGCGGCAGTGGGTCGGCAATAAAGAGAATGTCCATGGGGCGTTCCGGCGGCAAGCAGCTATCCAGCGTGCATTATCGCGCAGCGGGTGCTCGCGTGCGCCAGCGGGTCACACGAGGATCGCCTCGGGGTCGGTCTTCTCCAATTCGACCGATGCGGCCAGCAGTGCCAGGCGGGCAACAACGCCGTACATGTAGAAGCGGTTCGGCGGCGCGGCACCGGGCTTGGCGTGCACGTCCGGCAGCGCCGTATGCTCAAAGGCCAGCGGCACGAAGTGCATGCCCGGCGCGTTCAGGTTCTGATTCGGCGCACGACCCGCATGGACGCGATAGAAGCCGCCGACCACATAGCGATCGATCATGTAGACGACCGGCTCGGCCACCGCCTCGTTCACGTGCTCGAACGTCTGCACGCCTTCCTGGACAATGACGTCGTGCACCTGCATCCCTTCCTTGACGACCGCCATCCGGTTGCGCTCGCGCTTATTCAGCCCGGCAAGCTCCGATGCGTCGTGCACGGTCAGCAAGCCCATCCCATAGGTGCCAGCATCGGCCTTGATCACCACGTACGGCCGATCCTCGATCCCGTACTCGCGGTACTTCTTCGCCACCTTCTTCAGCACCGCGTCGACCGCATCGGCCAGCGCCTCGTCATGCGAGCGCTCGGTGAAATCGATGTCCGACACGCGAGTGAAGTATGGATTGAGCATCCACGGGTCGACGCCAATGAACTTGGAGAACTTCTTGGCCACCTCATCGTAGCAGCCGAAGTGGTTCGATTTGCGCCGCACCGCCCATCCGGCATGCAGCGGCGGCAGCAGAAACTGCTCGTGCAGGTTCTCCAGCACAGGCGGGACCCCGGCCGACAGGTCGTTGTTCAACAAGATCGAGCAGGGATCGAAGTTCTTCAACCCGAGACGGCGTGCCGAGCGCTCCAGCGGCTCGACCACCAGAGCCTGACCGCCAGGCAGAGGCAGCGTAACAGGCTCGGTGACGGTTTCGTCCAGCGTGCCCAGCCGCACGTTCAGACCCGCTTGGCGCATAATCGTGACGAGCCGCGCCAGGTTGTCCAGGTAGAACGCGTTGCGCGTATGGCGCTCCGGGATCAGCAGCAGATTCTTCGCGTCCGGGCAGATCTTCTCGATGGCCGCCATCGCAGCTTGCACGGCGAGCGGCAGCACTTCGAGGGGCAGGTTGTTGAAACCGCCCGGAAACAGGTTCGTATCGACCGGCGCAAGCTTGAAGCCGGCATTGCGCAGGTCCACCGAGCAATAGAACGGTGGCGTGTGCTCCTGCCATTCGAGGCGGAACCAGCGCTCTATCGCGGGCGTGGCGTCCAGAATCCGCCGCTCCAAGTCGAGCAGTGGACCATTGAGCGCGGTGACGAGGTGCGGAACCATAGAAACTCGAGGCTTACAGGCTCAAAAAAACGATTGTAGAGGGTTGCTTCGTTTAGGTGGGGGTGTTTTGCCACGTTGCAAGGTCCGCGTCAGCATCGCCGCGCACTGCCCCTACCCGCTCTGACGACAGGGTGACTACCGCTCGATGCGGCCCGAGTTACCGCTCTATGCAGTTTAATACCGTTCGACGCAGCTCAAATACTACTCAATACAGGGCCAATGCTGCTCGATACGGCTGAAGTTCATGGCTGACATTCAATGGCGGGAACCGGATATAAAAAGACCCGCTTCGCGGCGGGTCAAACGCTGTGCCGCTTCTCGCTATTGCGCGACTGGCCTGCCACGGCGTGCCTGCTGCCCGCCGGGCACGCCGCAGGTTCATTCGACGTGCTCGCCGTGAAGCACCACATCCAGTCCCTCACGTTCTTCCTCCTCGGTCACGCGCAGGCCGATGACCGCGTCGATGATCTTAAGCAGGATGAACGAAACGAGGCCGCTGTAGATCAGCGTGGTGGCCACGCCCTTAAGCTGCAGGATCACGCTACCGTCGGCGCCGCCGATATCCTTGAGCGCGAACACGCCGGTGAGAACCGCACCGATGATTCCGCCCACGCCGTGTACGCCGAATGCATCGAGCGAATCGTCATAGCCAAGCTTGTTCTTGAGCCATGTCGCCGACAGAAAGCACAGCATGCCGGCCACGATGCCAATGCTCAGCGCGCCCGATACGCCGACGAAGCCGGATGCGGGTGTCACCGCGACCAGACCTGCCACCGCGCCGGATGCAATGCCCAACACGGACGGTTTGCCTTTGCCAATCCATTCCGCGAACATCCACGCGAGCGCCGCGGCCGCCGTGGCGGCCTGCGTGGTCACCATCGCGAAACCGGCGCGGCCGTCGGCGGCGAGCGCCGAGCCCGCGTTGAAGCCAAACCAGCCCACCCACAACATCGCCGCACCGACCAGCGTCAGCACTAGATTGTGCGGCGCCATCGCCTCGCGGCCGTAGCCGACGCGCTTGCCCAACACCAGCGAGCAGACTAACCCGGCGATACCTGCGTTGATATGCACAACCGTGCCGCCGGCAAAGTCAAGGATGCCTGCTGCGGACAGCCAGCCGGTCGGCTCCCACACCATATGCGCGATCGGCGGGTACACCAAGATCGACCACAGGGCCATGAACACCAGCATCGCCGAAAATTTCATCCGGTCCGCGAACGCACCACAGATCAATGCCGGCGTGATGATCGCAAAAGTCATCTGGTAGGTCATGTAGACCGATTCGGGGATCGTCGTGGCCAGATGGCTCACTGTCAGCGTGACGCCCTTATCACCCTTGACGAAGCTCATGCCCGACAGCAGCACGCGTGAGAACCCGCCGATGAACGCGTTACCGGGCGTGAAGGCCAAGCTGTAGCCGAGCACCACCCAGATGATCGTCACCAGACAGGTGATCGCAAAGCTCTGCATCAGGGTCGCGAGTACGTTTTTCTTGCGCACCATACCGCCGTAGAACAGCGCGAGCCCTGGGATCGTCATGAACAGCACGAGTGCCGTGGAGGTCAGCATCCATGCGGTGTCGCCGGCGTTGATCTTCGATGCGTCAAGCATCACCGGTGCCGTCGGTGCAGCGGGCGCGCTGACCGCCTGCTCGGCGCTAGCGCCCATGGCTGGCGCGGCACTCGACGCTTCAGCCTCGGCCGCCACCGGCGCCGTCACCGAGCTCGGGGTCGGGGCCGGCGCCGCACTGGCGGTATGGGCCGTATCCGTCGCGCTCGACTCGGGCGCGGACGCTGCAACAGCACCCGACGCGCCGTCGGCCAACGCCGACGCCGAGAGCCCGATGCCGGCCGCCAACAGCAATACGACTATCAGGAACGTCCTCAAAGTCTTACGCATAGTGGTTCCTCTTGTTCCTTGCCCTTCATTCGAATTCGTTTGCAGGCGCTGCGCGGCCCCAGCACTTTGCGTCAAAGCGCGTCGGCGCCCGTCTCCCCAGTACGAATGCGGATCACCTGCTCGATCGGCGTGACAAAAATCTTGCCGTCACCAATCTTGCCGGTACGCGCCGCACACTCGATCGCCTCGATCGCCTGCTCGACGACGTCCTCGGCCACGGCGGCCTCGATCTTGACTTTAGGCAGAAAGTCAACGACATACTCGGCGCCGCGATACAGCTCGGTATGCCCTTTTTGGCGACCAAAGCCCTTGACCTCGGTCACCGTAATGCCCGAGACGCCGATCGCCGACAGTGCCTCACGTGCTTCGTCCAGCTTGAACGGCTTAATGATTGCGGTAATGAGTTTCATCGCCCCCCCTCGGTGACTGGCTTCTTGCGCTGGGGCCACTTATAGCAATGATCATGCCGTATGCTGCGCCTACGAACTGCAACGGCTTGAAAGTGTCAACGATGGTGCATCGCGGACACTGCGCCCAGCAAGACTCGACCGGATGGTCAACGCCGCACTCACCGTGGCAACGCGGCGTGTCGGACGTGCTAGAGTCTTTCCATCGGCTGTGCGACCGGGCTGGCACGCACCCAAACCGCCCGCGGTGAGCTGCGCCAAAAACAGGCTTCTGGCCGATTTTGCACCAAAGCCGTGCATTCGTGCGACGATGCGCGCCGTGCATCGCGCTGCGATGGCGGCAGCCAGGAGTAATGCGCTGGCTTTGTGCCACATTTTAGATTGAGGGATAACGATGAAACAGCCAAACGACGTGTTCAACGATTTGCAGGCCCGCTTCAGCGAAATGCTGAAAAACTCGCCGGCGAAGGATGTCGAGCGCAACGTCAAGGCGATGCTGTCGCAAGGCTTCTCCAAGCTGGACCTGGTCACGCGCGAGGAATTCGACACCCAGGCCCAAGTGCTGGCCCGCACCCGGCTCAGGCTCGAGGAACTGGAGCGGCGTGTGGCCGAACTCGAGCAGAAGCTGTCCGCGCGCGCGGACAGCGTATAGGCGCGCAAGCTCCGGGACATCCCGATCGGCGGCGACGTGCCGCAAGGATAAGCCATGTCGCTAGCCGTGGTCCGCAGCCGCGCGCCGTTGCACGCGCTCGCGCCCGAAGTCACTGTCGAAGTCCATTTGGCGAACGGCCTGCCGTCGTTTGCGATCGTCGGGCTGCCTGACCTGGAAGTGCGTGAGAGCCGTGAGCGGGTGCGGGCCGCATTGGCCCATTGCGGTTTCGACGTGCCCGTGCGGCGAATCACCGTCAATCTGGCCCCGGCGGACTTACCGAAGGAATCCGGGCGCTTCGATTTGCCGATCGCACTGGGCATCCTGGCCGCGAGCGGGCAATTGCCGTGCGATGCACTGACCGGCCGCGAGTTCGCCGGCGAATTGTCGCTCAGCGGCACGCTGCGGCCGGTCCGGGGTGCGTTCGCGATGGCGTGCGGCACCGCGAGACAGGCTGGCCCCGACGCGGCATGCCCGGAACTGTACGTGCCGTTGGACAATGCGGCGGAAGCCGCGCTGGCGCCAGGCGTGGCCGTGTACGGGGCCGCCGACCTGGCCGCGCTCGTCGCACATCTGAAGGGCAAGCCCGAGGCGCGCATCGAACGCGCGCAGCCGTGCGGTGTCGCCGTACCCGCGCAACCCGCACCGGATATGGCCGATGTGATCGGCCAACCTGCCGCGCGCCGGGCGCTGGAGATCGCCGCCGCCGGCTCGCATCACATGCTGATGGTGGGACCGCCGGGCGCCGGCAAGTCGATGCTGGCGCAACGTCTGCCGGGCATACTGCCACCGATGTCGGACGATGACGCGCTGGCCTGTGCAATGCTGCTGTCCGCCAGCGGCCGTGGCTTCACGGCGGCAGACTGGCGGCGCCGTCCGTTTCGCGCGCCGCATCACAGTGCGAGCGCCGCCGCGCTGGTCGGCGGCTACAACCCGCCGCGGCCCGGCGAAATCACGCTGGCGCACCTGGGCGTACTGTTCCTCGATGAGCTGCCCGAGTTCAGCCGCGCGGTGCTGGAGACCCTTCGCGAGCCGCTCGAAACGGGCAAGATCACGATTTCTCGGGCTGCTGCGCAAACCGACTTTCCCGCCGCATGTCAACTGGTTGCCGCGATGAACCCATGCCCTTGCGGCTTGCGTGGCGATCCGCTAGGGCGGTGCCGATGCACGCCCGACCAGATCGCCCGCTATGTCGGCAGGCTGTCCGGACCACTGCTCGATCGGATCGACATCGTCATCGACGTGCCTTCGCTGTCGGCCGCCAAGCTTGCCCGCCGCACCGGCGCGCGCGGCGAAGCGAGCCACGTGGTCGCGGCGCGTGTGCGGCACGCGCGCGAACGTCAGTTGGCACGCCAGCATAAGGCCAATTGCGCGTTAAATGCCGAGGACCTCAATCGCTGGTGCCCACTCGATCCTCGCAGCGAAGCGTTACTGCAGATCTGCGGCGAGCGCCTGGGGTGGTCGGGGCGTGCCTTCGACAAGGTGCGCCGCGTTGCGCGCACCATCGCCGACCTTGATCTGAGCGATGACGTGCTCGCTGCCCACGTCGGCGAGGCGGTGCAATACCGGCGCGCGTCGATCACGGTCTGATCCTGGCCGCGACTCACAGCCGCACGCCGGTCGCATGCGGGCACATAGCCCGCCCGGGCGCACCGGCATGTGAGAATTTAGCCCGACAGCTAACCTTCGAGAGAAAACAACCCTTGACTTATGCACACCTGTTTTGATAGCGGCACCGCTTCTGGGCCGAATCCGGCAGATCTCCGACGGTTTATCGCAACTCCATGAAAATAAAAGAAATGCATGAACTGTCTGACATCACATTACCCCCTCTACGCGTGACGTCGCAGCGTGCTCCCGAGCCGCGACCCGGGTACTTTTCAACAAAGTTATCCACAGGGCATGTGGACAGCATTAAAAACCAATAAGAATCGTGTGGTTAGTGTCCATAGCTCATTTGAAAAATGAACATAGGTGCGCAGCGCAATTACAAGGATGCTCCAGATATTGAAAAGATCAGGCCTCAATCCACCGTTAACGACGCAAAGAACTGTTCCAGCTGCACTGCATCGAGATTGCGCCTGGACACAACCGCCGCCTGGTACACGTGCCGATCACGCGCAACAAACTGCGCGTGGATCGCGCGCTGCTCCTGTGTTTGCATATGGGCTACCGGACCGGCCACATCCATCGCGATGCGCGTTTCACCCCCGGCGTCATGGCTGCCCGGACTCCGGACCACGTGCAACATGGGCTGCGCCCCGACGTTGCGCGCCAGACCGTTTTGCAGGTACGTGAGCACTTGCGCACGAAGCGCGGGATCGTCGGCGGGAAGCGTCACGACCCCAACGGCGAACATCGCGTCGCCGACCGTCGCCGTTTGCATCTGCATCTTCAGCGCGTGTCCGGCGATCGTAAGCACTCGCTCGTCAAGCAACGGCTTGGCCGGCAGCATCACCGTATAGTGGCCCTCGTCGTTGCGCACCGTGCGCCAGTCAAATTGTGGCGAACAAGCGTTTATCAGTAGCGAAATAGCCCATATCAACCAGCATAAACGTCGGTTTAACATTGAACCAGCCCCCGTCGCACGGCCACGGCCGGAGATCGGCGCGGCATAACGCAAAAACGACAATTATCGCCAATGCGCCGATCAGGCCGCAGCGGGCATGCCCGCCTCACGGGTGCCGCGAATCAGCGATAGAATGTCGGCTATCGTTGTCACGCTATCCAGCGACGCCACCGGCGTCGTATCAGCCGAAAAAACGCCGATGAGCCAGTCCGCCACTTCCCGCCCATCCCACTCATGGATCGCAGCCGCGCTTGTCGCCATCGCGCTGGCCGTCGGTGCGTATTTCGCTTTTGGTACGCACAAGCAGGCACCCGTTGCGAGCTTCACGCTGCTGTCCGGTCAGAAGCTGACCACCGAGGACCTGAAGGGCAAGGTCTATCTGGTCAGCTTCTGGGCGACTAGTTGCGACACGTGCGTGAAGGAAATGCCGCAGATGGTCGACACGTATAACCGGTTCAAGGGCAAGGGTCTCGAATTCGTTGCCGTCGCGATGCAATACGATCCACCGATGTACGTGGCCAACTATGCGCAAACGCGGCAACTGCCGTTCAAGGTGGCGATGGACGATGGTTCCGCCGCCAAACAGTTTGGCAACGTCCAGTTGACACCGACCACGTTCGTGATCGGCCGCGACGGCCAGATCCTAAAACGTTATGTCGGTCCGCCGCAATTCGCAGAACTCGACCAGTTGCTGGAAAAAGCGCTGGCAGCCTGACGCGACAGGCCTACGTCGGCAGCCTGGACGATAGGCCAACGTCGGCAACCTGACGATAGGCCAGCGTTGGCAACCCGATGGGGACCGGCCAACGCTGGCGAGACCAGACGGCAAAGCCGGCGTGAGCCACCAGACGAGGCCGACTGGCGCTGCCCGAGACGACCCACCTCGGCCGAGGCCGGGCGACGGGCCGTCGCAGGTTCTGCGTCCTGGTGGCCCAGCCCCCTCTCTCGGTTCGCGCCGTCGCCCGCGCCCTCCGCCGGCGACGGCGCCCGCTGCTTCAGCTCGCGATGACGCCCGCGCCCTGCGCCTGTACGTCCGCGTGATAGCTAGAGCGCACCATTGCGCCGACGGCCGCGTGCGTGAAACCCATCGCATAGGCTTCTCGCTCGTACATCTTGAAGATGTCCGGATGCACGTAGGCGCGCACCGGCAAATGGTGCTCCGAGGGTTGCAGGTACTGGCCGATCGTCAGCATGTCGACATCGTGCGCCCGCAAGTCGCGCATGACCTGTAAGATCTCCTCCTCGGTTTCGCCGAGCCCGACCATCAACCCCGACTTGGTCGCGACGTCCGGATGCAGCGCCTTGAAGTCCTTCAACAGCTTCAATGAGTGTGCGTAGTCGGAGCCTGGACGCGCTTCTTTGTATAGTCGTGGCACGGTTTCGAGATTGTGGTTCATCACGTCCGGCGGCGCTGCGTTGAGAATGGTCAGCGCGCGGTCCAGCCGGCCCCGGAAGTCCGGCGTCAGGATCTCGACCCGGGTTTGCGGCGACAGCTCCCGCACCTGCCGGATACACTCAACAAAATGCCCGGCGCCGCCATCGCGCAAGTCGTCGCGGTCCACGCTGGTGATCACGACGTAGCGCAGCTTGAGCGCGGCGATGGTACGCGCCAAGTTCACCGGCTCGTCGGCGTCCAGCGGATCCGGTCGCCCATGCCCGACGTCGCAGAATGGGCAACGGCGCGTGCACTTGTCGCCCATGATCATAAATGTCGCCGTCCCCTTGCCAAAGCATTCGCCGATATTCGGGCAACTGGCTTCTTCGCAAACCGTGTACAGGTTGTGCTCGCGCAGAATCTGCTTGATCTCGTAAAAGCGGGAGTTGCCGGTCGCGGCCTTCACGCGGATCCAATCCGGCTTCTTCAGCTTCTCAATCGGCACGACCTTGATCGGGATCCGCGAGGTCTTGGCCTGGGCCTTCTGCTTCGCGCTCGGATCGTAGGTGGCGGAAGAAGCGTGCGCCGCAGAGGCGACGAGGGTGGCGGATGGGTCGGGAACAGCAGTCGTCATGTCGAAATCCAGTGCAGTGGCGGCCGCATCCTGCTCAGCCAGCCACGGGGTTGCCCCTTTCGCGTGCTGCATCGGGTGATGCGGCGACGGCAACCGGCGGCAGGTTGCCGGTCAGCCGTTCGGCGAGCGTTCGTGCCACGTCGTGCCAGTGCGCCGACACGCCGAGCGAAGCCATGTCGATCGTTTCGAGACCGACGTAGCCACATGGGTTGATATCGCGGAACGGCTGCAGATCCATCCGCACGTTAAGGCTCACGCCATGATACGAACAGCCATTGCGGATTTTCAGGCCAAGCGCTGCGATCTTCGCACCGGCATGGCGATGCGCGAATCCGGCGGCGATATAGATGCCTGGCGCGCCGGCCCGGCGCTCACCGACTAGATTATACGCTGCCAGCGTGTCGATCACCGCCTGCTCGATGCGCGTCACCAGGTCACGAACCCATAGCCGGCGGCGCCGCAGGTCGACCAGCAGGTACGCGACGACTTGGCCCGGCCCGTGGTAGGTGATCTGCCCGCCGCGATCGACCGGGACCAGCGCGATACCGTTATGCGCGGCCAGCAGATGGGCCGGATCGCCAGCTTGGCCCAGCGTGTAGACCGGCGGGTGCTCAACCAGCCAGATTTCATCCGTAGTGGGCGGCGTGCGTGCGGCGGTGAACGCGCGCATCGCGTCGAAGCTAGCTTCGTAGGGCTCGAGGCCACGCCAGCGCACGACGACATCGTTGGACATCGCCGCCAACGCGACAGGCTCGGTGCTAAATTCAAATGACGGCGCGGGCATGATCCCGTCAGTTTACCGAAAAGCGGGGCCGCCCGCCCGTACCTGCGACGATCAGACTGACAGCCATCCGGTATGCCAGCTGAACCGGCTGGCGGACAGCCGTCGCGACCACCATGACACAACGCGTTGGGCATAGTGAGGGCGCAGGGCCACGGTCACCCGCGCCGTGCGCATGCCTTCGGTGCCGAGCCACATCAACTCGCCGGGCCGCAGCGACAGCGATTCGCCCGGGGCCACCCAATAGTCGTGCTCGTCCGCGCTGCGGGTGATCCAAACGCGCTCGCCTTCGATGGTGAGCGCCACGCCCCGGCTCACGCGCAATGGCACGGTCTGCCCGGGCTGAACCTCGAACGTGATGCTTGAATAAAGGGGTTTCATCGTACGCTCCTGCCCACGCCCGGAATGCGCCGGGATAACTAGAATCGTAGCGATGGCCGGCCACGGCGCAAAACGATGTTTTTTCGCCGGCTTGTGAGCATAATTAACAAGCACAGCCGGCGCCGCGACGCCCGCCACGTATCGAAGAGGAACCGCCATGGACCTGCGTCAATTGCCCAACCTAGGCACGTTGAAGGCTTTTGAAGCCGCGGCCCGGCTCGAGAGCTTTTCGTGCGCCGCGCAGGAACTGTTCGTGACGCACAGCGCGATCAGCCATCAGATCCGCGCGCTGGAGGCCGAACTCGGCATGCCGCTGTTCAAGCGTGATGGCAAGCGGGTCGCGTTGACCGACTGCGGGCGCCGCTATGCGGCCCAGGTGCGCGCCGCCCTGTTCGACATTGCCGCGGCCACCGATGCGGTTCGCGCCGGTGACCGGCAACGCCGGCTCGTAATCAGCGTGCTGCCGCCGTTTGCCGCACGCTGGATGACGCCGCGGATCGGACGCTTCATCGAGCGGCACCCGGAAATCGACGTCGAGCTGCTGTCCACCAACGCGATCACGCACTTCAACCGGGATGATGTCGACGTTGCGCTGCGTTTTGGCGGCGGCAACTATCCGGGGTTGTTCGTCGAGCCGTTGCTCGACGAGGTGTTTTTCCCCGTATGCACGCCCGGCTTCAACGGCGGCCGGCTGCCGAAAACGCCGGCCGACCTGGCCGGCCTGACGCTGCTGCGCAACGACGACGAGATGTGGGGTCCATGGTTCCAGGCGGCGGGTCTGAGCGGCTGGAGCGAGCCGCGGCGCGGGGTGCTATACCAGGACTCGTCGATGCTGCTGCAAGCCGCGCTGGAGGGACAGGGCATTGCGCTGGTGCGCCGCTCGCTGGCGATGCAAGAGGTGATCAACGGTCGGCTCGTGCGGCTATTCGACATAGACGGCCCCAGCCCAGGAACGTACTGGTTCGTCTGTCCGCCACCGCTGCTGGAGACACGCCGGGTCACGGTGTTGCGCGAATGGCTGCACGAGGAGGCCGGGCGCTTTCGCGCCCTGTACGCGCAATGCCCGAGCGGCGTCCCCTTATCCGCGGCCGCCGCGTAAAGCGCTACATCAACGCTACATCAGCGCACATCGGCGCCACACAACGCGTCACGGGTCCAGCCGCGCGATGGCTGCACTGGGCGCCGTGCTGCATCGCGACGGCGCGCCACGCGCGGCGATTATCCGCGCACAACGCTCGCCCGGTCGTCATAGCACGACCTTCACCATTGGGTGCCCGGTCAGCGCCCGGTAGAGGTCATCGAGTTGCGCACGGCTGGTCGCACGCACAGTCACCGTAAGGCCGACGTAGTTGCCGCCGTTGGACGGCCGACTCTGGACCCGGCTGTCGTCGAACTCGAAATCGAATTGCCGAATCACCTCAACGATGACTTGCTGGAACTGCGGGTGCGCCTTGCCCATCACCTTGATCGGGAAGTCGCACGGAAACTGCAGCAGCGATTCGTTGGATGAGTTCATAACAGCGTTCCTTCAATCCTCGGTTTCATGCAACGCACCCGCGCGGGGCGCGCTGGCCTTGGCGGCCGATCGCCTTATCCTCGGCTTACTTCTTGGCCAGCGTCAGCAGCGCCGAATCCCACAAGCGCCCGAAGATGCCGGCCTGCGGCACGGCCTGCAGCGCCACGGCCGGGAACTGCGTCAGTACCTTGCCGTCGGCGACGACCTTCACCGTGCCCACCACCTGCCCGTCGGCGATCGGGCCGACCAGCTGACCATGGCGCTCGAGCACCGGCTTGATCTTGTCGCTCACCCCCCTCGGAACCGTGATGTACTGGTCGCTCTTGACGCCGACCGGCACCGCGTTCTGCAGGCCTTTGTACACGCGCGGCGAATCGATGACCTGGTTGGCTTTGTACAGGCGCAGCGTGTCATACGCCGCGTAGCCGTAGTTCAGCATCTTCAGGCTGTCCTGCGTGCGATCGTGCTCCTTGGGCTCGCCCATCATCACGCTCACCAGCCGGCGCGACGCGTCCGGCACCCCCGGCAGCGGCCGTTTCGCGCTGGCAATCAGGCAGTAGCCGGCCGCCTTCGTATGGCCGGTCTTAACCCCGTCCACGGTCGGGTCGATCCACAGTAGTCGGTTGCGGTTCGGCTGCTTGATCTTGTTGTACGTAAAATCCTTAACCGCGAAGATCGAATAATACTCAGGATAGTCCCGAATCAGGTGCGCTGACAGCACGGCCAGGTCGGCCGCGCTCGTGTAGTGCTGGGGATTCGGCATGCCATTCACGTCGGTGTAATGCGTGTTCTTCATGCCCAGCTTCTGCGCCGCCTCGTTCATCATCTGCACGAAGTGCGCTTCGCTACCGCCAACGAGTTCGGCCAGTGCGATCGCCGCGTCGTTACCCGACTGCACGATCATCCCGTACACCAGGTCGTGCACGGTCACTGGCTTGTTCGCCTCGATGAACATACGCGACTCGTCCGTGCGCACGCGACGCACCGCCTCGCTCGGGATCACGGTCTGGTCCATCGAGATCTTCTTAGTCTTCAACGCATCGAACACCAAGTACGCGGTCATCAACTTGGTCAGCGAAGCGGGTTCGACCCGCTCGTCGGCATTGGCCGACGCAAGCGTCTGCGCGCTGCTGGCATCGACGAGCACCCACGAGCGTGCATTGACAGCCGGAGGCGGCACTTGCGCGAGCGCGTCGGCGGGAACAATCAGAGCGGAAGCGGCGAGTGCGGCAGGCAGCACGCACGCGAGCGTTGCTGCGCGGGCGGCAACGGTCGGGACAAAGGTCAAACGCATAGCAATCGAATCGACGTTAAACGGGGGAATTCGGGAAGCGGCTCGGCACAGGTGATGCGCCACCCGCCTGTGCGGCGGCAGCGACGCGGCACCCATTATACGCGCCAGCGCTCGGCAATCACCCGCTTCAGGATGTGCAGCTTGCGATGGAAAAAATGCTCGGCGCCTGGGATCACCACGACCGGCAGTTCCTGCGGCCGCGCCCAATCGTAGACTGACGCAATCGGCACCGTATCGTCGAGTTCGCCGTGAATCACGAGGGTGTCGAGCGGCACGTCAGCGACCTGCCAACGGCTCGCCGCGGTCCCGACGAATACCATGCGCTCGATCGCGTCACCGTGTTCGCGCAGTCGCTGCGCCACGTGTGACAGCACGAATGTGCCGAACGAGAAACCCGCCAGCACCAGCGGCACACCGGCCAGCCCCGGCAGCATGCGCGCGTGGTCGATCACCGCAATCAGGTCATCCTGCTCGCCGTGCCCGTCATCATGCTCGCCTTCGGTGGCACCGACACCGCGGAAGTTCGGTCGCACCGCCACGTAGCCAAGTTGCACCAACGTGCGCGCCAGTGTCTGCGCGACCTTGTTGTCTAACGAGCCGCCGAACAGCGGATGCGGATGTGCAACCAACGCCAGCCCGCGTGGCTCGCCCCCCGCGTCGCCACGATCCGGACGATCGATCGCGATCTCGATCTTGCCGACCGGACCGTCGATCCGATACTTCTGCGTTTGCGCGTTCATCCGGTCACACCTCGCCGCGCGGCGCGTCGATCACCAGGCGCTCGACGATCCGGCCGCCGACCAGATGCGAATCGATAATCTCGTCGATATCCGCTTCGTCGACATAGGTGTACCACGTCGCATCGGGGTACACGACCAGCACAGGACCAAGCTCGCACCGATCCAGGCACCCGGCCTTGTTGATGCGCACCTTGCCCTCGCCGGCAAGGCCCAGCGCCTTGATACGCCGTTTCGCGTATTCCTGCATCGCTTGCGAACCGCAGTTTGCGCAACTCGGGCGGTCGCCCGGATCGCGCTGGTTCAAGCAGAAGAAAACATGGTGCTGATAAAAAGAAGTCATTGGAAAGCGGTCCCGCCATCGGCATTGAGTCGATTATAACGACGGGGCAGCCGGCACGCCGTGCGCCCCCGTCGCTCAGCGCGCGAGCGCCGGCTGACTGGCCAGCCAGTCAACTAGCTGCGACAGCGCAACGTCGCTGGCCTGCGCGAGGGCGCGCACGCCGCCGATCGCATCGGCGGACGGCGCCGGCACATCAGCGCGGAACGTCGCCTGCATGAACTGTCCGCCCCGCCGCAGCAACGTCGCACGCAACGCGACAACGCCACGGCTCGCGCCGGGCTTGTCGAAGATCTGCTCGAAGTCCAGCAACTCGACCCTCAACACCGGCGCCGACACCGGGTCGCCGGGCGAGACCACCGCGCCGCGTGCGCCGAGCAGTGCGCGCAAACGTTGTGTCAGCAACTGTGCCGGCGTCGCGGTCCAGCGGTTCGACGTGTAAGTGCGCAGCTGCTGCGCGTGCGCATAGGCGAGCCGGTAGACGATGCCGTCCGAATCCAAGCCCGCCGGCGCGCCCATGTCAACCAGCTTAAACGGACCGAACGCCGGCGACGCGGCGCCGGCGCGAGATGCCGCCCCGTTCGGGCTCATGGGACCGGGGTACACCGCCATGGCCGGCGCGCC
The DNA here is from genome assembly GCF_002927045.1 of Mycetohabitans endofungorum. Lineage (GTDB taxonomy): Bacteria > Pseudomonadota > Gammaproteobacteria > Burkholderiales > Burkholderiaceae > Mycetohabitans > Mycetohabitans endofungorum. The sequence continues at coordinate 249,732 of NZ_PRDW01000002.1, read as the reverse complement.
GAGATCGTAGCGATGGGCCACCGGCGACGCGCGGTGTCCAGCCGTGCCGCATCCGTCGAACGTGAACGCACCCAGCAACACCGCAAGCGAACCAATAATACGTGATGACATCGATAATCCTTGTCGAATGGACGCCCGCCGTGCAGTGCGGCAACGTGCGCGCGTCAGTGCGGGGAGCCGGTCGACCACGAGAAACCCGGCTCGCCGGGCCCGGGCTCGGGCGACGGTGCACCGAACAGTAGTGCGCGCGGATTCGCGTTGATCGCGCCTGCCGCGCTGTTGACCGACCGCATGGCCTGCCTGACGTCGTCGGCCAGCGAATTCACGCGAGGCAACGTCTCGTAGCCGACTCGCGCGGTCAGCTCCTGCATCGACGTATTAAGCTGCGCCAATGCCACACCCACCTGCTCGGCCGCCTGGCCCACCCGGTTCAGATTGGCCGCAACTGGCCCATTAGGATTGGACAGGCTGGTCGTCAGCATGTTGACCGAACCCATCGTCCGGTTCAGCTCGTCGATCGTGTCCGGCAGCTTGCGTGTCACCGGCTCCAGGCGCTGCGTGAGCGCAGCCACACCGCTGGCCGCATCCTGGATACTGCGCGCGGCAGCCAAGTATTGCCGACGGTTCGGCTCGTCGGTCATTTGCTGCAGGTTGACCGCGATCCTCTCCATTTGATTGAGCAAGGCCACGCCACGCCGCTGCAGATCGTCGAACAAGCCAGGCCGCATCGGAATCTGCGCGACGTTCTCGTCGGACGAGCTAAGGGGGTGCGGATCGTCGCCGGTATCATCCAGCTGGATAAAGCCCAGTCCGGTCACGCCCTGAAAACCGAGCGACGCGAAGCTCGAGTTGGTCAACGGCACGCGCTTGTCCACGAGGATCCGGATCACGATCCGGCCGGGGCGGTGCGTGTCGAAGTGAATGTTCTGCACCTTGCCGACCGCCAGTCCGCGATAGCGCACCGCCGCGTCGGCGCGCAAGCCGGTTACATTCGTCGTGGCGACCAGGTCATACGGGACGCGCTCGGTGCGATCCATGCTAAACCACGCGATCGTCAGCGCGATCGCCGCCAGCAGCACGATCGTAAACAGCCCGGCCCAGAATGCATGTGACTTGTTTTCCATCTCAGCTTCCCTCAACGCCAACGCCCGGTCGGCAATGTTCGCCGCGATGCCCGCGCCTAGCGGCGTGCTCGACTTCGAGCAATGCGTCGTCGGGTATCGGCTCGAGCGCGTCCGCCGGCAGCTTGGCACGGCGCGACGCTGGCAGCGCCTGTAGTGCACGACGGCCGCGCATGCCCAAAAAATACTCGCGGATGAACGGGTGGTCGACGCCGGCGACCTGCTCGAGCGGCGCCGCGACGATCACCTTGCGATTGGCCAGCACCGCCACGCGCGTGGACAACGACACCATCGTGTCCAGGTCGTGCGTGACCATCACCACCGTCAGGCCGAGCGCGCGATGCAGCGTCGCAATCAACTCGACGAACTCCTCCGAGGCCTGGGGATCCAGGCCGGCAGTCGGTTCGTCCAGGAACAGCAGTTCCGGCTCCAACGCTAACGCGCGCGCAATGCCCACGCGCTTGACCATCCCACCGGACAGCGCGGCCGGCATTTTGGTTGCGTGCCGGCCCGACAGCCCGACCATTTCGAGCTTCAGCATGACGATATCCGACAACAGCGCCGGCGGGATCTTGCCCAATTCGCGCAATGGCTGCGCGATGTTGTCGAAGACCGTCATCGCGGAAAACAGCGCGCCATGCTGGAACAACATACCCGAGCGGCTGCGCAGCAATCGGGCCGCGTGCTCGCTCATCTTCGCGGTATCCTCGCCGAAGATGCGGATCGTGCCCGAACTTGGCGCCTCAAGCCCGAGAATCTGCCGGATCAGCGTCGTCTTGCCGGAGCCGGAACCACCGACCAGCGATACGATCTCGCCGCGCCGCACCTCCAGGTCCAGGTGCTCGTGGACCACCGTGCGGCCATAGCGCTTGGTCAGGTCGGTCACCTCGATAACAGGCTCGGCCACCGGCGGTGCGCCGTGTGCGAGGGCCATCGAGGTCAGCGCGTGCGGTTGGATCATGCGCGCCTCACGACAACCCGATCCGTTGGAACATGATCGCAAACACCGCGTCGGCTAGGATCACGACCGTGATCGAGGACACGACCGACGTGGTCGTTCCCTCACCCAGGCTTTGCGAATTGGGCTTGATGCGCAAGCCGAAGTGGCAACCGACCAGCGCGATCAGCATGCCGAACGCCACGCCCTTGCCCAAGCCGATGTACAAATTCGCCACCGGCACCACGTTCGGCAACGAACGGATGAAGAAGCTTATGTCGATATTGAGCACCAATTGCGCGGCCAACATCCCGCCGGTCAGCGCGATCGCGTCGGTCCACATCACGAGCAGCGGCATCGCGACACCCAGCGCGATCACCCGCGGAAAAATCAGCCGTAGCCCATGCGAGATCCCCATCACGCGCATTGCGTCCAGCTCCTCGGTCACGCGCATCACGCCCAGCTGCGCGGTGATCGCCGAGCCGGAGCGGCCGGCCACGAGAATCGCCGCCAGCAACGGGCCAAGCTCCCGAATAATCGACAGCCCGAGGATGTTGACGATGTAGGCGTTCGCGCCGAACAACCTCAGTTGCTGTGCGGACAAATACGACAGTACGATGCCGATTAGGAATGCGACCAGCGCGGTGATCGGCAGTGCCTGCGCGCCGGCCGCGTAGACGTTTGCGGAGATCTCGCGCCACGGGATGCGGCGCGGGTCACGCAGCAGCCTGCCGCCGTCCATCACCAGGCCACCGAGCAGTATGATGCCGTCGCGCAGGTGCCCGGCAAAATCGAACATAGCGAGCCCGAGCCGTGTGATCGGATCGATTGCCGCCGCCGGCTCGGCCGGTTCACGCGTTGCCTCAAGCAGCGTGATCCGGTTGAAGATCTCACGCTGCGTACCGGTCAAGCTGATGCCGGGCGGCAAGCGCCGTCCCCAGATCTGCCACAGCGCCTGTGCGCCGACATGGTCCAGCTGCTGAATTGGCGACAGGTCCCACAGCGTGTCGGCTCGGGCCGCCGCGTCGCGCATCGTGCGCAGCTTGGCCGCGATGCCACCGCGCCGCTGATCCAGCGCCAGCGAAAGCGCGGTCCATTGGCCACCCAGGCGAATCGCCGTACCTGACGGCACGGACCGGTCCTGGCTCGGTTTCACGGCATCGATAGTGAGCAGCGGCGGCGTCTCGAAATCCAAAGCGGGCACGACAAAGGTCAACGTAGCGTCATTGTATCGAAAGGCGCAGCATGGCCTCGCTACAATAGCAAGATGTCCGATCATTCTTCCCCCCAAGATCCGCCCGGCATCCCGGGTGAGACCACCGCCGGCGGCGATCCTCGGCCGGCGGCGGCCCGCCGCATCGAACGCGAGCGGCTCCTCGAGCTACTCGACCCATGGCCTTCGCGCTGGGCAATCGAGGTAGTCTACGAGACCGGCTCGACCAACGCGGATCTCGTCGCACGGCTGAAGGAAGCGCGCGGCGTGCCGTTCGAGCCGAGCGTGCGCGTTGCCTATTCACAGACGGCGGGACGAGGACGGCGCGGCCGGCCGTGGTTGGCCACCCCGGGCAATGCGCTGCTGTTCTCGCTCGGCTACTTGATGCCGCGCGCGCCGGACCGGCTCGCCGGGCTAAGCCTGGCGCTCGGCGCGATGATCGTGGACGGGCTGCGTACTCTGCCGCTGGATGCCAGCGGGAGGCTCTCGCTCAAGTGGCCAAACGACATCCTGCTGGACGGCGCAAAGCTAGCCGGCGTGCTCGTGGAAACTGTATGGAGTACGCGCGACGCCACCGCGCTGGTGGTCGGCGTGGGCCTGAACATCAATGGCGCCAATGAGTTGGAGCAGCAGATTGCGTCGTTGCACGAAACGCTTCGCGCCACGCTGCCGACCATACCTGTTGCACTATCCCGCGCGTGGCCGCATGCTGCGCTCACCCCCGTGCTCGGCGCGGTGCTCAATGCGCTGGCAGTCGGGCTGGAGCGCTTCGGCCGGCATGGCTTCGAGCCGTTCCGTGACACCTGGATCGCCAAGCATGCGTATGCGGACCAAGAGGTCGTCGTCTTGGAGCAAGGCGACGAGATGGCACGCGGCATCGCATACGGCGTTGACGAACAAGGGCAATTGCTGATACGCACGCCACAAGCAATCCGGGCGATCGCCACGGGCGACGTGTCGCTGCGGCTTGCCGCAAGCGTTGATTCGCCGGCGCGGCCAGCGCCCGGTTTGTCTGCTTGCGGTGCGTGCACGGGCGGGCTGCCGACGGCTGCCGTATCCACCGCAGGGCTGTGTCCGTCCGGATTGCCCCCCGGCGGCGTGCCCGCGTCCGACGCGCCCGCCCCCGCTCTCCCGGGCGCCGGCAAGCCGCCCGCTACCGGATGCGCGCGTGAACAACAGCCGCACAACGACGACGCGTAAGCCGCCATGATCGATTCTGACCTTGCCGGCACGGCCGGCCACCGCCTGGTGATCGACGCGGGCAATAGCCGCACCAAATGGGCGCTGGTGCGCGCCGATGGCAGTCTGCGGCAACTCGGCGCGTTCTCGCACGAAAACCCGCTGGACGACGCGCAGGGCGACGTCGCCGCACGCGCGGCGGGACTGCAGTGGGACGACTTGCCGACACCAGCCGATATCTGGATCTCCAACGTTGCGGGCCAGCACGTCGCCGCGCGCCTGTCGGCGATGCTCGATGCGCGCTGGCCAGGCATCGCACGCACGACCATCGTATCGCGCCGCTCACAATGCGGGGTGACAAACGGATATGGCGAGCCGACACAACTGGGCACCGATCGCTGGGCCGGCATGATCGGTGCACGTGCGGCCTACCCGCGTGAGCATCTGCTGATCGTCACGCTCGGCACTGCGACGACGATCGAAGCGCTGCGCGCCGACGGCATCTTTGTCGGCGGCTTGATTGCACCGGGATGGTCATTGATGATGCGTTCGCTCGGCGAGCATACCGCGCAGTTGCCGACGCTGACGCCGGCGGGCGCACGCTCCGCGCTGGCCGGCAAGCCGGGCCTGACGTTCGGCACCGACACGCCCGCGTCGCTGTGCGCCGGATGTGCGCTCGCGCAAACCGGCTTGATCGAGCATGCTTACCTGACATGGCGCGCCGAACTCGGCGGCGCATCGGTACGCATGGTGCTTGGCGGCGGTGCCGCCGACGCATTGGCGCCAGCGCTGACTGTGCCGCACACGCGGCACGATCATTTGATACTGTCTGGGCTCGCGCTGATTGCGCAAGACGAGGTGACGGCGCACAGGCACGGCGCCTGACGCAGCGGCCCCTCTAGAGAAGAAGCACGGAGAATCGCAGATGCTGCGCTGGTTGATTGCAGGATTGCTGGTCGCGAACGTACTCGGATTCGTGACACTCCGTGGCGCGTTTGGCCCGGCTCCGGCGGCCGATCCCAGCGAGCCGTTTCACCGGAGCAACCAAGTACGTCCGGATGCGCTGCGCGCCCAGCCGCTCGACCCGGCACGGCCGCAGCCACAGCCACAGCCACAGCCACAGCCACAGCCACAGCCGATGATCGGCGGGCCGGGCCAGGATTCGGGGGTGGCCGCGTGCGCGCTCAGCCCGTGATCAGCGGAAGCGTACGCGCTGCAGCAGCTTCGTCGTCGAGCGGTCGTGCTCAAACGGAATTGCTAGTGCGCGGCCGCCCCAGCTGCGCACCAATGCCGATTCCGGCAGCTTGTCCATGTCGTAGTCGCCGCCCTTGACCAGAATGTCCGGGCGCAACGCGCGGATCAACTCGATTGGCGTCGACTCGTTGAACATCACGACGTAATCAACGCTTTCTAGCGCGGCAAGCAACGCCATGCGGTCCGCTTCCGCATTGATCGGGCGATCGTCGCCCTTGCCAAGCTGCCGCACCGACGCATCGCTGTTGACGCCGACCACCAGGCACGCGCCCAACGCGCGGGCATCGTCCAGATACGTCACATGCCCGCGATGCAGGATATCGAACACACCATTGGTGAACACGACCGGCGCACCGAGCGAGGCTCGGCACCCGAGCAACGTTTGCCACTCGACGATCTTGCGCTCGAACGAAGCCGGCATGGGCCTACGCCGGCTGTGCTGTGCCGCCCACGTCGGCATCGCGCTGCAGTCGCGCCGCCAACTCCTTGCGGTAACGGTTCAATTCCTGCGCCGTCGTGAACGTGCGCTCGAACAGCAGCGACAAGTTGTGCAGGATCCGCTCGATCACCTTTTTTTCCCATGTGTCGTCGAATCGGATCTGTTCGTCCAGCCAGCGCTCAAGCCATTCCGGGTCGGGCAGTCGCGATTGCACGGTGTCCCGCGGAAATAACTGCCGGTTCACGTGTAGGTTCGTCGGGTGCAGCGGCTTCTCGGTACGCCGAGCCGACGACATCAGCACGCCGATCTTCGCGAATGCGGCGCGCGCGGAGTCGCCGGCCGTGGCCAGTGCCTTCTTCATATACCGAAGGTAGGCGCCGCCATGCCGCGCCTCGTCGCGTGAAATCGTCTCGTAGATGTGCTTGATCACCGGCTCTGTATGCCACTCGGCCGCACGGCGGTACCAGTGGTTCAACCGGATCTCGCCGCAGAAATGCAGCATCAGCGTTTCCAGCGGCGGCGCCGGGTCGAACGGGAAGCGCACCGCGTGCAACTCCTGCTCGGTCGGCACGAACTCGGGGCGGAAGCGCCGCAGATATTCCATCAATACCAGCGCATGCTTTTGTTCCTCAAAGAACCAAACGCTCATAAACGCGCAGAAGTCGCTGTCGTTATGGTTATCACGCAGGAACATCTCTGTCGCCGGCAACGCGGACCATTCGGTGATCGCGTTCATCTTAATTGTGTTCGCTTGTTCGTCAGTCAACATCGACCCATCGAACTTGTCCCACGGGATGTCCTTTTCCATATCCCAGCGAACCGATTCGAGCGAGCGGTAGAGTTCCGGATAAAGCATGGTGTTCATGGTGCCACCCTATCAACCTGAAAAACGTAGACTGCGTTGCGCCCGTCATCGATATCGTGCGCCGCATGGTTCGACCCGGCAGACGGGCAAACGCAGGATTTTACGTGAGCGCGGCCCGCCCAGGTGCGGAAAAATGCCGCAGCGGGGCGACGCCTTCCGAGAGAATCCGCGTTGCCGCGAAGCGGCCCCGCAGCGTCTGTTATCCATCGTGTTTAGCTGTTGCGCGGCGCCAATGTACAACGTTCCAATTATGATAGCACGCGGTGTTGACGCCACTGCGTGACTGCACCATCGATGTGCGTCATCGACACCAAGTGTTGGATCCCCTGTTGCGCGAGGCGGCGCGGGACGTTGCCGCCGCTGGTCCACAGTTGCACCTGCGGCGGCAGCCGAGTCTGCAGCTCGCTGGCCGCGCGCGCCGCAGACTCGGCGTCGGGTGCGGCTGCCATCGATAACACGACCATGTCAACATCGCTAGCGCGCGCCGCGTCGGCGATCTCATCGATCGATACGCCGGCACTCATCACCGCGCAGCGGCAGCGGGAGAGCACAAACAAGACTTCCATCATCGCCAGTTGCACATCATGCGCCGCGCCTGGGACCGCCGCCAGCAACGCGCAGGGCCGGCCCCGTACGACATCCGTGAGCAGCCGCACCGCACGTCGGAAAACGTCCTGCAGCACCTGTCCGAGCGCCGGCGCATGCGCGGCGCTCGGCGATCCGCCCGCCGACGCCTGGCCTACCCGCGCGCCAAGCGGGATTGCGATTTCGTCGATGAAGCGCTCGATGCCCACGCGCACCAGGCGCCACATCAGTTCGTCGCGCAGCGCCGTCCAACGCTCGGTATCGATCAGTTCGAGCAGCGGCGCCAAGTCCACGTGGGGTGACACCGGCGTGCTCTGGCGCACCATCGCACGCAAAACCGGCTCGGAATGCAGCAACACGTTGCCCGGACGATGCCCGGCGTCCAGCAACTGCTTCACAAGCCGCAGCTTGCGGACCTGCTCGGCCGGATACAGGCGTTCGCCACCCGTGTTGCGCAGCGGCCGAGGAAAACCGTATCGGCGCTCCCAAACGCGCAACGTATCCTTCGTCAAGCCGATTTCATGGGCAAGGGCACCAATGCCGACCGGCGATAGTGACGGCTCGGGCACGCCGGTATCGTCCCCATGCATCCGGCCACTCGCGCCGTCGCCATGCGCCGGCCCCCAATCTGCTGCCTCTGCCGTTTGCCCATCGGCGGAAATGTGCTTGGCCATAGGTGTCGTGAAGCTTCGCCGATGCGGCGCGCCCCTTATTGTTCAAACGTGGCCGCCAATCCTAACCCTAATTTACGCTTTTGGGGACAGAAGAAAGCGGTTTGTAACCGATAAATTCGCAGCTATATGCGGACAAATCCCGGACAATAGTGCAAGATGGGTTCATTCGGTCCGCAAGCACCGGCCACATCACGGGGCATGACGATGGCTGTCTACAGGGACGGCCGCATCAATGCGGCCAGTGCATCGTGCCGTTGCAGCACGTCGCAATAGCCGAGCGTGATCAGCTCGCTGGGAGAGCGCGTTACCATATCCACGCGCCGCCAGTTACGCGTGATCACCGCATCGGGCGGGTGCATGAGCAGGCAGCTCACGTGCTTTACCGGCTCGATGTGCACGCCAAGTGCCTCAAGAAACACGCTGATCACGATCTGCCGGCCGATCTGCGCAAGGGTCGGGTAGCCGGCGGCGCGGAAGCATCCGGCATCGATGTCCGGTGCTATTTGGCGGTCTGGCCGCGGCGCTCGCGCACGCCGGCCGCCGGCATCGTTCCCTTGGTGCGCTTGCGGGCCGCTGACGGCCTATTGTCCGCGTCGGCGCTGCTGCCAATCACGGCCTTATTGCCTGTCGTGGCCGTGCCACTCGTGGCGTTACCATGGGTGGCGGCGTTGCGAGCCGTTGGGACCTTGCGACCCGTCGCCGTCGCCAGCTTGCTACGCGTCGCAGATTTATCCTTCGCAGCGGACCCGCCGTGCTTTGCCGAGCCGCTGTGCCTCGCCGACTTGCCTGCCGCCACTGACGTGCCGCTTGAAGCCATTCCGCTTTCCGCCATGGCGCCGCCCTGGGTCGCCGATCCGCTTGCAGCTGCTGCCGCGCGCTTGGACGGCGCGCGGGCCTTTGCAGCGGATCGGCCCGCCCCCGCCGAAGCGCTCGACGGCGAACGCCCCAGCCCCTCGTCGACCCGCTGCCGCATCGCTTCCTTGATATTGTCGGCAGACACCGATGCACCGGGCATCGTATGCGGCGCAACCGCGAACCGGGCAATCTGCTCGAATTGCGTCTGCAACAAGTTCCACCAGGCTGACACGTCGAGCGGCTCGCCGGCCCTGGACGCGGCCGCGTGCTCGCCGGCATCAGCCGCCGCAGCAGCGTCGGCGGCTTCACCCCGCGACGTATCCGGTGTACGACGATCCGCTGGCGCGCCGTCCTGCGTATCGGGCCCCCGCTGTCCGGCAACCGGTTCGCCCGCCTGCGCCGCCCGGGTCCCGTGCGCCGCCGGCGCGTCCCGTTGCGGCGATGCCTCGCCAGGGGCGGCCGGGTCCGCGTCGGCAGGTCTGGTGGCGCCGGCCGCGCCTTCCATCGCACCCTTTACCACATCGCTCGCGACATCGTAAAACGCCCTTGCGAACGCAAACGGATCCGCGGCCGCCGCTTGCTCCGGGGGATCGTCAGCCGCAGACGCCGCATGCGAGCCGGTCCGCCGGGCATCATCCGCTCCGTTTGCTCCGTTTGCTCCGTTCGCTTGACCCGCTGCGGCCGGCGGCGACCATGGCTCACCGCGCGCATCGCCACTTATGCCGGACTCGCCCGACGGACGGCCTGCGCCAGACGCGCCGTCCGGCGCAGACGTCATCGGCGCCTGCACGAATGCGCCGAACGCGCGCAGCGTCGCAAGCGTCGAGCGTTGCACCTGCAGCGCCTGGATCATCGACTGCAGCATCGACAAGTTGAGCTTGAGCCACTGTTCGACCGCTTGAAGATCGATGATGCGCTTATCGAGCTCCTCAACGCTCATCAGCTGCGCGACGATATCCGGTCTGAGCCCGAGCGGTGACGACGTCGGCCCGCCGCCGTCTGCAAAACTGTCCGGCATACGCATCAGCTTGAGCAAGCTGTCGAACATCTGATAGCCGGCATTCGGCGAAAACTGCGGGAATGACGAAAATGGGGTATTGCCGCCTGAATCGCTCATTGATCCTGCCTCCCTCTGCTGCTCGGTCATAATGGGCATCGCCCAGTCAGAACGGCGCACCGTCTGGAAACCGTGGCGCGCGACGCTCGCGCAGCGAATGAATGCCTTCGTGCACGTCCTGCCCACCGAAACCGAGAAATTCCAGCGCCAGCGATGTGTCGAACGTCGGGCCGGCGCTGCGTAGCCAGTTGTTCAACGCGTACTTGGTCCAACGGATGGCGCTTTGCGAGCCGTTGGCCAATCGCTGCGCCAGCTCAAAGGACTTCGGCACCAGGTCGATATCGTCGACCGTCAGCGACACCAGGCCGATACGCTCAGCTTCGTCGCCGGACACCGGCTCGCACAGCAGCAGGTGATACTTGGCCTTGGCCATGCCACACAGCAGCGGCCAGACGATCGCCGCGTGATCGCCGGCGGCCACACCCAGCCGCGTATGTCCGTCGATGATGAGCGCGCTTTTCGCGGCGATTGAAATATCGGCGAGCAAGCCGGCCACCAGGCCAGCCCCCACCGCCGGACCGTGCATCGCCGAGACCACCGGCTTGCTGCAATTAACCAGGTTGTAGACGAGGTCACGCGCCTCGCGCCATACCCGCGCGCGCACCTGGAAGTCGTTGGCCATCTGCTCGACCAATGCCAGATTGCCGCCGCCGGAGAATCCCTTACCTTCGCCGCGGATGATCGCCACCCGTGTGTGCGGATCAGTGTCGATGTCGCGCCAGATATCCGCCAGTTCGCGATGCATCCGTTCATCGGCGGTGGCCAACGCGCTCTTGTTGCCCCCTTCACCACTCATGATCACTTCGAGAATCCCGTGCTCGTGTCGGCGCAGCTTTAGCGCTTCGTAGCGGGCGTAGTGTAGGTCGTTCGGAAAATCTTTCATCGGCCTGTCCGGAAGCGGGCAGCACGCCCGATAGTCTGAACACTAGCAGACGCCCGCCACAATGGGAGAGGAAGTTGAAAACGAGCGCGGCGATATCGGCGAAGACAAGGTGCGCTCTGGCATTCAGTCGATCGAGGTTGGCTTTAAGCTGCTCGAGGTGTTGACCAACAAACCACATGCAATGATGCTGCGCGATTTGGCACAGCGCTACGAACTCGGCGACTTTACGCTGCAGATAGGCCTGGCGCGACTCGTGCGCGTGGACGGCATGAAGCTCGCGAATCGCATTGACCAGACTGCGTGATCAGCTCGACCAGACGGTGGGCATCGCAGTTTGGGGCAATCAGGGCCGACTGTCGTACACTGGACGGAGTTGAGCCATCCAGCCAAAGCCTCGCTCAAGCTCGGCGATGTGATGCCATTGCTCAGTTCGGCCACTGAGCGGCTGTTTGCTGCCTACCTGCCGTGCAGCGGCGATAATCGAGCACGAACTGCGCGATGCACGCGCGTCGCGGCTGCCCAATGCCCCGCGCACGCAACGGATGCCAAAGCGCTATTTGCCAAGGTTCGCAAACACGGTGCCGCACGGACGCAGGGTATGCTGCTGCCGCCGCTCTATGCGTTCTGCAGGCCAGTGTTCGATGCCACTGGAGCGCTCGCGCTGATCGCGGCCGGACAGGAAGGCACGTTTGATATCCGCTGGGGCGGCGAAATCGACGTGGCGCTGCGCGACTGCGCGCAATGGCTGTCCTATGCAATGGCTGTCCTATGAACTGGGGTACGATCGCGCATGCAACGCGTAGTGCCCGCCTGCTTGGAAATCCATGGCGGAATTGTCTTCGCACGCCGCATCGCGGCGGCCCAGCACGATCGTTGCCAGCCACTCATGCCGCCGGCATGCACGCGGGCCAGCCACGCGCTGGGTCGTCACCTTGGCGCTGGTATTGCTCGCCCATGCGCTAGCTGGCGTGTGGTTAGAACGCGTGCCTGGACTGAACCTCGCACTGATGCCGAGCGAGATCCCCATCCAGGTCGCCGTGCTGATACCGCGGCCGATCGACTCGGCGATGCAGCCCGAGCGCGCCGCGTCGGTGACCGGTGATGCGCCACACGCGGCGCCTCTCTCGCCGCCCAGCGCGGCAGCCCTGCCGTCCAGCGATGTCTTGCAAGCGGTGGTACCACAGCCGAACACGTCCCGTGCTACGCGCGCCGACACCGCTGGCCTGCCGCCCGCCCGGACACCGCGCGCGAAAGACAACACCCGGCCGGGCGCGCTGACCCCGCACACACCGGCTGACACGGCCGCACAGGCCTTTGCCGGCACACGCGGCCCGCTCGCCAGCGAATACGACACCAGCTGGCAACCGCCGCCGGCCACGCGCGACGCGGTCGCGAACGACGCGTCGCACGTGGCCGCGGCGTCGAGCGCATCCGATGCTTCGACTGCTTCAACTACTTCGGCTACTTCGGTTACTTCAGCTGCTTCTGGTACTTCAAATGCTTCGAGCACGTCAGCCGCCTCAGCCCCGTCGCCGGCCTCCGCGCCGCTCGCGCCCGGCGGCGAAAAATTCGCGCTGCCCCCGAGCGCGGATATCCGGTACGACACTTTCTACAACGGCGTGCAAAATCAGGCTGGCACGCTGCGTTGGACCACCAATGGCGCACATTACCAAATGGTCGTCTCGATGACGCTGCCGTTCGTGGGCACATACAGCTTCACCAGCGAGGGCCGCGTCGACGCATTCGGGCTCGCGCCGCAACGCTACGTGGAACAGCGCGGGCGCCGAGGCACCGATACGACGCGCTTTGAGCGCGACACGCAGCCGGGACGCATCGCGTTCTCGCGCTCGCCTCAAATCTTGCCACTGTCCGACGGCGCGCAAGACCGCTTCAGCATGGTGATGCAATTGGCCAGCCTCGTGCGCGGTAACCCGTCGGCCTATACACCGGGCGTCACACGCCAGTTTTTCGTCGCCGACAGCGACAGTGGCGAGACCTGGCCGATCGAGATGATGGGCACCGAATCGGTGCAGACTCGGCAAGGATTCGTCGATGCATTACATTTTATGCGCCTGCCACGCCGCAACGGCGACCGGCGGCGCATCGACGTATGGCTCTGCCCTATGCTCGATTACCTGCCGGTCAGGCTAGTGCAAACTGAGCCAAACGGCACGCAAGTCGAATTGCTGTGGCACGGCAAGCTACCGGCGAACAGCGGGACGGGCCGGCCCACCCTGTCCGAGGCGATCGGCATGCCCGAAGAGGGGACCGTCGCCCCAGCCGAGCCCGCTCAAAAGCATCCGGCGCCCGCGACCGCCGATGCACCCACGTCTGTGCCGGGCATAGGCCATGCTGAATCATCGCCATGGCAGGCGCCGGCGAAACCGTAACGCGGATGCTTCGCTTGGCCGTTCAGTGCGTCGGCCTGGCGCTGGAATCCTTTTCCGCACCGGCGGTCGAATCGGTAGATTCGGAACGGCAGTTAGTTCAACAACGTAACATAATGTAACCGCAGGGAATACCCGTTCCGGGTCGGCCCCTTGAATTTCTGACCACCCTCTCCATCTACGGTGCAAACCGTGGCAGAGCAACAGAATTGAGGAGTGTCGCCATGCAAATGATCTACAACAGCCCGAACTACTGCGTTGTCGAATTCGCCCCCCAAGCCGAGCACGGCACAATGCTGTCCGGCGGTTTCGAGATCGTCGACAAAAATGCGCAGCGCGAGATATTCATCGACGGCTCGATGGCGGCTCGCTTTCGCGAGCACGTGCAGCGCCTGATCCAAGAGCAACCGTCGCTGGAGGAAGTCGACGAATTCCTCGGGCAATTCGACAGCCTGATGAACCAACCCGTCGTGCTGCACTGATCTTCGATCGCTGGCGGACTCCAAAAACCTCACTGGACATTGAACCGACCCCACAAAGTTGGACAGTTTCGGAAAGCTAGGGCTGACTGGGCTGGGTCCTGTATTGCACAGGGCTCAGCCCTTTTAGTTTGAGTTTGATGCGAATCGTGGTTGTAATAGTGATGTAGCGTGCCAGACTGGTCTGCAGTTCATCCAGGTTGCGCAAGCGCTCAAGATGAAAGAGTTTGGACTTGAGCGTGCCGAAGAAACTCTGCATGGCGGCATTATCCAGACAATTGTCCTTGCCGCTTTGGTCCAATCGACGAACGGCGCGTTGGGCAGAATGATCGCAACAACCCGGTTAGTAACGTAAAGTGGCTCCAGCGGCATGCGGTCGGTCCTCGTGTCAGAAGGCCAAATGCTAAAGCAAGGCGGTCATTCCGCAACGCTTACGCGCGATCGCGTCGTGCTACTCAAACGCGAGCGCGACTTGACCGGCCAAGAGCGGCTGCTGATGGAAGTTTGGACGCTAAACTATCCTTTACTCGGCAAAGCGTACAGGCTTAAAGAAGCCATTTATGGAATCTACGATTGCCAGCCGCCCGATGAGGCACACGACGCCTTTGGGCTGGTACAGGTCCATCCCGTACGGCCTGCACAGGCACTTCGAACCGTTGACCACGGCATTCCAGAACTGGATGCCGGAGATTCTGGCGTACTTTGATCGCCCCGTAACGAACGCTTACATGGAGAGCTTGAACAACCGATCCGCGTAATGAACCGGCTGGGCCGTGGCTATTCGTTCTAAGCGCTGCGCGCGAAGTTCCTGTTTGCCGAAGGCGCGTTCAAGCTGGAGGACATGCTTATCGCGGGTCCCCCGAAGGCATCGCGCGAGCGTGCCGGATCAATACACGAGCACTCTCAGCACCAGCCGATTTCAACTAGGTCCCATGGCGCGTCCAGAAATCCGCGGGCGTGACGATAGGATACCGATCCGCCAGCGTCAACAGATCCTTGTCCCCCGTAATGAGATACTGCGCTTTCGCTGCCAGCAACGTAAGTAATACGGGCTGATCAGCGGAATCGCGCAAACTTGCGTCCTGCGCGCCTTCTGGCTCGACTACATCGGCCAATAACATAAAACTGTCGGCTAGATCGCGAATTTGCGCCGGTGTCATGCCTACCCTAGGCAACCGCGGTAGAACCCGGACCATCTCGTCTAAGATGTAGTGCGACAGTGCCACCTCCAACCCGCCTTGGCGCCAAGCCGCGACGATGCGCCCAGGCACGCTGCTCGGGTAAGCCAAGCCTGATACCAGCACGTTGGTATCAAGCACGACACGTAAGCTAGCCATCAGCACCGCTTCCGCTCAGCGGCCACCGCGGCATCGATCTCCGCCTGACCTTCCTGAACCGGCACGCCGGCATAGGCTTCGGCGATTCGGTCGCTGAGCGCATTGAAGCGGTCCTGCATACGCCGGATGCGGGCGAATAATTCGGCGTCGACGAGCGCTGCGACCGGCTTGCCATCCTTATTGATAACGATGCTGTCGTTGCGATACTGTACCTGATTGAGCATTTCGCCTAGGTTTTGTCGGAAGTTCACGGCATTGACTTCGGTAATCATCGCACCCTCCTTTTCCATATCAATCATAATGATCATTATTACCAGAAATGAGCGCGGCGTCTAGCTCCGGATCGATCGAGCGTGACAGTCGCCTAAACCTTATCTGCCACGGCGAGAGCGAGCATCGTTGACCGACTCACTGCGTGTTTTGGCTAATCGGTGACTAGACAAGCGCTTTTCAGTCACTTACGCCTGCAGCAGCTGCGCAATTTCGCGAAGCCGAGCTGGGTATAGCTCAATCAGTGCCAGATTGCGCCCATCTCGCCCGAGGAGGTACGGCTCTGACAGCAGCGCGCCGAACGCTTGCAGCGCAACCGTCCTGTCATCGCTTGCCCGCTGGTGGGTGTGTCCCGTTGATCGTCATGCTCGGTTCTAATGCTTCGTAAAATTCTGTAAATATCAATTATTTATGATAATCCGTTCCGCAATCGAGTTTGGGGCGCAGCCCGCAAACCCTTATTCCGCCTGAGGCATTTTCGGCTTTGCGGAACAAAACCTGGGACATCAGCCGGAATTCCCAATCTGTCTTAACATCCACCGATTTATACCGATTTTTAGGGATGGCTCTTGCTTTAACGCACAGTCCTTGACTGCACCTCAACATATGTTGCCTTTACTCGTCAAGGCTTCATTTTCTTTTTCATGCAGTGGATTACCATTCGAACCGCGTGCTGCGGAACGTCTGGCATAGTCCGCTGCCTGATTGCAGTAGTACTCGCTGCGCTGTTCTGGGGTCAAGTTGGAGAGATTCGGTCCCAAATTGGGTAGGCAACTCGTTATACAACTGTGCACTCCAGAAAGCACTGACTGACCGATCGATTGTCCCTGAGTCTCTTCCGCTGAGACAGACCCATTGGTCTCAGTGCTTGAGCTTCGGCTTAGGCAACACAGCCCCGAGAGCGCCGAGGGTGTAGATCGAGAGGTTCCCTGTAAGGGAGCCGTTGAGCGCTGCGAAATGCTGGGTGGCGCGGATGATGTGCTAGCGCCTACATTAATGGGAGAAAGGGGTATCCGGTGGTCCATGGCGAATCCTACTTAGGGTGGTGGCTCACCCCTTGAATGTAGGCGGTGAACTGGCATCGTCCTGCCCGACTCGCGAAAGATCCCCCGGATAAACGAAGTATGCGGGTTCAGCTGCTGGTTAATGTGGCACACTTCTGAGCCAAGGCACACTGTCCCGGATTCGCGCCCGGGCCGGCTCAGAGAACTGGTTGGCTTTCATAAAGCGGGTAATCTCAACCCTTGCTATATTCCATTGACGATCGTCTAAGTTCTTTAGCACACCCGCGAATCGAAGTCTGCTAAGCACATCGCATAAAGCGGCTTCGCCCGCGCCATTCAGTAGACTCAACCCCTGCTGCCAGGCCCACTTTACCAGTGCATCGTCCAGATTGTAGGTGCACGTTAGTAGGCCAAGTGCGACCTGTGCGCGCTGCGCTGGCAGTACGCGCAGCAATGCTGGCTCCAGTAACTGGAGTTCGTGTGCGTGGTGCTCGCGCGATAAATGCGTCAACCCCTCTGGGAGATAGCTTAGCGCAACGCCCAACTGCTCGTCAGGCAGCGACAGCGCTACATCACGCAGCTGCGTATACTGTGCAAGCTGTTCCGTTTGCGGTAAAACCCATATGAAACTTGCTAACATGCCAACCGATGCGCCTTGCACAGAGGGTGGCAGCTGCAACGCGTGTACGCGTAACACTGCGTACAACTCAGGGCGGCGGTCGTCGTTTCCCCCAAAGTGAATCATTCGCAGACACAATACCGGGATCAGCTCCGCTTGCTCGGATACCCTCAAGGGCGCAAGCCGAGCCACGAGCGCCTGATAACGCTCGACAAACTCAGCTGAGCCAAACAACAAAAATTTCAAACTGTCAGCCAATTCTGTCCAGACATTATCTTCTTCGGGTGCACGCCGCTGCGCCATCGCGTAAGCGAAGTCGAATAGTTCATCCCGATGGCTCCAATGAAAATCGGGCAATGAGTGCAGCAACAGCGCTTTTTGTATCTGCACGCCATCCTTCGGAATACGCTGCGCTGCCGCGTACATGCGCTTGAAGGCTTCGCCTTGCTCGCGATACGGCAATGCTTCCAACCGCTGACGCAGCGCCTCAAGCGGCTCGACGTGCTGCGCCGGATCGGCGAGCGTGCCATTCATCTCACTGAGCAGCTGGTTGACTGACGCGAGACTTACGGCTTGGTTGGCTCGTTGCCAGTAGCGGTAGACTACGCGCCGACTTTGCATCGCATGGTACGTGCGACGATCGACTGCTGAAAAATTTCCCACGTCTTGAACGGGCACGTAATCACCGATCCGTTCAATGAGTTCGCGCGGCAGGTCACGATATGTCGTGGGCCGGCTGGCCGGCAGGTTCGCCAGCCCACCGCTTGCTGGTTTCAATGTCGGCGGGGGTGCCGACGCAGCAGACTGCGGGCACGACTGCAACGCACACATGTAGGCTTGGTAGTCGTTCAAAGCGGCATGCAGATCAAAGTCCATCTGTAAGCTCGGCAGTCGATAAAAAACGGCGCAATACGAAGTGAGGCCGCACAGCAGGCTAGCTGAAAACGGGAAGCTGAGCACAGCGATGGACTGCAAATGTCATGTTCTTGTCGGATAGTGCCATGCTGATAGGCGGAAGCGGTTACCTCGTCTGTTGGCAACTCACACTTTTGAAGAAGCTTGTGCGAAGCTGGCAATGATAGGCAGCACGCAGCCGAAACAACGTGCGGATCAAATAAGTGATGGTGCAGGTTCAGCTGTTAATCTGGCCGACTTCTGAGCCAGGACTCACTGTCGTGGATTCGCGCCTGGGCTGGTTTGGAAAACTGGTTGGCTTTCATAAAGCGCGTGATCTCACCCATCGCCACTTTCCATTTGCGATTGTTCAAGTGCCATAGCACTCCATTGGCCCGAAGCTCGCTCAGTACCTCCCATAAAGCGGCTTCACCCGCCCCGTTCAGTAGACTCAATCCCTGCTGCCATCCCCGCTTGGCTAGCGTGTCATTGATGAAATAGATACTTCTAATGAACCCGACTGCTGCTTGCGTGCGCTGCGCCGCGGGCACGCGCGTCAAATAGCGTTCAAGCAACGCCAGCTCCTGCGCTTGTCGCTTAGGGGAGAACCTACCCAGTCCTTCGGGCAAACGCTGCAGCGCGACCCCCCACTGGTCGTCAGGCAGCGACAGCACCCAGTCGCGCATTTGCACATACCGCGCGGATTGTTCCGCTTCCGGCAATTGCCACACGTAACTTGCCAACGCGCCGACCGATGCGCCTTGATGAGAGGGGGCAGGCGTAACGCGTAGTCGTGTAAGAGCGTATAAAGTTCAGGGATGCGCGGGTCTGCTTGATTAAATTTATCTAGTAAACGGGTCAATGTGGGAATGATCTGCGCTTGCTCGGCTACGCTCAACGACGGCAGCCGTGCCAGAATCTTGTAATACCACTGAGCAAACTCAGGGGTCTCAGGTGTGTCGAGTGAAAAATTCGACAGCCCAAGCGCTAGTTCCGGCCATACATTGTCCTGCCCGGGCTCACGCTGTTCGGCCAGCGCGTAGGCAAAGTCAAACAGTTCCATCCATTCGCGCTCATAGGTGAAATCCCGGTGCATGAGCAACAGCGCTTTTTGTATCTGCACGCCGTCTTGCGGGATACGCTGCGCGGCTGCGAATAAACGCTTAAATACGCGGGTGCGCCCGGCCTCCAACGTTTTCAAACGTTGGCACAGCGCGTCCAGGGGGTCGGCGTACTGCGCTGGATCGGCGAGCGTGCCGTCCATCTCATCGAGCAGGCGGTGGATCGACTGGAAGGTCACCGCTTGTTTTGCTCGTTGCCAATAGCTATGAACGAGGCGCCGAGTCTGCATTGCATGATACGTACGCCGGTCAACGGTGGCAAACGACATCACGTCTTGGACGGGCACGTAGTCACCAATGCGCGCGATGACTTCGGTCGGCAGGTCCTGGTAGGTGGTGGGCCGCTTGGCCGATGGGTTTGACCACGCGGTGCTGGGTGGCTGCGGCGGCGGTGCTGCCGACGCGGCGGGTGTCGGGCGAGCCTCTAACGCGCAGATATAGGTCTGATAGTCGTTCAAAGCGGCATTCAGATCGAAGTCCATCGGCAAGCTCAGCAAGAAGTAAAGAAGACGCCACGCGTAGCGAGGTTGCGCAGCAGGCTAGCGAAAAGTAGGCACAGGCGCGCAGCGATACTTCACAAGCACGAGGTTTTTAGCGGAGGACATAAGCGTGCGGATAAGCCGTGGTATGACAGGCGAGTGATGCAAGCGGGTAACAACAGCGGACATCTGCCGAGCAATCACTCAATGTGCGTAGCATGTCAGGTCGTTTCAGCCAAGCGGATCACATGACTTGACAATCGCCGATAATACGCCGCACTTCGCTTAGTCGGTCAAGTGTTCACGCTCACGCGCAATGCGCAGTGAATATCGTTCAAGTTGCCGGTTTCCGATAACCTGCAATACGCTATGTCGTCAGTGGCGTGGGCTAGTCCCATTTGCTATTTGGACGAACTTGAGGCGGACAATACCACGCAAGCCGGTGCGGGCTCGCGTATGCGCGAGAGTCGGTGTGCGAAGGGTCCAACGTCGTGGGACCATGCCGGGGCGTCAGTGGGACCATGCCGGTGACGTCTGTGTATCAGAAAGATGAACAGTTGGGCGACCGACGTCACCCCGAGCACAAGCTTTATTTTTTGCCGGTGCTGGACTTGTACAACGGCGAGATCGTCGCTTACGAGACCAGCCGCCGTGCGGCGTTCAAGATGGTGAGCGCGATGCTCAAAACTCAAACTAAAAGGGCTGGGTCCTGTGCAATACAGGACCCAGCCCAGTCAGCCCTAGCTTTCCGAAACTGTCCAACTTTGTGGGGTCGGTTCAATGTCCAGTGGAGTTTTTCTTTTAGAATGCTATATTGTGGCGCATTTCGGCACGCGCCGCCGCCGACCGTCACGACGTGACGCGACGTAGCCAGCCGCGATTCGTGCATTTACTCCATGCAAAACGCATACAGCCTTCGCTACACCCGGGGCAGCGCACTGCCCGCGCTGCTCGCGCGCCGCATCCTAATACTGGACGGCGCAATGGGCACGATGATCCAGCGCTACAAGCTGTCCGAAGCCCAGTACCGGGGCGAACGGTTCACCACGCTGGACCATGATGTCAAGGGCAACAACGAGTTGCTGTCGATCACGCAGCCGCAGATCATCGGCCAGATTCACGAGCAGTACCTGGCCGCCGGCGCGGATATCGTCGAGACGAACACGTTCGGCGCGACCCGGATTGCCCAAGCCGATTACCGACTGGAGGCGTTCGCGATCGAAATGAATATCGCTTCGGCACAGCTGGCGCGCGCTGCATGCGACCGGTATTCGACGCCGGACAAGCCACGTTTTGTCGCCGGGGCGATTGGACCCACGCCGAAGACCGCAAGCATCTCGCCGGACGTCAACGACCCAGGAGCGCGCAACGTCACCTTCGACGAATTGCGCGACAGCTACTACGAGCAAGCGCAAGCGCTGCTTGATGGCGGCGTGGACCTGTTCCTGGTGGAGACGATCTTCGACACGCTCAATGCGAAAGCCGCGTTGTTCGCGCTCGACCAATTGTTCGAGGATACCGGCGAGGTGCTGCCGATCATGATTTCCGGCACGGTGACCGACGCGTCCGGACGAATCCTGTCTGGACAGACCGTCGAGGCATTCTGGAACGCGCTGCGCCACGCGCGGCCGCTAACCTTCGGGCTGAACTGCGCGCTCGGGGCGGCGCTGATGCGGCCGTACATCGCCGAGCTGGCGAAGCTGTGCGACACGTACGTGTCGTGCTATCCGAACGCCGGGTTGCCGAACCCGATGAGCGACACCGGTTTTGATGAGACACCGGAGGTCACCTCCGGACTGCTCAAAGAATTCGCCGACGCGGGCCTCGTCAATCTGGCTGGCGGCTGCTGCGGCACGACGCCCGAGCACATTGCAGCGATCGCCGCGCGCCTGGCCGACATCAAGCCGCGCGCATGGGCGCATTATCAAGAAAAAAACGACTCATGACCGACCATACGATGCGCCTTTGCGGGCTCGAAGCGTTCAACGTCACGGACACGACACTGTTCATCAACGTCGGCGAACGCACCAATGTGACCGGCTCCAAAGCCTTCGCGCGCATGATCCTGAACAGCCAGTTCGACGACGCGCTCGCCGTCGCGCGCCAGCAGGTCGAGAACGGCGCGCAGGTGATCGACGTGAACATGGACGAGGCGATGCTCGATTCGCGCGCCGCGATGGTTCGCTTCCTGAACCTAATCGCGTCGGAACCGGACATCGCACGGGTGCCGATCATGATCGACTCGTCCAAATGGGACGTGATCGAAGCGGGACTGAAATGCGTGCAAGGCAAGGCGATCGTGAACTCGATCTCGCTGAAGGAAGGCGAGCAGGCGTTTCGCCACCATGCGAAGCTGATCCGCCGCTACGGCGCAGCCGCCGTCGTGATGGCATTCGATGAAAAAGGCCAAGCCGACACCTTCGAGCGCAAGTGCCAGATTTGCCAGCGCAGCTACGAGATCCTCGTGAACGAAGTGGGCTTCCCGCCCGAAGACATCATCTTCGATCCGAATATCTTTGCGATCGCCACCGGCATCGACGAGCACAACAACTACGCGGTCGACTTCATTAACGCGACACGCTGGATCAAGCAGAACCTACCCTATGCAAAGGTGAGCGGCGGCGTATCGAACGTGTCGTTCTCATTTCGCGGCAACGACCCAGTGCGCGAGGCGATCCATACGGTGTTCCTGTATCACGCGATTCAAGCCGGCATGGATATGGGCATTGTCAACGCTGGCCAGCTCGGCGTATATCAGGAGTTGGACCCCGTGCTGCGCGAGCGCGTCGAAGATGTCGTGCTCAATCGTCGGTCCGACGCAACGGACCGGCTACTGGAGATCGCGGACAAGTACAAGAGTGGTGCGGCCAAAAAGGAGGAAAACCTCCAATGGCGAGAGCAGCCGGTCGAGCAGCGGCTGGCCCACGCGCTCGTGCACGGCATCACGACCTTTATCGTCGAGGACACCGAGCAGGCGCGCATGAAAATCGCGCAAGCCGGCGGGCGGCCGATCAACGTGATCGAAGGGCCGTTGATGGACGGCATGAACATCGTCGGCGACCTGTTCGGACAAGGTAAGATGTTTCTGCCGCAGGTCGTAAAGTCGGCGCGCGTGATGAAGCAAGCAGTCGCGCACCTGATTCCGTTCATCGAGGAGGAAAAGCGCCAATTGGCCGCCGCCGGCTCGGACGTGAAGCCCAAGGGCAAGATCGTGATCGCCACGGTCAAGGGCGACGTGCACGACATCGGCAAGAACATTGTGTCCGTGGTGCTCCAGTGCAATAACTTTGAGGTGGTCAACATGGGCGTGATGGTGCCGTGCACGGACATCCTCGCGACCGCCAAAGCCGAGGGCGCCGACATTGTCGGGCTGTCCGGGCTGATTACGCCGAGCCTGGAGGAAATGGCCTACGTCGCCGCCGAGATGCAGCGCGACGAGTATTTTCGTGGCAGAAACACCCCGCTGTTGATCGGCGGCGCGACCACCTCGCGCGTGCACACCGCGGTGAAGATTGCGCCGAACTACGATGGCCCGGTCGTCTACGTGCCCGACGCGTCGCGGTCGGTCTCAGTCGCCTCCAGCCTGCTGTCCGACGAGGGCGCGGCACGCTACATCGACGCGTTGCGCGCCGACTATGCCCGGATCCGCGAGCAGCACGCGAACAAAAAGGCCCAGCCGCTAGTCACGCTGGCGCAGGCACGCGAGAACAAGACCCGCATCGACTGGAACGGCTATGTGCCCCCCAAGCCCAAGTTCGTCGGCCGGCGCACGTTCAAGAACCAGGATCTGGCCGAACTTGCGCGCTACATCGACTGGGGCCCGTTCTTCCAAACCTGGGACCTGGCCGGACGCTTCCCGGCGATCTTGGACGACGAGGTGGTCGGCGAATCGGCGCGGCGCGTGTTCGATGATGGCAAGGCGATGCTTGCGCGGCTGATCCAGGGACGCTGGCTGACCGCGAACGGCGTGATCGCACTGCTGCCCGCCAACACGGTGAATGACGATGACATCGAGATCTATACCGACGAGAGCCGCACGCAGGTTGCGCTGACGTGGCGCAACCTGCGCCAGCAAAGCGTGCGGCCTGTCGTGGACGGCGTGATGCGGCCCAACCGCTGCCTGGCCGATTTCATTGCGCCGCGCGACTGCGGCATCGCCGACTACATCGGCTTGTTCGCAGTCACGGCGGGATTAGGAGTCGACGCGCGCGAGAAGCAGTTCGAGCAGCACCATGACGACTACAGCGCGATCATGCTGAAGGCGCTCGCCGACCGGTTTGCCGAAGCGTTCGCCGAACAACTGCATCAGCGCGTGCGACGCGACTTGTGGGGCTACGCGGCCGACGAGGCACTGAACAACGATCAGTTGATTGCCGAGCAATACGCCGGCATTCGGCCCGCGCCCGGCTATCCAGCGTGTCCGGACCATTTGGTCAAACGTGACCTGTTTGCGACGCTGCAAGCGGACGAGATCGGCATGAGCCTGACCGAATCGCTGGCAATGTGGCCAGCGGCCAGCGTGTCGGGCTTCTATCTGTCCCACCCGGACAGCCAGTATTTTACCGTCGGCAGGATCGGCGACGATCAACTCGAGGACTACGCGCGCCGCATGGGCCTGTCATTGGAGCACGCTCGGCGCGCGCTGGCGCCGCAACTGTGATCCCGCCCTTGGGCACGCAATCAGCCGTTCACCGGCTGTGCCCGGCGGCGGCGCGGCGCGCGATGGAGCACCCGCATTGTTCGGACGATTGGCGCTCAAACGCCCCAAATCACGTCCGAGTTCTCCTTGTGCGCCTGCCGCAGCATGTCGAGGAACGGATAGGCGCGCTGCGCCAGGCCAATCGGCGCCTCATGCGCCTCGTGATCCCCCTTATCGTCATCGAAATGGCCGTCGTGTTCGACACGACGTTGCTTGTCCTGCGCAATGGCCGCCTCGAGCTTGGCGATCGCCGGCTGCAACTCGTCATGCGCGATGACGCCACGCTGCCCGAAGCGCTTGCCGATGATCGCCAGCAGGAATTGCGCGAGGTTTTCGAGCATCGTCACATCCACGGTGGCCCGAGACTTAAACGTGATCAGCATGGCGGCTCCTTGTTCGCTTCGTCGATCCGGTCGCGCCCGCGTCGCGGCGCCGCATGCGCACCGCACCGGCTTGGACCTGTATTCGACAGTTTAGCACCTGCTAAAATCCATCATTCTCGCTTTGTGGCGTGTTCGCGAGGCAGGCGGCCAGCGGGTCGCCGCGCCCGCCTGTTCCGATAACTGCCGTCATTCCATGCTGCCCGCACAGAAACACATCATCGAATCGATCCTAGCAGATGCCGTCGCCGGAGTCGTCCAGGCGTCGCCGGCGGCCAGCGATGCAGCATTCGTGCAGCCGACCATCGCGTTGGACCGGCCCAAGATCGCCGCACATGGCGATGTCGCGTCGAACCTGGCGATGCAGCTGGCCAAGCCGCTGCGCGCCAATCCGCGCGTGCTCGCGCAACAACTGGCCGAGGCCACCCTTGCGCACCCGCGCGCGGCCGGGCTGATCGCCGGCGCGGAAGTCGCCGGCCCGGGTTTCCTGAATCTGCGGCTGACCAACGCCGCGAAACAGCAGACCGTGCACGCGGTACTGGCAGAGCGCGAGCGCTTCGGCTTCGCGCCGCCGGCGCGCGGCGGCCATGGCAAGCAAGTGCTGATCGAATTCGTGTCGGCCAATCCGACCGGGCCGCTGCACGTGGGCCACGGCCGGCAGGCGGCACTCGGCGACGCCCTCGGCGCACTGATGCAGACACAGGGCTGGACCGTGCACCGCGAGTTCTACTACAACGACGCCGGCGTGCAGATCAACACGCTTGCGCTCTCGGTTCAGGCGCGGGCGCGCGGCTTCAAGCCGGGCGATGCGCAGTGGCCGGAAGCGGCCTACAACGGCGACTACATCGCGGATATCGCGCGCGACTACCTGGCCGGCGAAACGGTGTCGGCTAGTGATGGCGCGCCCGTAACGGGCGCCGGTGACGTTGACAATCTCGATGCAATCCGGCGCTTCGCCGTGACTTACCTGCGCCGTGAGCAGGACATCGACTTGAAGGCATTCGGTGTCAAGTTCGACCAGTACTACCTGGAGTCGTCACTGTACGACGAAGGCCGCGTCGAGCGCGCGGTCCAGGCGCTGGTGGCCGCTGGCAAGACGTATGAGGACGATGGCGCGCTGTGGCTACGCACCACCGACTACGGCGACGACAAGAACCGGGTGATGCGCAAGAAGGACGGCGCCTATACCTACTTCGTGCCGGACATCGCCTATCACGTCACCAAGTGGGAACGCGGCTTTACAAAAGTGATCAACGTGCAGGGCTCGGATCACCATGGCACGATCGCGCGCGTACGCGCCGGCTTACAGGCATTGGCCATCGGCATTCCGAGCGGCTATCCGGACTACGTGCTGCATAAGATGGTCACCGTGATGCGCGACGGCCGCGAGATCAAGATCTCCAAGCGGGCGGGCAGCTACGTGACGGTGCGAGACCTGATCGTATGGTCCGGCGGCGGCAATCCGGACGAGTCCGCCGCCTCACTGAGCCCTCAGCAACTGGACAGCGACATGCTGCGCAAGGGCCGCGACGCGGTGCGCTTCTTCCTGATTTCGCGCAAGGCCGATACCGAATTCACATTCGACATCGACCTCGCGCTGAAGCAAAACGACGAGAATCCGGTCTACTATGTGCAATACGCGCATGCGCGGATCTGCTCGGTGCTGTCGGAGTTGCGCGCACGCTATGCGGACGATCCCGAGGACTGGTCGCAGGTCGATTTGACGCCGCTCGACACCGAACGGTCCAAGGCGCTGCTGCAAAAACTGGCCGAATATCCGCAGATGCTGGAGCACGCGACAAACGAACTTGCCCCTCATGCGGTCGCATTCTATCTGCGCGACCTGGCGGGCGAGTTCCATTCGTTCTACAACGACCGCGCCGAGCGGGTGCTCGTGGACGATGCGCGCGAGCGCCTGGCCCGCGCGGCACTGCTGGCCGCGACGCGCCAGGTGCTAGCCAACGGGCTCGCGACGATCGGGGTGTCAGCGCCCGCGAAGATGTAGGGAACGGAATGCGCGGGGACCGTATAATCGGCGCTTCCCAGTCACGGATGACGTGGGCGCGACGGCGGCATGGCGGCCACGGTTTCATCCGCGCGGTTCCATAGAGATACAGGTAATCGAACACAATGGCAAAAGCACGACGGTCTTCCTCGCCGAATTCGAAGCAACGTGGAGGTACGTTCCTCGGTATCGTATTGGGATTGATCGTCGGACTGGCGATCGCGATTGTGGTGGCGCTGTACATCAGAGGAGCGCCAACGCCGTTCGTGTCCAAGGGCAACGCACCCGCGGCAACGTCCGACACGGCAGGTAACGGCGCGACGTTTGATCCGAATCGGGTGCTGGCCGGCAAGTCGCCTGGTCAGCCGGTGCCGCCGTCGGCCACCCAGCCGCCGCCGAACACGGCGCCAGGCCAAAGCTCGCAGCAATCGCAGTCAACGGGCGTGCTGGAAGAGCCGCAGATCATCGAGGTCCCGTCCACGGCCAGCGCCATGCCAGCGCAGCCCAAGCCCGGAGCACCTTGGAGCCCGTCCGCGACGCTGGCACCTCATCCCGCGCCATCCGGCGCCAGCGCGCCCACCCCTGCATCGGCCAAGCTAGGCGCCGGCACGCCGGCCGCCCCACAAAAGCCGGGCGCGAGCGAGGCCAACACCGGCTATTTCCTGCAGGTCGGCGCGTACCGCACGGAACAGGATGCGGAGCAGCAGCGCGCACGGCTGGCGCTGCAGGGATTCGAATCCAAGGTCACGCAGCGCGACGCCGGCGGGGTCGTGTATTACCGCGTGCGCATCGGCCCGTTCTCGCGCTTCGAGGACATGAACAGCGCCCGGCAGCGGCTATCCGATGCCGGCATCGACACCGTCGTGATCCGCTTTACGACGCCATAGCCTCGTGTCCCGCGCCACGCGCGCGTGGCGCACGCTCTTGAACCAGCGGTATCCGTACCAGTCTGAACAGGTTCGTGCCGCTTTTTTCTTGCCACGCTTTTGCCACGGTCCACTATGAAAAAAACCCTCAGCGCTGCCCTGCTCGCCGTCGCTGTCGTCCTCGGCGCAGCCCCGTTCGCCCAAGCGTCACCGTCCGCGCCGGTCGCCGGCAAGGACTATACGGTGCTCGCGCCAGCCCATCCGGTGAAGGCCCCAGCCGGCAAAGTCGAAGTAACCGAATTCATGTGGTATGGCTGCCCGCATTGCGGCGAGTTCGACCCGTACCTTGAGAAATGGAAAGCCAAGCAAGGTGCAAACATCGTATTCCGGCGCGTGCCGGTCGCGTATCGCGACCAGTTCATTCCACATTCGAAGATGCTGCTCGCGCTGGACGTGCTCGGCCTGAGCGACAAACTCGCGCCGGTGATCTTTGACGAGATCCACGTCAAGCGGAACTACCTGCTGACGCCGGACGCGCAAGCAGACTTCCTTGCCAAGCACGGCGTGGACAAGAAAAAGTACCTCGATGCGTACAATTCGTTCACCGTCGCGAGCGAACTGAAGCGCGTGTCACAGATGGCGCAGGACTACAAGATCGACGGCGTGCCGACGGTAATCGTACAAGGCAAATACGAGACCGGCCCGGCGGCGACCAACAGCCTGGAAGGTACCGTCCAGGTGCTTGACTACCTGGTCGGGCAAGTAGCCGCGAAGAAGATGTAGCGGGTGCGAAGCATCCCCCGCCACGCCATGCCGCGATGAGCAAAGCTGCCCCATTGAAGGTCTTCATCACCGGAGCATCGAGCGGCATCGGGCTCGCGTTGGCGCGCCACTACGCGCGAGCGGGGGCGCGCCTGGGACTAGTCGCACGCCGTGGCGAGGCTCTGGCCGACTTTGCCAAGTCGTGCCCCAGCCGCTTCCCGCAGGCGAGCGTGTCGATTCATGTGGCAGACGTGCGCGATGCCGCCGCGCTGGCGCTCGCAGCACAACAGTTCATTGACCGCTACGGCCTGCCGGATATCGTGATCGCGAACGCTGGCATTAGCGCCGGCGCAGTCACCGGCCACGGTGATCTGCCGGCGTTCCGCGCGATCATGGACACCAACTACTTCGGCATGGTCGCGACCTTCGAACCCTTCGCCGCCGCGATGGTCGCCGCCCGGCGCGGTACGCTGGTGGGTATTGCCAGCGTGGCGGGCGTGCGCGGCCTGCCAGGCGCAGGCGCCTACAGCGCGTCCAAGGCGGCCGCGCTGAAGTACCTGGAGGCGTTGCGGGTCGAGATGCGCCCCGCCGGCGTGGCGGTCGTCACGATCGCACCCGGCTACATCCGTACGCCGATGACCGACGGTAACCCCTACCCGATGCCGTTTTTGATGGATCCCGACCGGTTCGCCGCTAACGCGGCGGCGGCCATCGCCGCCAAGAAGCGCTTCGCCATCTTCCCCCGACCGATGCGCGTGGTTGCCGCATTGCTGCACGTGCTGCCGCGCTGGCTCTACGATTTCGCGTTCGAGCGGGCGCCGCGCAAACCACGCGCCGCGCGATAAAGCGACGCGACAGACAGCACGGTGGCGAAAAACGTATCAGAATAGCCGGATTCGGCCCCCGTCGCCTGGCAGTCGAGGCCACCATCAGGAACCGTGAAGAACAAGCTTTGGGAGATTGTATGCGTGTGAAACACCCCGTTAGCGTGCCCCGTGGACCGCGCGGCGCAGCCGCGTGGCTCGGCGTGGCGACCATGCTGCTGATCGCGCCCGCCTGGTTGCAGGCCAAGCCGTTGACCGTGTGCACCGAGGCCAGTCCGGACGGCTTCGACATCGTGCAGTACAACTCGCTGACCACCTCCAACGCATCCGGCGACGTTGTCTTTAATCAATTGGTGCGCTACGACGAGGCGGCCGGCAAGCTCGCGCCGTCGCTCGCCGACCGGTGGGAGGTCAGCCCGGACGGGCTCGCCGTCACGTTCCACCTGCGCCCCAACGTATCGTTTCAGACTACGGAAGAATTCAAACCGTCCCGCGCACTGAACGCCGACGACGTGTTGTTCACGTTCAACCGGATGCTCGATCCGAATCATCCGTGGCACAAGATCGCGGGCAACGGCGGCTTTGCGCATGCGCAGTCGATGAACCTGCCAAAGCTGATCAAATCGGTCACCAAAGTGGACGACCTGACGGTGAAGTTTGAACTGTCCGAGTCCAACGCGGCGTTTGTGTCGATCCTGACGATGCCGTTCGCGTCAATCTACTCGGCAGAGTACGCGAGCCAGTTGGAAAAGGCGGGCAGACAAGCCGACATCAATGCGAAGCCGGTTGGCACCGGCCCGTTCGTGCTGAAAAGTTACACGAAAGATGCGGTGATCCGCTACGACGTCAATCCAACCTATTGGGGTCGTAAGCCGAAGATCGACCGGCTGATCTATGCCATCACGCCCGATGCGGCGGTGCGCGCGCAAAAGATCAAGTCAGGCGAATGCCAGATTGCGCTGTCGCCCAAGCCGCAGGATGTACTGGCAGCCAGCAGCGACAAGTCGCTGAAGGTCGTGCAAACACCAGCGTTCATGACCGCGTTTGTCGCATTGAACACGCAGCATAAGCCGCTGGACAATGACAAGGTCCGGCAAGCATTGAACATCGCGTTCGACCGACAGACGTACATTAAGACGGTGTTTGGCAACACTGCAGTGGCAGCTGTCAATCCATACCCGCCGAATACATGGAGCTATAACAAAGCGGTCGAACCGTACCCGTACAACATCGAACAGGCGAAAAAGCTGCTGACCGACGCCGGTTATCCGAACGGCTTCGAGACGTCGATTTGGGTGCGGCCAAGCGGTAGCGTGTTGAATCCTAATCCGAAGGCCGGTGCGGAACTATTGCAAGCGGACCTCGCCCGGATCGGCGTCAAGGCACAGGTCAAGGTCATCGAATGGGGACAACTGATCAAGGATGCTAAGCAAGGGCAGCATGACCTGCTTTTCATGGGCTGGTCCGGCGACAACGGTGATCCAGACAACTTCCTGACGCCGCAGTTTTCATGCGCCTCGGTAAAGTCCGGCATCAATTTTGCCCGCTACTGCGACCCGCAACTGGACAAGTTGATCGCGGACGGCAAGCGCACCGCCGATCAGCCCACGCGCGCGAAGGCATACGCCGCCGCGCAGAAAATCATTCATGACAAGGCGTTATGGATTCCCCTGGCGTACCCGAGCGCGGCCGCGCTGACGCGCAGCAATGTCAGCGGCTACCGGGTGAGCCCGTTCGGCCGACAAGACTATTCGAGCGTAAAGGTCGACTAAGCAAACGTGCGTTCGCAATTCCTTCGTTTCGCGCTCGCCGGTATAGTGGGATTCATTGTCGATGCTGGCACGCTATGGCTCATGCTGTGGATCGGGCTCGGCTACTTCGCTGGACGCGCGGCGTCGTTTCTTGTGGCCGTCTGGGTCACCTGGCGGTTGAACCGGCAATTCACGTTCTCGGACAAGCGGTGCGGATCCGTATGGCACGAATGGTGGCGGTACCTCACCGCGATGTTCGCCGGCGGGTGCGTGAACTATGCCGCGTACAGCGTGGTGGTCCTTAATTTGCCGCCGCGCGTCTTTGTACCTTACGTCGGAGTAGCGGCCGGCTCGCTCGCTGGCCTTGCGGTCAATTTTGTTTCCGCCCGCTGGTGGGTGTTCCGGCGCAAGAGTTAACAATGAAAAGAAGCAAAAGCGGAACAGGTTTCTGTTGCGGAACACTGCGAGCACGACTGGAGACAATCGATTTGAACACACCGCGTGCGCTTGTCGAACAGCACACTAATCAGCGTACGGCGCAAAGCGAATCACGCCATCGTGCTCGACGCGCTCAAGCTCGCCGGAGTGCCACAAGAAATGCAAATGGGCCAGCGCCTCGCCAATCGCGAACGTCATCTGATGCAGGTCCAGCGGCCGCTTGAACATCAGCGGCACGATGTCGGCTGCACTGCGCGACTGCCGCGCGCACGCCTCGAGAACTTCGCCTAGCCGCGCCGCGTGATGCTCGCGCAACTGCGCGATGCGCGTGTGCAGGCCGCGAAACGGCTTGCCGTGCGACGGCAACACGAGCGTATCCTCGGGCAATCCGTGATAGCGGCCGAGCGAATCCAGGTACTGCGCCAGCGGGTTGCCGCGCGGCTCGATCTCCAACACCGATATATTCGTCGAAATCCGCGGCAACACCATATCCCCGGAAATCAACAGGCGATCAGCGTCGCAATACAGCGCACAATGCTCGGTTGAATGACCGAACCCGGTGATGACGCGCCAGCGCCGCGAGCCGATCGTCACCGTGTCCCCCTCCTGCATCCGCACGTACGACGCGGGCACCTGCGGGACCAGCGTGTGGTAATACCCCTTGCGTACGCGGATCTTCTCGACTGACTGCGGATCGTTCAGGCCATGGCACGCGAAAAACCGCGCAGCCGCCTCACCTCCGGCGTTCGAATCCCCATCCTTGGACGACGACAATAGACAGCCCATCAGGTATTCGCCCAGCGTCATCCACAGCGGGGCGCGCCAGCGGCCGCGTTCGCCACCGCCGCACAGCCAATGCGCCAAGCCCAAATGGTCCGGGTGAAAGTGGGTGACCAGCACACGTAGCACCGGCAGGCCGCCCAGCACATCGTCGAAGATCCGCTCCCAATGAGCCTTGATCGTGTCGCTCGCGATCCCAGAATCGATAATCGTCCAGCCGGGCTGCGCGCCGGATTGGTCGCGCAGCAGCCACAAGTTGATGTGGTCGAGTTTGAAGGGCAACGGCATGCGGATCCACAGCACGCCGGGCGCGACTTCGTGCACGGTGCCGTCGGCCGGTAGGGTATCGGCGAAAGCGTAGTCCAACTGATGTTCGAGCGCGTTCATGAGGGTCGGGTTTGCAATCGTTGCGTTCCGGCAAGGTTGACGATAACGTAAACGTGCATTGTATCCATGTTGCCGCCGACATGCCGACGCACTACACCATTACTGAATTAGCCCGTGAATTCGGCGTGACGCCGCGAGCGATCCGTTTCTACGAGGACCAGGGCCTGCTGTCGCCGAGCCGCGAAGGCGCGAGCGGCCTGCGCCGCGTATTCTCAGCGCGGGACCGCACGCGATTGAAGCTGACGTTGCGCGGCAAGCGGCTCGGCTTCACGCTATCCGAGGTCCGCACCCTGCTCGACCTGTACGAATCGCCAACCGACACGGTCACGCAGCTTCAGGCCTTTCTCACCACGCTAACCGAGCACCGGCAGGCGCTGAAGCGTCAATTGGAAGATCTGAGCGCGACGCTCGAGGATCTTGCCCAGTACGAAGCGCAAGCGCGAGCGCTGCTTGAGTCGTCGCAGCGGCATGATGCGGCTACCGAACCGCAGCAAAAGACGCTAAATTGATGAAACATTTTCCGAAACTGCTGTCTTCGCAGATCGGCTTTGACCTCGCGCAGACGATTCTGGATGGCTTCAACCGTCACTACCAGATCTTTCGCGAAGCCGCGATCAATGCGAAACGCCAGTTCGAACGCGGCGACTGGCACGGGTTGCAGAAGCTCGCGCGCGAGCGGATCACATCGTACGACGACCGGGTGCGCGAGTGTGTCGAGCTGCTCGAGGACGAGTATGACGCAGAGAACATTGACGACGAAGTCTGGCAGCAGATCAAATTGCACTACATCGGGCTGCTGACCCAACACCGGCAACCCGAGTGCGCGGAGACGTTCTTCAACTCGGTGTGCTGCAAGATCTTGCACCGCTCGTATTTCAATAACGACTTTATTTTCGTGCGCCCGGCCATCTCGACCGAATACATCGAGAACGACGAGCCGGCGGCCAAGCCCACGTATCGCGCGTACTACCCGGAAGCCGACGGGCTCGCGTCGACGCTGGAGCGCATCGTCACGAATTTCCAGCTCGACGTGCCATTCGAGGATCTGCCACGCGACGTGAACTGCGTGATGCGCTCGATTCGCGACGCATTCGGCGAGTTCGACGCGGCGTTCAACTTCCAGATCCACGTGCTGTCGTCGCTGTTCTTCCGCAACAAGGCAGCCTACATCGTCGGGCGGATCATCAACGGCGAACATGTGATGCCGTTTTCAGTGCCGATCCGCCATACCGCGGACAGCCTGCTGACGCTGGATACGGTGCTGTTGCGCCGCGAGCAAATTCTGATTATCTTCAGCTTCTCGCACTCGTACTTCCTCGTCGACATGGAGGTGCCATCGGCAACCGTGCAGTTTCTGCGCTCGATCATGCCGGGCAAGCCGAAGGCCGAGATCTACACGTCGGTGGGCTTACAAAAACAGGGCAAGAACCTGTTCTACCGCGACTTGCTGCATCACCTATCGCACTCCAGCGACAAGTTCATCATCGCGCCCGGCATCAAGGGCTTGGTGATGCTGGTGTTCACGCTGCCCTCGTTCCCTTATGTGTTTAAGCTGATCAAGGACAGTTTCCCGCCGCCGAAGGAGACGACGCGCGAGCAGATCCAGGCCAAGTACCAGCTCGTCAAGCGGCACGACCGCCTCGGCCGGATGGCCGACACGCTCGAGTATTCGGAAGTCGCGTTGCCGCTGTCGCGGTTAGACGATGCGCTGATCAAGGAACTGGAGAGGTACGCGCCGTCAATGATCGAGTACGAGGACGACACCGTAGTGATCCGCCATCTGTACATTGAGCGCCGAATGACACCGCTGAACCTGTATCTGCACAATGGCACGGACGAGCAGATCGATCACGGCATCAAGGAATACGGCGATGCGATCAAGGAATTGATCAAGGCCAACATTTTCCCCGGCGACATGCTATATAAGAACTTCGGCGTGACGCGTCACGGCCGCGTCGTCTTCTACGATTACGACGAGATCGAGTACCTGACGGACTGCAATGTGCGCCGCGTGCCGCCACCGCGTCATGATGAGGACGAGATGTCGGGCGAGCCCTGGTACGCGATCGGCCCGCACGATATCTTCCCGCAGACCTACGGCACGTTCCTGCTCGGGGAGCCGCGCGTGCGCGCCGCGTTTCTGCGTCACCACCCGGATTTCTTCGACCCGGCGTTGTGGCAGTCGACAAAAGAGCAGTTACTAGCTGGCATGTTACCCGATTTCTTTCCCTATGAACGCAGTGAACGATTTTGCGTGCGTTACCCCGAATGCTTCGCGGCGGCCCGCGCCGCGCAGCCGTTAGCCAACACACGCCGCGCCGCCGCTGCATGAAACCTGACCGACAAGCAATGTACGAAGCACGACCAACAAACGGAACGATGACCATGGATCCAAAACCGTCCTCTCCCCAAAAACCGTCCACTCCCGCGTCCGAACCGCTTGCACACCTGTTTGAAAACAACCGGCTGTGGGTCGAGCGCAAGCTCGGTGAAGACCCCCAGTACTTCGCGAGACTGGCCGAGCAACAGAACCCGGAGTACCTGTGGATCGGCTGCTCCGATTCGCGCGTGCCCGCAAACCAGATCATCGGCTTACCGCCCGGCGAAGTGTTCGTGCACCGGAACATTGCCAACGTGGTCGTGCACTCAGACCTGAACTGCCTGTCGGTGATCCAGTTCGCCGTCGAGTTGCTCAAGGTCAAGCACATTATGGTGGTTGGCCACTATGGCTGCTCCGGCGTGCGCGCCGCACTGTTCGGCACGCGCGTCGGATTGGCCGACAACTGGCTACATCACATCCAGGACGTGCACGGCAAGCACGCGGCGCTGCTTGCCGAATGGCCACTGGGCCAGGCACGGCACCACCGGCTCGTCGAACTCAACACGATCGAGCAGGTGGTCAACGTGTGTCGCACGACGATCGTGAGCGATGCGTGGAAACGGGGCCAGCAGCTCACCGTGCATGGCTGGGTGTACGGCGTGCATGACGGCAAGATGCGCAATCTGGGCATGACGATCTGCGAGCCGGGCGAGCTGGACACAACCTATGCGCTATGCGTGGATGCTCTAAAGCGCAACCGTCCAGCCGATGCGGCGCCGCTGCCTCATCCAAACGACGTGCTCGCCGACGATGCGGCGCGCCTGGCGGCAGCCGTCGGCCACGTACACCAAGGCGAACCAGCTGCCGGCGTCACGCGCTGAATCGAACCAGGAAACACCTCGATTTGAACAAAACACCGCGATGACTGACTCCATCGAACGCGATCCGATCGTGATCGCCAGCGTCGCCCGTACGCCGATTGCTGGCTTCCAGGGCGGTTTCGCGTCGCTGACCTGCCCGCAGCTCGGCGCTGCGGCGATTAGCGCCGCGCTGCAACGGGCGCGCTTGGAGCCCTCGCAGGTCGACGAGGTGGTGATGGGGTGCGTGCTGCCCGCCGGAGTTGGCCAGGCGCCGGCGCGCCAGGCAGCTTTGGGCGCAGGACTGCCGCTGTCCACCGGCTGCACGACGGTCAACAAGATGTGCGGTTCCGGCATGCGCGCCGCGATGTTCGCGCACGACATGCTGGCGGCGGGCACCGCGCAAGTCGTCGTGGCCGGCGGCATGGAAAGCATGACGCAGGCACCCTACCTGCTGCCCAGAGCCCGCGCTGGGCTGCGCATGGGTCATGCGCAACTGATCGACCATATGTTCTTCGATGGCCTGGAGGATGCGTATCTGAAGGACGAGCGCGACGGCGGTCGGCTAATGGGCACCTTCGCCGAGGAGTGTGCGGCGTCGTATGGATTCTCCCGTGAAGAACAGGATGCGTTCGCGATCGCCTCGCTGCAGCGCGCGAAGGCAGCCAGCGAGAACGGCTTGTTCGACTGGGAGATTGTGCCGGTTACTGTGAACGCGCGCGCCAACCAGGCGATCGTGTCGCGCGACGAGCAACCGTTCAAGGCAAACCTGGACAAGATCCCGGCGCTCAAGCCAGCGTTCCACAAGGACGGCACCATCACGGCCGCCAATGCATCGTCGATCTCCGACAGCGCGGCCGCGCTCGTGATGATGCGCGCTTCACACGCCGACGCGCTTGCGTACACTGGTGAGTTGCGTCCGGTGGCCCGCGTGGTCGGCCACAGCACGCATGCGCAGGCACCCAATCTGTTCACGACCGCGCCGGTCGGCGCGATCGCGAAGCTGCTCGACAAGAATGGTTGGCGCGCGCAGGACGTCGACTTGTACGAAATCAACGAAGCGTTCGCGGTCGTCACCCTGGCCGCGATGAAGGAACACCGCTTACCACACGAGAAGGTCAACGTGCATGGCGGTGCCTGTGCGCTGGGCCATCCGATTGGCGCCTCAGGTGCGCGCATCATCGCGACGCTGATCGGCGCGCTGCGCCAGCGCGGCCTGAAGCGGGGTGTCGCAAGCCTGTGCATCGGCGGCGGCGAAGCCACCGCGATGGGGATCGAACTATTTTGAACGGCACACCGCATACGCCCCGTGCACGGCCCACAGCACGTCTGCACTTGTCGCCCGAGGCACCGTGCCCCTGCGGCGCAGTGCAGCAAGGCTGCCCGGCACGTTATGGCCCCTGCTGCGCGCGCTTCATCGAAGACGGCGAAGCGGCGCCCTCGGCGCTCGAGTTGATGCGCTCGCGCTATACTGCCTATACGCTCCATGCGTTCGACTACTTGCGCCAGACGTGGGATCCGTCCACCTGTCCACCGGATCTCGGCTGCAACGCCGATACACCGACCCGCTGGCTCGGCTTGACGGTCAAGCAACACGTCAGCGACGATGATGCGCATAGCCGGGTCGAGTTCATCGCGCGCTACCGGAGCGCCGGCGCAGGCGGCGGGCGCGCACAGCGGCTGCACGAGCTGAGCCGGTTTTACCGCGGTGACGACGGGCGGTGGCGCTACGTTGACGGCGACATGCTCGGTTAATCACCACCGGCGATTTTTGATTGCTTAAGCTTGAAGCCTTGCCGATGAAGCCGACCCTGCCTCATATCCCGTCACAGGCCCGCGTGCCGCCTGCCGCGATTGTGCGATGCCGGTGCGGCCGATATGAGCAGGGGCGGGCGAAGCGCCGAATTGACCTACTTCGGGGTGGCTGTTCGCGGCATCGCGCCCGGCGTGCAGCAGGCCGACCTGTCCCCCGGCCGCGTGATCGAGCCGATTGATGCGCTCGCCAACGCGACCGTGCTGCAGCGTGCGGCCACTGCCCCGGGTATCCACGGCGGCGTGTCAGGGCCACCGCACACGCAGTCGTTTGCGGCCATGGCCGATACCGGCTTGCCGGCAGTACAGCGCGCCGCTGCTCGGTACGATCCCGCGCCTGGACGGCAAGCGCGCCGATGAAGCGGCAACGTACATCGATATCGACGCATTGCTCGAGCGGCTTCGGCACTGACGTGCGCTAGTCCGGGCCTTGGCGGCGAACCATACCCCGTTGGTAAATCTGCTTACGGAATCCGACAACCGGCGCTGCCTGGGACATACCCCCGTGGGAAACTGGCCGATGTGCATCAATCCGCGCACATTCGAGCGGATTCGACAGAAACGGGGATAGACCGATGACTATGACCCAAAGCGCGGCCCACACTGGCCTGCCAGCGTCCATTGCCCGGGGCGGTTCAGATACATGCGCGCTGACCGACATCAGTACAGCGAGGGTCGAACGCAGCAGTACCACCGATGTCACGCTTAACCAGCACACCATGCGCTGGAGCACCTGCGACATCGCCGCCTTGTACGAATTGCCGCTGGGCGATCTGCTGTTGCGCGCGCAGCAAACACATCGCGACCACTGCGCTCCGAACGCCATCGAGCTGTCAGCGCTGCTGTCGATCAGAAACGCCGGGTGTGAGGAAGACTGCGCCCGCTGCCACTCATCCGCTCACCCTGGCATGGGACTGAACGCGGCGCCGCTCGTGTCGCTGCACGACGTGCTCAGTGCAGCCCGCGCGGCCAAGGAAAGCGGCGCGAGCCGGTTCTGCATAAGCGCCGCATGGCGCAATCCAAAGGCGCGGCATTGGGACAAGGTCCTGGAGATGATCCGCGGCGTTAAGGCGCTCGGGCTCCAGACCTGCGCCACGCTGGGCATGCTCAACGACGAGCAGGCCAAGGCACTGCGCGATGCGGGACTGGACTACTACAACCACAATCTCGACACCTCGCCCGAGTTCTATGGGCAAATCATTTCGACCCGCACCTATCAGGACCGCCTGGACACGCTCGAGCGAGTGCGCAATGCAGGCATCGCGGTGTGCTGCGGCGGCATCGTCGGGCTGGGCGAGTCGCGCCGCGACCGGGCCGGGTTGATTGCACAACTGGCGAACATGACGCCCTACCCAGAATCGGTGCCAATCAACGCTTTAATGCGCATGAAGGGCACGCCGCAGGCCGATGCCACGGCGCTCGACCCGTTCGAGTTCGTCCGCACGATTGCCGTCGCGCGCATCACAATGCCCACCGCAGTGATCCGCCTGTCGGCCGGACGCGAGCACATGGACGATGCGCTGCAGGCGCTATGCTTTTTCGCCGGCGCCAACGCCGTACTCTACGCAGACCCCTTGCTGGAACCGGGGCACCCGCAGCTGGCCAAGGACCGCGCGCTGTTCGCCCGGCTGGGACTGCACATCGCGTAACGTTCGTACTGGCTATAGCCGCAGGAGGCAGCCGCAGCCGGCTTGAACGGCGCGCGGCACTTCATGTTGCACGCCGTGTATCTCAAGCCGCTATCGACGCTTTTTTGGAACTATTTCGTCAAGCGTTCCGCCGTCGATAAAATGCGTTTGCTCCGCTTTAGCCCAGCCACCAAATACCTGTTCGACAGTAAACGTCTTAATTGCTGGAAACTTCGCTGAATGCATCGCCAATATCGTCGCGTCGCGTGGTCGAAAATTGTGATTTGCGATGATTTGCTGCGCCTCAGGCGACCATAGGTAATTGAGATACGCCTGGGCTTGCTCACGCGTGTTGCGCTCGTCGACGACCTTGTCCACCAGGGCGACCGGCGGCTCAACAAGCAAGCTTATCGACGGATATATCGCTTCATAGTTCTCTCCCCCTTCGCCACCTATGATAGAAGCCACTTCATTCTCGAACGTCACGAGTACGTCGCCGATACCATGCTGCGTGAACGTCATCGTTGCGCCTCGCCCCCCGGTATCAAACGTCGGCGTATCAGCCATGATCGCTTTCACAAATTTCTTCGCCTGAGCGTCATCCCCTCCCCGTTGCAGTTTGTAGCCCCACGCAGCCAAATAGGTATAGCGGCCGTTACCCGATGTTTTGGGGTGGACAATAATGACCTGAATACCCGGCCGCGCGAGGTCATCCCAGTCCCTAATCCTTTTCGGATTACCCTTGCGCACAACGAACACCACCGTAGTCGAATAAGGGCTGCTTAAATTCGGCAGCCGCGTACGCCAGTTTTTAGGTAAAAGTTTCCCACGCTGAACGAGCAGATCGATATCCGTTGGGTGGTTCATCGTTACGATATCGGCCTGCCGCCCGTATAGCACGGACAACGCCTGGGAAGTTGATGCACCGTGCGACTGCCTGATCGATATGGATTTGCCTGTGCTTTTCGCATAACTAGCGACGAAGCTGGCGTTGATATCCTCATAGAGTTCGCGCGTAACGTCATATGACACATTCAGCAGCGACTCGTCGGCACGCACGCCCCCCGTCGCTGCCAGCGCTAACACCAGGCACACCGCCAACACGAGCCATTTCGCACGGTGAATCTCCATCCCCTTTCCCCGGTCTAAAATCGCATTGTAACCAGCCCCAATAGGACAGTCGAAGACCATAGCGCTTGTTGTGCCCGCTCTGTATAGCAAAGCTCGTTTCGTTAGAGCATGCCGTCGGCACAAAATAGGCGCTCGCCATGCCGAGATCAACCTGATTTGATTTCTGTCAATGGGCCAAACCGCTGGCACTGGCATACTCGTATATGGACTGGAGTTTGTTGCCGCTGCCCGGCTCCGGAGCAAGCCACCGCGCACCGCACAAGGACATCACCCGCATGACGACCACCCGCGACCTGTTCGATGCCGAGTTGATCGGCCGCTACGCGCTCGACGGCCCCCGCTACACGTCCTATCCGAGCGCAGCGTTGTTCAATTCATCGCTGGACGTCGAAACATACCAAGGCGCCATCCAACGGTCCAATGCGCGCGGCGGGGACTTATCCCTGTACGTGCATATTCCATTTTGCGACACCGTTTGCTTTTACTGCGGCTGCAACAAAGTCATCACGAAAAACCGCAGCCGCGCCGACAGCTACGTCGAAACGCTGAACCGAGAACTTGCGCTGCAATCGGCGCTGTTCGGACAAGGCCGGCGGATACGCCAACTGCATTGGGGAGGCGGCACGCCAACGTTCCTGTGCCGGCTTCAGATCACGCAGTTGATGAACTGGATCGGCGAGCATTTCACCCTCACGCCGGATTGGGATGACGTCGA
The DNA here is from genome assembly GCF_002927045.1 of Mycetohabitans endofungorum. Lineage (GTDB taxonomy): Bacteria > Pseudomonadota > Gammaproteobacteria > Burkholderiales > Burkholderiaceae > Mycetohabitans > Mycetohabitans endofungorum. The sequence goes on along the minus strand of NZ_PRDW01000002.1, from coordinate 208,665 downwards.
GTATTCAATCGAGATCGATCCTCGCGCGATTGACGATTCGACGATCGCAGTGCTGCGCGAGCTGGGCTTCAACCGTCTGAGCCTGGGCGTACAGGATTTCGATCCGCTCGTGCAGCAAGCGGTCAACCGGATCCAGCCACACGAGATGACAGCCGACGCGATCCGCCAGGCACGCGAGAGTGGCTACAAGTCGATCAGCGTCGATTTGATCTATGGGTTGCCGCACCAGACGGTATCGAGCTATGTGCGCACGCTCGACACCATCATCGAACTTGCGCCGGACCGGCTGTCGGTGTTCGCTTACTCCCACCTGCCGCATCTGTTCAAAATGCAGCGCCAGATCGATTCGAACGCGCTGCCATCGCCCGCGCAGCGGCTGGCGATCCTGCAGTTAGTAATCGAACGGCTCAGCGACGCCGGCTACGTCTATATCGGGATGGATCATTTTGCCCGGCCGGACGACGAGCTGGCGATCGCGCAACGCAACGGCACGCTGCACCGCAACTTTCAAGGCTACAGCACCCACGCTGACTGCGACGTATTGGGCATCGGTGCGTCATCGATTGGCCGCATCGACGATGTCTACGCGCAAAACGAAAAGGACGTCGAGCGCTACGAGGCTCGGGTGCGCCGCGGTGAGCTGCCGCTTTCTCGTGGCTGGCGGCTGAGCGCCGATGATCAGCTGCGACGGGACGTGATAGGGCAATTGATGTGTGCATTCTCCTTGCGCTTCGCGCAGGTCGAGGCAACGTACGGCATACGCTTCTCGTCGTATTTCGAGCAGGAGCTGGAGCGCCTGCGTGCACTGCAAGCCGACGGGCTGGTGTCGGTGGACGACGAGAGCATCGTCGTGCCGATGCGCGGCCGGCTGCTGATTCGCAATATCTGCATGACGTTCGACCGCTATGTGGATACCTCCAGCGTCGCGGTGCAGTACTCGAAGACGGTCTGAATGGCCGCCGGTCGCGGTGCGGTGCTCGAGCGCGATGAGCCGGTCGCTGGCATCGTACAACGGGAGCGCGGGTACTAACGCCGGCAGGCGTGCTAGCGCCCGTGCCGGCGCAACAGCGCGTACAGCAAGACGGCGCCGAACGTCGCGGTGCCGATGCCGCCGAGCGCGAAGTTGCCCAGGTGCACCGTAAAGTCGCCCGTGCCCAGCACCAGCGTGACTGCGGCCACGATCAGATTACGGTTTTCGGTGAAATCGACGCGGTTCTCGACCCAAATGCGCGCGCCGGTCACCGCGATCAGCCCGAATACGACGATCGATACGCCGCCGAGTACGGGGCCCGGGATCGTCGCGATGACCGCACCGAACTTCGGCGAGAAACCGAGCATGACCGCGATCAGCGCGGCCACCACGAATACGAGCGTCGAGTAGATCTTTGTGGCGGCCATCACGCCGATATTCTCCGCGTATGTCGTCACGCCAGTACCGCCAGCGAGGCCCGACACGATAGTGGCCAAGCCGTCGCCGACGAACGCACGGCCAATATATCGGTCCAGGTTCTGGTCGGTCATTGCGCCGACCGCCTTGATGTGACCAAGGTTCTCCGCGACCAGGATCACCGCGACCGGCGCCAGCAGCGACATCGCCGGCATTTGGAATACCGGCGTCGCGAATCGCGGCATCCCAAACCAGGCGGCATGAGCGATGACCGAAAAGTCGATCGGCTTGCCCAGCCCAAGCCCGTTGGTGACGAGCGCATACATCGCATAGGCGAGCGCCAGTCCGACGAGGATCAACAGCCGTTGCACGATGCCGCGCGTGAACACGGCGATTGCGCCGACAGTGACCACGGTCAGCAACGCCATCACCACATCGAATGTCGTCGACGTGACGCCCTTGACCGCGATCGGCGCGAGGTTCAGGCCGATCACGGCCACCACCGCGCCGGTGACCACTGGCGGCATCAGCTTCTCGATCCAACTCGTGCCGACCACGGTCACCCACAGCCCGATCGCCGTATAGACGACGCCGCACGCGACGATGCCGCCCAGCGCGACCGGCACGTTCGGATTCGGACCCTGCCCAGTGTAGCCCGTGGCGGCGATCACCAGTCCAATGAACGCGAAACTCGATCCAAGGTAACTCGGCACGCGGCCGCCGACCAGCACAAAAAACAGCAGCGTGCCGATACCCGACATCAGGACGCACAGGTTCGGATCGAATCCCATCAACAACGGTGCGAGCACGGTCGAGCCGAACATCGCGACCACATGCTGCACGCCCATCGCCAGCGTCTGCGCGACCGGCAGCCGCTCGTCGGGTGCAATGACGCCGGGCGACGCGCTGGAGCGCCCGGCTGCGCCGCTGACCCTACGCCAGCATGGAAAGTAGGAATCGAACATAAAGGCTATCCTTTGATTGTCGTTGTTGATTGTCGTTGTTGATTGTCGTTGTTTGGTTGTCGTTGTTTGGTTGCCGTTGTTCGCTCATCGTTGTACGCGCCCGCCATCATAACCGCCGCTTACCGGCGCGCGTGGATAGCGCCGCCTCGGACAGGTCGATCTCGCGAATCAGCTTGTTCAGCGTCACGTCGTTGATCCGATTGGCCCCGCGCAACCGCACCAGCGCGATGCGCTCCGCGCGCATCGCGGCAAAGCGCATCTGCACCTCGACGCTCTCGGTGAGTCGTGCCTGCTGCCGTTGCGCCTGCTCCTCGCCCAACCTGGTCTTACGATGCCGGTATGCGTCGCACAGGCGCGCCGCCACGTCGCCGGCAACCGCTGCGCGTGCGGTGTCCTCGCCGGCGCTCAGTGACGTCAGCTCGCCGTCGATTGCGCGGATCGCCGCGTCAGCGGCCGCCACGCTCGCGGCTGACAAATCAGCGCGCCACCACCGGTATGCCGCGCAACGCGCCGGTCGCGGGTGCCTGCTCGAGCGCGGCCCGCACCGCGTCGCCGGTCGCCGGCTCGATGCCAAGCCGCCGCGCGAGCGCGCGCTCGCGGGCCTTGGCTGCCACCACGCTGGCGAGCTTGATCGGTCCATAGCCACGCACTTGCTGCATGACTTCGGCCAGCCGTACCGCGTCGGACAACGTATCGGGTGAAAGCGCGCCGAGCAGCGCATCGATGCTGGACTCATAGTCCAACGCGAGTTGCCGCTCCATGCGCCTTTCCAGCGTCCTGCCGAACGGATCCAGCGGCGTGCCACGCAATCCCTTGAGCCGGGCCAGTACACCGAGTACAGGCCACATCCATTGGCCAAGGCGCACCTTCTTCGGCCGCTGCCCGAGAGCCGCGTGCGTGAGTGCCGGGGGCGCCATGTTGAACTCGATACGGAAATCGCGTCCCGCCACACCGTCGAATTGCGCCTGCAGCGCCTGCCGGAATGTGCCGTCGCTATAGAGGCGCGCGACCTCGTATTCGTCTTTGACGGCCAACAGCTTGAAGAAGGTCGTCGCCACCGCACGCGTCAACGGTTCACTGCGGTGCCCAGCTGCCGCGCCGCCGGGCACCAGGCGCCGCTCCGCATCACGCACCTTGTCGAGCAACGCGCAAAAGCGCGCGACGTACCGCGCCCCGCCATAGGCGAGCAGCCGGGCCTGGCGATCGGCGATCACAGCGTCCACGTCGGTGGCCAAATCGGGCGTCACCGAGAACGGCAGCGTCGGGGCCTCGGCACGCGGCGTATGAAGCAGTCCGTCGAGCGCTGCCGCATCTGCGGCGGCGACCCGACCGAGCGAGAATGCCAACTTGTTCGCGTTGACCGCGACGTTGTTCAACTCGATCGCGCGCAGCAGCGCATCGAGTGACACCGGCACGAGGCCACGCTGCCACGCATAGCCGAGCATCAGGACGTTGGAGCCAATCCTGTCGCCGAGAAACCGTTGCGCGAGCGCCTGCGCATCGCAGGTCTCGAATCGCTCGTCACCTGCTGCGTAGCGCATCTTATCGAGCAACGCTGGCGCATGAAGGTCTGCGTCGGGATTGCCGACAAACGAAGCGGTTGGGATGGGATGGGTGTTGACGATGATGCGGGTACGGCCATGCCGGACCGTTTGCAGTGCGTCGGCGCCCGCGCCAACGACCATGTCGCAGGCCAGCAGCAAGTCGGCCTGCTGTGTATCAATACGCACCTGGTTCAGCAGCGCGTCGGTCGCGGCAAACCGCACGAACGACAGCACCGCGCCACCTTTTTGCGCGAATCCCATGAAATCGAGCACCGATGCACTCTTGCGCTCCAGGTGCGCAGCCATCGAGATCAGCGCACCCACGGTGACCACGCCCGTGCCGCCCACGCCGGCCACCAGAATGTCGTACGGTGCATTGCCCAATGGCATTGCCGGCCGTGGCAGCCGCGCCACCACCGCGGATAGTGCGTCGACGTCAAATGCGGTGCCGGCCGGCTGCTTCAGCTTCGCGCCACGCACGGTCACAAAGCTCGGGCAGAAGCCGTTTACACACGAGTAGTCCTTGTTGCACGATGATTGCTCGATGCGGCGCTTGCGTCCCAACGGTGTCTCCAGCGGCTCGACGGACAGGCAATTGGACTGCACGCCGCAATCGCCACATCCCTCGCACACCGCCTCGTTGATGAACAGGCGCTGATCCGGATCAGGGAACTCGCCCTTCTTACGACGACGCCGCTTCTCGGCGGCACAGGTCTGGTCGTAGATCAACACGGTGACACCGGGCGTGTCGCGCAGGCAACGCTGCACCTCATCGAGTTGCGCGCGGGAGTGAAACGTGGTGCCGCGCGGAAACAGCCCCTCGTGCCCCTGGTATTTCTGCGGTTCATCGCTGACCACGACGAGCGCTGCAATGCCCTCGGCCTCGACCTGCCGCGCGATCTGCGGCACGGAGATACTGCCGTCCACGGGTTGCCCGCCGGTCATCGCGACGGCATCGTTGTACAGGATTTTGTACGTGATATTCGTACGCGCCGCCACCGCCTGGCGAATCGCCAGCAAGCCGGAATGGAAATACGTGCCATCGCCCAGATTCTGGAATACGTGCGGCGTCTTCGTGAACATCGAGTGCGCGGTCCAATCCACCCCCTCGCCGCCCATCTGGATCAGCCCGGTCGTATCCCGCTCCATCCACGAGGCCATGAAGTGGCAGCCAATGCCCGCCTGCGCGATCGACCCCTGCGGCACGCGGGTCGACGTATTATGTGGACAGCCGGAACAAAAATACGGCACCCGGCGCACCGCATCGGCCGCGTTCGACAAGATCTGCGGCGCGACCAGTTCGACCACCCGCTCGCGGCGGTCCAACGCCGGCTTGTGGCGTGCCAACCAATCGGCGAATACCGGCAGCACACGCGACGGACGCAGCTCGCCGAGCGCCGACAGCAATGGCCGCCCCTGCGCATCGTGCTTACCGATTACCACGGGCCGCGCATCGGCGCGGCGGTTGAACAAGTCATCCTTGATCTGCTGCTCGACGACCGGTCCCTTTTCCTCGATCACGAGTACTTCTGACAGCCCGTTGACGAAGGCGTCAATGCGGGTCATCTCGAGCGGGAACGACAGGCCGACTTTGTAAATGCGAACACCAGCGGCGTCCAGATCCTGCACCGTGAGCCCGAGCCGCCGCAAAGCTTCCATCAGGTCCAGGTGTGCCTTGCCGCACGTGACGATGCCCACGTTCGCATGCTTACTGCGCGCCACCCACTTGTCGATGCTGTTGACACGCGCAAAATGTCTGACCGCGTCGAGCTTGGCCGCCATGCGCGCCTCGATGACCAGGCTCGGCAGATCGGGCCAGCGGTTGTGTAGCCCGTGCGGCGGGCTGACATAGTCGGCCGGCGCAGACCATTCGGTTCGCAACGCGTCCAGGTCCACGGTCGAGCCCGATTCGACCGTCTCGGAAATCGCCTTGAAGCCGACCCAGTTTCCCGAAAATCGCGACAGTGCCCAGCCGTACAAGCCGAACTCGAGCATGTCGGCGACATTCGCCGGATTGACGATCGGCATCTGCCACGCGATCATCGTAAAGTCGCTTTGGTGCGGCATTGACGAGGACACGCAGCCATGATCGTCGCCGGCCACCACTAGCACGCCGCCGTGCGGCGACGAGCCATATGCATTGCCGTGCTTGAGCGCGTCGCCGGCGCGATCCACGCCCGGGCCCTTGCCATACCACATCGCGAACACACCGTCGACGGTGCGCTGCGGGTCGGCCTCCACGCGCTGCGTGCCGAGTACCGCGGTGCCACCGAGTTCCTCGTTGACGGCCGGCAAGAAGCGGATGCCACTCGCATCGAGATAGGGCCTAGCCTTCCACAATTGCTGGTCCACCATGCCCAGCGGCGAGCCGCGATAGCCGCTGATGAACCCTGCCGTATTGAGCCCCCGCGCCTTATCCAGCGCGCTTTGCATCAACGCGAGCCGCACCAGCGCCTGCGTCCCGGTGAGAAAGATGCGGCCACGGGTGGCGCGCAGTTTGTCTGACAGCTGGTAGCCGAACAGTAGCGGATCCTGCGATCCGAACGGGAGGCGATCGACGCCCATATTTGTCTCCTGTGTATTTTGGGGTACCGGAGAGGCCTCGCGGCGGATACCGGGAGATGCGCCGCCCGAGGGGGACGCGAGGCGCTTGGCCATACACTATTTTTCCTCAGGGACGCGGGAAGATTTTTGCGAAGATCGGAGCACACACAGCGCTTGTGTGGTGAATTTGCCACGAAACACCAAGTTACGAGCAAATTCACCTGCTCTGCGCAAAAAAGGCAATAGCGCCGCCGGCACCGACGTGCGGGCGCCGTCATCGCGCGACGCTTTACGACGCCGAGGAACTTGCCGCCGTCCACGGGTCGCGCAAGCGATGCTCGCCGTATCAATGCCCTTCGTGTAGGTGGTATCGGCCATGATCCCTCTCGGGGCACCGTAGAGCGTTCGCGCTCGTGAAGGGCAGTCATCAGGCATGTGCGGATTCTTGGCCAGGTATTCACGTATCCGATCGTCGCTTAGAGATATCGGACGACACGCAAGTTCTGGACGACGCACGCTTGCCAGCGAAAGGAGATTGAAAGCAAAATACACGTCAACCGCCGCTTCGGAACGCCGTACCCGCCATGTCGCTTTGGAATAAAAGGTTGTTGCGTGATCCTTATGCACCGCTAAAAAGCCCCCTGCTCGCGGTCCGTATGCCACGCTGGCGCTCCAGGCTGGTCCTGGCGTTGATGATCATTGGCTTCGCTGCGTTGGCCACGCGCGCGCTGTGGGTACAAGTCATCGACCGGGATTTCTATACTGCCCAAGGCCAAAAGCGCTATCAGCTCACGTTGCCGCTGGATGCGACGCGCGGGCGCATCGTCGACCGGCATGGCGCATTGCTTGCCGTCAGCGTAGCGACCTACGAGATCTGGGCCACACCCGGGCTGGTCAAGCCGCACACGGTGGCACCACTAGCCAAGCTGCTGGACATGCCGGTGGCCGAACTCGAGCGCCGGCTCGCACCGCATCGTGGCTTCGTGCTGCTCAAGCGCCAGATCGACGAGGAAACCGCAACCCGCATCGAGACGCTCGGCGGCGCGGGCATCACGCGCGTGGCCAGCGAGAAGCGTGTCTATCCGGAAGGCGAATCGGTCGCGCAGATCGTGGGCTTCACCGACCTGGAGAACAACGGGTTGGAAGGCGTCGAGCTAGCGTTGGACGATGCGCTCAAAGGCAATGCTGGCCAACGCGAGGTGGTCCGCGACCGGCTCGGGCGGTTCCTGTACGATGCGCGCCCCGTCACGCCGGCCCGGCATGGCGACACGATCCGGCTGACGATCGACCGCCGTATCCAACAGCTGGCATATGCGCAGCTCGAAGCCGCGATCAAGCAACATCAAGCCAAGGCGGGCAGCGTCGTGGTGCTCGATGCGCGCGGCGGCGAGATCCTGGCGATGGCAAACTGGCCGACCTTCGATCCAAACGATCGGGCGGCCCGGGTGTCGGGCCAGGTCCGCAACCGCGCCCTAACCGACACGTTCGAGCCGGGCTCGACGATCAAGCCGATGATCGTTGCGCTGGCACTGGATGCGGGCAAGGTGCGCCCCGATACGCTGATCGATACGTCCCCCGGCACCTATCGGATAGGGCGCAACGTCATCCACGACACGTCGAACCACGGCGTGATCACCGTCGCGCAGGCGATCCAGAAGTCCAGTAACGTCGCCATGGCAAAACTGGCGCTGTCGCTGCCGGCCGAGACGATTTGGTCCAAATACCAAGAATACGGCTTTGGCCATCCGCCTACCATCACGTTTCCCGGCGCCGCTCCGGGCAAGCTGCGTCCGTACAAGCACTGGGTTCCGATCGACCAAGCCACGCATGCGTACGGGTATGGACTGTCGATGTCGCTGATGCAGGTTGCCCAAGCCTACACCGCGTTTGCCGGCGACGGCGTGATGAAGCCGGCCAAGCTGGTGATCAGGGACGAACCGGACACGGCCGCCGGCGGCCATCGCGCCGTGACGACACCGGACACGGCGGCATCAATCCGCGCGATGCTGGAGATGGCGGTCGGCCCCGGCGGCACCGCGCGCGCCGCGATGATCGATAGCTACCGCGCCGGCGGCAAAACGGGCACCGTGCGCAAGCTCGCCGGCACCAGCTATGCAAAGGACAAGTATCGCGCACTGTTCGTCGGCATGGCGCCGATGAGCGATCCGCGTGTCATCGTCGCGGTGATGATCGATGAACCGGCAGGCCGTTCGTTCTATGGCGGCTCGGTCGCCGGACCGGTGTTCGCCGCGGTGACCGGCGAGTCGCTGCAATTGCTCGGCGTGCCGCCGGACGTCACGCCGCTGCTGTCGGGCACGTCAAACGACGCCAGCGCTTAGCCGCGCCTCGACGAGTATGCGCACTTTTCGTGACGGCGCGAGGCGACGGCGCCCTTTTGATTAACGCTCTTCGCGCGGTTTCAACGACGCACAAACGATTGGGTCGCGCCGGCAGGGCGCTCGCGAGGCCCAACGTTGCGCTAGCACCGCACAGGTCATCAGTTGGATCTGATGGAATAGCATCAGCGGCAACACGATCGCGCCCAGCGCGTGACCGGCGAAAATTACCTTGGCCATCGGAATACCGGCTGCGAGGCTTTTTTTCGAACCGCAGAAAATAATGGTAATCCGGTCCCCCTCATCAAAGCCAAGCTGTCGGGCGGCAAAGCCGGTGATCAGCAACGCAAGCGCGAGCAACAGCATGCACGAGAACAGCAGTGCGAGCAGCGCCGATAGCGGAATCTGGTGCCACAACCCCTGATTGACCGCCTCGCTGAACGCGGTATAGACAACGAGCAGGATCGAGCCCTGGTCGACCAGCTTCAGCACCACGGCATGACGGGCAATCCAGCGGCCAATCCATGGCCGCAGCAGTTGGCCTGCAACGAACGGCACCAGCAGTTGCAGCACAATATTGAACACGTTGTGCCACGACTCGCCGCCCGCGGCTTGCTTGGACAGGATCATCCCGGCAATCAACGGCGTGGCAAAGATACCGAGCAGGCTGGAAGCGGACGCGCTGCACACCGCGGCCGGCACGTTGCCCTTGGCGATCGACGTGAAGGCGATCGAGGACTGCACTGTCGAAGGCAATGCACACAAGAACAACATGCCGGCATACAGTTCCGGCGTCAACAGCGGCGCGATCAGCGGTCTGAGCGCCAGCCCAAGCAGCGGAAATATGGCGAACGTGCACAGCATCACGACCAGGTGCAGCCGCCAATGGGTCGCGCCAGCGACGACCGCCTCGCGCGACAGCTTCGCGCCGTGCAGGAAGAACAGCAAACCAACGGCACAATTCGTGAGCCAGTTGAACGCCAGCGCCGCGCCGCCGCGACACGGCAAGAAAGTCGCGATCGCCACCGTCGTGACCAACGCGAGGGTGAAGTTGTCAGGTAGCAATTTGGATCGGGCCATGGTCATCTCGGCGCCATGCGGCGTCATCGTGGCGGGCATCGCCTGCGACCTTCTCGGGCCACGGGCGCGCCCACGTGGAGAAAGCACCTATTGTCGGCGCTCGATTATCCAATAGACAAATTCATTTTTCTGTTATTTTTATGTAAATCCCTCATAAATTTTGGCGCTTGTCCCGTCCGTTACATGCAGTTACAACACGGAAACTCACCTAACATTTTTCGACTCGACACGCATAGGCCACGTGAATAGATTAGCTCGATAATCGTTGCAATCATCGACTTTCATGTTGCTGCGTGGCGGCCGTACGTTTTCGTTGCTGAGCATGTCCGCCGTCGCAATCGGGACGGTGATCGCGCTCGGGCTAGTTGCCGGGGCACTCGCTCCGGGCCGTGAGGAGATGCAGCCATTCATTTTGGCGCTGCGGTTACCCGGCTTCACGCCGCAGGATACGCGTCCGGCGGGCGGTAACGTCGGGACCTCGGCCCGTCTCCACAACACCGCTTCCGGGACCCTGCCGGCTATGGGCGCCGCCGACGCCGGCAGCGCGCATGTTGATCCGCGGGGTCCACGCGCGCTGGCCGGTGCGCTGTCCATGCAGGCCGAGACGTCCGGTTCGATAGCGCAGTGGATGACGGCAGCGCGCGGGCAAGACGGCAAGATCAAGCTCGGCAGGCCAGCCCAGCCATTCGTCGCACCCAGCGCCGCGCAGCGCGAAATGACCGTGCGGATCGGTGCGCCGACACCACAATTGCGCCCACTGAGCCCGATCGTGCCGTTTTCGGTCGACATGCGTGTGGCATCCCGACCCGATATGGATCGCAGCGCGGTGCGCGCCGGCTCGCTTCGGGCGGACATCACCCGGTACAATACGGAGCATCGCCATGTGCCGCCGGCACGCCGCGCACCGCCGTATGTTCCGCCCCCTCACGACGCCTGGCCCTACGCGCACTGACGTTATTGCCGCAGCGGTAAAATACAACACTGGTCGGCATGACACCGCATTCAGCAAGATTGCCATCGCCCACGAGCGCCGTGCGGGTGTCAGGCGCGGGGGACACTCGGCGGTGACTATCCGCTGTCCAAGCGCACCGACGTGTATGCGACGTACATATACAACAAGTTCACTGGCCAGTCGACCGTCGGCACGTTCGGCGTGAGTATATGCATGCGGTTCTAATCGCGAGTCAACGCGGCACGCAACGCACACTTGCCTGCCGCCCTAAAAGCGCACATTATTTCCTGGCACGAACGAATAAAGCGCCGGCCACGGCGCAAGCGCACGAAATCATGGATACGCTGGTCAGCATGAAGGTGTTTCGCCACGTCGTCGAAGCCGGCAGCTTCGCGGCAGCAGCTGAGCGCATGCACCTGTCACCTGCGATGGCCAGCAAGCACGTGATGCACCTCGAGACACACCTGGGCGCACGGTTGCTGAACCGCACCACACGCCGTATCAGCCTCACCGAAGCCGGGCGAGGCTATTACGAGCGATGCGTGCAGGCGCTCACCGAGCTGGAGGAGGCCGAGCAAGCCGTCAGTGAAGCGAGCGTGGTGCCGAAGGGCACGCTGCGGATCAACGCGCTATCGACGTTCGGCAATCGGTACCTGATGCCAGTCATTGCCGAGTACACGCGCCAGCACCCCGGCGTGCAGGTGGACATCACGATGAGCGACCGCGTCGTCGACCTGGTGGAGGAAGGTTACGACCTGGCCATCCGCGGCTCGCGCTCGTCCAAGTTGCGGACTTCCTCATTAATCGCACGCCAGATCGCCCGCGCGTATTTTGTCATCTGCGCGTCGCCTGAGTACCTGCGCCGGCACGGCGTGCCACAAGTGCCGGAGGATCTGCGCGCACACAACTGCCTGCGTCTGGCCGCCAATGACGCGCACACGCGCGAGTGGCCGCTGGGCAACGCTGAAAACGGCGGCGGCGGCGTGGCCACCCGCGGCAATATCGTGGCCGACGACATCGAGGCACTACGCGCCGCAGCCCTAGCCGGCGCCGGCATCGCCTATCTGGGCACCGATTGCGTACACGATGACCTGGAAAACGGCACGCTGGTGCCGCTGCTGCTCGAGCACGTAGGACCGCGCGAGTTGCCGATCTTCGCGGTCTATCCCAGCCGGCGCCACTTGTCGGCAAAGGTTCGCTCGTTCGTCGACTTCATCGCCGAGCGCTTTGCTGGCGACGCGTACTGGCCGACCCGCGAACACGTGACGATGCTGGCCGCACGCGGTGCCGCCACCTGCCAGCAAGCCGGCGGGAACACGACGAGCCACGCTACAACGCAAGCCTCGCGCGGGCGGCTTGGTACTCGTCCTTGAGCCGTGCGACAAGTTCGGCCACGCTTGGAACATCGTCCATCAGGCCAACCCCTTGGCCGGCGCCCCAGATGTCCTTCCATGCCTTGGCCTTGCTGCTGCCATCGCCAAAGTTCATCTGACTTTTATCGGATACCGGCAAGTTGTCTGGATCTAGGCCGGCCGCCACGATGCTCTGCCGCATGTAGTTGCCATGCACGCCGGTGAACAAATTCGTGTAGATGATATCCGCCGCACTGGCCTGTACGATGGCCTGCTTGTACGCGTGCGCTGCATGCGCTTCGCGCGTGGCAATGAAACGCGTGCCAATGTACGCCAGATCCGCGCCCATTGCCTGGGCGGCGAGAATGGACGCGCCATTGGCGATCGCCCCGGACAGCACCAGCGGCCCATCGAACAGCTTGCGCACTTCACCGACCAGCGCGAACGGCGACAGCGTACCCGCGTGCCCGCCGGCGCCAGCCGCGACCAGGACCAAGCCGTCAACGCCCGCCTCCAGCGCTTTTTGCGCATGACGCAGATTGACCACGTCGTGCAGCACAATGCCGCCGTATGAATGGACCGCGTCGATCATCTCCTTGACCGGCGCGCGCAGACTGGTGATGAAGATCGGCACCCGATGGTCGATGCACACGCGCACATCGCGCTCCAGACGGGCATTAGACTGATGCACGATTTGATTGACCGCGATCGGGCCGATCACCACGTCCGGATGCTCGGCACGGTGCTGCGCCAGCGCCTGCTGGATTTGCGTGAGCCATTCGTCGAGCAATTCCGGCGGCCGCGCATTGAGCGCGGGAAAGGAGCCGACGATGCCCGCCTTGCACTGCGCGAGCACCAATTCCGGATAGCTAACGATGAACATCGGCGACGATACAACCGGCAGCGACAAACGCTGCAGTAACGGGGGCAAGGCCATGCTGGACGTCTCCTTGGAGCCGGGGCTATCGAACGACCGCTCCATTATACGTAGCGATTAACAGAAATTTCCTTTAATGCACGTCCGCTCTTTTCTGCTTAACTGAAGAAGTGTTCGGCTTCGATAAAAATTGCGTGATTCAGACGGACAAAGGAAATAGCGTGCTTCTACAATACGCCCCTCACTAACCGCCCCGAGGGGACCATGACGCGTGCGACCGAATCGATCGCTGGATTTCGCCACGTAAGTGTGCACGTTGTCGACACGGCGATGGGGCGCTCCGACATCGAGATTTTCGCCGCCCTGGGAGGCGACGGGCCGCCGCTGCTGTTGCTGCATGGTCATCCTCAGACGCACATGATCTGGCATCGCGTCGCGCCACAACTGGCGGAGCGGTTCACCGTGATTGCCGCCGATCTGCGCGGATACGGTGCGTCGTCAAAGCCGGCTGCCGACGATCCGCAACACGTGCTTTATGCCAAGCGGACAATGGCGGCCGACCTCGTGAATTTGATGCACGAGCTTGGCCATGAACGCTTCTTCATCTGCGCCCATGATCGGGGCGCGCGCGTCGCACATCGAATGGCGCTAGACCACCCTGGCGCGGTGGAGCGGCTAATGCTGCTGGACATCGCGCCGACGCTGGCGATGTACGAGCAAACCAACCGCCAGTTCGCGACGCAGTACTTTCACTGGTTTTTCCTGATCCAGCCGGAACCGCTGCCCGAAACGCTGATCGGCGCGGCACCGCACGTCTATATCGAGCGGGTCATGGAATCGCGGCATGCCGGTCGGGAGGCATTCGCGCCGCACGTGCTGCACGCCTATCGTCAAGCGCTGGCGCAACCCGGCGCCGTGCACGCGATGTGCGAAGACCATCGTGCGTCGGCCAGCATCGACCTGCTGCACGAGCGCGTTGACCTCGAGCGAGGCAACAAGCTTGCCTGCCCGTTGCGCGTGCTGTGGGGCGAGCTTGGCGTGCTCGCGCAGTGCTTCGATCCTCTGGCGCAATGGCGCCGCGTCGCCCGCGACGTCAGCGGCCGAACGCTGCCGTGCGGCCACTATATTCCGGAGGAGGCGCCGCAAGCGCTATTGGAGGAAATCGTTGCTTTTTTCGATTACCGACAACCGGCGTGAGATCGATAATAGAGCGACTGATTTTTTCCATCTAAATGAATTATTGCACCTCACGACATTCAATTCACGAATTGGTATCCCGAAAAACGAAATTCGCGTATCCGTGGCACTCAAATAACGCAGTTATCTGACATTCATGCCGACATGATCTGTAGGGAAAATACCAATTCTGCGAGGTTGATACATTGGATAACATCCTTGCGACGCTGATCACGTCGTACGATATTCCGCCGTTCGCCGCTCGTGAACGGCTTTTTTCTTTTTGGCATACCGGATGTTACAGTCAAGCCACTGCATGTTGCGGCCGGCCTGTTCCTGCTGTATCTAAGCTGGTGCACGCCATGGGCTGGGTGCACGGCTGCGTCGGCTGATCGACCGGATCGCGGGGCTGGCGCTGGGACTATTCGGCGTGACCGGGATCCAGCGCGCGCTGTAGCGCGTCGCGCCGCGAGCCGCCGCCGGAGCGACTGTGATGACCACGGCAACCTTCCGTTTCCACGCTGAACTGAACGCGTTCCTGCCGGCAGGACTGCGTCAGCGGACATTCGCCGCATCGTACGCGCACAATGCGTCGGTCAAGCATACGATCGAGGCGCTGGGCGTGCCGCATACCGAAGTGGGACGGATTGTCATCAATGGCGAGGCGGCCGGCTTCGAGCGACCGCTCGCCGATGGGGACAGCGTGGTCGTGTATCCGCCCAGCGAGCGCGCCCCGGTGCCGCTGCGCGGTGCGCTACCCGACCCGTTGCGATTCCTCGCCGACGCCCACCTAGGCCGGCTCGCGCGCCTGCTGCGCATGGCGGGCTTTGACACGCTGTACGACAATCGCATCGACGATCGCAACGTCGAGCAAATCGCTGCGCAAGAACGACGCATTGTGCTCACGCGCGACCGCGAATTACTCAAGCGGCGCAGCATCGAGCATGGGTGCTATGTGCACGCACTCGATCCGCTCGAACAGCTGCGTGAAGTCGCCGCGCGGCTGTCGCTGCACGCACGGACGCGGCCATTGCGCCTATGCCTACACTGCAATGCGCCCTTGCGCCGAGTCGATAAAGCTGACGTGCTCGCACGGGTTCCGCCCAGCGTGCGTGAGCGATGCGACCGGTTTGCGACCTGCGACGTATGCGGCAGGATCTACTGGGAAGGCTCGCATTGGAAGCGGATGAGCGAGCTGATGGACGAAGTGCTGGGCGAACGAGCCGCTACGGCATCACGGGCCACACCGTAGTCGTGCCTGCCGCGATATCGACACGGCAACAGTGGCCTTCGCGATCGTGCAGCCCGAACGCTGCGCGCGCGTCGGCGTCCGATGGCGCACGGCAATGAAGCAGCGCGGTGCCCAATCGCACCGCCACGCGCGTCTCGCCGTGCGATTCATACACCCGTTCCACCACTGCGGTGTGCCGACCCTGCTCTGTCATCGAGACGCCGCACGCATCAACGCGCCACATCAACCGCGTACCAGCCGCCAGACCGTCGTCGCGCACATCGAGCAACACGCCGCCGATATCCACCTTGCCGCCGGCTACCAGTGTGCCCTCGCCGACGTTGTCGATACCTAGCAACTGCGCCACCTTCAGGCTGGCCGGTCGCTCGAATAGCGCGCGCGCCGGCCCTTGCTGCAACACGCGTCCACGGTCCAGCACGAGAATCTCATCGGCCAGCAAAGCCGCATCCTCCGGATCGTGCGTGACGAGCACCGTGATCGCATCGATCTCCCGCTGCAACGTGCGCAACGTCTCGCGCAACGTACGCCGGCGCGGGGTGTCCAGCGCGGAGAACGGCTCGTCCAACAAGATCACGCGCGCCTTGCGCGCCAATGCGCGCGCCAGTGCCACGCGCTGCCGCTGGCCGAGCGAAAGCTGGGCTGGCAGACGCTGCGCCAGTGGTGCGATCCCCAAATGCAGGCTCCAGTAGCGCGCGGCGTCCGGGTCGGCGTCGGCGGCGAACATAAGCTGTCGCGCAACGCTCATATGCGGAAAAAGACCGTAGTCCTGCGGCACGTAGGCCATGTGCCGCGACTGCGGCGCGCTAGCCGTCAGCACTTCACCATCGAC
Organism: Mycetohabitans endofungorum; assembly: GCF_002927045.1. Taxonomy (GTDB): domain Bacteria; phylum Pseudomonadota; class Gammaproteobacteria; order Burkholderiales; family Burkholderiaceae; genus Mycetohabitans; species Mycetohabitans endofungorum. The sequence goes on along the minus strand of NZ_PRDW01000002.1, from coordinate 192,371 downwards.
GATTACCGATTGCGTCGCGCCGTGCTGCAGACCGGCGATCATGCGCAGCGTGAGGGACTTGCCGGACCCAGACGCGCCAATGATCGCCAACCGCCGGCTGCGCGCGCTCCATTGAACATCGAGCATGAAATCGCCGAGCGTGCACGTGAAGTGAAACGCAAGCGTGCCGCCTGAGGAATGACGTGGCACTGGCACGACTTCCCGGGCGAGTGAGCGCAATGGGTCAAGCTCGTCGCCCGGGGCGGCAATGGCGACCGGACGCGATGGCCGCAGACGGACGGTGACCGCCAGCGACAGTGCCAGCGCGATGCCCAACGTCGGCGCGAGCAGCGGCAGCATCGCGGGCAGACCCACCGAGCCGAACACCACATACGTATACACCGGCAGCGAGTACGGATGGTAGGCCACCATCATCGTGGCGCCGAACTCGCCGAATGCGCGCAGCCACGCGAGCACCATGCCGGCGCGGATAGACGGCCAGGCGATCGGCAGCCAGACGCGCAGCAAGCGCGTGCGCGCGTCATGCCCCAGCGTAGCCGCGACGTCGTCCAGGACCGGATCGACGGAATCGAATGCCGAACGGGCAGCCACAATCAGAAACGGCGCGGCCACGAAAGTCTGCGCGAGCACGACGCCCACGAACGAATCAGTTAACCCGCCGCCAGTCAACGTACCGAGCAGGCTGTACGGACCGAGCAGGAACAGCAGGAGCACGCCGCTGGACAGCGGCGGCAACGCCAGGGGCAATTGCACGACAAAGCCGAGCACACTCGCCCATCTGGAGCGTGAACGCGACAGCAGATAACCGAGCGGGATCCCGGTGAGCGCGATCAGCAGCGTGGCCAGCGTCGCGCTGCCAACCGACACGGTGGTTGCCTTGACAAGCGCCCCAGGCTCGATCGCGCGCCAGTCGGCATGCGTGAGCTGTGGCAGCACGGCAATGAACGGCGCGCACAGATAAAGCGCCAGCAAGGCCGCAAGCCACCTCAGGGGCGTGGCGCGCCGCCGCCCTGCGCCACTGCCACGGCCGCGTTGCAGCGTCATCGCGCCGCGTCGAGCATTGCTTGCACGCGTGCGGGGACCTGTGTGCGCTCGCCGCCAACACTCGGCACGATCACATCGATGCCGGCGTCACGCAGCAATGCGCGCGCCTTCGCTCCGAGCAGAAACGTCACGAAGCGCATCGCGCCTTCCTGATTTGGCGCGTCGTTCAGGATCGCGATCGTATAGCTAGCCTTGACCGCGAGTTCGGCCGGCAATTTCACCGTCGGGATGTGCAGCTGCGCCGTCTCGGTCGAATAAAAAAAGCCCACGTCGAGCTGCCCTGACTGCAGGCGGCCCATCAGCGTTTCTTCCGGCAACACCTGATTTGGATTGCCCGGTGCCCCGAGCATGCGCTGCATCAGGTCCGGCTGACGATATAGCAACGCGGCACGGGCCACCGCCTCGAGCGTGAAAGCCCCTTTCGGATCGAGCTTCGGATCCGTGCGCCCAATCCGGATGCCCGGCTGCAGCAACACCTTGTCCCAGCGTTCAGTCTTCAACGCCGCCGCAAAGCGGCTGTTTGCGTTGTAGCCGAGCAGCAGCGGCGACTCGCCAAAATTCACATACCAGCTAACCCGATTGCCGTTCGCAGCGCCGCCCAGGCTCGCATTGACCGTCGGCGTGGCGCTGATGAACACGTCACCGCGCCGTAGCTTACCCTTCAACTCGTTGGCCAATTTGTTTGAGCCGGCGCCATAGCCGGAGAACGTCAGCCCTGACGCCTTCTCGAATGCCGGCCCGATGGAGTGCTCCATCACATGCACCAGCGACCCAGCGTACAACACCCGGACCGTGCCAGCGTCGCCGGCCAGCGCGACACTGGGCGCCACAACAGCCATTGCCGCCAGCACGAGCGCATCGAGCACGAGCCACGACAGCGATAGGCGCAGCGCACGGACGTTCGCCGCGAAACGTTCATGCAACATTGCGTTCCCTTTCTTCGTTGTATTGGGCAATATATTACGCTGTTGGCCGCGTTGACTTTTGCATGCCGCCGCCCCATGCTGCGGCAACATTGTCATCTCACACCCACACCGAATTTTTGCAAATCATGTCGCGCCCGGCATGCTCGACCGTTTCCTCGCGCGTATCGGCTAGCGCGCCCAACAAGACGGTACCTGCACCCACGGCGGCGAGCCATCCAATCTTTGGCAGCCGGTCCGCGGTTTGCACCGTACTCGTGGCGTCTTCGGCAGCGCCGCGCGAAGCCGTAGCGCGGCTCTTTGGACGACGGGCGCACCGCGGTTGCTGCGCCAGCGTGGCGCTTGCGCTCGGCACTGCGCTGCTGGCATGCGCTGCTCGCGTCGCTAAGCGGCTCGCTGCGTTGCCACGGCATGTTTTCCGCGTGCGCGCGCAATACATTCTTTCGCGGCCGCGCGCTCAGCCGCCGCCCACTCCCTGCAGCACCTTGCCAGTGCCGCTGCACACCGTACAGCGCGCGCCGTCCACCGTTCCAGTGCCGTGGCATGCCTGGCAAATCGCCTCGCCCACGCCCGGCGCGTCTGGCGCAGCTTCATCACCGGGCGACAGCGGCTTGTCAGATTGTTCCATTGTGTTCCTCCGTTCGACCCCGACGCTAGCCGGCGCGCCGCGTCCTCGCCACTCGGCGTTGGAATGCTCGCACCGCCACTTCACCACTGAAAAATTAGCAAAGGCTATTCCCAACCGAGGTACACGGCTCGCCCCGATCGTAGGCATGCTGACTGCCTCATTTCTGCATCGAGACGTTCACGCGGCGCCTTGCGCTCGTCGCACCTGAAATTGATGCCGCTATCGCGCAGTTGGCACGACGTCGCGTTACGGTTGGCAGTCGCGTTGCTTGCCGGCGTGGCACTGGGGTTGAATCGCGGCGAGTCAGGCAAGCCGGCTGGACTTTGCACGACGCAGCTGGCGTGCTTGGCCGCCTGCCTGTTGATGCTGCAAATGAACGCGCTGCTAACGCCGGCCGGCAAGACCGCGGGATCGTTCGTCACGCCGGATATGATGCGCCTGTCGTTGGGTGTGCTATTCGGCATGGAGTTCATCGGGGTAGCCGATCGACTGAGACGATCGGATGGAATGCGAATTGATGTTCGCCGTGCAGCGAAGCAGCGGCGTCGCTGAGTGGTCCACTTCCGCTGGGGAGTTCGCCTGCCACGGCACGCTATGACCGGTATGGCGTACGTCGTACGGACCCATCACACACTGGGCGGAACGTGCGCGCGGCGGGCCTGTTGGTTGCTTCACCAGCATGCGCGCGCCGGTGTCGCGCGACAATCAACCAACAGGAGCGTGTCATGACTGAAAACCGACGTCCAGAACCCCCATTGCCACACCAGCAGCAAGCCACGGTGCCGGGCCACACTGGCGACATGCAACCGCAACCCGACCATGGCGAGCGCTCGTACCAAGGTTCGGGCCGTCTTGCCGGCAAAGCGTCGATCATTACCGGGGGCGATAGCGGAATCGGACGCGCGGTAGCCATCGCATTCGCTAGGGAAGGCGCTGACGTGTTGATCGCCTATCTCGACGAGGACGATGATGCGCGCGAGACAGCGCGCTGGGTCGAGCAGGCGGGGCGACGCGCCGTGCTCGTGCGGGGCGATGTGGCGCAGCGCGAACACTGCGCGCGGATTGTCCAGCAAGCCGTTGACGCATTCGGCAAAATCGATGTCGTGGTCAACAATGCGGCGTTTCAAATGACGCACGAGTCGCTGGACGAGATTTCAGACGATGAATGGGACAACACGTTCGATACAAACATTGGCGCGATGTTCAGGATCACCCGGTCCGCGCTGCATCATATGAAGGCGGGCGGCTCCATCATCAACACCACATCGATCAATGCCGATCATCCGAATCCGACTTTGCTGGCGTATGCCGCCACCAAGGGGGCAATCCAGAATTTCACGGCGGGATTGGCGCAATTGCTTGCGCAAAAAGGCATTCGAGCGAACTGTGTGGCGCCTGGGCCCATCTGGACCCCATTGATTCCCGCAACGATGCCGGCGGAGAAGGTCAAGCAATTCGGCGCGCAGGTGCCGATGAAACGGCCCGGACAGCCGGCCGAAGTGGCCCCCGCGTATGTGATGCTTGCATCCGACGAATCGAGCTATGTTTCAGGTGCGACGATCGCGGTAACGGGCGGCGCACCAATGCTGTAGGCGCAAGTCATGCCGGCCGGCCTCACCCGTGCCGGCGCAAGGCTATTGGCGACTAACGGACGGCCGAGCGGACGCAAATTCGGCTGAGGCCGCCGCTCATCGGGTTGCCTCGTCCGCCGCCGTGGAAGAACCCGCCCGCGCCACAATCTCGATCAAACGCTGGGCATCAAACGGCGCTTGTGTCTTCGTATCACTGTCAAAATAGCAGAATACACGGCGGCGCGCCCAGCGTTGCAGCGCCGGGTCGCTGTACGCGCCTGCGTACTTGCTCTCGGTGCCGTGCAGGCGCAGATAAACGAAATCGGCCGTGACATCCTCGATGCAAGGCCAATGCTCGGTGGAATCCGACACGACCAGGGCGGCATGATAGCGGCGCAGCAGGCGAATGAACTGCGGATTGACAAAGCTCTCATGACGCACCTCGATCGCATGTCTAAGCTTGCGGTTACGATGGATCGTCAAATAGGACTGCGCAATACGATGATCATGCCCGCTGGCGAGTTCCCGAGCCGCCAGCATGTCCCGGGGCAGCCTGGCCACCGCCACGCGGCTCGGCACTGCGACGCACACGGCAAGCAGCTGCGCGCTAGATGCGCCCCGTCAGCACGAGCGCGATAACAATCACAACGATCACGCCAAGGGAGCCGGACGGAGCGTAACCTGCCTCGCCAAGCAGGCCAGCACAGCGCGCTGCGAGTCGTTCGCGCATCAAGTGCGATCGCCGACGTCCTTTGACACTTTCGCCTGCAACTGCGCCTTGCGCTGTGCAATACGCGCGCCGAGTTCAGCCAGGTCGACGCCTGCCTTGCGCAGCGCGGGGAACAGTACCGACTCTTCCTCGCTGACATGATGCTGGACGTTTTCCGCCAATACCTTGAACGCAGCATCGAAACCATCGTCCCCTGGCCGAGAGCCCCGTAGTTTCTCCATCAAAGTCTTAACGAGAAAATGTTCGACATAGGCCTGGTCGACTTCCTTTTGCGGCTGCCCCGACAGCGCACGATGCGCCGCTGGATACAAGATTTCTTCCTCGATGATCGTATGCATGGCCAATTCGTCGCACGCGCGCGTAACCAGCGTTGCCTTGGCGTCGGGATCGTCATCGGACGTCTTGTCGAACGTATCGAATAGCCGCTGGACCGCGCGATGGTCCGCCTCCAGCAGTGCAATCGCGTCCTGCTCAGCTGCGTGCGCAGCGCCAACATCATGAGATGGCATTGTCGAAGACCGCGTGGATTTTTGGTGTGTCGCAGTAGTAGTCATGTTTGCTCCTGTGGGAAGGTCTACGGCGTTTAGCAATCGACGCGCCCGGCCTTCGTGTCGCCGAGCCGCCGCACGGCACGGCACGGCATGAACATCGTTCCCACCCGAAGCCAGCCCCGCACGCGGACGGCGAGTCGGACACTGGTGGCCCATACCGCGCACTCGCCTTATGCTCGCGGGTAACGATGTTTTATCAATCGTACGCCTGTTTATTGAAGGCAGTCTGCGTCCGGAGGCCAATGCGGCAACGGCTGAAGAGCCGATGTCCTCCTTTCAGGACAAGCTGACGTCGCCCGAGAGATCGCGCAAGTGCTGACCGTTGCGCGCTCGACGTGGGGCAATCAGGCTACACCAGGGCCGGCTCGAGACGTGGAGGACGGGTGCCGCGCGATCCATCAAGAACCCAAGCCATCCGACCGATGAGAGCGCAGGACCAGCGCGTGCCGTGGTCACATGCTGGCACGGGGGTTGCTAGCTTTGCACATATAGCGTCTCTTTCAAGGAGGATTGTCATGCCAGAAAGAAAGACTATGGCTCAAGCGCAGGCCGACAAACGTGCAGGGAAATCGGCCAGCACGCAGGCCGGCGAATTCGTCAAGGAAGAGATCGAGCATGTTCGGGCCGGCAAACATGGCGTGCGCTCGGCCAAGCAAGCCGTGGCAATCGGGCTGTCAAAGGCGCGACGGGCTGGCGTCGACTTGAAGCCGCCGAAAAAGGGCACCGTCAGCGAGGCGACACGCAAAAAAACGGCCAAGGACAGCGCGGCGGGTCAGCACAAGACGACGGGTTCCGCGAGCAAGGAAACCCGAGCCAAGCGCTCGCGCACGACGACCTCTGTACTACGGCGCGAGCGTTCGGACGGCGCCACACGCGAGTCGATGTCAAAGCAGGCCAGATCCGCCGCGGCGAAACGGCCGGCCGCCAGCCGCTCCGCTGCGGCCAAGCGTGCAGCCAAGACGAAGGGCGCGGCCGGCCGCTCCGCTGCCGCCAAAAAGGCTGCCCACACGCGCGCCGCACGCGCACACCACTGAGAGGAACGGACGCAGGACGGCCGGGACGCGCCCCTCGCCGTCCCGCGTAGCCGTCTCGTATCTACGCGGCTGCTACGACGACTTACCACGATATCCGCTTGAGCGGTGCTGGGGCCTCCAACCGGGCAGCCCGACGAGGCCGACCGACAAAGGCCCAGCAGGTAGCGAAACTGCAAGCGCGACCGAGCGCCTCCCGCCCCTCATCCCGGTTGGTAGGAGCTACGCGGTGAACTTGAAGGTTCGAATCGACCCAGCGGCATGGCAAGCCGGATTCGACGCCGGCGAAGCGGGTCGCCCAATGACTCCGCGCCCGCAGAATCTCGACCCTTTTCGTATTTTTCTGGATGGATCGAGGGTGACGCCAAGAGACAATGGTTCGAGCATAGCCTTGGAGGTGCGGCATGAAGAGCCTCCAGGTAGCCCGCGAAGCGCTGGAAGAGCGCCATTGTGATAGGCCACAATCCTTCGGCCAAATCGCTTCCGCCCCGGCTCACGCAACAGCGACGTTGCGGAAACCCGAAGGCGCGAGAGCGTGCCCAGCACTTTGCTCAGCCGAGCGTGGAGTACCGACGCCACAGGCCGCAAGTCCCCCCAACACGATGAACATGATTGCGGCGGTCGTACGCACAGCGGTCATCGGCAGCCGATGTGCAAAACGGTTACCGAGAAAAACGACCGGCACGTTCGCGAACATCATGCCTAGCGTGGTGCCGATAATGACGCTAGGCATATCGTGGAACCGGGCGGCCAATGCCACGGTTGCGATTTGGGTCTTATCGCCCATTTCTGCGAAAAAAAACGTCAGCAATGTAGTGCCGAAGATCCCAAGCTTTGTACGCGCAGGCTGCACCGCTTTCGTGAGCAGCTTGCCAGGAACCAGTACCCATACACCCATCGCGATGAATGACAGCGCGAGTGCCCAGCGCATTGCCGACGGAGTGAGCACTGACAACAGCCATTGGCCGAGCGCGCTCGCTCCAGTATGGTTCACCAGCGTGGCGGCCAGCATGCCAAACACAATCGGCCAAGGTTGGCGATAGCGTGCGGCGAGCGCGAAAGACAGCAGTTGCGTTTTATCACCGATTTCGGCAAGTGCAACGCTGCTAACGGAAACGAGCAAAGCTTCGATCATGAGCGATAGTGTCCCAGGCCGTCGATGCGCGAGTCACAACTCACGCACTGTCCGAACTTTTCCGGCACTCGTAGACCATTGGCCTCGCCACTGGCAAGGTAACAAATGGCCGGACTCAACACGCGTGGCCAAACTAATTGTCGCTGTGCATTTTTCATCGCAAATTGTTTCCGTGACGGAATTGATGTACTTGCTTATTTGTCGAAGATATGATTCAAAATAATACCGCGTACTGATTCGGCTTTCACTGGCGCGGCGGGTAACTTATCGGCATGTGAACTGATCAAGACCGGGCCTTGTTCAATATCGTCGGTTGGGCGTCCGTGGGAGCCTTTTACCAGCAGCGGGTCTAATGGAATCACATCAAGCAGGCTACGCATACCCAGTTGCCGTTTAAAAAGTTTCCAACCAATTTGCAAGCGAGGAAGGACCCGTTCGGGGTCAATGAATAACTCTAGTGGGTCATAGCCCGGTTTGCGATGAATATCCACTGTGCGTGCAAAATCAGGCGCACGCGCGTCATCGAGCCAATAATAGTAGCTGAACCAACGATCAGCCTGGCTGATGGCCACCAGTTCACCAGCACGTGGATGATCCAGTCCTATACTATGCTGGCCTGCCCTGTCCAATACGGTGTCGACGCCGTCCAAGCGCTGCAACAGCGCCTTGACTTCATCGATTAGCGCGTTATGCCGGATATAGACATGGGCGACTTGATGATCAGCCAGCGCAAACGCCGCGGATGCACCACAATCGAGCTTCTCTTCCCCCTGTTCATCACGTACCGCGAGCCAGCCAGCTTGACGCAACGCACGATTAATTGGAATATCGCCCGATACCGGCGTGATTCCGTATTCCGACAAAGCGATGACGTGCATGCCGTGGTTGTCCGCGTACTCGATGAGCTCACCGCACAGCGCATCCACCGCAGCGACTTCTCGAGCAATAGCCGGATGACTTGGCCCAAGCTTTTGCAAGCAGTAGTCCAAATGTGGAAGGTACACCAGCGTCAACGTGGGCTGCCGGGTGTCACACAAGTGCAGCGCGCAGTCCGTGATCCACCGGCTTGACGCAAGGCCAGCCGCTGGCCCCCAAAATTGGAATAGCGGGAATTCGCCCAATTGCCATAACAATTCCGAATGCAATGTGTCCGGTTGCGTATAGAAGTCGGGGACCTTGCAGCCATCCGCCTTATAGATCGGCCGCGGCGTGACACTCCAATCCACATCCGCATACATATTGAACCACCAGAATAACTGCGCACAAGAAAAGTCTGGATTGCGCGCTTTGGCCTCGTGCCAAACTTTATCCCCTTCGATGAGTCCATTGTTTTGCTTCCAGAACAACGGTTCGGCCAATTCCCGTGAATACCAACCGTTAGCGACGCAGCCATGATGTTGCGGCAAGCGTCCAGTCAGTAGTGTGGCCTGGACCGGGCAGGTCAACGCCGGTGTCACAGTGATTAAAGGACGCATTGCGCCGCGCTTGGCCAAAGCGGATAAGTGAGGCGCATGCTTCAGTAGCTGGCTGCTTAGCCCCACCACATTCAGGACGATCACGCGTTGCATAGCAGCACCTTGCTTAAGTTAGCGTATTCATGGTTGGGCGGTTCGCTGACGGCAATCACGAGATCGCCCGACTACGCCGATTCTTGGCATCGATTATTCAGTAGTGGTTACCTGCGGGACTTGCCCGCGTAGTACTGAATTGCCCTCCCAGTTGTGGCGCTGATCGATTAGCAGCGGCGCTTCGGCCTCAGCGATATCAAGCCGTGCGCTTTGTGCGAAAAAAGCAAGCGGATTGTGCCAAACGATCGTTTCGATTTCATGCTCGGCGATGCCCGCATCACGCATGGCCGCTGCAGTTTTAGGCACTTTCAATGGATCGCTGACGCCCCAATCAGCTGCACTATTCATGATGATGCGCTCACTGCCATACTGCTTAACCAGCGCGACCATACGCGCCTCATCCATCTTGGTGTGCGGGTAAATCGAATGTCCGGCCCAGCAACCTGAGTCGAGCACCAGCGGGAGTGTCTCTTCCGTGTTGTGGTCAATCAATACCCGCTCTTGGGCAATGCCGCTTTCGCGAATGAGCGCGAGAGTGCGAATGGTGCCAGCTTTTTTATTTCGATGAGGCGTATGCACTAGCACAGGCAGGTCATGTTCGATTGCCAGTTCAATTTGACGCGCAAAGTAATGGGCTTCGGCCGGTGTTTCATCGTCGAATCCGACTTCGCCCACTGCCACCACGCCATCTTTATCAAGATAGCGCTCAAGCAACGCGATGACGCCATCGGCAATATCCGGATTATTGGTTTCTTTAGGGTTCAAGCCCAGCGTGCAAAAGTGGCGGATGCCAAACTGGCCGGCCCGAAAACGTTCCCAGCCCAATAAAGATAGGAAATAGTCTTCGAACGTGCCGACATGCGTGCGCGGCTGCCCCATCCAGAAAGCCGGCTCTACCACGACCGTAATTCCTGCATTGCTCATCGCCTGGTAATCGTCGGTGGTGCGTGAGGTCATATGGATATGGGGGTCAAACATTTTCATGTTCAATACCTCGCAGAAGAAAGTTAAGGTCGTCAGAAACCTGACGTTTTGCTGCGCGCCGTTCACTAGCGTAATCGGCAACCATGCGTTTTAGTGTGGGAGTGAGTCTTTTATTGAGTCCAGCAATGCGGCGGATTGACGTGCCGGTAAAGAGAGCCTTCAAGACAAGTTGATTAAAATTCAACTCGCAGAGGAAACGTTCGGGATACGCATTGTCGCAAGCGATCGCTTCAAAGACAATTGCTACATTGCTACGGCAGCCCTCCGCGGCAATCGATACCCATCGCTGCGGTTCGGGCAATAAGATTAAACTGCGCAGTATTGCCTGCTGCTCAGTATTATCGCCACGTCGATAGAGACGCGTGACAAATCTGAGATATTCAACACTGGGCCGCAACGACAAGGCATGTAAGAGGATCAGCGCTCGGCCAAAATCACCTATACTCCATTGCTGTGGCGCAATGACGCCGGCTCCGCGCAATGTATCAAGCGTCTTAGCGGGTAACGACGGCAGACCCGCGAGTCGGCGCTGTGCTATTGCAAAATGATGCTCGACACTATGCTGGAGATCATCGCTGCATGAGGCAGGCCTTGTGATGATCTGTTGGCAGCGAGCCAGCCAATTTTTTGCACGATCTGCCTTATCCTCCGCAGAGCAGGCTTCGGTGGCTTGGAGTAAACCCGCATAAAGCGTATTCGCGATTGTCATAACCAAATTTAATATTGGGTTGGCGATAAGGCTAACTGAGCATAGATTGATTGGAATTTAGTTGCCTGCAATACGCCGTTGCCATAAAACTGTCAGCAAAAAAGCAACCGCGCTTGCCACTGCCCAGCTTGGCGCGCCGTGAATCGCAATCAGTAATGCGTCACTTAATGCCATGCCAGCGATCAGTTCGCCTGTTGCGCTGCGCAAATCGCACGTCTTAGCGCGAAAGGCCGCACGCTGAAGATGCCATATTGTCCAAAACGCAAACGCCCCTAGATAACCCCATGCCCATCGATGGATCGGCAAACTCATGAACGCATATACCAGCGGCGCTGCGAGTCCAATCACGGGCACAAAACGAATCATTGGGCCGGTGAACTGCTGCTTGGCAGCGTAGGTTAGGCCTACTGTGTAAGCGAATAAAATAACCGAGCCTTGCCATGTGGGTTGGGACAAGGTGCCGTTTGTGAAAGCTAATGCACTGGTAATATAAACCAGCATCCGGCACAGGCCCATGATCAACGGACTCAATGGGTTAGCTTTATGATACAAGTTATAAAGCACAACCAAATGCGCTAAAATGATGCCGCTGGCAAAAGCACCACTTCCTTGTGAGGCGAGCAATAGTACGCCCGCACCGAGCATCGCCAAGCCACTGACCGATACCGTCGAAACACTGATTTGACCCGCAGGAATCGGTCGTTCTGGCCGCTCAATCACGTCGATCGCTCGATCACATACGTCATTGAGAAACATACCGGCGGTGTAGATCAGCGACATCGCTAATAACAAGCATAGCAAAGTGAGAGGGTGGATGGGCTGGCCAGTGAGTACCGCGCCAGCAATGACATTGCTCCAGACAGTGGGCAGGTTGGAAACGCGCCCCAGACGTAAAGCGACATGCCAGGTGATCATTTCAGCTGCTCCTGGACCCATTGCAACTCATGCGAGATCGCTTCGATAAGGCTGCCAGTCGGCTGAGTACGTTCGGTATGATGCTGCTGATAGACAGCCGGTAACGCATGCCACGTATAAGTTTCCACTTCCAGATGAGTCGAAATCGGCGTGTCACGTTGCATTGCCAACATGGTTTTTAAGAACGGTTGCGTACTCTCAAATGGTCCGACGGTGTCGGCCCATACAGGCACATGAAAATGAATGCGCCATTCGCATTCATCCCCGGTATTTTCATAAACTGATGGATTCGTGTTGAGGACACTGAGTGCAGCAGGCAAATCGATCATGCGCTGTAGCTCAGCGTTGGTTTCAGCTGTACGGCGCTCAATGACTTGGTGTAAATACACCTGTTCGGCGAACGGCTGCAGCGCGCGTGCATGCGATGCACACGGGCGAGGGACGCGCAGCCCAGCACTAAGTTGCAACTTGGCAATGCGGATCCCCGCTTGCCTAAAGCGGCTTATCATATCGTTCGGATCTTCGAACTCGACAGCGGCGTGGCACGTGTCAATGCACACGCCTAAATGACGTCGGATCAACGCGAGCGCCGCAGCGTCGTCTAGTGCGCATGCGGCTGCAATGTGCTCAGTCGCGGTGGCGTTGAGCAGATATTCCTCGAAAAACGTAATGGTTTCGGTTGTGGTTTCCAACAGGCAACACGGCTCAGGCTCTAGCGCCAGCGTGATACATTGCCCTGTTTCCTGATGCAGCCGATGTAGCATCACTGCATGCTCAAGCAGTTGCTTAGCCATCACGGACCGGCACTGAGGATCGTCAGCGAGATGTGGTTTGAATCCCCCGGCAACGGTGCTGATACTGCCTTCGATATCTTGATCGTCGGGCAAGAGTTGAGCCAGCAGGCGAGCCAGTCGATTGCTGTATTCAAGCCGCCGCGGGTCGCGCCAATCCGGCAGATAGACCGCATCTTTAACAGATTGCTGGTGAAAACTACCAAAAGGGAATCCGTTGAGCGTGAACACATATAAATCATGTGTTCGTAAGAAGGCTTTAAATTGCGCAAGCGCGGCAGGATCGTCCAGTTCACGAGCCGCCAGCTCAGATAGCCACAATCCAACGCCAAATGGTGTATGGGGCGAGACGCGTGCCTTGATCTGGGGCAGATAGTAGCCCAATGTATCACGTACTTCAGACCAACTTTGCGCAGGATGAACATTGGTGCAATAAGTCAAATGCGCCCGTTGGGAGGGTGGCATGGCATCCCAACACAACGCATAAGGTTTTTTGATATCGGTCCGATCCATAGGGCTCATCCGGTTACGCGGTCTCGCGATTAGCGAGACCGCGCCATGGTTAGTTGGCTCAGTCTTTCAACGTGTCTTCGCTGACTTAGCAGGCATTTGCGGTCCGCTTTTCTTGTCGTCCTTACAGTCGGTTGCAAAAAGACAGCACCATGGCGGATGAGGATTATCTCTTAGCTTCGCTTTGACCTTTTGCCAAACTTCTTCTCCTGGTTTTTCAACTTTAAAATTTTTGAAGTTTTGACTGACGATGGGGGCGTTAGGGTATGGGATACTCAGGTCTCCAGAGTAAAAGAAAGATTGTGGCATTTTATATTTTTTATCATCTGCAACGAACCTGTCCCTCCAAAAAGCATAGCCAAACAAAATATCGCCAGGCGCGAGTATTGAATAAGCTTGAATCTTGCCTTCAATATGTTGGCTTTGCTTGGGATCATAAGGCAAATGCTTAATGAAATCGCGCTTCGGCGGATGATTATCTAGTGAAAACTGGCAGATTTCCGGCATGCCTTCGGGTCGATCTTTATCGTAAGTGAGAAAGTAGGCTTTATTACCTAGTGATACAAAAGAACAGGTGTATTTATTATCATGCGGAAAAATCGGCAAGCATCGCTTGTCATAATGCTCCATCATCGCGCCTTGCCCATCCTTGTCTGTAGGTATGTAAGTCGAATCGTAGACTGTCCAACCGCTTGAAATTTCATAGTCTTCGATAGGCTTTAGATTTCTTGGAGGATCGTCGTATGGCGGTGAGAATGTGTCATAGTTTTTGAACACCCGATACATGGTCCAATCGCTAGTCCAATACTCAGGGAATTCCGGATCTGGTTGAGGCCGCCCAGTTTGATGGCTGTAGTCACATACTGAATCAGGTTCTCCGCAGTATATTTCGTTATGCACTCCGTTCGTCGGATAGATATGCCGCTCACAAATGTCTTTATCTTCTCGGCCCTCGCAAACATTCTCTTGGGGTACGATTATTTGATAAGATAGACCTGAACCCAACGCTGAAGCCATGCATGCCAAAACCAGCACCAACACTAAGGTCCACTGGGACCATAGACTGTGTACTTTTGCGCTGTAAATTTTAAATTTATACCATTTCACAGTGAACCTCCTTTCTCCCAATGTGCAAGCGATTTCTATCTTGCTCTTGTAACCAGTCGATGGCCGCATTGACTTCGCGTTCGTCAGTGGCGTGAACTTCCACGCTTTTCCCGATTTGTTTAATTAATGTAACGTTCAACTCGCCGCCCAAATGTTCACGGAACTCAGTGAGTCCATCCAGCACCCGTCGCCGCCCAGATTGATCGCGTGCATCGAGCGCGTCGTGCCACAAACGGAACCCCAAACGGTTTAGCAACGTGTACATTGCAGTCAATGCAGGCATTTCCAGCAAACCTATGGTCACTGCATAACGGGTATCTAGTGCGAGGCCAATCGCGACGGCTTCACCGTGCATGAGCGTATGTGCGCTTAGGGTCTCCAATTTGTGCGCTGCCCAGTGCCCAAAATCAAGCGGGCGTGCACTGCCCGATTCGAATGGGTCACCGCCTTGACTGATATGCTGCAAATGTAGCTCGGCGCAACGGCGAATCATCCATTGCATCGCGTTCGGCTCGAAATTCGCAAGCGCACTGGCATGGGCCGTCAGCCAATCGAAGAAGGTCCGATCACGGATCGCAGCGACTTTAACCGCTTCGGCCATGCCCGCGATGCAATGCCGTGCAGGCAGCGTCGCGATAAAGTCAAAGTCATTGATTACCGCAAACGGTGGGGTAAAGGTGCCCAAGAAATTTTTTACCCCAAAAGCGTTAATAGCCGTTTTAACGCCGATGCCCGCGTCATTCTGAGCTAAAACTGTCGTGGGCAACCGGATCAGCCGCACGCCGCGATGCGTCGTGGCCGCCGCGTATCCGACCGCGTCCAGCACCGCGCCGCCACCGAGTGCTACCAAACAGGCATGACGGTCGATGTGCTGATCGTGCAACCATTGTTGTAACGCGCGCACCGCGTCTGGCTCGTGCTTGAGTTGCTCCCCGCCAGCCAACACACGCGGCGCATCAACCAATTCAAGCGTGTCTGCATGACGTAACGCATATGCCTGTAAAGCCTGAACGATAGCGGGATTGGCATTAGCCAGGCCGGCATCGACCACGGCAACGAAGCGGTGACGCCGGTGCGGTTCCAGCCGGCAGATTGCCCGTTGCAACGTCAGATTGTGTGGGTCACTGAATACACCGCGGGAAAAATACACGGGATATTCAAACGGTACATTGAAACGTTGCATCACACTATCGGTATCGACGGCATGGACAGACGAATTCTCGTCAACTGGCCCGTCTTCTTTCATGGATTCCGACAGACATTGCATGGCAATTCCTCTTTGGCAAGGGACAAAGCGCTAAAAGCCGAAGCAGTTTTTTCTCAACTCAGCGGGCCGCAGCGACAAATTACGTGCGCCACTATAAACTTGAAAACTTGACTGCCGTTTCAAGCCATTTAGGTTTTTATCCCGCTTGCCGAGCATGCAATCACCTCAATTTTATAAAATATCAGTTGCATTTTTACCTTTAACGCTCTTTGAGCGGAATGTATTCAAAGCTAAGACCAGCATTTTTTCCATCTCCCAAAGGAATTTGCATTAATCCTACCGCAGTAACTCTGAGGTCGTACATAAAGCCCATTGCTTTGTCCATTAGTGCGGGATCTCCATTGAAAGCTTGATGTAGCGTATCAAGCAAGTTGCTATAATAGCTGGCGAACTGTTTAATACGAGACTGAATTGCTGGTTTATTATTAAAATCAGCTATTTTGGGGTTAGGCTTCATAGGATAAACATCTTCTACATTAAATGGAATTGCCTCTCCAAAATATCCGTACTGACCGTTAGAGCACTTAATAAGCCTGCGCCCTTGGGTAATTGCCTTAAACCTGTAATAGTGGGCCGGAAGATTGTGGGCTTGCA
Organism: Mycetohabitans endofungorum; assembly: GCF_002927045.1. GTDB lineage: Bacteria > Pseudomonadota > Gammaproteobacteria > Burkholderiales > Burkholderiaceae > Mycetohabitans > Mycetohabitans endofungorum. Next base: position 176,313 of record NZ_PRDW01000002.1, on the reverse strand, counting down.
TAGGATCAGTTGAGGTTCCCTCGCCCTCCACAACAATAATATCGATTGCCCTTTCGCAAGAAGACATGTCATTTATCTCAAATAACTTATCTTCCGTAAACCACTGCTTTTTCATTGTTTTAGAGGTAACCTGCCTGTTGAAATGGGCAAATGGAGGTTGCAGCTCCTTAATCTTATTTTTAAGTTCTTTATAAAATGCGCCAATGGTAGATGGCGGATTGGCGCTATATAAAGCTATAGGGTTTTCAGGAAGCTCAATTCGCATAAAAATTTTCTTGACCAAATCCATCGAAAAAGCTTCTATCCCCACCTTGAAATCTTCTCCTCCGATCCCCATAGGCAAAGGCCCGGGATATTTTGGAATAAAATTGGGTGTATTAATTTCAGGTTCGCCGCCAATCGCGATCAGAATGTTGGCCGCAATGGTCATATGCAGCATCTCTTGAACGACAATACCACGAATAAATTCAATAATCAGGTCATTAACGCCCGGCTTGAGTGAAAACATCGCGGTCAGATAAGGTGGGATAGTGCTATGCTCCAACGCGATCGCATTTTGTAGTGGCCCATATAAATCAACAACATCCTGGGCTTTAATAATTTCGTCTATGAACGCTTGTTTTAGTGCAAGCGGCGTTCCAAAGTTTACAAAAGTCTCTATCATGATTCTTCTCCTTGCTTTACGTTTAACAACCGGGCCTGGTATTGCGCTACAAAAGCAGCTTTACTGTCAGGCTGCGGCGTTCCAGATGGCTTTGAAATTTTTTGCTTAGATTTTTCTGGTATTAATTTTTCTGGATTAAGAGGTGTTTGTTGCCAGACAACTTTATTGTCTTTAGGGAAACCAGCCGGATCCCCCTTTATAGGAGAATCCAGCCAATTTAAGATGTTTTTTCGCTTATTTCTCGATAGATCTCGCTGGATGGGCATATAGTTCGGATCTTTTTCCGGAAGAGAAAAAACGAGTTTAAGAATCTCCCTTTTATTTACTACGGCGTCGTAATCGCCTAGATCAACGACGTAACGACTCATAATGGGATAAAGATTGCTGTATTGCTGAAGAATAGGTTGTATATCAGAAAACCAATTAGGATTTGCTTTGACTTCTTCAAAATCAAAAGCCAACACACCAATAAACTCTAAAAAATTTCGGATGTAACCGGGCGGCTCGTCTCGCAGCTTATAACCAATACGATAAAGCTGTCCGTCAATATAGCCACGTGGATTCCCCGGTCCTTTGTGTGAAGCATGGATATGCAGTTGAGCACGTCCTTGTGCATCAGTCTTAAATTGAAGTTCTCCTATATGCCGATCTCCAGGAATTACAGTGGGGCTTGAGTAGCTAAGGACACCCTCAGGAACACCAATTTTAGGAATAGGGACTGGTGGGTCTAAAGGGTAATTGGCGCCACCTGTTCCCCCAATCGTTGCATCAGGCTGCGTTAAGATAGAAATAACAGCGTTGGGAAGAGGATTTCCATACTGTGACGCATAAAAATCTACAGTTTCTGTATCTCCTGGATTGATGCGGCAGATGCTTTGCTCAGCGCGAACATATAAACCTGTTAAAGATTCGTTAACCAATTCGACCGGGCCTACGTTATCATTACACCCACGCAACACAAGCGGCTCACCTTCTATTTTTTCGACCAACTCTGGATTTATTACAAAGTCTATTATTCCGCCGGTTTTTTTATACCAATCCGGATTTTTAAATTTTTCAGATGTAATTTCTCCTATTTTTTCCTTGCTGGATTGAGTGACAATTTCTAAAGACTTATAATCCACATCAATCTCGAAAACATTTTCGGATTTTTCTAATGGCAAGCAGTGACTTAAATCTGCGGTAAGTATATTTTTTTCCTTATCTACTTTGCATTGATATCCAAATATTCCATGGCTTGGAGTCAATGGATCGGTTTTTTCTGTGGCCGCTATCATCTGCCGTCCCATTACAAAGTGCTTCGGCTCATTTTCGCGATAAGGACCAATCGTTCCAATAATAGACCCAATTACACGACTGGGGTCCCGGACAGTTGCTACATTGAATTCATTGTAGCCGTAAAGACTAAAATGAATGGAGAGTTTATCCGGTCGATTAAGGAATAATTTACCCAAAAGCTCAGATCCACTATCACAATCGCATGATTTGACACATTCAATAACTGACTGATAATCAGCGGAATACGCCGTACTGCCCGTTTGACTCTTCCACCTTTTCCAAAGGTTTTTAAAGGATACTGGTATCATATCGCCAGTAAAAATAGACTGATCGGCGTTATCGGTCAACCTTACTTGGAGCCCCCATACCGCTGAAGAAAGCTGATGTTGGGGGTCCAGGTCTACCAGCTTGGCTGGTGGCTGCTGATTGGCATCGCTTAGCGACATTCCGATAATCGGATCTTGGCTTTGCTCATTAATAAGTTTTGGTTCGTCATTTTCTTCATCCCACAAGCAAGCGCTGGTGATTTTGCAGTCCAAAAGTCTAAAAATACCCGTTCCTTCTGGGTTCCAGTTGGTAGGGGTTAATTTGACATCTTCATCACTAGTGCTTTGATACCTTTTTCTAAATGTTGCATTGTCATAGTAACGCACATCGTTATTCACCGTTGACACATTGGCCTGAAACTTCCCTAGAAAATTAATGCGCGGAAAATCAAGATAACTCATTTAAATTCCTCCATCAATAGATTAGCCATCAATTAACATGCCTTAAACAAAGCAGTCAACGCAAAAATCGCATATTTAGCATTGAAACAATGACAAATCGACACGCCCCAAAAAATTTTATTACGCCCTCTCTACATAAATCACTTATACTCGCCCTCCCTTAAGCAAAAAGAATCGAAGGGCAGCCGTTTGGCGCAGTGATAACATCGTCTTATCACCGTATTTGTTCGCTTGGCTTAGAGATTATATAAGTCAATACAACGCCTAAATGTTAGTTACTGAAGCAATAGCCATTTCTTTAAATCTACCGCCCTGATGCGCTAAGAATTTCTTATACCTATTGAAATAAGTACAAAGCAAAAGGAGGCAGGGGTAAAAATGCACATTGCATGAGAACAATGCGATCTGGTTTAAGCTAGGGTGCTTTGCCATTGCGTTCACTCCAAATATTGCTTTTGTGAAACAAGCCATCACTGCTACCAACGCCCACTTTTTTCTTTCCAGACCGCCGCGCACGATCGTAGATTCGCTACTACGCGCGGTTTTTCGTAAAGACGCCAAACCAATATAGGCTTGAATTGCGAGAAGCCCAAGCAACTTTTGCTTACTCAAACCGACAAAATCGTAATAGAAAAAGCTTTAATGTCACACGGTGCAGAATTAGTTATATTGTTTAGATTTCATATCATTATTATTTTATATTGACTGAAATTGGATACAATTGGGTGAAAAATGGACTGGAATTTATCTTTAAGAAAAATTAAGCGGCGTGTCGAGTGTCGATCTAATACTGAGTCAGCCGGAAAAGTCATCTCGCTCTGCGGCAACGTCGTGCGGTAAGCAACGCCCTCCCATGCTGCGGAGTACTTTTATTTGATCGCGAAGATGCGCAGCACACTAGCGAAGTGCGCGCGCTGCTTGCGCGCCGCTGGCACGCCGATTGGCCTGTACGATGTACGGATCGCCGGCCAAGTTCGGGCGCGCAACCTCGTGTTAATTACGCATCATAGGCAAGAGTTTGTGCGTGTGCCGGGTTTGGCACTGGAGGACTGGAAAAGCTGGTCCACGGCGCAGTCAAGCGCGAGTATTGAGCGTCAACTACAACTACCGCCTAACGCATTGACTCAGCTTGATTGACGCGCGGCAGCGCCCCGTCTTCGGATCTCGAGGGGCACAGCGCCTTCGTCGGCCTGCAGATCCTCGAGGCGTAGCTCAAGCTGTTCGATTTGGCGATCCAGTTTCTCTGATACTCCACATGAAAACGGCCATCGATTCCACGAGAAGGTGAGCGGGGGCGATCTCGCTCGAAATGGCACTGCGTATCGATGTGTGGCTTAGCGTCGAGCGCAGCGACAGCGCTGACATCTGACTAGCCGGGCAAACCCTTGACAACTTCTGGCAAACACGCGAGAAAATCACGTTGCGCGTGGAGCGTGTGCCAGCCGGGCGCGGCTATTGGAAAGCAAGGGCGAGGCAGCGTTGCGCATCATGTTCTAAGTTTGTCCTCAGCATTGCTTAATAGATGCCATGCCGGTATGAAAAAAGCGTCAAATCCAATGCCCATCTTGCAGCGCGGCACGCAGTGCCCGTCGCACTGCCCGCGCCAAACAAAGAGCGGTACAGCGAGACAGGCCCTGCGCGATAGCATAATCGAGTCCGTCGGCCTCGACCACGATTCCCCTCTTGGCCAGGCGCCTGCGCGGCGAGACTAGGCAAACGCGACTCACCCGATGCATTGCGATCAGGGCGGCCCCCGATTTTGACCCGAACCAGATAATGCCTGCCGCACTGATGCTGAACTGGCTTGTGGTCAGGGTCGGCTCAAACCGACGCAGCCACCGCCAGGCGATCCACGCCTCGCCGAACAAGACCACGATGCCGAGATCAAGACGCACAACGAACGCGGTGACGGTCAAGCTAGTGGCGGCCAGCCATGTCCCTATGCTTTCTCGTTTAGAAACTACGGCCGGCGGCACGACGAAGCGTACATGCGCCGGATCCATGGCAATGACGTAAAATCCTTGATCCACCACGGTATCTGTTGGCCTGCATCGCTAGTGCGACGCAAGCCCTGCACATCCTCCTTGTTTTGAGCAAAACATACCCCTCGCGCCGATAGGCACGATGCGAGGGAAAGCGGAAAAGGTATTTAAGCCGTTAGATTAATAGTCCTAACAATTGCGCGAAGTGTCTGCTTAGCTTGGAGCAACAGTGGAGGGTTTAACTATTTTACGGTGGCTGCGCGGCTCGGTGCGTCATGTACAAATGGCTAGGCACCCGTTTAGAGGCAACAAGCGACGCAGAAAACGCGCAAAGACGAGGGAAAAGAAGCAGCAGTGTTCGACGCACACGCAGACGGCGATATTCGGACGGACAAACGCCAAGAGGTGAAATATCCATGCCTGGATCCTGTATCACGGTTTTTTACCCGCGCCCTCTTGTCACGGAGGGTGGCGGACCGAACGAGGGTGACAAACCGGGATACAGGATCCGGCCCAGCCGAAGCTGGCCCCGCCCGGCCCGCCATAGACGAGACCAGACGTTACGCACAAAAAAGCCGCGAATCGTAAGATGGCGCGGCTTCTGTGCGCCTGTATCTACCGGATTGTCACACCCGGCCGCTGTTGTTTTCAGAGGCGATTCCAGTATAGGCAGTTCATCAAAAAACGGCAACTGGAGATTCCGGTTCCGTGTCGTGAGCACATGAATTGTCCGGGTTTGTAGCACGTCATGTATCCGGTTGTTGGGTGTCGTATGGCCCCCCGTGAGCCGGGCGCGTTGGTGACAGGAAACCCGGAAGATGAGATTTGAAGAGGTCTACAGCGACTGGCAGGACAAGCGGCTCACGCAGGCCGAGGCGGCGCGGCTATTGGGCGTTTGCGAGCGCACATTTCGGCGGCAGATTGGACGCTATGAGGCCGACGGTCTACAAGGGCTGCTCGACAAGCGACTGGATCAGTTCTCGCACAAGCGAGCGCCGGTGGATGAAGTGGTCAAACTCGTGCAGCTGTACCGGCGCGACTACACGGGCTGGAACGTGCGGCACTTTCACAGCGGGTACCGAGGCGAGCACGGCGGCATGCGCAACTACACCCGGGCGAAGAACACACTGCAACAAGCGGGCGAGGTCAAACGCGCCAAGGCCCGTTCGCGGGCGGTTTGCGCACAAGCTCGAGGGGATTGAAAAGACTTTCCATTCCCCATTCCTTGCGGGCGATGCCGAAGAGGGGGGAGGATGGCCAAGCGCCGAAGCACTGACGCCGGCTTCAGTGGCGGAGTGATCTGCCTCAGCCAGTCGGTGCGCAGTTTGGCTACGTCCGAACTGCGCGACGACGCCATCGATCGTTGCACGATCGGCGTTGCTCTCCACGTCTCTTGATCTGTACCGGATAGCCCTTGCGTCGAACACGGGCCTGCCACTGAAGATCGCCCCGACGAGTGATAGATGCTATTCACATGCCCTTCATGTGCTGCATCTCAGGCTTCGACAGCCCGAGCAGCGCAAAATTGGCGCAATCAATCGAATCTACCAAAGAAAAAGGGCCTAGCCATCGGCTAAACCCTTGAATCTATTGGTGGAGCGGAGGAGGATCGAACTCCCGACCTTCGCATTGCGAACGCGACGCTCTCCCAGCTGAGCTACCGCCCCACGTGAAGCGACGATTATAGCAGAAATACGGGCTCCGAAAGCAAGACGCTTCCCCCTACTTCCGCGGCGCCCCGGCCAGTACCCAATCCACCAACACCTTCGCATCAGCCTCATTCAACCGAGGATGCGACGGCATTGGAATTGGTCCCCATACCCCTGCTCCACCCTGCACGACCTTCTTGACCAGCCGCGCGGGCGCCACCGCATCCGCGTTGTATCGTTGCGCGATCTCAGCAAAGCTGGGCCCGACGAGTTTACGCTCGATGGCATGACAACCCAAGCATGCATTCTGCTTCGCCAGGGCCTGCGCGCGCTGGGCATCATACGCATGCGCACCGGTAGCCCCTCCCGCCAGCACAACGGCCACGCCCCAACGCAACAGCCCCCACTGAGCGAACCCGAACCCGCCCTGCAACCAAGCCCCGTGCCAACGCACCTGACTGACCCCGCTCATCAATTCGGCGCCTTCGGATTACCCGGCTTGATCGCCGAGTTGGACACGGGTGCGGGCGGCTGTTGATCAAGCGGTTGCACACTCACCCCTGCCGGTGGCACTTCACCCACCGTTGCTCCCGTCGGCTGCTCCGCCGCGGGCGCGGAAGCCGCGCTGGCGCCCGATGCCGGCGTCGCCACCAGTGACTTCGCATCCTCGGGCTTCACGTACTGAAACAGTTTGACGACCTGCTTCACGCCGGTCACGCGGCTGACAACGTCCGCCCCTCGATTGCCTTCGTCAACTGTCACCAACCCCATCAAGTAAACAATGCCGCGCTCCGTGGTCCATTTGTAATAGTTCGACGAAATGTCCCTGCTGCCGACCAACGCGGCCTGCACCTTGCTACTGATATACGTATCGCTGGTGCGCGAAGAAAACGAGCTCGCGGGCTGCACGGCCAGTTCATTGGCGATACTGCTCACATTGATGATGTCACGTACAATCGACTCGGCCTTTTGCTTCGCGACCTCATCCGGCACCTCCCCGGTCAACAGCACGCGACGGTTATAGACCGTCAGGTTGACGTGGGCGGTGTCCGGCAATGCATTGCCGATCCGGCTCAATGCCTTGATTTGGATCTCGCGGTCCTCCGTCTGGGCCCCGAGCGTGCGCCGGTCAACGGCCATCAGCGTGCCACCGGCAGCGCCGCCCAGCAGCAGTAGGCCGCAGCCCTGGAGCGATGAAGCAAGGCCCACGGCCAGCACGGCATGCATAAGCGTTTTACGGACGCGAGTGGCAGTCATTGACAAGCTCTCCCTGATTTGGTCAATCTTCTTCCCCGAGCAACATTGCATCGATCCCGTCGCACAAGCAGTGGATCGTCAGCAGCTGCAACTCATGAACCCGCGCTTGACGTTGCGCAGGCACGCAAATATGGATGTCGGTATCGATCAGCGATTGGGACAGCGGCCCGCCGCCGGCCCCGGTCAACGCGACGACGATCATCTCCCGCTCGTGCGCAGCATCGACGGCTGCAACCAACGCCGGCGCATCATCGTGCCCGGCGATCGCAAGCAGTATGTCGTCGCCGTGCCCCAGCGCCCGCACCTGGCGCGCGAAAACCTCGTCGTGCGCCTGCGTGCCACCGGATGCTCTCATCAAGTCATCATTGGCCAGGACAAGCGCCGGCAACCCCGGGCGATCGCGCTCGAAACGACCGACGAGCGCTGCCGTGAAACGCTGCGCGTCCGACGTGCACGCACCCTCCCCGCATGCCAGGATCTTGCCGCCGTTCGCCAGCGTCGCGAACATGGTATCGATTGCCGCGGCAATCGGCGCCCCCAACGCGTCCAATGCAGTCAATTGCAACTCTGCGCTCTCGCGGAACTGCCGCTGAATTCTCTCGATCGACATCAATTGTTCATACTCGTTTCTCGCCCGCGAGTTTACCGCAGTCGCGGATCTTCGCTGAAGGCATCGACGACCCACGTCAGTCGGCCACCATCGAACGCGACGATGTCGAACCGGCAAGGCGGCACTGCTCGCAGACGCCCGCCCGCCAGACGCGTGGCCAGGAAAGCCCGGGCGGCGGCCATCAGGCGGTATTGTTTGCGCACATCGACACTGGCGAGTGCCCCACCATAATCGGGGCGATTGCGAGCACGGACCTCAACAAATACGAGCATCCCATCGGTGGTCCGCATGACAAGGTCGATCTCCCCGCGCCGATAACGTATGTTGCGCGCCACCAGCACCAACCCGTGGCGGCTCAAATGGCGCAGCGCATGCGACTCGAAGACACGACCGACCCGGTTCGACACCGGCCGGCGCAAAAAGTTGTTCAACGGCCCCCCGGCCCGGGTCGGCTGGGTCGGCTGGGTCGGCTGGGTCGGCTGGGTCGGCTGGGTCGGCTGGGTCGGCTGCATAGGCTGCATAGGCTGCATCGCAGGCGGGGCGGTACCAGTCGCTATGCCACGTCGTGGCACAATGACGGGCGCTTTGTTGCTCATCGCTTCTCCTGAGGTATTCCTTGATCGATCCCCTCACGCTCGCCGAGAACCAGCACTATCCGGCACCGGCGCTTTATGTGATGGCGACGCCGATCGGTAACTTCGCCGACATCACGCTCCGCGCGTTGCACGTGCTTGCGCTGGTGGACCGCATTGCGGCGGAAGATACGCGCCACACAGCACAACTGCTCGCGCGTTACCGAATCACGCGCCCATTGCTGGCGGTTCACCAACACAACGAATGCGAAGCCGCACAGCGCGTCGTTGATTTCCTGCGCGCGGGCGAGCGTATCGCGTATGTGTCGGACGCGGGCACGCCTGGCATCTCGGATCCGGGCGCACGGCTGGTCGATGCGGTACGCAACGCAGGACTGGACGTGGTGCCGATACCGGGCGTCAGCGCGGTGACCGCTGCGCTGAGTGTGACCGGCGATTGGGCGGGCACGTTTACCTTCGCCGGCTTCTTGCCGACCAAGCCGAAGCAGCGGACCGCCCGGCTCCAGGCATTGGCGTCGCGTGAAGAAGCGCTTGTTTTCTATGAGGCGCCGCACCGCGCACTCGAGACCGTACGCGCGTTGGCCGAAACGCTTGGCCCGTCGCGTCGAATGTTGATCGCGCGAGAAATCACCAAGCTACACGAGAGTTTGCATCAGTGCATGCTGGCCGAAGGGCCAGCATGGCTCGCCGCGGATCCGAACCGGCTGCGTGGCGAGTTCGTCCTTGTGGTCGAAGGTGCTGGCGCACCCACGCAAAGTGACGCGCACCAGCATGACGCGATACTGACGGCATTGCTGGACGAAGTGCCGGTCAGCACCGCGGTCAAACTGGCAGTCGCACTAACGAGCGCATCACGTAGTGTGCTCTATGCGCGTGCGCTGGAATTGAAAAAGAACGGACCGGGAAGATAAAAAAGCCGCGATTGAACCGCCACCCGGGACAAAGGGTACTGCACAAACCCGCAGCCTCAATCATCTGGCCGACGCGAGTTGCTCGGCCATCGCCACGCGAGCCTCTTCGCGCGACAAGCCTTGCAGCCGGACTCTTGCGGTCCCGGAATGCTGCAGCCCAAGTGCATTCGCCGCCGCCTGCGACAGGTCAATGATCCGTCCTCTGTGATACGGCCCACGATCGTTAATCCGCACCACCACCGATTTCTTGTTCACGACGTTGGTCACGCGCACGAATGACGACAACGGCAAGCGCCGATGCGCAGCGGTCAACGCATTCTTGTCGAAGCGCTCGCCGTTCGCAGTACGACGGCCATGGAAACGAGGACCATACCAGGACGCGCGCCCCTCCTGCTTGAAATCCGACACGTCACGCGCATCCGCGACCAGCGGCTCGGCATCGGCAAGCGACGGGACATTACGTGCGGCCGTGTCGGCCGGCGCATCGCCCGACTCCCCGCGCGCGAGTGCATCTAGGGCTGACTTTGCGCGGCTTGACACCGACTGGACGAGCGCCGCACTGCTTGCCCCCGCTCTTCCCATCGTCGGGCTCACCGTCGTTGGCTCCTTGTGACCGCCGTGCGTCGCGCAACCGGCCAGCAGAAGGAGAGCGCAAACGGTCCCATAACATCGAGGCCATCGAGCTTTCATAGGTACGTCTTCACTATTGTGAGCCGCCACCAATGGCCACGGCTCTGGGCGAACGAACGGATGCGCCACGGCACCGGGCAGGCAGGCTGCGCACGGTGGGCGACGATCGCGAAACGGCAAGCGCCGTGATCCGCCAGGTTTTAACGCACGTCTGGCCGCCCCTTTTTAGGGACGTCGACCAGACCCGAATCACCGCTGATGACGTTACACCGATTGGCATGGTGCTTGCTAAACAAGCATCATGTCGACCAGCGGTGAAGGCTCCGTACCGGTGCCGGGCTACGCCGGGATCAGGCGCCCCGCGCCCAACCGGATGGAACGTGTCGCATCGACTTGCGATGCTGGATGCGGCCGCATTTCGTACGCGGCGTTTTACTGGACGGCGCCCTTTTCTATTCCGCCGGTTGGTGCGGGGACGTCCGACTTGACTGCACAATTAAGGTGCATGCCGGCCATTATACCCGATTGGTGCAGATCGTCATTTTCCGCAGTACGCCACTGCGGCCATGCGAACGCGCGGATGCGCAGATGCGCGGATCGGGACATGACGACTACAATGTTGCCTTCACTCAGCCAGCCGTTCAGTGCGCTTCCGAACCCAATGCAAGTCAAGCTGATTCCCGTCACTGCCTTCATGCAGAACTGCTCGCTGCTCGTGTGCGAGCAGACTCAACGCGCCGCCATTGTCGATCCGGGAGGAGATCTGGAGTTGATCCAGGCGCAGGTGCAAAAGCGCGGCGCGAGCGTAGAAAAGGTGTTGTTGACGCACGGACACGTCGACCATTGCGCAGGTGCCCGTGCATTGGCAAGCTACTACGGCGTGCCGATCGAAGGACCGCATCCGGATGAGCAATTCTGGCTGGCATTGCTGCCGCAGCAGAGCACGCGTTTCGGCCTGCCGGCGGCGCAAGCGTTCGAGCCGGACCGCTGGCTACACGATGGCGATACCGTGCGGTTCGGCAATGAGATACTGGAGATCCTTCACTGCCCGGGACACACGCCGGGACACGTGGTTTTTTTCAGCCGCGAACATCGACTTGCGCTGGTCGGCGACGTACTGTTTGCGGGATCGATCGGGCGGACAGATTTTCCGCGCGGCAATCATGCGGATCTCATCTCGTCGATCCGCAAGAAGCTGTGGCCGCTCGGTGACGACGTACGCTTCGTCCCCGGACACGGTCCGATGTCGACCTTCGGCGAGGAGCGGCGCACGAACCCATACGTGGCGGACCACGTTACTGCCAGTTAACTAGATACTCAATGGACGAAATCTATGTCAGCACCGATATCGAGGCTGACGGCCCAATTCCCGGCCCGCATTCGATGCTGAGCTTCGCATCAGCAGCCTATACCGCGGACAAACAACTGATCGCAACGTTCTCCGCCAACTTGGACACGCTGCCCGGCGCGTCCCCGCATCCGACTCAGGACGCGTGGTGGAAAACGCAACCCGACGCTTGGGCAGCATGCCGTACGGATACGCGCGCGCCCGAAGAAGCACTGCCCGCCTATGTTGACTGGGTCGAGGCTTTACCCGGCAAGCCCGTCTTCGTGGCCTATCCGGCCGGCTTCGACTTCACGTTCATGTTCTGGTACATGATGCGCTTTGCTGGCCGCTGCCCGTTCTCCTGGTCGGCGCTGGACATCAAGACGCTGGCGTTTGCGATGACCGGGCTGCCTTACCGGAAGGCGATCAAGCCGCGGCTGCCGAAGCACTGGTTCGACGCCCATCCGCACACGCATGTCGCGCTCGACGATGCGATCGAACAGGGGGCATTGTTTTGCAACATGCTTTCGGAGTTGCGCGTCCGCCAGGCGGCGCATGCCCAATGGCTGGCGGAGACAACGAACGACGGACTCGCGAAAGCAACGCCTCTCGACCCGGCGGCAGGCCCCGCGGAGTCCGAAACGGAACCCGGACAACAGGGCGGCGGCCGTTGAGCCGTTGAGCCGTTGAGCCGTTGAGCCGTTGAGCCGTTGAGCCGTTGAGCCGTTGAGCCGTTGAGCCGTTGAGCCGTTGAGCCGTTGAGCCACTAAGCCGCCCAGCCGTCACGCTACCGGCATGTCAGGGATCCTCAATCCAATCCGCCGCATCGCTTCTAGATAGCGCTCAATGACGATCCGTTCGTCGTAGCGCTGCTCGACCATTCGTCGCCCGCGCGCGCCCATAGTCGCGCGCGCGTCGGGCCCCATTTCAATGATGTGCTGAAGTTTGCGCGCCAGGTCGGTGGCATCCCTGGGCGCGCACAACAATCCGGTTTCGCCGTCGACCACGACTTCCCGGCACCCGATCACCTTCGTCGCCACCAGCGGCTTGGCCATCGCCGCCCCCTCCAGCAGCGTACGAGGCACGCCTTCGCGATAGGACGGCAACACGAGGCAATCAGCGCGCGCAATGATATCGCGCACGTCTTGCGTCGTGCCGAGGTACTCGACCACGCCTTCGGCGGCCCACTTGCGCATCTGCTCGGCACTGATCGCGCTTGGATTGGCAACGTCGGTCGCGCCGAGCAATTGGAACACCGCCTGCGGGTACACCGCGCGGACAAGGCGAGCGGCCTCGATGTATTCGCCAACCCCCTTATCCCACAGCATGCGGGCGATCAGCAGAAAGCGCACCTTGCCGTCGGGCATGCCCGCTGCACGCGGCGCGAAATGGGCGAGGTCGATGCCCTCACCGGGCAACACCTGCGTCTTGACCGGATCGACCAGTCGCTGCGCGACGAAGTCCTGCCGGTCGTCACCGTTGAGGAACCACACCTCGCGCGGGAAACAAAAAGCGAAACGGTACAACGCCTTGGCCACGCGCGCGACGAGATTGGTATTCACGAACGCGTAGCCAAGTCCGGTGGTCACGGCGATACACGGCACGCCAGCCAACTTGGCCGCGATCGAGCCATAGATGTTCGGCTTGATGGTGTAGTGGAACACCAGGTCCGGTTTCAGCGCGCGGTAGCGCGTCACGAGCGTGCGCACCAACCCGAGATCGTGCAGCGGGTTCGTGCCTTTCGCGGACAGCTCCAGCGGGATGACCCGCACGTTCAGTTCGCGTGCACGTGGCAACGTATCGTCGACAGGCGCCATCACGACGACGTCAACCCCCATTCCAACCAGCGTGCGCAGCAGTCCTGGACGAAAGATAACAATGGACCACAGTGTATTGGCCACCAGCACGACGCGCATGATAAAAGAGTAAAAGAGTTTTTGTTGCGAGCGCTCGCAGTCTAATGGAGCGGCCCGGCTCGCACAATTGCCAATCGCAAAAACGCCGGCCCGCGCGCCAACGCGGCGAATATGGACATTATGAGTAAAAGTGCCGCGGCAAACATACCGGCCAGAGACTAAGTCACTCACTACAACCGATACGAATTGCGTTTTATTCGCGACTTCTCTACCATTCAAGAAATAGAAACGCGCTAAAGGGAGGCACTCTTGGCACTCGATGCGTTTTCTCAAAAGATATTGCGCCTGCTGCAGCTCGACGCGCGCCGCTCGGTACAGGAAATTTCCGATCAAGTCGGTTTATCGAGTACGCCGTGCTGGCGGCGGATCAAGGAAATGGAGCAGTCGGGGGTAATCCAGCGCTACACTGCGTTGCTCGACCGGGAAAAGCTCGGATTACCTATGTGCGCACTCGCCCATATCCATTTGACGCGCCATACCGAGGGCGGCGTGGAGCAATTTGAGCGGGAAATCGCGACCTGCCCGGAAGTCACCGAATGCTATAGCACGACGGGCGAGGCCGATTACATCCTAAAAATCGTTGCAGCCGATATCAAGGCTTACGACACGTTCCTGCACGAGCGCATTTTCACAATTCCAGCCGTCGCGCAAGTCCACACCAGCGTCGTACTGCGGGAAATCAAGTTCGACACGCAATTGCCGCTTTGATACGGTGTGCGCATCAGGCCGTCGCGTGCACCGCAGCCGAACCGACCCTCTGCTGCAGCCGGATCTGGCACACGCCAAGACGCCGGGCGACGGCATCGAGATCGAGCGCCTGAGTTAAGTCATGATCACCACCGGCTTGCGCGCCACTGCCCGGTGTGAGCAGCAAGTCAAGCTCGACGCCGTGCCGCAGATAATGGATGTCGAACGACACGAACTGCACGCCGTGAGGGGAGAGTTCGCGCTCCAAATTCTTGCGCAGCCGATCGCGCGGCGGCAACGCTTCCCACGCGATGCGCTCGTCGTCGCTCTCCGGATCAACGTGGATCAACGCATCAAGCACGTGCGGCTCCTTCAATACACGCAGACGGGCCGTCTCCGCGATATAGTGCCCCTCAGAAACGGTGATTCGAGGTTCCACGAGTATATGGGCATCGACCAATGCCGCATCGCCCATCTTGCGCGTTCTCAGCTCATGCACCCCTTGCACGCCAGGCGTCGATAACAGCATTTCGCGGATCCGACGTGTCGTCTGCTCGTCCAACGCCCGGTCCGACAGGTCCTGGAGCGCATCCCAGCCAAAAATCCAGCCCATCCGGACAATCATGAAGCCGACGACGGCTACCGCGATCGGATCCAGCCACCGCCAGCCCGCCAGACTGCCGACGATACCGACCGCAACCACGAGCGAGGACGCGGCATCGGATCGGGCATGCCATGCATTGGCCACCAGCATCGCCGAACGCACCCGCTGCGCCTCGCGCAACATGTAGCGGAACAGTAATTCCTTGGAAAGCAGCACCGCCACGGCGACGACGAGCGCGGACACATGCACGGGCGGGATCTCATCGAGAACGGCGATGCGCTGAGCGCCGCGCCACATCATGCCGATGCCCACGACGATCAGCAGGCTACCCAGAAAAAGCGAAGCAACGGTTTCGTAGCGGCTATGGCCGTAGTTGTGATCGGCGTCCGGGTGGGCCCCGCTGTGCCGATTAGCAACCAGCACGACGAAGTCAGACACGAGGTCGGCCAGCGAATGCACCCCGTCGGCAATCAACGCTTGCGAATGGGCAAGCACGCCGACCACGATCTGCGTCATCATCAGCACCGTATTGAGTACGATGCTCACCAATGTGGATTTCTGCGCGACGACTTGGCGCTCGGGCAACGGAGCGGTCATGAAAAATAGATCAGGGCGGCGAAGACCATCGATTGGATGGCTATTTTATCAGCCGAATCCGGTTCGCGCCGCTCGTACGATTTTTTCAGAATAAAATCATCGGTTTACGATGATGTGACGCATTCTCATTACACGTCTGCAACACGCTGCAGGGCTATCACACGCCATTTCGCAGTATCCGTCAGAGTACGCAGCCGGTATGGCTTTGAGTCCACCATGGTTTGAGGCCCGGCTTGTTTCGCGTCCGGCACGGTTTGGGGCGCAGCAATAAAAAAGGCCAGTGGCCCTTGTCGGGCACACGGCCTTCTCTTTGTGGGCAATCCGTGGTTCGGCACGCCCTCGCTATAACCGCTTGCGCGGCTTCCTGACTTATTGCTGAATCAAATACTGATCCCGATTCTTTCCAGCAATCCACTTCGGCGGTTTGCCACGACCCGACCAAGTGCTGCCACTGGCAGGGTCGCGATATTTCGGCGCCACACCTGCACGAGGCCGTCCCGCCTTCGCCAGCTTGCCCCGGCCAAAGCCGAGATCAGCCAGCGTAATACCATAATCGGCCATCTTTTGTTTGATGTCGTTGACAACTTCAGCAAACTCTTTGGCCTTTGCCTCTTCGATTTGCTTTTCCAGCTTTTCACGCTGTGCAAGAAGCTCTTTGTACGATGACATAGGGGTCCTTGGATAGTAGACACGACTCGGTTCTGCGCCCGTTAAGTCGCTCCAATAGAGATGAGATCACCTCGGAATAGTACCAGGTGAATTTAACACAAAATGCGACTGAGACAAATAGCTGATATACAGATTCAGCATTGGATTGAGGTCATGTTACAAAAGTATGCTCGCGCGACTGCCTATTACAGCGGCGAACGCAGTGGAGAACCACTGGTCAACAATCATCCGGAGGCCGTGGCAATCGACGTCCAGTTTCGATTTTATTCGATAAACTGCTAAGGTGCGGGCTCTTGTCTATTGACTAGTTCGGACTTTTCCTGACTACTGAGAAGCGAGGCACTATTCTACTGACGACGAATGGTCAGATTAATTAATACGTCGGGGTTTAACCCTTTCAGCAGAAGAATGCGCACGCGTTCGTGTTTCAAATAATTTCGCGTAGCGAACGCGCCACCGTCCGGGAAGTCGGGCATTGGGCCTCACAGCACAGCACAGCACAGCACAGCACAGCACAGCACAGCACAGCACGCAATAATCTTAACGGCTCGCTGGCGACGCGGGTATCAAGCGTTCGCTAAAATAAGTGATCTTGCCGCGTGCTGGACGCGGTCCCGTTCACTTCAGCTCGGCGCTGCCCCATTCGACGGGCTCGCCGCGGGGTTCACTTGTGTCAGATCAATACTTTTCGAATGTGCCTGACCCGGCTGCCACGTCACCCTCCTCCACCGCGCGGCGATTGCCGCGCTCGGCACTATGGCGCGCGCGCATCGCGACGATGGCGGTCTTCTTCGTGAGCGGCATGCTGTACGCGTCGTGGGGCGTAAATATACCGACGATACGCGACAAATTCGCACTGGACGCCGCACAATTGTCCGTCGCGCTACTTGCAGTGGCCGGCGGTTCGATTGCGGCGATGCTGCGTGTCGGGCCATGGCTCGCGAAGGTGGGTACGCGCCGCGCGTACCTGATTACCGGCCCCGCGATGGGAGTCAGTGCGTCGCTCGTGCTCACCATGCCTTCCTATATTGCACTGCTGGCCATGCTCGCACTGTTCGGGGTCACGATGGCCACCGTCGATGTCGCAATGAATGCCGAAGCCAGTGCGGTCGAGAACGCCGCTGCCAAGCCGATCATGTCGTCGTTGCACGGCATGTGGAGCATCGGCGGCATGGGCGGGGCGGCTGCCGGTGCGGCGTTGCTTGGCCTAGGTATCGCCCCTGAGCTGCATATGGCTGTGGTGTCATTGATAGCCACCGCGGTCCTACTCGCGGCGCGTGGCCGCGTGTTGCCGCATGTCACCGAGAACAGGCAGCCGCCGCCGGGCAAGCCACGCAGCGGCTCGCGTGAGTTGGTGCTGCTCGGCAGTGTCGCGCTGATCGCGCTGATCGCCGAAGGTGCAATGTACGACTGGACGACTGTTTATATGCGCGACATCGTACTGACCAGCCCCGCTTTTGCAAGTACAGCGTACGCGTCGTTTTCAGCCGGCATGGCCGTTGCACGATTCGCAGGCGACTGGATCCGCGCCCGTCTCGGCGCGCCCCAACTCGTCTGCATGAGCGCGTTGCTCGCCTGTGTCGGCATGGTGATCGCGTTGCTGCTGCCTTTTCCGTATATCGTGCTGACCGGCTTCACGTTGATGGGACTCGGCATGGCGAACATGATGCCGGTACTGTTTGCCGCGGCGGCCAACGTCAAAGGCGTGCGCGCAGCGCAGGGCTTGGCACGCGTTGCGGGAATGGCATATGTGGGATTGCTGGTGGGCCCTGCGCTGATCGGTGGCGTGGCTCAAGCCACGACGCTACCGATTGGACTATCGATTGTCGCGCTGTGCGCAGCGCTGGTCGCCGTCGTCGGGCCGCGGGGCCTGAAACGCATCGGACTGTGAACCGGTCCTACCCATATCGCGCGCAATTGCCGACGCACTTTGATAATAGCGTTCTGAGGTTGTCGTTGTCCGAGATATTGCCTGAACCCCTGTGTAGTCGATGGCGATATAGGTGAAAAAGCACACGCGCCGCATCGGCGCGTGTGCCCTAGGATAAGCGTGGAACGCGTCAAGCGCGGCCCGCCGAGTTACATCTTCACCACGTCCAGCACCGACTTCTTGCCGGCTTTGTAGTTATACAGTGAGATCACGCCGTGTTTGAGGTCGCCCTTCGCATCGAACGTAGTCTCGCCGATCACGCCCTTGTAGTCGGTATTCGGCATCGCGGCCAAAATCTTCGCCGGATCGGTCGAGTTGGCGCGTTTCATCGCGTCGGCAATAATGTACACCGCATCGTAGGTGAACGGCGCATAGATCTGGATCGACTGACCGAAGCGCTTTTCATACTTGGCCTGAAACGCCTTGCCCCCTTTCATCTGCTCGAGCGCCATGCCTGCTTCCGAGCACACAATGTTGTCGGTGGCGTCACCCGCCAGGTCCGACAGCTTGTCGGTACACACGCCGTCGCCCGCAAGGATCTTGGCCCGCAAGCCGAGTTGCTTGGCCTGCTTGGCGAACGGACCACCGGTGGCGTCCATGCCACCGTACATGATCGCATCTGGGTTCTTGCCCTTGACCTTGGTCAGGATCGCGCGAAAGTCCACAGCCTTGTCATTGGTCGCATCATGTGACATCACCTTCAGGCCGAGCGACTTGGCCGTCTTCTCGAATTCGTTGGCTAAGCCCTGCCCGTATGCCGTCGAGTCGTCGACAATCGCCACGGACTTGATCTTCAGGTTCTTGGCCGCGTAATTGGCTAACGCCGGGCCTTGCTGCGCATCGGTCCCCACCACGCGATACGTCGTCTTGAAACCCTGTTGGGTGTACGCGGGATTGGTCGCCGCCGGAGAAATCTGCACGATGCCCGCATCGCTGTAGATCTTGGAGGCCGGGATCGACGTACCCGAGTTCAGGTGACCGACCACGCCCACGACCTTGTCATCGACCAGCTTTTGCGCGACCTGCGTGGCGGTGCGAGGGTCGGCCGCATCATCCTGTGCATCCAACTCGAGCTTGACCTTCTGGCCATTGATTATGAGGCCCTTGGCGTTGATTTCCTCGATAGCTAGCCGGGCGCCGTTTTCGTTGTCCTTGCCCAGGTGAGCGATACCACCGGTCAACGGCGCGACGTGACCGATCTTGACGATTGTATCCGCCGACGCGCCGGTGGCAAAAGCGGCGCACAGCATGGCCGCAGCACTGACCGGCAGCAGCTTGTGAAGCTTGATGGTCATGTACGTCTCCAGTTTCGGCCCCAGAATTCCGGCGTGCCTGCCCCGTGCCATGCCAGATGCCGAAACACTGGCGTGAGCAGCCGTGCCTGACGCATCGTCATGCACTTAGCAAGCCTGAAACGACGCGCGTTTTTGACAAGCGACGTCACAAGCTGCGCGCCAGTGTAGGCCATCAAATTAATTTAGGGGAATGCTTTGAGATTATTCATTCCGGTCACCGCCACAACGCAATGCACCGGCGATGCGCGCGCAAAAATTGAAATGGTGTCACACTGACCAACCCTTTCCATTCGGTTCTTTTTAGTGACTCGGAGATCAACGTGACTACGCATTCGACATGGCATGACATTGCTACCGACGACGGAACGTTCCAGGCGTATCTCGCGCTCCCGCACACCGGCAAGGGTCCCGGGATCATACTGATCCAGGAGATCTTTGGGGTCAATCAGCACATCCGCGAAGTGGCCGACCAGTACGCGGCAGACGGCTACGTAGTGCTGGCGCCGGACATTTTCTGGCGCAGCGAGCCGCGAGTCGAACTCGGGTACGAAGACGCGGATCGCAACCGGGGCATCGCGCTGATGCAGCAGGTCGACTTCGGCAAGACGCTGAAGGACCTCGCCTCGACTGCACAGGCGCTGCGCGCGCTACCGGAACAAGATGGCAGGATCGCCGCGATCGGTTACTGCTTCGGCGGGCTGCTCGCCTACAACATGGCCGCGCACGGCTCGGTGGACGCCGCGGTCGCCTATTATGGCGGCGGCATCCAGAACCAGTTGGACCGCGCGGCACAGGTGCATGTGCCGATATTGTTTCACTATGCCGAGGAAGACGCGAATATCCCGCTATCCGCGGTGGGTCAGGTAAAGGAGCGCTTCACGGGCCGGAACAATGCCCAATTCCATCTGTACCCGGGCGCACACCACGGCTTCAACTGCACGCATCGCGCGACTTACCAGCAACGCGCAGCCGCGTTGGCTCATGGGCGCACGCTGACTTTCCTGGTCGAACATCTGTAGCCGACCGGCAGCACAGTCGGGCGGATGTGCGCGGGGAACAGCTCGGCAACGAGCGCACCGGACCGTCCGCGCCAAGCGCCGGGTGTATTACGCGGCGGCGCGGCACAGCATAGCAAGTTTGGGCGTTGCTGCGACCAGTGAAATCCCCGAGATAGCCGCCGGCACGCTACCGTGCGCCCTCGCGTATCGCACACTCGACAGCCTGCACACGCGCCGCATGCACGGCCTCCTTAATGCGGGCCGGCTCGCCGGCCGTGCGTTGCGCGATGGCGCCGGCGTCGACGCCGCGAGCGGCCATCAGTGCGACGCGCAGTCGTTCGGCCTGGGGATAAGGATGAGACGCGAAATTCAGGCGCCCGCGCAAGTCCGCCTCGCAGGCCTGCAGCGCCTGCGCAAACCGCGCAGGCTTGCGCAGCGCGTCGCTGCGCTCGAGCATGCGTACCAGCGCGGCCGCCCCCATCTCCATCACGTGATGGACGTTGCCGTGTTCGCGCGCCACCAACACCGCCAAGTCGCGGCAATCGTTGGGAACCCTGAGACGTTCACACAGCGGCAAGATGCGCTCGACGCTACGCACCTCATGTCCAGTGTGGCGTGGCAGCACATGGGATGGCGTGTCGGCCTTGCCTAAGTCGTGCGTGAGCGCGGCAAAGCGTACCGGCAGCGCATAGTGCCGCGCCGCCGCATAGTCGATCACCATCATCACATGCACGCCGGTATCGACTTCCGGATGATAGTCGGCACGCTGCGGCACGCCGAACAGCCTCGCCACTTCGGGCAGCACGCGCTCCAGCGCACCGCATTGGCGCAGTACATCGAACATCCGCGACGGCTCGGCCTCCATCAAGCCGCGCGCGAGTTCCTGCCATACGCGCTCGGGCACCAGCGCATCGGCTTCGCCCGCCGCGACCATCTGCCGCATCAACGCCAGCGTCTGCGGCGCAACGGTGAAATCGGTAAAGCGCGCGGCAAAGCGCGCCACCCGCAGAATGCGCACCGGGTCCTCGGCGAACGCGTCACTGGCATGGCGGAACACACGCGCCTGGAGATCCGCCTGGCCGTTGAATGGATCGATCACGGGCCCGTGCAGCGTACCATCGGGCGACACCGCCCGTGCCATCGCATTGATGGTCAGATCGCGCCGGGCCAGGTCCTGCTCCAGCGTCACGTCCGGCGCATAAAAAAACTGGAAACCGTGATAGCCGGCTGCCGTCTTGCGCTCCGTGCGCGCCAACGCATATTCCTCCTGCGTGCGCGGGTGCAGGAATACCGGAAAGTCCTTGCCGACGGGGCGAAAGCCCTGCGCCATCATCTGCTCGGGCGTCGCCCCGACCACCACGTAATCGCGATCTTGCACCGGCTTGCCCAGCAACTCGTCGCGGATGGCGCCACCCACTGCGTATACGTTCATTAGTCGTTCACCCTCTCGCGCTCATGCGCATCGCGCTGTAGCGCGATGCGTACGCTCACGCACCCTGATTCGTCACGACGTGGGCAGGATCACGCCCAGGCGCGCCTTCAGCGACTGCGGCCGGCCCTCGAACAGCACGCCATAGTAGGTCGTGTTCGACAGCACGTTCTTCACATAGTCCCGCGTCTCTGAAAACGGGATGGTTTCCGCGAAGATCGCTCCCTCCACTGGCCGGTTGAAACGCTTTTGCCACTGGCGCGGCCGGCCGGGCCCGGCGTTATAGCCCGCCGTCGCGAGCACGGCTGAGCCGTCGAACTGATTGTAGATCATCGACAGATAGTTGGTGCCGAGCAAGATGTTCGTGTCGATGTCGTTCATCTGCATACGCGACAGCGTGCCTAGGCCGATTTTCTTGGCGACCATCTGCGCGGTGGCTGGCATCAGCTGCATCAAGCCGCTCGCACCGACGCCAGAGCGTGCGTTGATGATAAAGCGCGATTCCTGCCGCATCAGCCCATATGCCCATTCGACGTCCAGCCCGGTCTGCTGCGCATCGCGCTCGACCGTCTGACGGAACGGTGACAAGTAGCGCAGCGTGAAGTCGTGCTGCGATTGCGTGCGATCCGCGGTGTTCACCGCGCGGTCGTACAGTTGGATGCGACGCGCATACTCGGCGGCGGCGAGCAATTGCCGATCGCTCATCGGGCGCAGCGACCAATTCCATTCGCGATTGCCTTCCAGGCGCAGGTTTAGTGCATAAAAGCGCTGCGCGAGCGCGAAGCCGGGCACCTTGCTCATCGCCTCAACTTCCACATCGGTGACCTCGGTGCGCGGTGGAACTGTCGTCTTGCGACCGAGTTCCTCCGCGGCCAATTGGCCGTAAAAGTGGAACTGCGATGCGATCGATTCGTATTCCTGCGCGGCGGCCTCCTCGTCGCCGACCTGCGCCAGCGCCCGGGCATGCCAGTAGACCCACGCAGGTTGTGCACGCAACGTTGGCGGCATCTGCTCGATGCTCCAGCGCACCATGGCCCAGTCGCCGACCATCAATGCACTGCGCACCCGCCATTCGTAAGACGGCGGGCTCAACAGCGTGCCGCTCGTCAGGCGGTACCAGTGCGCAGCCGCCGGCATCTGCTTGATGGCGCCCTGGTATGCGATCGTTCCCCAGCCAAGCGCACGCTCCTGAGGCGTAAGCGCTTCGCTAACCGACGCGAATGTCGTTGCGGCCAGCGCTGGGTCCTTGCGCGCCATCGCTGTAATCGCGACCAGCGCCAATTGGTGTGCCGCTGTATTCGGCGCAATCCCGCGCGCCAAATACAGCGGCGCAGAGGACGTCGCCTGCTCGTACAACACCGAATCGGGCCGGTCGCTGCCGAGCGCGTCGACAAGCTTGGACGCCAGGCTCGAGTAGCCTTGCTCGAGTGCCAGCCGGATCTGTGCCCATACGTCATCGGCGCTGAACTGGCCACGTTGCGCCAGATAGGTGATCAGGTCGATGCAGCCGTCGCCATACCATTTGGGCTCCACGAGCAGCGCACGCGCCGCGTCGGCGACATCCTGGCGCCGTGCTGCCTTGGACTCGAGCGCGTAGCATTTGACCTGCGTATCGTCGTCGAGCACAAACCGTGCATATTGGGCGTCGAAATTGCGCCAATCATGGCGCGCGCCGAGCACCGCGAGGTAATCGCCGCGCATCCGCTCCGCAATCGCCTGACCATCGTAGCGCGACAGGAAATCGAGCACCGGTGCGTCATCCGCATCGACACGCGCGTGGCCCTGGTCATCGAACAACGTGGGCTTGATCTGGAAGTACGTCAGATACGACGCAGCGGGATAATCGGGAATCAATGCCGCCAGCCGTGTGGCGCCAGCCGCATCGTTCCTGCGTGCCGCCTCACGAAGCTGCACGAATATCTGGTCCGGATCGGACGGCACGGCGCCAGGCAGCAGCCGTACCGCAAAAGCGCTGCCGCACACGACAAAAAGCGCCGCCGTCAACGCGCCTGTGACCGCGCGATATACTCGGTGAACACGCACGGGTATCTTCTTTTTCACGTTTAAACAAGGACTCTGCCAGTGATCAAAAGCATAGCACGCGAGCCAGGACTGCTGAGCGAAGAAAACGCAACGCGATCGTCGCTGAAGACGGCGTTGCGCGCCAAGTTGCTGGCCGAACGCGAGCGCTTCGCCGGCACGCCGCAGCGCACGCGGGCCGACGTCGAATTGGCGCTGCGCCTGGCCGATGTACTGCAGCGGTATGCGCCGCGTTGCGTGGGCCTGTTCTGGCCAGTTGCCGCAGAGTTCGACGCGCGACGCGTGGTCGCGCACTGGCTGAGCGGCGACGCTGCGCGGCGGGCGGCATTACCGGTTATCGTCGCGCCGCACGCGCCGATGGCCTACCACGCGTGGACACCCGGCTCGCCGATGAAGGAAGGGCGCTATCGGATTCCCGTGCCGGCGCACGAAAACAGCGTCGTGCCGGACCTGCTGCTCGCGCCATGTGTTGGCTTCGACGCATCACGGTACCGGCTCGGCTACGGCGGCGGCTATTTCGACCGGACGCTGGCCGCCTGGCCGGCGCACGCGGTCCCGCCGGTCACCGTGGGGATCGCATATGAATGCTCGCGGGCGGACTCACTGCCGCACGAAGCGCACGACTTGCCGCTGGACGTCATCGTCACGGACGCGCTCTGCTATTGATCGCCGCCCGGCGCGCTCAGAGCGACGTCGCGGCGCGCGCGGCCGTATCGTAGAGGCCTGACGCGGTGCGCAGCAACTGCGCGGCGTCACCGATCTGCGCATTGTCCAGGCCGGCCTCGGCCAACGTCACCATCAAGCAACTCTCGCGCACCTCGCGATACTTCAGGCAAAGCTCGCGGCCGGCCTCGGTCGCCGAAAAAAACACCTCCTTGCCGGATTTCTCGCTGGCCACGTAACCGCGCGCGACCAGCTTTTTCAGCGCGTACGTCGCCACGTGCGTATCCTCGATGTTCAGCACGAAACAGATATCCGCCAATTTCTTCCTGCGCTCGCGATGTGTCACATGATGCAGCAGCGACACCTCGATTGCCGTCATGTCCTTGGCGCCCGCCGCGGACATACAGCGCACCATCCAACGATCGAACGCGTGGCCGGCCAGGATCAATCCATATTCGAACTCAGACAGCTCTGCACTGGTTTCAGACATGAGGTGTTCTGACGAGACAATCTTCGTTGGCGTGCGGATCATGCCAAATGACCGTGGTTCGTTGCAGGGCCTTCAGTATAGCGGCGGACAAGCGCTTGGCGATGTCTCGTGAAAACACTTATTGATAAATTCTCTATATTTTATTGACAATACGAGATAAAAATATGCCTGAGGCACGCGCGGATACGCGTCCCCTTCACCAGAATGCATGGCTATGGAGGCGAATCAATGATGACTGCACCAAGAATTTTCCCGCTGGGCGATCAGGCACTGGTGTGCGAGCTGCCACCGCCGGCCACGCTCGCGTACCAGCAGCGCGTGTGGCATGTGGCCCGGATGGCACGCGACTGGCCACATGTGCTGGACGTGGTGCCTGGCATGAATAACGTCACCCTGGTGTTTGACCCGCTACATGCCGATCCGGACGGGTTGGCGATACAGCTGCGCGGCGCTTGGGCACGAGCCCCGGCCGAGGAGACGGCATGCCGCGTCGTCGAGATCCCGGTGCGCTACGGCGGTGAGGCGGGACCGGACCTGGAAAGCGTGGCGCGGCACACCGGCTACTCACCCCGCGAAGTGGTCGAGCGGCACGCCGCCGGTGAATACGTTGTGTTCTTTCTCGGTTTCCAGCCCGGATTCGCCTACATGGGCGGACTCGACGCAAGCTTGGCCACGCCGCGGCGGCACGAGCCGCGATTCGCGGTGCCGGCCGGATCAGTGGGCATCGGCGGCGAGCAGACCGGCATCTACCCGGCCACGTCGCCGGGCGGCTGGCAATTGATCGGGCGCTCGGACATGGTGCTGTTCGATCCAGCCAGGACCCCGAGCACGACACTGCTGCCAGGCGATAAAGTTCGCTTCACCATCGCGGAGGTGCTGGCATGAAAGATGGACGGGCTTGCGCTGCGGCGCTGCAGACGCGCAATGACTGGGCAAGGGGACACGCATGATCGAGGTCATCCGCGCGGGGACGCTGACGAGCGTCCAAGACCTGGGCCGCACCGGCCATCGCCAGTGTGGCGTGTGCACCGCCGGCGCGCTCGACACCGTGGCGCTGCAGGTAGCCAACCGGCTAGTGGGCAACGTCCCGGGGGCGGCAGGGCTCGAATTGACCCTAGGGCCGGTGGTGCTGCGGTTCCCGCGTGCCACACGCATCGCGCTGACCGGCGCCGACTTCCACGCCACACTGGATGACCAGCCTGTCTACGCATGGCGCAGCCTGCCGGTGCAAGCAGGACAAACCTTGACGCTGCGCGCGCCGTCGATCGGCATGCGCGGCTACTTGGCGATTGCCGGCGGCATCGATGTGATGCCGATGCTTGGCTCGCGCTCGACGGATTTGGGCGCGCATTTCGGCGGTCTCGCGGGGCGGGTATTGAAGGACGGCGATCGCTTGCCGGTGGCGCCACTGCCCGCGAGCGCGCGCAACCCCGCATTCAGCCCGGAAGCGCCGGCGTTCGGGGTCAAGCCACCATCGTGGTGCGCACTGGAGCATCTTGAACAGGGCGCCGGTCACCGGCTCGGCGCCATCGCGACGCGCGTGCGGGTCATACCCGGCCCCGAATATGCAAGCTTTTCGACGCAGGCCCACGCCGCGTTCTGGAACGAGGACTGGTCGATCACGCCGAACAGCAACCGGATGGGCTTCCGGCTGGCCGGCCCGGTGCTGGAGCGGCAAAGCCCAATCGATCTGCTGTCGCACGGCGTGCTGCCGGGCACCATCCAGGTGCCACCGAATGGGCAGCCGATCGTGCTGATGAGCGACGCTCAGACCACCGGCGGCTACCCGCGGTTCGGCAGCGTGATCGCCGCGGACTTGTGGCTGCTCGCGCAGGCTCGGTTGAACCAACGGGTTCATTTCATCCAATGTTCGTTGGAACAGGCGCGCAACGCACTGGCGGAACTCAACAAATATTTGCGCCATATCGAGCTGGCCATTGCACTACAGCAGGAGCGCTGTAAGGCTGCGGCATGAATTGAAGGCAGGGACATGGAAGTCGATCTGAACGCCGATCTCGGCGAGGGATGTGGTAACGATGAAGCGCTGCTCGAACTAGTGAGTTCGGCGAACATCGCGTGCGGCTGGCATGCAGGTGGCCCCAGCATCATGCGTCAGAGTGTTCGCTGGGCCATCGAGAAAGGCGTGGCAATCGGCGCGCATCCCAGCTTCAACGATCCGGAGAATTTCGGACGTGCCGAGTTGGCGCTACCGCCTTCCGATGTCTATTCCGGCATGCTGTATCAGCTCGGCGCCCTTGCCGCAATCGCGCATGCCGAAGGCGGCAAGGTGGCTCACGTGAAGCCTCATGGGGCCCTATACAACATGGCCGCGCGCGATATCACGCTGGCCAATGCGATCGTTGCCGCGGTGCGCGACTTCGACCCATCGTTGGCCGTGTTCGGTCTGGCGAACAGCCGCCTGATCGAAGCGGCCCGGCGTGCCGGACTGCTCGCGATCGAAGAAGTGTTCGCTGATCGCGGCTACCTGTCCGATGGCTCGCTGGTGCCGCGCAAGCTGCCCGGCGCGCTGCTCGAGGACGAGGAGGCGGTGTTGGAGCGCACGCTGGTGATGATCCGGGACAAGCGCGTGAGGTCCGTGGACGGGCAGTGGGTGATGTTGAACACCCAGACGATCTGCTTACACGGAGACGGTCCGCACGCCCTCGAATTTGCCCGCCGCATCCGCGCGCGGCTGGCAAATGAAGGCATCCGGGTTGACGCAGCCCGCCACGTCGCGATGGCGGTGGGCTGTGCACCCGATGCTTGACAACACAGCCCGGTCCATGAAGCCGGGTTTTTCATGCTTGTTCACCACCGCTGGACTTGCCAATTGGAGATCTCATGCAAACTACCCTCAATCTTTGGCCACTGCTCGGAGTGGCCGTCATCATTGCCGGCTTCGTGCTGCGCTTCAATCCGATGCTCGTGGTCACAGCCGCTGCGATCGTGACAGCCGCCGCCGCTCACTATCCGCCGGCCAAGATCCTCGCGGAAATCGGTATCGGCTTTGTTAAGACGCGTAACCTTCCTCTGATTATCCTGCTGCCGCTCGCAGTCATCGGCTTGCTGGAGCGTCACGGGCTGCGCGAGCGGGCTCACCAATGGATTGCCGGCATCAAGTCCGCCACTGCGGGACGCCTGCTGATCGTCTACCTGTTCGTGCGGGAAGTGACCGCCGCGGTGGGCCTGACCGGCCTGGGTGGTCATCCGCAGATGGTCCGTCCGTTGATCGCGCCGATGGCTGAAGGCGCCGCGCAAACGCGCTATGGCGTGCTTGCCGATGCGGTGCGATACAAGCTGCGGGCGTTCTCCGCAGCCACCGACAACGTCGGGTTGTTCTTCGGTGAGGACGTGTTCGTGGCATTCGGCGCGATCGTGCTGATGACCACCTTCCTGCATGAGGCAGGCATCGACGTGGTGCCATTGCACGTCGCGCTGTGGGGTATCCCGACCGCGATCTGCGCCTTTCTGATCCATGGCACGCGGCTGTACCTGCTCGATCGGTCGTTGGATCGCGAACTGCTGACCCAGCCCCGCAGCACGGGCGCCCAACCCCTCCAACCAAGCGGAGAATAAGCATGATGCTGTCGATCAACTACCTCTACTGGCTGGTGGGCATCCTACTGGCGATCGTCGCGGGCATGATCGTCACCGACACCACGCACCCGAAGCGCTGGCTAGCCGGCACATTCTGGGCCCTGGCAGCCATCATCTTTCTGGTCGGCGAGCGCCTGCCGGCTGAACTGGTCGGCGCCTTCGTCATCGCGATGGCGCTGATCGCCGGATTCGGCGGTGTGACCGGCGGCAAGACGAAAATGTTGTCAACGGAGTTGCGCACGGCGAGCGCGAAACGACTCGGCAACAAGCTGTTCCTTCCAGCGCTGACGATCCCGGCCATCACCGTCGTGCTCACGCTGGCCGCGCCGCACCTGAATGTAGGCGGCACGCCGTTGCTGGACCCAAAAAACGTCACGCTCGTAGCGTTCGGTATCGGCTGCCTCGTCGCCGTGGCGTTCGCGTGCCTGCTCACGCGCGACACGCTTGCGCAGTCGACCCGGGAAACGCGGCGCCTGGTCGATGCGCTGTCGTGGGCGGTGCTGCTGCCGCAGATGTTGGGCATGCTGGGACTGGTGTTTTCGGATGCCGGCGTGGGCAAGGCGGTCGCCCACTTGACGACGGCCTACATCAACATGGACCTGCGGGTGATCGCGGTCGCGGTGTACTGTATCGGTATGGCGCTCTTTACGGTAGTCATGGGCAACGGCTTTGCCGCGTTCCCGGTAATGACCGGCGGCGTCGGCGTGCCGGTGCTGGTCGGCGTGTTCCACGCCGATCCGGCGGTAATGGTCGCCATCGGCATGTTCTCAGGTTATTGCGGCACGCTGCTCACGCCGATGGCCGCGAACTACAACATCGTGCCGGCGGCGCTGTTGGAGTTGCCCGACAAGAACGCGGTGATCAAGGCGCAAGTGCCGACCGCGCTGGCAATCCTCGCGGCCAACATCGTGCTGATGAACGTACTTGCGTTCCGATGAACGCACTTGCACTCCGCGTTTAGCACGCGATGCGCAGGTATCGGCGTCAGTTCGACGCCGGTACTCAGGCCGACGGCAGAGCAAGCAGTGTCAACCTGCCATCGATATACGCACGGCTTGGCGCGGCCGCCTGCGTGTCGGCCCGGGCACCACACCGCCCGCGGGTTCGCCAACGGCCCGCTGTTGCCAGGCGTCACGGATGCGCGTGGACTGGAGTTCCGTTTCGATCAACTTGCCGCGCAGATCGCGATAGCGGGCCGGCGCCTGTTTCGTCAGGTATGTTGCCAGACGATCATGGCTGGCCTCCAGGTCCGGCAACGCATCCGCGGGCGACGGCAGCACGCCTTGCTGGACGCTGATGAACTGGTCCAGCGTGCTGGCAAGCAATTGACGGCCGGCCGGCGTATCCACAGGACCATTCGCCAGCGTGCTCAACGCATCACACACGACCAACGCGTGCCGATACAAACGCTCGTCGTCTATCAGATCGTCACGCAATCCCCGCAACAGCTGCGTCACATCGGCTGGACTGACAGGCCTCGCCGGCTGCGCCACATTGTTCGGCGTGCCGGCCTCGGGGCGCGCGTCCGCCATGCGCGTATCGGCGCGTAGTCCCCGCTCGATATGGCTGTATGCGTGAAGCTTGGTCTGCAGCTTGCGATCCAAGTAGGCCAGTTGCGTCTCGATCATCTGTCCCAGGACACGGGCCTGCTGCGTATGATTGGCAGGATCCGCCAGCCACGCTTTCAGGCCCGTTCGGGTCAAGTGGCGCCGCGACGCATGCCATGCGTGCCGGGCTGCCTCGCGCGCATTGCCCCACGCGCCCGTTACAGCACCCCTTGCGCCCGCAACTGGCTTCGGGTGAACCGCGGCACGCGCAAAAGCCGACGCCGCGTGGATGCGGCCCGCCGCCGCCTCTCCGGTACGTCTGGCGAATTGCGTCAGTTGCTGCGCGCGGGTCGGTTTGGGGCCACGGCGCGCGAGCACGTCCTCTGCGTCAGCAGTGTACGTGGATGAGTCGTCATACCGCTTCGAACATTGCGCGGCGACATCCGCGAGGAAAGTCTGGCGCTGATCCTCGCGCTGGGCCGCCTG
The DNA here is from genome assembly GCF_002927045.1 of Mycetohabitans endofungorum. GTDB lineage: Bacteria > Pseudomonadota > Gammaproteobacteria > Burkholderiales > Burkholderiaceae > Mycetohabitans > Mycetohabitans endofungorum. The sequence continues at coordinate 145,736 of NZ_PRDW01000002.1, read as the reverse complement.
ATGATAGAAGGCAGCACGCAAATCAAAGCCCGCCAACGGGCGATCGTCCGCACACAGCAGATCGACAGCGGCTAGGAAATGACGGTCGAGTTCCGGATCATCGTCATGGTAGTAGCGCTGGTAACGCTGGAGACGGCCATGCCCTTTCAGATACTGAAGCGAAAAGAAAATCATCATGGCGCCGGCCACGCCGGTCGCCGCCGTGAGCACAACCGGTGCGGCCGGCGTGGCAAGCGCCGTGCCGCCCGCGGCCACGATGCCGGCCAGCGCGAGCTTGGACACCGTACCGGCAGTATACAGGCCGCTGCCGGCGACAAAACCCTTGTTCCAGCGCGTATAGTGGGTAAAAAACGCATCATGTTGCTGTGTTTTTTGCCGATAGAACTCGGCATAGCGATGCCGCAGCGCGTGCTCGTCCCACGACGCGGCATCGTGGGACGTCATGGCCGCGCCCTGCGCGGGCGACTGTTGCAGCCATGCGCCGACCCGGCAATCGGTACGGTTCTTTTCCGCGCGGAACGCATCGCGCTTGTTCCGGGACTTATGCAGCATATAGCCACCCAGCGCCAATGACCCGGCTGATGCGATCGGCCCCAGCGCCATCGCACCCAGCGCGCCAGCCGCGCCGGCGGCCGCCGTCGCGGCTGCACCACCCTGCTCGATGATGTAGTATGCCTTGGTGCCGGTATCGACCGCGCACTTCGCTGCAATCGCACTGCCCGATACAAAGGAGCTGGCCCCGATCACCGTGTCCGCATCGTTTTGTTTGCGCAGAAACCGCAACGCGGTCCGTCGCTCCTGCTTGATCGCAGTCAATTTAGGCAGCGTCTGGCCGCTGCCGGCGGCGGGATCGGTACGCGCGCCGCCGCCTGCGCGCGCCGCCGCCCGGCCTGATGAGACATCGTCTCCTGCCGGCTGCAGTAGCGCCGCCAGCGCTTGTAGTGCCGCGATTTCCTCGTCAACCTTCGCCAGCGCCTGATCCAATGCCTTACCCGTCTCGCGCGCACGGCGCCACTCGGCCAGACCCTCCACGATGGCCTGCCTGGCCAACAGCAACAATGGCGCGGTCATGCCAGCGGTCACCGCAAGATCGGCGATACCATGCGCAATGCCGGCGTCCTTCAGCCAGCCGAGCGGATCCCGAGCCAGTAGCGTCGCCGCCTCGTTGAAGGCTGCTTGCACGCCCGCGCCGTCCCCCTTGGACACCTGGATCAGCGTAACCACAATCACGTACAAGCAATGTACAAACTCGTCCGCGTCGATCGCCAGCGCGCCGCTGCCGTCCTGGTCGCCACCGATGCACTCTGTCGCGAGCCGCTTCACCGTTTCGTAAAGCGCAGGGTCGCACGCCAGTTGGGCGCCGTGAGGCACACGCGCCTCACGGCGCCATGCCATCCATTCGTCGATGGCAAGCTTGCGTTCATCCATGGTCGGACATTCAGATCGTTCCGCGGGCGGCAAGCGCGACGTCGGGGTCTGCGGCGTGCGGCCGACCGATGGTAGCCGACGCGACGGTGGCCGGCACGCGTCATCATGTGAGAGCCGATTCAACTCGCTTAGTATGTCTGAGCAATCGACAACGCAGGACACCTGGATTTCCGGCAGCGTGGGCGGTGCATCGAGACGCTGGTGACCAGTGCGACGCCCGGCGCGCCGGGCGCCCGGCGTCCATTGTGCAGTCGAAAAAGTCGCAGCAGCAGCGTGGGCTGAAAAGTTCGACAATGCGCCTAAAGCCACGGGAACGGTGCAAGCGTTGGAAGCCGAGGTCGAGGCGAAAGCGTGAGAAGTTGAGAAGGACAACATGGATGCGCATTCAGGAAAGTAAGGCGCACTCATATTAATGAGAATAATTATCATTCCATTCAACGATGCGAAGGCCAGCCCACACCAACGCAACCCGCTCCCGTCTGCGTCTGTTCCGACAGCGCCAGGGCGGCTGACAAAGCATCGGCTGCGTCGCCAACTGGGCCACTTGTTGAATGGCTTTTTCGCACGCCCCGCGGCATCATAACGGCACTGCAGCTACGCCAGCGTCGGCCGCGCCGGCTGGCACGCAACGTTTCTAGGAAGGAACACCATACGATGCAAACCGTGCTGCTCACCGGTTTTGAGCCGTTCGAGAACGAGCCGATTAACCCCTCATGGGAAGCCGTGCACGCACTGGACGGGGCGCGCATTGCAACCGCGTCGAGCGACGCGCTCGTGCGTGCGTGGAGGATGCCGGTGCGCTTTCGCACGCTCGACCAGGCGCTGCTGGACGCGCTCGATGCAACGCGTCCGTCGCTGGCAATCTGTGTCGGCCAAGCCGGCGGGCGTCCGGACTTGTCCGTCGAGCGCGTCGCCATCAACGTGGACGATGCACGCATTCCGGACAACGACGGCTACCAGCCGATCGACGCTCCGATCGTCGCCGACGGGCCGGCGGCTTACTTCTCCACGCTGCCGATCAAGGCGCTCGTCCATGCGCTGCGCGAGGCTGGCATCCCGGCGTCGGTGTCGCAAACGGCCGGCACCTTCACCTGCAATCGCCTCTTCTACGTGCTGTCGCACCACATCGCGACACGCGCACCGCAATTGCGCGGCGGCTTCGTGCATATACCCTATACGCCGCGACAGGCCGCGCGCCACCCAGGTCAGCCCAGCCTGCCGACCGCGTCCGTCATCGAAGGGCTGAAGGTCATCGTGCGGACTGCCTTGTCAGTGCGCATGGATTTGCCGGAAACGGGCGGCGCGTTGCACTAAACCGTCTACGCTGGCCTGTCACCTCGGCACGGCACAACCACATCCGCAATCCTGCCGCCTCGGCACGGCCCAACCGCATCCGCACGATCCTGCCGCCTCGCGGCCAGCGCCGTGATGGCGACGCGAGCAGCCCGGCACACGTCAGCGCGGCGCGACATCAAAGCCGCGATCTCGCAACAGCGCGAGCACGCCCTTCTGCCCGCCGAGATGCAGTGCGCCGATCGCGACGAAGATCGGCCTGTCGGGCTCGGCAAGCAGCAGCATGCGTGCAACGAAGCGCTCGCTGCGCTGGAACACGATCCGCTCGTCAATGCGCCGCGACAACGCCGGCGAGCGCGCCAGTTTCGCCGATTGCCGCGCCTGCCAGTTCGCCATCGCATCGGCATCGCCGGCCCGCCATAGCGCATGCAGGATGCGCACGTCGGACACGTTATCGGCCGGCGTCTGCCGCAAGTCTTGCGCGAGCATCTCGCGTTGCTCGGCGAGCGTCAGTTTGGTGAAAGCGGCGATTTGCTCATCGCGCGTCTCCAGACCGACGATACGTCCCACGTACAGGTTTTCGAGCTGTGGCTCGGAGCCATACTCGGCCTGCAACCCGGCCGACAACGAGTCGTAGGTCTCGATCAGCATCGCTGCCAACCATGGGCGTGTCTTGCGGATCGCCGCAAGCCCGGCTGGATTGCCGCGCATGCGACGCACGATCTTCGCCCACATATCGGCCGGCAGCAACCGTGGCAGACACGCATATGAGCACATGCCATAGCGCGTCACATCGTCCTGCGACATCACCAGATCGTCGGGCGAAAGCTCGAATGCCATGCACGACGCCGCACGCAACGCGTCGATGATCGGTTGCCGGAACGGTTGCTCGGCCGGATAGTCAGCCGGGTCGCCAACGTGCAGCGTGCCGAACAGGTACAGTGTCAGGGCACCTCTGGTCGCGACATAGAACGGCATGTGCGCAGGCCGCGGCACACTCGCCTGGGCGGCGCCGGGCCGACTAGACGCCGTTCCATCGTCGGCTTGCAGCGCCGGCTGACCGTGCTGGCGCGGCGGCGTGGCCGCCTCGGTCTGGCTGGCGGATATCGGCACGGTTGGCGGCCCCAGCGGGGCCTGCACCATGGACGCGCCGGACAATGCGTGCGCGGATGATGCGATACCGGCCAACAATCCGAAGGCGACCCGCCGCGCGAGCAACTTGGCCAGGCCGGTATTGCATCGCGCGCGGCGGCCGCGCCGCCACTCAAGCATCCATCTCCTCCGCACGATGGCAGGCCACTTGGCGGCCGTCAACGTCGCGCAACCTCGGCTCCTCGGCCATGCACCGCTCGATCCGGTACGGACAGCGCTGATGGAATGTGCAGCCGCGAGGGGGATTCAACGGCGACGGCAGCTCCCCCTCCAGCTTGATCTTGATGCGACGGTCGGATTCGAAAATAGCCGGTGTAGCCGACATCAACGCGCGTGTGTACGGATGCCGCGGCCGCGCGAAGATGGTCGCCTTGGCCCCTCGTTCCGCGATGCTGCCGAAGTACATCACCATCACATCGTCGGCGACGTGCTCGACCACCGCGAGGTTGTGCGAAATGAACACGTAGCTGGTGCAGAACTTGTCCTGCAGATCCATGAACAAGTTCAAAATCTGCGCCTGGATCGACACGTCCAGCGCTGACACCGGCTCGTCGGCCACGACGATGCGCGGCGTCAGGATCATCGCGCGCGCAATCGCCACGCGCTGCCGCTGCCCGCCGGAGAACATGTGCGGATACCGCTTCGCGTGCTCGGGCCGCAGGCCGACCGTGCGCATCATCTCGGCGATGCGCGATGCCCGCTCGCCGGCGCTCATCTCGGTATTGATCGCCAGCGGCTCGGCCAGCGTCTGCTCGACCGTCTTGCGCGGGTTCAACGAGGCAAACGGGTTCTGGAACACCATCTGGACGCGTTTGCGCAACTCGGCTAGCTGTTCATCCGTGGCGGTCGCAACATTGGCGCCATCGATCAACAGGCGGCCGGACGTCGGGCTCTCGACTATCGTCAATTGCCGCGCAAGCGTTGACTTACCGCATCCCGACTCGCCGACAACCGCCAACGTGCGACCACGGGCGAGCGAAAACGACACGCCGTTGAGCGCCTTCACTGTGGCCGTGCCGAACATGCCACGGCGCACCTCGTAGTGCTTGGTCAGTTGGTCCGCAACCAGCACGGCATCCTTGGCCGTCGCCGTGTCGCGGGCATGCGCCACCGCGCTCATCGTTCACCTCCGTTCTCGTGCGTGCCGCGCGCGTGCGGGTCATGCCGGTCGTCGGCAACGCCACCGGCGGGCGGCGCGGCCGGCGCCGCGACGCACTCGCCGGCGTCGTCTCCCGGCGTCGCGCCGGCCAGCGCAATGCGCCCCGCATCGAGTATCGGCGCCGCGACCTTTTCCACATTCAGGGGACGGATGCATCGGGCACGCATCGCGTCGTCCTGCGCATCGAGTTGCGCGAGCGCGGGCCGCCCCTTCCAACAATCGTCAACCCCATACTTGCAACGCGGCGCGAACAGGCAGCCACTGGGGCGGTCGCCGTGGCCAGGCACCATGCCGGAGAGCGCCGCGAGCCGCCGCGCACCGCGGTTGTGCTCGGGAATGGCCGCCAGCAGCGCCTCCGTGTACGGATGGTGCGGCGCCGAGAAAATATCCGGCACGCGGTTCATTTCGATGATCTCACCCGCATACATCACCGCGACCCGCTGCGCGACCTCGGATACCACGGCCAGGTCGTGCGAGATCAGCACGAGCGCCATACCACGCTCCTTCTGCAACCGCACCAGCAGGTCCATGATCTGCGCCTGGATCGTCACGTCCAGCGCGGTGGTCGGCTCGTCGGCGATCAGCAGTTTCGGGTTGCACGCCACGGCCATGGCAATCATCACGCGCTGATTCATCCCGCCCGACATCTGGTGGGGGAACGCGTTGATGCGGTTCTTCGCGTCCGGGATGCCAACCTGCTCGAGCAGGTCCAGCGCGCGGCGCTCCAGGGCCGCGCCGCGCAACCCTTCATGCAAGCGGAGCACTTCCTTGATCTGGTAGCCGACCGTATAGCTTGGATTCAGACTCGTGAGCGCGTCTTGAAACACCATCGCGATGTCCTTGCCGACGATACGCCGGCGCTTAGCCGGCGACGCGCGCAACAGGTCAACGCCGTCAAAGCACAGTTCGTCGGCGCTGACACGCCCCGGCGGGTCGATCAGCCCCATCAGGGCCATCGACGTGACGCTCTTGCCCGAACCGGATTCGCCGACAATGCCGAGCACCTCGCCGGCGGCCACCGACAGATTCACGCGATCGACCGCGGCCAGTCCGTCGAAGTCGACATGCAGGTTGCGGATCGTCAGCAACGGCGCACCTGCATCGCACGGTGCATTCGGATTCGGGCTCATGACAACCTCTTCAATTTCGGATCGAGTGCATCGCGCAGCCCGTCGCCGAGCAGGTTGATGGCCAGCACGGTGACCAGAATCGACAAGCCCGGCATCGTGACGATCCACCACGCGTTGTCGATGTAGTCGCGCGCGGAGGCCAGCATCGCGCCCCATTCGGCTGAGGGCGGCTGCACGCCCAGGCCGAGAAAGCCGAGCGCGGCGGCATCAAGGATCGCGGTCGAGAAGCCAAGCGTGGCCTGCACAATCAACGGCGCGGTACAGTTAGGCAGCACCTGAGAGAACATCAAGCGCAACGTGCCGGCGCCCGCCACGCGCGAGGCGGTCACATACTCCTTTTGCAGCTCGCCGAGCGCAGACGCGCGCGTGAGCCGCACGTAGGCGGGCAGCGCGACGATTGCAATGGCCAGCATCGTGTTGGCCAATCCGGGGCCGATCACGGCCACGACCGCCACCGCGAGCAACAACGACGGCAGCGCGAGCAGCACATCCATCAGCCGCATGATCGGCGCGTCGCCCCAGCGCGGAAAGAATGCGGCGGCCAGCCCCAGTACGATACCTGGCAGCAGCGCCAACACGACCGACACCAGGCCGATGAAGAACGACAGCCGCGCGCCGTACATCAACCGCGACAGGATGTCGCGTCCCGCTTCGTCAGTGCCCAGCACGAACTGCCAGTTGCCGCCGGCGAGCCACGCCGGTGGCAACTTGACGAACTCCCGGTACTGCTCGATCGGGCTATGCGGCGCCAGCAGCGGCGCGAACAGCGCGACCACGATCAATATCGTGACCACCACGAGCGCGCCGACTGCGCCGTGGTTGCGCGAGAATTGGGCCCAAAATTCGCGCGCCGCCAGCAAGCGTCCGGACGGCGGCGGCGTCACCGCCTGCGGCGATGACAGGGGTGGGGTTGGCAAGTCTGCCATCGTTACCTCGTGTGGCGAATGCGCGGATTAAGCACGCCGTACAGCAAATCGACGAGCAGGTTGACCAGGATGACCAGCGTCGCGATCATCAGGATGCCGCCTTGCACGACTGGGTAGTCGCGGCGCGAGATTGCGTCGATCAGCCACTTGCCGATTCCAGGCCACGAAAACAGAGTCTCGGTCAACACCGCGCCCGCAAGCAAAGTGCCGACCTGCAGCCCAATCACCGTGACAACGGGAATCAGCGCGTTGCGCAGCGCGTGCACGAGGACGACCCGCGCCGGCGACAAGCCCTTGGCGCGCGCAGTGCGGATATAGTCCTCGCGCAGCACCTCGAGCATCGACGAGCGCGTCATCCGCGCAACGACCGCCAGCGGAATCGTGCCCAGCACCACTGCCGGCAGGATCAAATGCGACACAGCGGACTTGAACGCGCCCTCATCGGTGGATAGCAGCGAATCGATCAGCATGAAGCCGGTCGTATACGGAATGTCGTATTCCACCGCGATGCGCCCAGACACCGGCGTCCAGCCGAGCGTGACCGAGAACAGCATGATCAGCAGCAGCCCCCACCAGAAGATCGGCATCGAATAGCCGGTCAGGGCGGTCCCCATCACCGTGTGATCGAGCCACGAGCCGCGCCTGAGCGCCGCGGCAACGCCCGCCGGCAGGCCGAACAGCAGCGCGAACGCCATGGCGCAGACCGACAGCTCCAGCGTCGCCGGAAAGCGCGCGAGGAACTCGTCCATCACGCTGGTATTGGTGATCAACGACGTGCCGAGATTGCCATGCAACGCGCGACCAACATAGTGCAGATACTGCAACGGCAGCGGCTCATCGAGCCCCAGGCGATGCAGCGCCTCGGCATGCATCTGCGGATCGACGCCGCGCTCGCCCATCATCACTTCGATAGGGTCGCCGGGTATCAGATGAATAAGCGCGAACGCGAGAAGGGTGATGCCGATAAACGTCGGTATGACCATTCCCAGGCGGCGCAAGACAAAACGGATCATGAAAACTCCCGTTTGTGGGTGCCAGTGCGTGAGCGGCGGCGCGGGCTCGCGCCCGGGCCGCCGCAGTCCATGCTTAACGCTTGAGCGGCGTGTCGTCGCCAGCGTCACGCAGGACGATGTCGAAACGCTTACTTCAAGCTCACGCCGTCAAAACGGGTGTAACCTAGCGGATCGATCTTGAAGTCGACGACGTTCTTCGCGATCGGCTGGTATGTCGTCGAATGCGCGAGCGGCGAGAACGGCAGCTCCTTGGCAAAGATCTTCTGCGCCTCGAGGTACAGCTTCGTGCGCTGCGCCTGATCGGTGGTCTCGCGGCCCTTGACAACCCGATCGTCGAAGGGCTTGTAGCACCACCTGTCAAAGTTGTTGCCATGGACCGCGTCACAGCCGAGCAGCGTGCCGAGCCAGTTGTCGGGATCGCCATTGTCGCCGGTCCAGCCAATCAGCATCGCGTCGTGCTCGCCCGCATGGGCGCGCTTAATGTACTCGCCCCATTCATACGTGACGATCTTCGCCTTCACGCCAACCTTCGCCCAGTCGGCTTGGATCATCTCGGCCATCAGCTTGCCATTCGGGTTGTACGAGCGTTGCACCGGCATGGCCCACAACGTGACCTCGGTGCCTTTCTTGACGCCCGCCTTCTGCAACAACGCCTTGGCTTGCTGCGGATCATACGGCAACGCCTTGATCGATGCGTCGTACGACCATTGGGTCGGCGGCATCGGGTTGGTCGCAAGCTGGCCTGCGCCCTGGTACACTGACTCGATGATGGCCTTCTTGTTGATCGCCATATCCAGCGCGCGGCGCACCTGCGCGTTGTCAAACGGCTTATGCTCGACGTTGTACGCCAAGTAGCCGAGGTTGAAGCCCGGCTTAGACGGCAATTGCACGTTCGGGTCGCTCTTGAGCGATTCGATGTCAGCCGGCCGCGGATAGACTGTGATCTGGCATTCGCCGCGCTTGAGCTTCTGACTCCGCACGCCCGGATCGACAGTGATTGAAAAAATCAGCTTGCCGACCTTAACTGCGCCCGGCTTCCAGTAATCGGGATTGCCGTCGAAACGGATCGTCGCATCCTTCGTGTAGCGTTTGAAAATAAACGGTCCGGTGCCGATCGGCTTCTGGTTCAAGTCCGGCGCGCGATTGGCCTTGAGCAGCGCGTCCGCATATTCGGCCGACTGGATCGATGCGAACTCCATCGCCAAGTTCTGCAGAAACGGCGCGTTGACCTCCTTCAGCGTGAACCGCACGCTATACGGACCGCTTTTTTCGACCTTTGCGATCAGCTTGTCCAGCCCCAAGTCAGTGAAGTACGGGAACTGGACCTTGTACGCCTTGTTGAACGGCAGATTCGGGTCGAGCATCCGATTGAACGTGAACAGCACGTCGTCGGCATTGAAATCACGCGTCGGCTTGAAGATGTCATTCGAGTGAAACTTTACGCCATGACGCAAATGGAAGGTGTATTGCAGGCCGTCCGGCGACACATCCCACTTTTCGGCTAGGCCAGGCTCGATCTTCGTGCCACCACGCTCGAACTCGACCAGACGATTGAAGACGGTGAACGTATTGGCGGTGAAATCGGTGCCGGTGGTGTACTGCGCCGGATCGAAGCCCGCGGGGCTGCCCTCGGAGCAATAGACCAGCGTCTTGTTGGGCAGCGACGCGGCTTGCGCGAGCCCGGCGCCACTCAGTGCCAGCGCGGTCACCACGGCGAGCACGGCATTATAGGTCGGGCGGTAGGTTTCGGATAACGGACGGTTATGTGGCATGCTTGCTCCGAATTGTCGTCCCGGGATCTCCGGTGTAGGCGCGAGTGTACTGGATTTCGCCAAACCGGCAAGGCGGAAAAAAACGTACGTTCGACAAATTCTCAACGGCCGACGCGCGCCGGGCCGTCCTTGTTGCGCTCAGGCGCGCAGACGCTCGCAAATCGCCTTGCTGGCCACCGCGCCGTTCAGCGTGTAGAAATGCAATCCTGGTGCACCGTTCACGACCAGCCGCTCGCACATTGCGGTCACGACATCCAGCCCGAATGCCCGAATAGCGTCACGGTCGTCACCAAAGCTTTCCAGTCGCCGCGCGATCCACTTCGGGACCTCTGCGCCACACATTTCGGAAAACCGCATCAGTTGCGCATAGTTCGTGATCGGCATGATGCCGGGCACGATCGGTGTGTCAACACCGAGCTTGCGCACGTCGTCGACGAAGCGGAAATAGGCGTCCGCGTTATAGAAATACTGTGTAATTGCTGAATTTGCGCCCGCCTTCACCTTGCGTGCGAAATTCTCCAGATCCGCTCGCGGCGACCTCGCCTGCGGGTGGTATTCAGGATACGCAGCCACTTCGATATGAAACCAGTCGCCGTGCTCGGCGCGCACGAACGCAACCAAGTCGCACGCATAGCGCAGTTCGCCGACCTCTCCCATGCCGGAGGGCAAGTCGCCGCGCAGCGCGACGATGTGCCGGATGCCGTGCCTGCGGTACTGCGCCAAAACGCCGCGCAAGCTCTCCTTCGACGCGCCGATGCACGACAAGTGCGGCGCGGCCTCGAAGCCCTCGCCCGCCATTTCAAGCACGGTATCGAGCGTGCCCTGCTGTGTCGAGCCGCCGGCGCCAAATGTCACCGACATGAACTTTGGCTTAAGCGGCGCCAGTTGCGCACGCGTTGCGCGCAGTTTATCGACCCCTTCCGCCGTCTTCGGCGGAAAGAACTCGAACGAGATTTCAGGCAAGGACATAGAAGTATTGGAAAGAGATACGCGCCGCCGGCGTGCGTCCAGCGCGCGTTAGTACCAGCGCTCAACGGTAAAGCGATGCCCAAGGATCAGCGCGCTCAGCAGATACGACACGATGCTGTACAGGATCGAGCCAAAGAATGCCGACCAAAAGCCGGAGACCTCGAACCCCTTGAGCAGCGTCGCACACAACCAGAAGCACAACGCATTGATCACCAGAATGAACAATCCCAGGGTGAGCACCGTCAGCGGCAGCGTGAATAGGATCAGGAGCGGCCGGATAATCGCGTTGATCAACCCGAGCACGAGCGCGACGATCAACGCGGTGCCGAAGCTCTTGATTTGGATCGACGGCACAATATACGTGATGATCAGCAGCGCAAGCGCATTGATCAACCAGGTCAGCAATACAGTCATCGGGGGCTCCCTGTGATGCGGCCGGGGCGCGCCGGGGCACGTTATCGATCGTGCCCCGGCGCGCGTGCAGCCGCAGTTAGTAACGGTAGTGGTCCGGCTTGAACGGGCCGTGCTTGTCTACGCCAATATACCGCGCCTGCGCGTCGCTAAGCTCGGTCAGTGTCGCGCCGATGCGCGCCAGATGCAGCCGCGCGACCTTTTCATCCAAATGCTTAGGCAGCACGTAGACCTTATTCTGATACTGGTCGCCGCGCGTGAACAACTCGATCTGCGCGAGCGTCTGATTCGTGAACGAGTTGGACATCACGAACGATGGGTGGCCGGTCGCGCACCCCAGGTTCACGAGCCGCCCCTCGGCCAGCAGAATCACCCGCTTACCATCCGGGAAGATAATGTGGTCCACTTGCGGCTTGATGTTCTCCCACTGGTACTGGCGCGTGGACGCCACATCGATTTCGGAATCGAAGTGGCCGATATTGCAGACGATCGCGTTGTGGCGCATCGCCTTCATGTGGTCGTGGTTGATCACATGATAGTTGCCGGTGGCCGTCACAAAGATGTCGGCCTTGTCCGCCGCGTAGTCCATCGTGACGACGCGATAGCCTTCCATGGCCGCCTGCAATGCGCAGATCGGATCGATCTCGGTCACCCACACGGTCGCGCCAAGCCCGCGCAGCGATTGCGCGCAGCCCTTGCCCACGTCGCCGTAGCCGGCCACCACAGCAATCTTACCGGCGATCATCACGTCTGTGGCGCGCTTGATGCCGTCCACCAGCGATTCGCGGCAACCGTACAGGTTGTCGAACTTGGATTTGGTCACTGAATCGTTCACGTTGATGGCCGGGAACGGCAGTCGGCCCTCGCGCTCCATCTGGTACAACCGATGTACGCCGGTCGTGGTTTCCTCGGTCACACCGCGAATGTGCGCGAGGCGCGTCGAGTACCAGCGCGGGTCCGCGTCAAGGTGGCGGGCAATCGCGTTGTACAACGCGACCTCTTCCTCGTTGAGCGGCTTGGCGATCACCGAGCGGTCCTGCTCGGCCTGCGCGCCGAGGATCAGCAGCAGCGTGGCATCGCCGCCGTCATCGAGAATCATGTTGGCGAACTGGCCGTTCGGCCATTCGAAGATCCGGTGCGCGAATTCCCAGTATTCGTCGAGCGATTCGCCCTTGTACGCGAACACCGGCGTGCCAGTTTCGGCGATCGCTGCCGCAGCGTGGTCCTGCGTCGAGAAGACGTTACATGACGCCCAGCGCACGTCGGCGCCTAGCGCCTTCAGCGTCTCGATCAGCACGCCGGTCTGGATCGTCATGTGCAGTGAGCCGGCGATGCGGGCCCCCTTCAGTGGCTGCTCAGCCTGGTACTCGTCGCGGATCTGCACCAAGCCCGGCATTTCGGTCTCGGCGATGTTTAGCTCTTTGCGGCCCCACGCGGCAAGCGACGGGTCGGCAACAACACAATCCTGGGATAGGCTTTTTTCGTAGACTACGGCGTTCATCACGCCTCCTTTTCTGTCAAAAGAAATAAAAGACGTGAGCGCCGTTGTGGCGACGACCGCACGCGTTGAACGCGCAAAACGGACCGCCGATCGAAGCGTTTCGAGCCTGGCGGCTGTCAGCCGTCGCAACGCTCCTCGAAACGAGTCGCAATTGTAGCAAAACGACAGAGATCGCTCAATTGAGCCAGACGGCCAGCAGCGGGGCCAGCAGCACCATCACTACACCACAGATCATCATCGTCAGGCTGGCGACGACGCCCTCCTGGCTGCCCAGCTCGCGCGCCTTGACGGTTCCGGCCCCGTGCGCCGCCGCGCCGAGCAACGCACCGCACGCCAATCGGCTCCTGAGCGGCAGGATCGCCAGCACCAGTTCGCCGACCAGCATGCCGACCACGCCAGTCGCGATCACGAACAATGCGGTCAGATCACGCGACGCATGCAGCCGGTCGGACACCGCCAACGCGAACGGCGTAGACACCGAACGCGTGAGCAGGCTGTGCTGCAGGTCGGCGGACAAATGCAACAACCGCGCCAGCGCGAGCGAACCGGCGACTCCGGACAGCACACCCACGGCAACGCCGACCGACAACGACAGCCAATGGCGCCGGATTAACTGTCGGTACTCATAGATCGGCACCGCGAACGCAACCGTGGCCGGGCCCAGTAGCCACATCAGCCAGCGAGTATCGCGGAAATAGACCGGATACGGGATGCGCGCGAGCAACACGATCGCGCCAAGCGCAACCGGCACGACGAGTAACGGCGTCAGCCAAGGCCAGCGAAAACGAGCATAGAGCGCCTTCGAGCCGAAGTACAGCACGATGGTCAGCGCGAAGCACGCCGCCGCGATCCACGACGCGGCACGCTCCGATGCGATCAGTGCGGGCAGCGAGGGCATGATGTTACCGACTACGCGGCATGCCCGCGTGCGCGCCGCAGCGCGAGACGCCGCTCGAGCTTCGCGGTCTGCTCGACCGCGACCGCAACTGCCACCATCGCCAGCAGCGTGCCGCACACAACCACCAGCGCAAGACGCCAACCTTGCGCCTTGAGCACGTCACCGTACTGGACGGCGGCAACCGCGGCCGGAATGAAAAACAACAGCATTTCGGACAACAGCCAGTCCGCGCCGGCCTTGACCCAGCGTGGCGCGATGCGGCCGGAGAACAGTAGTACGAGCAGCAGGCCAAGCCCCAGCACGCCGCCGTTCATCGGCAGGCGCATGACTTGGGCCAGCGCATCGGCCGCTAACCACAGCAGCGCCAGCAGCGTGCTTTGTGCCGCGACAATCGCACCTCTTTTGAGCGCACCCGCCACCCGGCCCGCCGACGGCACGACAGGATTGGCGTACGAGGAATTGGCGTTCATCATGCACTCCGTGGATTTGATGGGCCGCCCATCGCGCGACGACAATGGCCCACACTATTCATGCAAATCGAGTATAGGTTGCCAAGCAACATAAATATAATGAATTACAATCATGTTTTCCATTCCAAAATGGAATAGTGTTCCATGGAACTGCGCGCGCTGAAGTACTACGTTGAGGTCGTCCGGCAACAGAGTTTCACGGCGGCGGCCGAACGGATGTTCGTCACGCAGCCCACGATCAGCAAAATGGTCAAGGCGCTCGAGGACGAGATCGGTTCACCGCTGCTGCTGCGCGACGGCCGTCAAATGGTGCTCACCGACGCCGGCCGGATCGTGTACCAGCGCGGCCAGGATGTGCTGGCCGCCCACGCGCAATTGCAAGCCGAGCTGGACGATTTGGGTACGCTGGGCCGTGGCCAACTCACGCTGGGCATCCCGCCAATGGGCGGCGCGTTGTTTACCCGCGTGATCGCCGTGTTCCGGCAGCGCTACCCGGGCATCGACCTAAAGTTGTTCGAGCAGGGCTCGCGCGCGATTGAGACCGCGCTGCTGGCCGGGGAACTGGAATTGGGTGCATTGCTGCAGCCGGTGGACACCAACGTGTTCGACGTGCTGCCGGTCAGCCGTCACCCGCTATGGTTGATCGCCCCGCAAGCGTCGCGCTGGCGCGACGCCGCGCGGGTCGACTTGACAGAGTTGGCCCATGAGCCGTTCGTGCTCTACGGCGAAAGCCTGGCGTTGAACAATATCGTGCTGGAAGCGTGCCGCAGGGCCGGGTTCTCACCCACCATCGCGGGGCGCAGCGGGCACTGGGACTTCATCACCGCGCTGGTAGCCGCTGGCGTGGGCGTTGCGCTGCTGCCCCGCCCGTACTGCGAGCGGCTGGATCCGGAGCGCTTCACGCGGGTGCCCGTCGAACCGGAGATCCCCTGGGACATGGCGCTGAGTTGGCGTCGCAAGCGCTACCTGTCGCATGCGGCGCGCGCGTGGTTGGCCGTCGCGCGAGAGCTGCTGCCAAGCCGGGACGGTGACGATTTCATCGGGCCGCCGGTGGGCATCTGAAGACAGGCGGTTCAGACGGCGCGCGCGGACCGTATCGAAATCGTTAGGGGCGGCAAGCTGCTGATGCGCGGTAGGCGCCGTCGTGCCCGTCGAGCGTGGCGTGTAGCAACGCGTCAAGCGGTCGCAGGGCGAACCATGAGGGGTTCGACGGCTTTGCGTCGCTGTGCAGGGTGAAGCCGGTACCTGACCCAGCCATGACTGAACTTGCGACACCTGCTCGCTCCGTCCCTATGGCCGGCCGTTCGCGACGATGGTGCTCAACGGTGATGCGGCGAACGGGCGCGCATCACACGACGCCACATACAACCATCACGACCAGCGACACGGCGAAGATCGCGGCGCCGATCGTCTTGCGCCGGTTCAGTTCGGTCCACAGCAACACGCCGGTCAACGACAGCAGCACCAGGCTGCCGGCGATCGTATCGACGAGCAAGGTCCAACCGATACCCATGCCGGCGCCGCGGTGCATGTTGTTCAACATGGCGAGCAACGTCCCTTCAGTGCGCTTGACTGATACGGTCGGATTGCCTTGCCAGTATTCGATCATGATCGACGTCCTCGGGCCGGTGAGCATCGCGCTCCAGTGCTCCGGCTGCATCACGCTGCGATCGCCCCACGCGACCTTGTGCGCCGGCTCACGCTGCGTGCGTCCGATACGGCCATCAAAGCGCAGTTCACAGCCGACCCACTCGGCGAGTGCTTGCGGCGAATCCGGAGCAGGATCGGGCAGCGGCAGCCGCATTTGCGACACTTGCGGCTCACCCGGCGAGATTTTCATCGGCCCGCCGCGGTGATTCAGCAGAAAGCCGGTCACGCCGAACATCAATCCCAGCACCGCGCCCCACAGGCCAATCCAGCCGTGCACGTTGCGCAGCCATTTGAGGAACGTCGAGCGGCGCGTCATGTCTCGCCCCACATGCGCAGAAGATTGTGATAACACCCGATTAGCTGCCGCCGCGCGACATCATCGGCATGATCGCGGTTCAGGCGCTGGATCGCCGTATCCAGGTCGAACAACAGCGCGCGCCTGGCGTCGTCGCGCACCAGGCTCTCGATCCAGAAAAAGCTGGCGAGTCGCACACCGCGGGTGACCGGCGCGACCCGGTGGACGCTGGTCGCCGGATAAACAACCATGTCGCCGGCGGCCAGCTTGACCTCGTGCGCGCCATAGGTGTCCTCGATCACCAGTTCGCCGCCATCATATTCGTCGGGCCTGGCCAAAAACAGCGTCGCCGACACGTCGGTGCGCAGCTTCGCGCCATGCCCGGGCACGATCCGGATCGAACCATCGACGTGGTCGCCGAACGTCATCCCGGCGCCATAGCGATTGAACAGCGGCGGATACACGCGGTTGGGCAACACCGCGCTAATGAACAGTGGGTGCCGCTCAAGCTCGGCCAGGATCATGTCACCCAACTCGCGCGCAATCGGCGCGCGCTCGTCGATTTGCTGGTTGTGTTTGACCGGCGCACCCTGGTAGCCGGCTGTCGCGCGACCATCGACCCACGCGTGGCCGGCCGCGTCCAGTGCGGCGCGTATCGCCTGTAGCTGCTGCGGCGACAATACGTTTGGTATAGACACGATCATCTCGCGGCGCCTGCTATCGGTTGCATGGTTAGATCCGGTAATTGAATGTCGCCAGCAACGTGCGGCCCAGCCCCGGCACCGCGCGCCCGCCGTCGGACGGAATCAGTGCATCGTAGTAGCGCTTGTCCGTCACGTTCAGCAGGTTCAGCTGCACGTCGTACTGCTTGGCGTGATACGCGAGCATGGCGTCCCAGCGCGTATAGCCGCCAACAGACACCCGGTTGTTGTTCGCCGCATAGCGCGCGCTCACGTAATTCAGGCCACCGCCCGCCTGCCAGTGCGGCATGAATTCATATGTCGTCCACAGCGTGAACATGTTGCGCGGCGTATTCGCCGGCGTATTGCCCTGCGTGCCGTCCTTCGCGCCCGTGATGCGGCTGTTCAAGTACGTATAGCCGCCGTATAGCTGCCACTTGTCCGTGATCCGGCCCGACGCACCAAACTGATAACCCCGCACCCGCACGTCACCGTCGATCGAATACGCGCCGCTCGCGTCCTGCGTGCGCGCGTTGGACTTGTCGATGTTGAACAGCGATTGTGAAATCGACAACATGCCGCCCAGTAAGTCCCATTTGTTGCCCACCTCGTATGAGCGGTTCGTTTCGGGCTTCAGATTTTGCGTGCCGTTGGTCAGCGTCAGCGCCTCGAGTGACGGATTGAACGACGTGCCGTATGATAGGTAGTACGACTGTACATCGTCCGGCTGGTAAATCACGCCGCCGCGCACGCTCGTGTAGCTGTTCGTCTGCGCGGCATAGGACGGCGCATTCATCGAGTTCGCGATATGGGCCTGATAGCGGTCCCAGCGCACGCCGCCGACCACCTTCCACTGCCGCGTCAGCGACACCGTGTCATTCACATACACGCCAATCGAGTTCGCGCTGGACTGCGCCAGGTTGCCGGTGCCACGCATCACATCGGCTGGCCGCGGCACGTAAGCCGCACCGGTCAGCGGCACCACGCCAATCACGTTGCTCGGCATGCCGGCGCCGGTTGCGGTATAGGACTGGTTGTGGTACGTCTCGTGCCCAAGCTCGATACCGGCGATCAAGTCATGCTTCAGCGCCCCGGTCGCAACCTTCCATTCGACGTCCGTCGCGTTATAGAGCGAGTGATCGTTGATCACTCGGTCCTTGCCCATCAGCTTCACGTACAGGCTCGATAGCGGCAACGACGTGTAGTTGCCGCTGGACAGCGCACGCGAGCCGGCGAGCGGCCCGGTCAGCACACTGGCAGCATTGGTTGCGCGCGCATCGGTCGCGTAGTGGCTGAACTGCGTCTGGTTGCGCAGCTTCAGTTCATCACTGAACCGGTGCTCGATACGCGCCGACAATGTCTGCACGTCCTGCACCGTGCGATCGCCAGTGTAGCCGTAAAAGCGCTCGCGGCCCGCCAGCGCGGGGCGCCCGTTGACCGCCGGCACGCCATAGTCCGGCATGTCACGATTGTGCTGGATCAGCGCCGACAAAGTGATTTCGGTCGGCGTTCCGATACCCAGGCGCACCTGCGGCGCAATACCGAAATCCTTGTTGCGCATCGCGTCGCGCGTGGCGCTCACGCTCTGGCCAAATGCGTTGACCCGCACCGCCGCGGTATCGGAGATCGGCTGGTTCACGTCGACTGTGGTCCGGTAATAGTCGCCCGTACCGACGGTACCGCTTACTTCAGCCGAACGCGTCAGATTCGCTTTCTTGCTGGCCTGGTTAATCACGCCACCGGTGGAGCCGCGTCCGAACAACATTGACGACGGCCCGTACAGCACGTCGATCGATTCGAGGTTGAAGGTGTCGCGATAGTACTGCCCGCGGTCGCGGAAGCCATCCAGATAGATATCGGTGCGAGCCGTGAAGCCACGCAGATTGATGTTATTGCCGATCTGCCCACCTTCGGCCCCGCCGATCGTAATGCCCGGGACATTGCGCAGCGCGTCGGCAAACGACGCGACGCCCTGCGATTGCATCAAGGCCTTATTGACCACCACCACCTCCTGCGCAATGTCCCGCAGCGCGGTGGGGCGCTTTGCGCCGACGTAGGCGCGCGTTGCCTGGAAATCGGCCCGGTCCGTATCGCCGGTGACCCGTACGGCGGGCAGCGCGGCACTGGTCACGGCGTCGTGCCACGTGTCCTGTGAACTGGAACCGGGCTGCGCGGACTGGGCAAGCACGGGCATCGGCACGGTAAAAGCGGCCACCAGCGCCGTGGCGAGCGGCGTCATCTTCGTCATTGTCGGTATGTCCTGCGAAAGGCGACGCTTGCGCCATCGCGATCGCATGGCGTCGCCCGCACGGCAAAGCGCCCTGTCTTGATTGTCGGCTGGCTCACGCCGCCCTATTACCGTTGTCGCGGCACGGGCAAACGCGGTTGGCTGGCGGCTCAGTTCGCATATCCAGCATCACTCGGAAATGCGAATCGTTATCATTACATGTATCGCGTCTTTTTTCAACTGGTGGATGGCGGATACTCGCTATCGGCAGCCCACTTCACACAGGCCACAGCGGCGGCTCCTGCAACGCACCGACCTGCTCGCGCAGCTCCAGGATACGATCCTCCCAGTACCGGTGTGTGTTAAACCACGGAAATGCGGCAGGAAACGCCGGATCGTCCCACCGACGCGCAAGCCATGCCGCATAGTGGATCAAGCGCAACGTGCGGAACGCTTCGATCAAGTGAAGCTCGCGTGAATCGAACTCGCAAAAGTCCTCGTAGCCCGCCAGCACGTGACCCAGCGCATGGCTCGCCTGCGCGCGCTCGCCCGGCAGCAGCAGCCACAGGTCCTGGATCGCCGGTGCCATCCGGCTGTCGTCGAAGTCGACGAAATGCGGGCCGGCATCGGTCCACAGCACGTTGCCTTGATGGCAGTCGCCGTGCACGCGCAACGCTTGCACATCGCCGGCGCGTTCGAACGAGGCATGCACCGCTTCCAGCGCCAGCTGGCTGATCGTCTCGTAGGCCTGCCGCAGCTCGATCGGCACGAAGCCGCTGGAGAGCAGGTACGCACGCGGCTCATGGCCAAACGTGTCGATGTCCAGCGGCCCGCGGGCGACGTAGTCGCGCTGCCGGCCGATCGCGTGGATGCGGCCGATGAAGCGCCCCAGCCACTGCAGTGTGGCGCTGTCATCCAACTCTGGTGCCCGGCCGCCACGCCGCTCGAACAAGGCGAAGCGGAAACCGTCGATCTCATGCAGCGTATGGCCATCGAGCGTGATCGCCGGCACGACCGGGATTTCGTGCTCGACCAGTTGCGCGACGAACGCGTGCTCCTCCAGGATCGCCTCATCGCTCCAACGCCCGGGCCGGTAGAACTTCGCCACCAGCGGCGCGGCGTCTTCGATGCCGACCTGATAGACGCGGTTTTCGTAACTGTTCAGTGCAAGCAACCGTCCGTCGGTGCGGCGGCCGCCGTGCGCCAGCACGGCATCGAGCGCGTCGAGCACGCGCTCAGGCGTTAGGCCCGCGTAGGGAGCCAGGGCGCCGGCATCGGCGCGCGGCGGATTGTTGAGGCTGCGATCATTGGGTTCCATCCCGTCATTGTGCCTGAGCGGCGCACGGCCCGGGCATCACCACACGCGGACGGGGACGAGACGCAGTCCTGTTCGTGGCAGTGTCTGCAGCAGGCCCTCGCCAACGCCACAGCAGGGCTACATCAGTGCAGCGGTGCGCCCGCCGAGCGTGCCACCTCGCCAGTCTCGATCAAATCCGTCAAGAAGAACGGCTCGGTGTTGAGCTGCTTGGATTGCCCCGGCTCGCCCTCGAACCACGCCACCATCGCCATGTCGCCCAGAATGCGCAATACGATGCCGCGCGCGTCGCGCGGCACCGCGATATGGCTAGAACGTACGATCGAACCCACCTTCATGATTTCCCCCATTTTGATATTCGCCCGGCCCTCGTCCCCGGTCCTGCTGGTGCCTGGTGCCATTGTGCCGAATTTGACGCACCGGTGCCGCCCGTCAACGCGGCCGGCTGCCTCGTCGCCACGCAATGTGCGACCCATTAGCGCAACCTCGGCCTGACCGATTGCACTAGTCAGCTAGAATAGCCGGTTTCACCGAAGTCGGCTGCGCCGCTCCCCGGCTGCCGAGTACTGCCTTATGTCATTGTTTCGAAAGAAAAATATTGGTCATATGCTGGCCCGCCGCAATGCCGACGACAGCTTGCGCAGGGCACTGGGCCCCCTGGATCTCACGCTTCTGGGCATCGGAGCGATCATCGGTACCGGCATTTTCGTGCTGACAGGGACCGGCGCGTTGATCGCCGGCCCCGCCCTGACGCTGTCTTTCGTCATTGCGGCGATCGCGTGCTGCTTTGCGGCGCTCGCCTACGCCGAATTCTCCTCGACGATCCCGGTTGCCGGCTCGATCTATAGTTATTCGTATGCAACGCTCGGCGAGCTTGCCGCTTGGATCATCGGCTGGGATCTGATGCTCGAATACGGGCTCGCGACGTCGGCGGTGTCGGTTGGGTGGTCCGGCTACCTGCAATCGTTACTGTCCGGCTTCGGCATCACGCTGCCGCAAGTATTGACTGCGGCGCCAGGCACCGTGCCCGGCCACACAACGTGGTTCAACCTGCCAGCGTTCCTCGTGATGATGGCCGTCACATTCTTGTTATCAATCGGCGTGCGTGAATCCACCCGGATCAACAATGTGATGGTCGCGATCAAGGTAGCCGTCGTGCTGCTGGTGATCGCGGTCGGCGCGTTCCATGTCCGGCCCACGAACTGGCACCCATTCATGCCGATGGGCTGGTCTGGCGTATTCGGGGCCGCCGCGGTAATGTTTTTCGCCTTCATCGGGTTCGACTCGGTGTCATCCGCGGCGGAAGAGGTCAAGAACCCGAAACGCGACTTGCCGATCGGCATCATTGCGTCGCTCGCCGTTTGCGCGGCGCTCTATGTGACGGTCGCCGCCGTGGTCACCGGCATCGTGCCGTACGGTGAGTTCGCGAACGTGTCGCATCCGGTGTCCTACGTGCTTCAGACGATCGGCGCGGACTGGGTCGCCGGCTTCGTCGATCTGGGTGCGGTGCTCGGCATGCTGACGGTGATTCTGGTGATGATGTACGGTCAGACACGCATCATCTTTGCGATGTCCCGGGACGGCTTGCTACCTGCCGCGCTCTCGCGCATCCATCCGCGCTTCCAGACGCCGCTGATCACCACCTGGCTGGTCGGCATCTTTTTCGCGTTGATCGGCGCGCTGGTGCCACTGGACGTCTTGGCAGAGTTGATCAATATTGGCACGCTCGCCGCGTTTTCGATGGTCTCTGTCGCCGTGCTGATCCTACGCCGCACGCACCCGACGCTGCCGCGCGCATTCCGGTGCCCAGGCGTGCCGCTCGTGCCGATGCTCGCGGTCGCATCCTGTGTGTTCCTGATGGCCCATTTGCAAGCAATGACGTGGGTCGCATTCGTGGCATGGCTGGCACTGGGACTGACCGTGTACTTCGGTTATTCACGCCGGTATGCGAAGCTCGCATTGAATCCCGAGCACGGATAGCGCTCGCGGCGGACCGGATTGTGCCTGCATACACGCTGTTTCGTGTGCGCAAGCCGGGCGTCCGGTTATTGTGCCGACCGCATTCGGCAATACGGCGGCGCGCTGGCCGCCTACGGCGGATACCCTACAGGATTTCGCGAGGAGGGCCCCATGAACGACGACACGCTGAACCATCCGCTCGCCCCAGGCGGCTCGGCGCCATCCGTCGAAACATTGAATCTGGACGCACGCACGGTCACTGTGGCGGAAGGCTTGCGTTGGATCGCAGACGCATGGACGCTGTTCAAGCGCCGCCCGCTGCAGTGGATCGGTCTGGGCCTGTTGTACATGGTGATCGAGTGCGCGCTGTCATCCGTGCCGGTGTTCAACCTGCTGTCGATGTTGGTCACGCCGATACTGCTGGGCGGGTTGATGTTCACGTGCGAGCAGTTCCGCGCCGACGGCGACGTGCGCATCGGCAGCCTGTTCGCCGGGTTCACGCGCAAGCTGGGCCCGCTGGCGTGGGTCGGCGTGCTCACGTTCGCGATCATGATGATTGGTATCGTGGTGCTCGCGTCAATCATCGGCTTCGGCACATTTGCCCAACTGGTCTCGCACCAGCCGGGCAACCCACCCGAATTGAGTGCATCGAGCCTCGTCGGGCTGCTAATTTATATCGCGATCGCCACGGTGGCTGTAGCCGCTGCATGGTTCTCACCCGCGCTGGTGATACTGCATGACGTAGCGCCCATTCGCGCGATGCGGGCGAGTTTCAAGGGCGTGATGCGAAACTGGCTGGCTGGCATTGTGTATGCGCTGTTGCTGCTCGTGATGCTGGTGATCGGTGCGATCCCGTTCCTGCTCGGCTGGCTGATCGTGATACCTTTGTTATTCTTGTCGGTCTACGTCGGCTATCGGGACGTGTTTGTCACGCGCTGAGCGCTGCCTGCACCTCGCGTCAAGCGGAGATGAGCCAGCCCGGCCCACAAAAAACCCCGGCCTAGCCGGGGTGTGTTTTTTTGTGGCGTGCCGGCGGCTCCGACACGTCAGCGGGCCATGCCTGTGCCGTCAGGCAACGGCGGCAATCGGCTCGATGCCAGCCGCGTCGGCCAGCGCAATCGCCTTGTCGGTCGCTTCCCACGAGAATTCGGGCTCTTCGCGACCAAAGTGGCCATATGCGGCGGTCTTTTCGTAAATCGGCCGCAGCAGGTCCAACATCTGAATGATGCCCTTCGGGCGCAGGTCAAAGTGCTGCTGGACAAGCTCGGTAATTACCAAATCCGGCACCCGGCCAGTCCCAAAGGTGTTGACCATCACCGACGTCGGGCGCGCGACCCCGATCGCGTACGAGACCTGGATCAGGCAGCGCGACGCAAGACCCGCGGCGACAATATTCTTCGCGACGTAGCGGCCGGCATACGCGGCGGAACGGTCCACTTTGGACGGATCCTTGCCCGAGAACGCGCCGCCGCCGTGCGGCGCGGCCCCGCCGTACGTATCGACGATAATCTTGCGGCCGGTGAGTCCACAATCGCCTTGAGGGCCGCCAATCACGAACCGCCCCGTCGGATTGACGAGGAACTTCAAGTTGTCCTTGATCAGCTCGTTCGGCAGCACCGGCTTGATGACTTCCTCGATCACCGCCTCGCGCAACGTGGACAGATCGATATCTGGCGCATGCTGCGTGGAAAGCACGACCGTGTCGATCGAATCCGGACGCCCGTCAACATAGCGTACCGTCACTTGCGACTTCGCGTCCGGACGCAGCCACGGAAGACGACCGTCGCGCCGCAGATCGGCTTGCCGCTCGACGAGCCGGTGCGACAAATAGATCGGCAACGGCATCAACTCGGGCGTTTCGTCGCACGCATAGCCGAACATCAGGCCCTGGTCACCCGCGCCCTGATCCAGGTTGTCGTCGTGCGCATTGTCCACGCCCTGCGCGATATCCGGCGACTGCTTGTCGTAAGCGACCAGCACCGCACAGCCGCGGTAGTCGATGCCAAAATCGGTATTGTCGTAGCCGATGCGCCGAATCGTGTCGCGCGCGATCTGAATATAGTCGACGTTTGCATGCGTCGTGATTTCGCCGGCCAGCACCACCAGGCCAGTGTTGCATAACGTCTCGGCAGCCACGCGCGAATGCCGGTCCTGCGTCAGGATTGCATCGAGAATCGCGTCGGAGATTTGGTCAGCCACCTTGTCCGGATGGCCTTCAGATACGGATTCGGAAGTAAAGAGATAGTTGTTCGCCACTTCGTTAGCTCCAGTGAGTGAAGTCGGTCGCGTTTTCACGTTGCCGGCTTCGGATCGAAGCGGCGACGCTTTAGCGGATTCCATTGTCCGGGCGCCGCTTCGCTGGATGCCGCGCCCGATATCGCCCCGCAAGTTGTCCCATTAACTCGGCGATGCTCGTATTATATCGACTTCTGTCATATTTCATAGAGTAGAGGCCGAATTGCCGTTTGCTTCACCCCGCCAGCCGCTGAGGACATCGCGAGATCCACGATGCTAGGCCGCGCCGGAACCCACCTTGCCATCCTGCTGCTAAAGCTGTTCGCGCTGTTGCCCTATGGCTGGATCGCCCGCTTCGGCGATGCGATGGGCTGGTTGCTGTACCGAATTCCGAACAGTCGCCGTCGCGTGGTCCACACCAACCTGAGGCTCTGCTTCCCACAGTGGAGCGCGGCGCGGCGCGAGCAGGTCGCCGAGCAGCACTTCCGCCACGCAATCCGCAGCTACGTCGAGCGCAGCGTGCAGTGGTTCGGCTCGGCGCGCAAGTTGGAGAAGCTGATCCAGCTCGACAGCGCGATCGACCTGCGCGACCCGAACTTGCCGCCGACGCTGTTCCTCGGCGCGCATTTCGTCGGCATTGAGGCCGGCTCGATTTTTCTGAATTACCAGTTGCGCCGGCAATGCGGCGCGCTGTACCAGCCCATGTCAAACCCGCTGCTGGATAAGGTCGCGGTCGCCGCGCGCGCGCGCTTCGGCGCGGACATGGCTAGTCGCGCCGACAGTGCGCGTATCGTGTTGCGCTGGCTGCGCGAGCGCAAGCCGGTGATGCTCGGCGCGGATATGGACTACGGCATGCGCAACTCAGCCTTCGTGCCGTTCTTCGGCGTGCCGGCATGCACGCTGACCGCGGTGGGCCGGCTCGCGAAGGCAGGACACGCCCAGTTGGCGCCGTTCATCTGTGAGGTGCTGCCCAATTACAAGGGTTATCGACTCAAGATCTTCGCGCCCTGGCAGGACTATCCGAGTGGCGACGACATGGCGGATGCGCGCCGCATGAATGCGTGGCTAGAGCAGGAAATTCCACGCCTCCCAGAGCAATACTACTGGATACACAAGCGCTTCAAAACGCGCCCACTGGGCGAAGCGGGCTTTTACTGACGCTCGACTACAATACGGTGCCATGAAGCTCAAATTCACCAAGATGCATGGCGCCGGCAATGACTTCGTGGTCCTTGACGGCGTGCGCAACGTGATCTCGCCCACGCTCGCGTTGGTGCGCTACCTCGCCGACCGCCACTTCGGCGTCGGCGCGGACCAGTTGCTGCTGGTCGAGCGGCCCACGCTCGATGGCGTCGATTTCAAGTACCGGATCTTCAACTGTGACGGCAAAGAAGTCGAGCACTGCGGCAATGGCGCGCGCTGCTTTGTGAAGTTCGTGCGCGACACCGGCCTGAGCCAGGCGCGCACGATTCGCGTGCAGGTGCAGCACGGCGTGATCACATTGAGCGTGCAGGACAACGGTGAAGTGCTCGTTGACATGGGTGCACCAACACTGGCCACGCCACAAGTGCCGTTCGACGCGTCGGGACTGACACCAGTGCGCGATGGTGACGACCTACTGTGGCCGCTGGACGTGCATGGCTCGACGCAATGGATCTCGGTGGTCTCGATGGGCAATCCCCACGCGGTGCAGATTGTCGATGACGCCGACGTCGCGCCGGTGCTCAGGGACGGGCCGATCATCGAGTCGCACGCGCGCTTCCCAAACCGCGTGAACGCGGGATTCATGCAAATCGTCTCGCGGCATGAAATCAAACTGCGTGTCTATGAGCGCGGCGCGGGCGAGACGCTCGCGTGCGGCTCCGGCGCTTGCGCGGCGGTCGTGGCCGGCATCCGCCGGGGGGTACTGGATTCGCCGGTGCGCGTGCGTGCGCGCGGTGGCACGCTGACCATCTCGTGGAACGGCCAGCGCGACAGCGACGCCCCGGTCATGATGGCCGGTCCGGCAACCACTGTGTTCGAAGGCGAACTCGACGTGCCCGACGAGTTGCCCGCGTGAGCGCGATCACCGCCCTAGGCCGTCCGGCCGATTGACCCCGATGCGGCGCAACCTTTACTGTGTGGTATCCGCGGTGCCGCCCCTCCCGGCCCGCCTGCCCGACGCGCGCCGCCCTTTTGAGCTGAAGCTGAAAACAATCATGAATGATCGCGAAGTCGCCGATTACCTACTGGCCAACCCGCAGTTCTTCGACCGTCACGCCGAGCTACTTGCCACAGTCCGGCTGTCCAATCCGCACGGCAAAGCGGCGGTGTCGTTGCAGGAGCGACAAATGGACCTGCTGCGCGACAAGTACAAGCAACTCGAGCGCAGGCTGGCGGAACTGCTGCGCCATGGTCACGAGAACGACAGCCTGGCCGCGAAGTTCCAGCGCTGGACACTGCGCGTGATCGCCGAACGCGATCCGCATGCGCTACCCGCCACAATCACCTCGGGCTTGCGCGAGATCTTCGACGTGCCGCAGGCGGCGCTGCGCGTCTGGGATGTCGCGAGCGCCTATGCGCAAGCGCAGTTTGCCCGCAGCGTCGGCGAGGAAGTCCGCATTTTTGCCAGCAGTCTCGTCGCGCCTTACTGCGGCGCGAACGCCGGATTCGAAGCCGCGCAGTGGCTCAGCGCCGCCCCCGCCCCGCAAGGGGGCGCGGGAACAGGTCTGTCGCTTGCCGTCACGGCGCCGGACAGGGCGAGCGGTGACGCGAACGCGCCGTGTGCGGATGCGCACCCGGGCAGCGCGGCAGGGAACGACACTAGAGTGTCGCAGCAGACCGCATCGATCGCGCTAGTCCCGCTGCGCGATGCGCAGCGGGCCGATGCGGAAAACGTATTCGGCTTGCTGGTGCTTGGCTCGCCAGACCCGCGCCGCTTCCACGACGGCATGGCCACCGACTTCCTATCGCAGATCGGCGCACTCGCCAGCGCCGCGCTGAGCCGGCTGCACGCGCACTAGCGCGACATGTTTGTCACCGCAGCCTGCCCGATGCCACCCTCCACCGACCCGATCGCGCGCTACCTAGACAGCCTCGCCCACGAGCGCCGACTCTCGGCGCACACGCTACGCGGCTACGCGCACGAGTTGGACATGCTGCGCCAGTTAGCCGGCACCCGCGAGCTGGCGCAACTGACGCCCGTCGACGTGCGAGGCGCGGTATCGCGCGCGCATTCGGGTGGGCTCTCGCCCCGCTCGATCGCGCATCGTCTGTCAGTGTGGCGCAGCTTCTATCGCTGGCTCGCGCTACATCAACCTCTGACCATGAATCCGGTCGCTGGCGTGCGCGCGCCGAAGCGGGCAAAAATGCTGCCCAAGGCGCTGTCGGTCGACGACGCTGTCACGCTGATGGAAGGCTCGTGCATCGAGACACCTGACGCGTTGCGCGACCGGGCAATGCTGGAGCTGTTTTACTCATGCGGGCTGCGCTTGGCCGAATTGATCGGCTTGGACATCGCCTTTGTCAACACCGCGCAATATCGCTCGGCGGGCTGGATCGACCTGGACACGGCCGACGTCACCGTGCTCGGCAAAGGGGGCAAGCGGCGCACGGTGCCGATCGGCAACAAGGCGCTTGACGCGTTGCATCGCTGGCTTGCCGTGCGTGATCAACTGCTCAAGCACGATCCGCATCCGCTGTTCTTGTCGGCGCGCGGCATGCGCTTGTCCGCCGGCGTCGTGCGCGAGCGGGTCAGGCGGGCCGCGCTCGCCGCGGGCGTTCCATCCCACGTGCATCCGCACGTGCTTCGGCATTCGTTCGCGACGCATCTACTACAATCGAGCGGCGACTTGCGCGCGGTCCAGGAATTGCTCGGCCACGCGAGCGTCGCTGCCACGCAGGTCTATACCTCGCTGGACTTCCAGCATCTTGCGCGCATCTACGACCAGGCCCATCCGCGCGCGAAAAAGCGCGATCCGGGACAGCAATAGCCGTCCGGCATCGGCAAATCACCGTGCTGCGCGGACGCGACCGTCCCTATACTGACCATTGCAATGAACACTGTCACGCTGAAACCAGGCAAGGAAAAACTGCTGCTGCGCCGCCACCCGTGGATCTATGCGAACGCGATCGAGCGCATCGACGGCCGACCCGCATCCGGCGCGACGGTCGTGGTACGCGCAGCCGACGGGCAGTTTCTCGCGCGTGCCGCCTACAGCCCGCACTCGGCGATTCGCCTGCGGATGTGGAGCTTCGACGAATCCGAGCCGATCGACCATGCGTTCTTCAAGCGGCGCATCCAGAACGCGCTCGCGTATCGCCGCGCGTTCGTGTCCGGTACCGGCGCGGTGCGGCTCATATTCGGCGAGGCCGACGGCCTACCCGGACTGATCGTCGATCATTACAGCGGGTGGACTGGCGATGGCGGCACGCCGCACGAACAACTAGTCTGTCAGTTCATGGCGGCCGGCGTCGACGCATGGAAGCCGGCGATCGTGCAGGCCCTGCTCGGCGCGACCGGCTGCGCCAATGTCTACGAACGCTCGGACGTGTCGATCCGCGCGAAAGAGGGACTTGAGCAGACCACGGGCGTACTCGCCGGCCAAGCACCGCCGCAGGCCCTGATGATCGAGGAAAATGGCGTACGGTATCGGGTCGACGTGCAGCACGGCCACAAGACCGGCTTCTACATCGACCAGCGGGACAATCGGTTGCTTGTGCAACAACACGCGGCTGGGCGCGACGTACTGAATTGCTTCTGCTATACCGGTGGCTTTTCGCTGGCCGCGCTGCGGGGCGGCGCCGCGCAGGTCGTGTCGATCGATTCATCTGGCGAAGCGCTGCAGGTCGCGCGCGCGAACTTGGCCGCCAACGACTTCGATCCGGCGCGGGCCCAGTGGCACGACGCCGACGCATTCAAGACACTGCGGCAGTTGTACGATGCGGGCGAGCGCTTCGACCTGATCGTGCTCGATCCGCCAAAATTCGCCCCGTCGCGCGAGCACGTCGATCGGGCAGCGCGTGCATACAAGGATATCAACCTTAGCGGCTTCAAGCTGCTGCGCCCGGGCGGGCTACTCGCGACCTACTCGTGCTCGGGCGCGATCGATATGGGCCTGTTTCAGAAGATCGTCGCGAGCGCCGCGGCCGACGCCGGCGTCGATGCACGGATTCTGCGCCGACTATCGGCCGGCGTCGATCATCCGATGCTGACCAGCTTCCCGGAAGGTGAATACTTGAAGGGACTGTGGTTGCAAAAACCCTAGTGCGCCCCCACGTCGGGCGGGCCGGATGCCGCGCCCGTCAATGCACCTTTTGATGCACCCGTTGACGCACCGCATCGTCGGCGCCCGGATAATGGTCACAGCCCTGCCGCCGCATTTGTGCTTCAATAGAACATTTCGCGCTGCGCTCGCGCGGACCGTCTCGCAACTTCCACGGAACTTCACGTAAGTAAAGGCAGGCGATGAACATGATTCCCGTCACCATCCTGACCGGCTTTCTCGGCAGCGGTAAGACCACGCTGCTCAAGCGTATCCTAAACGAGCCGCATGGCATGAAAATCGCCGTGATCGAAAACGAATTCGGCGAAGAGAACATCGACAATGACATCCTCGTGCAGGAGTCGGCGGAACAAATCGTGCAAATGAGCAACGGCTGCATCTGCTGCACGATCCGCGGCGACCTATCCCGTGCGTTGTCGGACTTATCCGAGCAAAAGCGCGAAGGTAAGCTCAAGTTCGACCGGGTAGTGATCGAGACCACGGGCTTGGCCAATCCGGGACCGGTCGCGCAGACGTTCTTCATCGATGAGTCGATCGCTGACGAATTCCTGCTCGACGCGGTGATCACGCTGATCGACGCGAAGCACGCCAACCAGCAGCTTGACGAACACGAGGTCGTGCAACGGCAAGTGGGCTTTGCCGACCGCTTGTTCATCACGAAGGCCGATCTGGTGGACAAGGCGACGCTCGCCGATCTACGCCATCGACTGCTGCAGATGAACCCGAAGGCGCCGATTCAAGTGGTCAATTTCGGCAACGCCGATATCAAGGAGATTTTTGACCTGCGCGGGTTCAACCTGAACGCGAAGCTTGAAATTGATCCGGACTTCCTCGCCGAAGACGGACACGATCACGCGCACCACCACGAGCACGAGCATTGTGACCATGATCATGGACATTGCGCGCACGGTCACCACCATACGCATCACGATGACAAGATTAAATCGTTCGTGTACCGTAGCGACCGGGCGTTCGATCCCCAAAAATTGGAGGATTTTCTCGGCGGGATCCTACAAATCTACGGTGAGCGCTTATTACGCTACAAAGGCGTGCTGTTCATGAAGGGAATAGACCGCAAGGTGGTATTCCAGGGCGTGCACCAGATGATGGGCAGCGACTTGGCCGCGCGCTGGCTACCGGCTGAGAAGAAGACCAGTAAGATGGTGTTCATTGGCGTGGACCTGCCCCGGGACCTGATTACCGACGGCCTGGACGCGTGCTTGGCGTGACGACGTCGTGCGCCAGGTCACGGCACAGCGCACGAGAGAGCGCGCCGACCTCTCTACCTCGGTGTGGCGGCGGTATCTCGCATTGGTAAATAAGGGGCGGCTTGGTCGAGAGTTCATTTCCTTTGGCGTATATTGAGACATTCGCAACGACGCCGGAAGTCCTCTGTCGGACCGGGAAATACCGTTTCGGACAGGGTTTTCCGCCGCTATTGGCACCGATTGTGGTTCAGTTACAATACGTGCCCACTGGAGAATGATAACGACGCGGCGCCAGAAGGAGTTCGGCCCCGCAACGGCCGCCGCACCTGCCACGACGAATCCGACGTGGCCGCCGCAAGGCACTCGGCCGCCGCAATTGCGGGCAATGGTAAGTGCGGGTAATGCTCGATGCATCGCCTCACAATGAAGACAGCAAGCCAGATGACGACGACACGACTTTTGACCGAAGCCGAAATCCTGAAGATGAGCGACAAGGATTACATGAACGAGGATCAGCTCGCTTTCTTCAAGCACAGGCTCGAACAGTTGCAGACGGAAATCCTGCGCAATGCGGGGCAGACGACGGAAAATCTCCGGGAAACCGTGATCGTGCCCGATCCGGCCGATCGCGCGACGATCGAAGAAGAGCACGCGCTTGAGCTTCGCACACGCGACCGCGAACGCAAGCTGCTGAAGAAGGTGCAGCAATCGCTCGCGCGGATCGAAACCGGTGAATATGGCTGGTGCGAGGAAACGGGTGAACCGATCGGCATTCCGCGCCTGCTCGCGCGGCCGACCGCGACGCTATCGCTCGAGGCGCAGGAGCGCCGCGAACTGCGCCAGAAGTTGTTCGGCGACTAAAGCGTGGTGCGCCACATGGCGCGCGGTATGGTCCGGCCGGCTCCTGTCGGAAGGCACGCGATAGGCGTGCCTTTTTTATTTATGGCGCGCTTCTTGCACGAGCATTGTGCACGTGCGTTGCGTCATATCGGCACCGCCCCGCGTACGCACGCCTTGATATTGCGCCAGCCGCCCTAAAATAGACGGGAACGCGCGACTTCAGCCCTGTCCCGCGCCGCTGGCGCGCGACCCCGCTTTAAAGGAATTCCACATGGAGCAATATCACGGCACAACCATCGTCTCGGTACGGCGAGGCAACAGCGTTGCATTAGGCGGCGACGGTCAGGTAACGCTGGGCAACATCGTCATGAAGGGCGGCGCCAAGAAAGTGCGGCGCATCTACGGTGGCAAGGTGCTGGTGGGTTTCGCCGGCGGCACCGCAGACGCATTCTCGCTGCTGGACCGCTTCGAAGGCAAGCTGGAAAAGCACCAGGGCAACCTGACCCGCGCCGCCGTCGAACTGGCCAAGGACTGGCGCACCGACCGCATGCTGCGCCGCCTGGAAGCGATGCTGATCGCCGCGGACGCGGAAACGACGCTGGTGATTACCGGCAACGGCGACGTGCTGGATCCGGAAGGCGGCATTTGCGCCATCGGCTCGGGCGGCGCATACGCGCAGGCTGCGGCCCGCGCGCTCGCGCAGAACACTGAGTTGAGCGCGCGCGACATTGTCGAAAAGGCGCTCGCGATTGCCGGCGACATGTGTATCTACACGAATCACAACCGCGTCATCGAAACCATCGAATAAATGAAGCCGGGTGTCGGGCGACCTTGCGCGGCCCATTGTGCCCGCGCATCGAGGCTTGCAGGCCGATTCAGGCCCGGCGCCACCTGAAGGATGTCAAACATGACTACCATGACTCCCGCTGAAATCGTCTCCGAACTGGACAAGCACATCATCGGCCAGGGCCGCGCCAAGCGTGCCGTCGCGGTCGCGCTGCGCAACCGCTGGCGCCGTCTGCAGGTGCCAGAGCCGTTGCGCCAGGAAATCACCCCGAAGAACATTCTGATGATCGGACCGACTGGCGTGGGCAAGACCGAAATCGCGCGACGCTTGGCTAAGCTCGCCGACGCGCCGTTCATCAAAATCGAGGCCACGAAGTTCACAGAAGTCGGCTACGTCGGACGCGATGTCGATAGCATCGTGCGCGACCTAATCGATATCTCGGTCAAGCAAACACGCGAATCGGAAATGCACAAGGTCCGCACGAAGGCACAGGACCTGGCGGAGGACCGCATCCTGGACATCCTGTTACCACAGGCACGTCCCGTCGGCTTCAGCCCGACCAGCGAGGAGAGCGAGCGCGAGAGCGCGACGCGCCAGACATTGCGCAAGCGGCTGCGCGAAGGCCAGCTCGACGACAAGGAAATCGAGCTCGACATCGTGGCGCCACAGGCCAGCATGGACATCATGGGCCCGCCCGGCATGGAGGAAATGACGGAGCAGATCCGTTCGATGTTCGCCAATCTCGGCGGCGGCAAGAAGCAGCACCGCAAGGTCAAGATCAAGGAAGCCTTGAAGCTGTTGACCGATGAGGAAGCCGCCAAAATGGTCAACGAAGAAGATATCAAGACCCGCGCGGTACAGAACGCCGAACAGAACGGCATCGTCTTCCTCGACGAGATCGACAAGATTGCGTCGCGTCAGGAAGCCGGCGGCGGCGAGGTGTCACGCCAGGGCGTGCAGCGCGACCTACTGCCGCTCGTGGAAGGCACGACGATTAACACCAAGTACGGCATGGTGAAGACCGACCACATCCTGTTCATTGCCAGCGGGGCGTTTCACCTGGCCAAACCGAGCGATCTGATTCCCGAACTGCAAGGACGGTTTCCAATCCGCGTCGAACTCGATTCGCTGTCGGTCGGTGACTTCGAGTCGATCCTGGTACGCACCGACGCGAGCCTGGTCAAGCAATACCAGGCACTGCTCGCGACCGAGGACGTACACCTGGAGTTTGCCGACGACGGCATCAAGCGCCTGGCAGAAATCGCCTTTTCGGTTAATGAAAAGACTGAAAACATCGGCGCGCGGCGGCTGTACACGGTGATCGAAAAGCTGCTCGAAGAAATTTCGTTCTCGGCCGGCAACCATTCGGGCCAATCGGTCAAGATTGACGCCGCATACGTGGACAGCGCGCTGAACGACGTGTCGCAAAACGAAGACCTGTCACGCTACGTGCTGTAACGCGGCTCGCCGCCGTGCGTGCACCGCTCATTGCTTCACTGGCCGTTTCGCCAGCTTGCGTTGCAGCGTGCGGCGGTGCATGTTCAGCGCACGCGCGGTCGCCGAAATATTGCCGCCGTTGTCGGACAGCACGCGCTGGATGTGTTCCCATTCGAGCCGCGCCACCGACAGCGGTATCGGATTCTCGAGCGCCTCCTCGGCCTGTGACTCGCTTGCGTCCACGCGCAACGCCGCCAGGATCGTCTCCACGTTGGCCGGCTTGGCCAGATAATTGTCCGCACCATCCTTGACGGCCTGCACCGCCGTCGCAATGCTCGCATAGCCGGTCAGCACGAGGATCCGCGCCTCGGGCTGCAGCTTGCGCAGTGGCGCGATCAAATACAGCCCCGAATCATTGCCCAAGTTCAGATCGACCGTGATCTGGCCGAACGGCAGCGCATCGGCGAGCTTCAGCGCGCTGTCGCGGTCGTGCGCCTGGTGAACGGTATAGCCGCGCCGGGTCAGGCCGCGCGCGAGGATGCCAGCAAATACCTCGTCGTCGTCGATCACCAAAAAGTTCATTTCGCTCACTGTACTTCTCCATTTGAATGCGCTTGGATCGCGGGCAGGCGCAGTAGCGCACGGGTGCCCGTAGTGGCCGGCTGCGGCAACTCAGTCAGTTCGATTGAGCCGCCCAGCCGCGCCGCCGTCGTAAACGCGAGATACAAGCCAACGCCGTGGCCCCCTTGCGTGCTTTCGACCGGTGCCTGCCCGAGTTTGGCACGCCTTTCAGGCGCAATACCAGGACCGCGGTCGCGAATGTCGAAGACCAGCATGTCGCCGTCGCGCGCCGCCTCCAACGTCACCGATTCGCGGCTGGCCCGGGCCGCATTGTCCAGCAAGATGGTCAAGATCTGCCCGACCGCCACGGTATCGGCGACCAACACGTCGGCGGGCGCCGTGCCGATCCGCGAGAAATTCACATGCGGGTGACGCAGCCGCCACTGCTCGATGAATGCGTCGAGCCAACTGCCCACCGGTTGCTGGCCGGTGGGCAGCGCTGCCCGCGTGCGCAGCCGGGCGAGCGCTGAGCGGCACAACGCCAGCTGTTGCTCGAGCAGGTCGAAATCGGCCTGGTAGGGCGCAAGCGCCTGGTCGGTCTGGGACAGGTCGCGCAACTCCTCGGCCACCATCGCGATGGTCGACAGTGGCGTGCCGATCTCGTGCGCGACGCTGGCAGCCTGCGCGCCCAACGCCACCACCCGCTCGTCGCGCAACAGCCGCTCTTGCGCCTCGCCCAATGCCGCATCCCCCTTGCGCAACGCGGACGACATGCGCGAGACAAACCACGAGATCAGTCCGACGCTGACCATGAAGTTTACCCACATGCCGGCCCGGTAGTAATCGAACAGGTTGGCCGGATTGTCCATGTTCAACGGCACCGAGTCGAAGCCGAGCAACCAATAGCAGGCGACCGCAAACGCCGCGAGCCATGCGGCCAGACGCCACGGCAATACCGCCGCCGCAATCGCCAGCGAAGGCAAGTACAGCGACACGAACGGGTTGGTAGTGCCACCGGATAGGAACAGCAGCGCGGACAGCGCACCGAGGTCGACCCACAGCTGCCCCATCAGCTCAATGTGCGTTTCCGGCCTGGCTTGGGCTACGCGGATCCACGTCAGAATGTTAAAGATCACTTCCAACGCGATGACGATGAGCATCGCGGTGAGCGGCAAATGCACGCCATAGGCGATCTGCACGACGGCGATAGTCACCAGTTGGCCAATGATGGCCAGGCAACGGAGCCAGAACATATGGCCGAGATTGACCCGGCCGGGATTTGCATACAGTGTCATGCGACAAGTTTACCGGTTTGACGTGGCACGACCCCGCAGTCAACTCAAGCTCGATCACGCTCGCGACACTATGACGCAAGCGCCCGCGCTGCAGTCGGGCACTGCAGCAGCGTTGCGTACGCGCCACGGCAGGCGGGCGACACTTCGTGCCGGCCGCGTCGCAGCACCGCAATATCGGCACGGTCGATGATGGGGTTTCTAATGTCTGCACGCCTTTTATCGGCAGCGCGCCAGAGTGGCAAGACACGTCAAAAAAGCCCGGCGGGCGGCATCGTGCCGACACCTCAGTCCTGTACAATTCGCGGTTGTTTGCCTGCTCAGTCCGCTCGCACCATGTCCGACACCAACGATCTGCCTGCCATCTCACCCGCGCTGAAGGCCGAAATCCTCGCGGAAGCACTGCCTTACATCCGCCAGTACCACGGCAAGACGGTCGTGATCAAGTACGGTGGCAACGCGATGACGCAGGAGCGCCTGAAGCAAGGCTTCGCACGCGACGTCGTATTGCTGAAGCTGGTGGGCATCAATCCGGTCATCGTCCATGGTGGCGGCCCGCAGATCGACCAAGCGCTGAAGAAAATCGGCAAGCGGGGCACGTTCGTACAAGGCATGCGCGTGACGGACGAGGAAACGATGGAGGTCGTCGAGTGGGTGCTCGGCGGCGAGGTGCAACAGGACATCGTCACGCTGATCAACCATGTTGGTGGCCACGCGGTCGGCTTAACGGGCAAGGACGGCGGACTAATCCATGCACGCAAGCTGCTGATGCCAGACCGGGAAAAACCGGGTGAATTTCTCGACATTGGCCAGGTCGGCGAGGTTGACTCGATCAATCCCGCGGTCGTGCGGGCGCTGCAAGACGATGCGTTCATCCCAGTCATTTCGCCGATCGGCTTCGGCGAGGACGGACTTGCGTACAACATCAACGCGGACCTGGTCGCGGGCAAGCTGGCGGTCGTGCTGAACGCGGAAAAGCTGGTGATGATGACGAACATCCCGGGCGTGATGGACAAGAGCGGCACACTGCTCACGGATCTGTCGGCGCGCGAGATCGATGCACTGTTCGCCGATGGCACGATCTCCGGTGGCATGCTGCCGAAGATCTCGTCGGCCCTGGACGCGGCCAGGAGCGGTGTGCGCTCCGTGCACATCATCGATGGACGCATCGAGCACTCGGTGCTGCTCGAGATCCTGACCGAGCAGCCGTTTGGCACGATGATCCGGTCACACTGACCATGGCCACGCGCGCGCGCCGGCGGCGCGTTGCCCACCCGCGCGGCCCGGTCTGGTTGTTCGACCTGGACAATACGCTGCACCACGCGTCGCATGCGGTGTTCCCGCAAATCAATCGGGCGATGACCGACTACATCGAGCGTGCGCTGCAGGTCAGCCGGGACGAAGCGGACCGGCTACGCGTGCACTACACGCGGCGCTACGGTGCGACATTGGTGGGACTCGCGCGGCACCATCCACTCGATCCCGACGATTTCCTCGCGCAGGTCCACCGATTCCACGATCTGCATTCGATGCTGCGCGCCGAGCGCGGACTCGCCCGGCTGTTGCGCGCGCTGCCCGGGCGCCGGATCCTGCTGACCAACGGCCCGCGCCGCTACGCGCAGGCCGTGCTCGACGCGCTGGGCATCACTGAGCTGTTCGAGCAGGTGATCGCTATCGAGCAGATGCGGTACCGTGACCGCTGGCACGCCAAACCCGATGCCGGCATGCTGCGCCGCACGTTGCGCCGCGCGCGAGTGCGGGCGCGCGACGCAACGCTGGTCGAGGACACCCGCTCGCACTTGAAACGCTACAAGCGCCTGGGACTGCGCACCGTATGGATGGTTGGGCACTTACCACCCGTGCCCAGGGCTTCGGGCGGCCCGCCAGCGCTGGCGGGCACTGGACGTGCGCACTATATCGACTGCCGCGTACGTTCGATAAAATCGTTACGACTCAAGCCTCTAAACGCATCGCGGAGGGCACCATGTGGCAGCCGTCCAGACGCCCCGACACGGCGCCTGAATCGCCGTGTGCACTGACCGACAGCGCCGCGCCATCGCCCACGGACGGCGCCGGGCCGCCCGCGCGGCTGACCGCACGCATGAGCCAACTCACCGAGCGCCTGCAAACCTTGCTGCGCCAGAGCTTAAAGCTGACGTGCGAGCTGACGTGCGTCGAGCATGCCGATACATTGCCGTGCGGCTACGATCCGGCGTTGCGCGCGAACCTTATCATCAGCTACGTGCTGAAACGCTGGCACCACGATGCGCGCAGCGGCTTTTACAAAAATCCCTCTGAGCACGCCGATGCACAGCTGCGGCTGTTGCTGCAATAGCGGCCATGCCTGCGTCGCCTACGTCAGCGGAACGATTTCGTTTATACTTGTCAGTCACAGTCTTTCCTCTGCGCGCCGATTTGCTGACTCGATTGCGGGCGCGCGAACCCAAGCGGTTCAGTACAAATCCGGCTAAAGCGGTCGTCAGCGGTCCATGCGCGCGCCCGTACACGCAGCGCCCTTGACCCTTCGCCGACTCGCTGTCCGCACGCCCGCGCAAGCGGACAACAACACAGGCAAGGGTATGAGTTCGATCGGCATCGTCGCTCCACAAACGCTCCACTTCGCCGC
Source organism: Mycetohabitans endofungorum (assembly GCF_002927045.1). GTDB lineage: Bacteria > Pseudomonadota > Gammaproteobacteria > Burkholderiales > Burkholderiaceae > Mycetohabitans > Mycetohabitans endofungorum. Next base: position 107,238 of record NZ_PRDW01000002.1, on the reverse strand, counting down.
ACCGCTGCACCTGCAAAGCGGTCTGTCACTCGCCGGCTATGATCTGACGATTGAAACCTATGGCACGCTCAACGCCGCGCGCTCCAACGCGGTGCTCGTCTGTCACGCGCTGAACGCGTCACATCACGTGGCCGGGGTGTATGAACATGAGCCAAAGCACTTCGGCTGGTGGGACAACATGGTGGGCCCGGGCAAGCCACTCGACACGGACCGCTTCTTCGTGATCGGCGTGAACAATCTCGGCTCGTGCTTCGGCTCCACCGGTCCGATGAGCATCGATCCGGCCACCGGCCTGCCCTATGGCGCGCGCTTTCCGGTGGTCACCGTAGAGGATTGGGTCAATGCGCAGGCGCGCGTCGCCGATCACTTTGGCATCGAGCGTTTTGCCGCGGTGATGGGCGGCTCGCTCGGTGGCATGCAGGCGCTCGCCTGGAGCATCCTGTATCCGCAGCGCGTCGCACATTGCGTGGTCATCGCCTCGACGCCCAAGCTGTCGGCGCAAAATATCGCGTTCAACGAGGTTGCCCGCTCGGCGATCCTGTCCGATCCGGATTTCCATGGCGGTGACTACTATGCGCACGGCGTCAAGCCGCGCCGCGGCCTCAGGGTCGCGCGCATGATCGGGCACATCACGTACCTGTCCGACGACGATATGGCCGCGAAGTTCGGCCGCGCGCTGCGCCGCGCAGACGGAGCGGTGGATGCCTACAATTTCAATTTCGACGTCGAATTCGAAGTTGAGTCGTACCTGCGGTACCAGGGCGACAAGTTCGCCGACTATTTCGACGCCAATACCTACCTGCTAATCACGCGCGCATTGGACTACTTCGACCCCGCCAAGGCGTACGATGGCAACCTGACCGCGGCGCTCGCGCAGACACAGGCCAACTACCTCGTGGTCAGCTTTTCAACAGACTGGCGTTTTGCGCCGGCGCGCTCGCGCGAAATCGTCAAGGCGCTGCTCGACCACAAGCGCAACGTGACCTATGGCGAAATCGACGCGCCGCACGGCCACGACGCATTCTTGCTCGACGACGCGCGCTATCACAACCTGGTGCGTGCCTACTACGAACGCATCGCCACGGAGATCGGCGCATGAACCAGCAAGCCTTCGATACCCTGTCCACCCGCGCCGATTTCCGCATGATCGCGCGCTGGGTCGAGCCGCGCGCAAGCGTACTCGATGCCGGCTGCGCGGATGGCTCGCTGCTGGCCATCCTCGCCGAGGAATTGGACGTGCACGGCTACGGGATCGAGATCAACGATGCGGGCGTGCTCGGCTGCGCACAAAAGGGCGTGAACGTGATCCAGCAAAATCTGGAGGACGGCCTACGGCTGTTTGAGGACCAGAGCTTCGATTTCGTGATCCTGTCTCAGACGCTGCAGACCCTCCACCAGACCGCGGCGATCCTGCGCGAGACCGTGCGCGTCGGCAAGGAATGTATCGTGTCGTTTCCGAATTTCGGCTACTGGCGGCATCGGCTCGCGGTGCTCCACGGCCGCATGCCGGTTTCCAAGTCGCTGCCCTACCAGTGGCACAATACGCCGAACGTGCGCGTGCTGACGATCCGCGACTTCGAAGCACTCGCTCCGGAGGTCGGCATCCGGATCCTGGATCGGGCCGTACTGCACGGCGGCCGCGCGATCCGGTGGGGAACGAACTGGCGTGGTAGTCTTGCGGTCTATCGCGTCAAGAAAATTTAACCACCCCTTTCGTTGACCGCAGATCCATGTCCATTCCACCTCACGAAGCCCGCACACTGGCCGCACACGATCCCCACTCGGGCTGGCGAGCCTACTTCAATACACGCATGTTGATCTGCGTGTTTCTTGGATTCACGTCGGGCCTGCCGCTGTTTACGCTGCTAACTCTGGTGCAGGCGTGGCTGCGCAGCGGCGGCGTCGATATCAAAACCATTGGCCTGTTTGCGTTGCTGCAGTTTCCCTATACGTGGAAATTCGTGTGGGCGCCGTTAATGGACCGCTTCGTGCCCGGGTTCGGCCGCTGGCGCCCTGGGCGCCGGCGCGGCTGGATGTTGCTGACTCAGCTCGGCGTGCTGGCGCTGGTTGCCGCCATGGGCTTCGTGTCGCCGAGCAACTCAATCCGCACGGTGGCCGTGCTCGCAGCCGCCCTTGCATTCGCCAGCGCAAGCCTGGACATCGTGCTCGACGCGTACCGACGCGAGTTGCTGAAAGACACCGAGCAGGGCCTCGGCACGGCGATCCACGTCAACGCGTACAAGCTGGCCGCCCTCGTGCCCGGTTCGCTGTCGTTGATCCTCGCAGACCACTTCGCGTGGTCGACGGTCTTTGCGATCACCGCGGCGTTCATGCTGCCTGGTGTGGCGACGGCGCTCGTGGTGCGCGAGCCGCAGGTGCAAGGTACGCTGCCACGCACGCTGGAGGAAGCCGTGGTGATGCCGTTTCGCGAATTCGTCGCGCGCGACGGTGCCAAGCAGGCGCTGATCGTGCTGGCGTTCGTTTTCCTATACAAGCTCGGCGACAACATGGCGACGTCGCTGGCGACGTCGTTCTACCTGGACATCGGCTTTACAAAAACTGAGATCGGACTGGTGTCTAAGACCAGCAGCTTCTGGGCAAGTATTGCCGGCGGCATCCTCGGCGGCATATGGCTAATGCGCATCGGCACGGCGCGCAGTTTGTGGATTTTCGGCGTCGCGCAAATGGTCGCGGTGCTTGGCTTCGCGGCGCTCGCCCGCACGGGCCATACGCTGCCTGGACTAGCCGTGGTCATCAGCCTCGAGGCGTTCGCCACAGGCCTGGGTACGGCCGCGTTCACCACGTACGTCGCCAGCACTACTGACCCGCGCTATACTGCAACGCAGTTTGCGTTGTTCACCAGTCTCGCGTCGATGCCTCGCACATTCGCCAATGCCGGCGCCGGCTATATCGTCGCGCAGATCGGCTGGTTTGAGTTCTTTCTGCTGTGCGCCGTGCTGGCGATCCCGGGCATGCTGCTGCTGCCGCGGGTTGCACCATGGAGAGCACGCTGATGCGGCGCCCGTATGTCGGTTGGCGCCCTGGACGCGCTCGGTGCCCACGGCCGCCTCGGACGGGCGTCTTGGCGCTCGCCAGACGACTGGCTGGCGTGGCACTGCTGATCGGCGGTGCCGTCGCGCCGCCGTCCGGCGCGCAGCCGAGGACCGGCAACGCCAGGTCATATGATCCGGCTCAGGCGGTGCGCTTCGGCAACGCGGCGGCGTTCCGCAACCTGATTTCGCCGTCGATGCTTGAGCAACAGGCCAGCGGCGAATACCGGCAATGGGTGCACAGCGCCCAGCAGCGAGGACAATTGCTGCCCGACGGCGACCTGCAGGTCAAACGGGTTCGCGCGATTCTGCAAAGGCTCATCCCATATGCGCTGAAATGGAACGAACGCGCGAAACAGTGGCAATGGGAAGCCTATGTGGTGCGCTCGCAGCACATGATGATCCGCTGCCTGCCCGGCGGCAAACTGCTGATCGACAGCGCGCTACTCACGCGTCTGCGCCCGAACGACAACGAACTGGCGATGCTGATGGGCCACATGGTGGCTCACGCGTTGCGCGAACATGCGCGCGAGCGCCTAGGCCGGCAACAGGCCACGCAATTGGGCGCCGGCACGATCCCGCAGTTGTTTGGGCTGGCCGATCTCGGGTCCACGCCATTGGACATCGGCACGCACCTCGCGCACTTACGCTACGATGCAGCCGACGAGACCGAGGCTGACGTGATCGGCGATGAGATCGCATCGCGTGCCGGTTTCGACCCAAGAGCCGCGCTGACGGTATGGAGCCGGGCCGCCGCCCTGCCGGGCGCCAGCAAGACGAGCTTCATCGCGACCCATCCGATGACGCCGCAGCGCGCCGCCGACCTGCGCAAGCGATTGTCTGACATGCTGCCACTGTATGCAAAGGCGCTCGGCACGACCACCGACGCATTGCCGCGCTACCGACGCAACCGTTAAGCCAAGTGGCGATGCCGCAGCGGACGCGACGAGTGCCGGCCATGTCACGCTGCGCGGCGGCGCAGCGTGTAGTCGTAGTCGATCGTCAGCGGCGCATGGTCACTGAACTTAATATCGCGGAAGATCGACGTGCGCCTGGCCGTCGAGGCAATGCCGGCTGTCGCGATCTGGTAGTCGATTCGCCACCCGACGTTTTTCGCATAGGCTTGGCCGCGGTTGCTCCACCACGTGTACTGCTCGGGCCGCGGATCCAGCGTGCGAAAGACGTCCACATAGCCAAGCTCGTCGAATACCTTGCTTAACCATGCGCGCTCTTCGGGCAGGCACCCGGAGTTCTTTTGGTTGCCTTTCCAATTTTTGATGTCGATTTCCTTGTGCACGATGTTGATGTCGCCGCAGAAAATCACTTCGCGCTCGCGCCGAAGCTCGTCCAGGTGCGCATAGAAATCGTCCATGAAGCGGTACTTGACCGCCTGCCGCTCCTCGCCGCTCGAACCCGACGGCACATAGACCGACACCAGCGACAGGTCACCGTAGCGCAGCTCGACATAACGTCCCTCGTGGTCGAACGCCTTGCTGCCGAAGCCGGCGATGAACTCGTCCGGTTCATGCCTCGTATAGAGCCCGGCGCCGCTGTACCCCTTCTTCTGCGCATGCTGGAAATAGCCGGTGAAGCCGTGCGGCGCGAGGAATTCGGGTGTCATGTCATCCTGCGAGCACTTGATTTCCTGCACGCAAACGATGTCGGCGTTCTGTTCGCCGAACCAGTCGAAAAAGCCTTTCTTCGCGGCGGAACGTATGCCGTTCAAATTGGCGGTGATGACTCGCAGCATGGTGTGTTGTTTCCTTGTTGACGGACGATCGTGGAAGCCGGTGGCGCTCAGCGGCATGCCCGCGCACCTGCCACGCATGGTCAGGACAGCTTTTTCTTTAGTAGTTCGTTGACCTGCTGCGGATTTGCCCGCCCCTTCGTGGCCTTCATCGCCTGGCCGACCAGCGCGTTGAATGCCTTGTCCTTGCCCGCGCGGTATTCGTCGACGGACTTCGGATTGGCGGCAAGCACCTCGTCCAGGATCGCCTCGAGCGCGCCGCTGTCGGAGATCTGCTTGAGCCCCTTGGCGTCGATAATGCGATCGGCTGCCGCGTCGTCGGTGGCCTTCTCGTCCCAGATCGCGCCAAAAATCTCCTTGCCGATCTTGTTCGAGATCGTGCCGTCAGCGATCCGCACGAGAACCAGCGCCAATTGCGCGGCCGATACCGGCGACTGCGCGATGTCCAGCCCATCGCGGTTCAGCTGCGACGCAAGCTCACCCATCACCCAGTTCGCCGCCATTTTCGCATTCGCAACGCCCACCTTGGACACCACTTGCTCGTAGTACGCGGCAAGCGCCTGTGACGTTGTGAGCACACCCGCGTCATAGTCGGGCAAGCCGTATTGTTCAGCAAAGCGGCGCTTCATCGCGTCCGGCAATTCCGGCAGCGCGCGGCCAACCTCGGCGATCCACTCGCTGTCGATCACGAGCGGCATCAGGTCCGGGTCAGGGAAGTAACGGTAGTCATGCGCGTCTTCCTTGCTGCGCATCGAGCGCGTCTCGCCGCGGTCCGGGTCGTACAGCCGGGTTTCCTGCACGACGGTGCCACCGTCCTCGATCAGCTCGATCTGGCGGCGCACCTCGTATTGGATGGCCTCCTCCAGAAAGCGGAACGAGTTTAGGTTTTTGATTTCGGCGCGTGTGCCCAATGCCTGCTCGCCGAGCCGGCGCACCGACACGTTCGCGTCGCAGCGAAACGAGCCTTCCTGCATGTTCCCGTCGCAAATACCTAGCCAGACGACCAGCGAATGCAACGCCTTTGCATAGGCGACCGCCTCGGCGGCGCTGCGCATGTCCGGCTCGGTCACAATCTCCAGCAGCGGTGTGCCAGCGCGGTTCAGGTCGATGCCGGTCATCCCGGCGAAATCCTCGTGCAACGACTTGCCAGCGTCCTCCTCGAGGTGCGCTCGAGTCAATCTGATAGTCTTCTCGTACGCATCGCGGCCAGCCTTTTCGTTCGCCTCCACTTGGATCGTGATCGAGCCGCCTTGCACAACCGGCAACTCGTACTGGCTGATCTGGTAGCCCTTGGGCAAATCCGGATAGAAGTAATTCTTGCGCGCAAACACGCTGCGCGGCGCGATCGTCGCGCCGATCGCCAGCCCGAAGCGTATTGCCCGCTCGACAGCGCCCCGGTTTGCGACGGGCAGCGCCCCAGGCAAGGCCAGATCAACTGCGCAGGCCTGCGTGTTCGGCTCGGCGCCGAACCGCGTCGAGGCCCCGGAAAAAATCTTCGACTGGGTCGACAGCTGCGCGTGTGTCTCCAGCCCGATTACCACTTCCCACTGCATAGTCAAACTCCCGCGGGCACTTGCCGATGCCAGTCGGTGACGCGCTGGAACGCATCGGCGACTTGCAGCATCCGCGCTTCGTTGAAATAGTTGCCGATGATCTGTAGGCCGACCGGCCGCGCCGCATGGGGGCCAGTGCCAAAGCCGCATGGCACGCTCATGCCTGGCAATCCGGCCAGGCTCGTGGACAGCGTATAGATGTCCGCCAGATACATCTGCAGCGGATCGTCGGCCTTCTCGCCCAGGTTCCACGCGACGCTCGGCGACACCGGGCCCATGATCATGTCGCATTGCTCGAACGCGTCCTGGAAGTCCTGCGCGATGATCCGGCGAATCTTCTGGGCCTGCAGGTAGTACGCGTCGTAGTAGCCGTGTGACAGCACGTACGTGCCGACTAGGATGCGGCGCTTGACCTCGGCGCCGAAGCCCTCCGAGCGTGTCTTCTTGTACATGTCGAGCAGGTCGCGGTACTCGGCCGCGCGATGGCCGTAGCGCACGCCGTCAAAACGTGACAAATTCGACGACGCCTCGGCCGGCGCAATCACATAGTAGACTGGGATCGACAGCTCCGTCTTAGGCAGCGATACATCCACCAGTATCGCGCCAAGTTCTTCGTATTGCCGCAGTGCCGCATCGATCGCCGCCCGCACGTCGCCCGACAGCCCCGCGCCGAAGTACTCGCGCGGCAACCCGATGCGCAGCCCGGCGAGTGGTCGATCGGCGAGCGCGCCGGCATCCTGCCACGGCTTACCAAGCCAGCGCGTGTAGTCTTCCACATCGCGTTGCAAGCTCGTCGAATCGCGCGGGTCAAAACCGCTCATCGCACCTAGCACGAGCGCGCAATCGGCTGCTGAGCGCGCCATCGGCCCTCCCTGGTCGAGCGACGACGCGAACGCGATCATCCCGTAGCGGGAGACGCGACCGTAGGTCGGCTTGATGCCGGTGATCCCGGTCAACGACGCCGGCTGGCGAATTGAGCCGCCGGTGTCGGTGCCGGTGGCCACCGGCGCCAGTGCGGCGGCCACCGCCGCGGCCGAGCCGCCCGACGAGCCGCCCGGCACCGCATTACGGTCCCACGGGTTGCGTACCGGGCCGAAGAACGAATTCTCGTTGGACGAGCCCATCGCGAACTCGTCCATGTTGGTCTTGCCCAGCGTGACCATGCCCGCCGCCGCCAGCCGCTCGACGACCGTCGCGTCGAACGGACTCACGTAGTCGGCCAGCATCCGGGAGCCGGCGCTGGACTTCCAGCCGCGGGTCACGAACACATCCTTGTGCGCAACCGGCAGGCCAAGCAGCGGCCCGCGTTCGCCGCGCGCGAGCCGCTGGTCGGCCGCGCGCGCCGCGTCCAGCGTCAGTGGCGGATTCACGTCGATGAACGCGTTCAGCTCGCGTGCGGCCTCGATACGCTGCAGGAAGTGCTGCGCAAGCTCGAGCGCCGATACCTGCTTTGTATCGAGCGCGGCGCGCAATTCAGTAAGACTTTTCTGATGCATCGTGCGGTTTTCCTGCGTCGCGTTATTCGATCACTTGCGGTACCAGATACAGGCCGTCCTGCACCGCCGGCGCGCAGCGCTGGTTGTCCTCGCGCCGTACGTGCTCGGTCACGGCGTCCTCGCGCAGCCTCAGCGCGACGTCCTCGATCTGCTCGATCGGATGCGCGAGTGGCGCGATGCTAGTCGTGTCCACGGCCTGCATTTGCTCGACCAGGCCAAAAAACTGGTTCAGTTGCTCGAGTATGTGCTCGGCCTCGCGTTGCCCGAGCTCAATGCGCGCCAGGTGCGCAATGCGGTTTACGTCAGTGGGGGTCAAGGCCATGCGGTCACCAAGGATGGAGGGGGAAAAGCGGGCGAAAACGTCCCCCGCTTTTCTTCGAATAAGCTGAAATTATAAGGTATCATTACGCGTTCGCCCTAAACCCGGCCGGTCTTACCGTCATCTTTCAGCAATGTCCTCCGCACGCGCGTACTCCCGCGGCTGCGGCATTCGCGTTGCCCAGATGCGTGCACCGCCTGCGCCGGTAAAATTTTTGTTCCCGCAGCTTCGTGACTGCGCGGCGGCCGCCTTCCGGACCTCTGCCGAAGCTGTTGTTTTACCCGCCGCCGGCGCATACGCACATTTCCCGCGACCGGCATCCGCGAGACAGGATTTTTAATGTTCGGTTTTCTCCGCAGCTATTTCTCGAACGATCTGGCGATCGACCTAGGCACCGCCAACACACTGATCTACATGCGCGGCAAGGGTATCGTGCTCGACGAGCCGTCGGTTGTGTCGATCCGCCAAGAAGGCGGGCCCAACGGAAAAAAGACAATCCAGGCCGTGGGCAGAGAAGCTAAGCAGATGCTCGGCAAGGTACCGGGCAACATCGAGGCGATCCGCCCGATGAAGGATGGCGTGATCGCCGACTTCCGCGTCACCGAGCAGATGATCAAGCAGTTCATCAAGACCGCGCACGAATCGAGGATGTTCTCGCCGTCGCCGCGAATCATCATCTGCGTGCCGTGCGGCTCGACACAGGTCGAGCGCCGGGCAATCCGTGAAGCCGCGCTCGGCGCCGGCGCATCGCAGGTCTACCTGATCGAGGAACCGATGGCCGCGGCGATTGGCGCCGGCCTGCCAGTGTCGGAGGCGACCGGCTCGATGGTCGTAGACATCGGCGGCGGCACCACCGAAGTGGGCGTGATTTCGCTCGGCGGCATCGTATACAAGGGCTCGGTACGGGTCGGCGGCGACAAGTTCGATGAGGCGATCGTCAACTACATCCGCCGCAACTACGGCATGTTGATCGGCGAGCAGACCGCTGAGGCAATCAAGAAGGAGATTGGCTCGGCGTTCCCCGGTTCCGAAGTGAAGGAAATGGAGGTCAAGGGCCGTAACCTGTCCGAGGGGATCCCGCGCAGCTTCACGATCTCGAGCAACGAGATCTTGGAAGCGCTGACGGACCCGCTGAACCAGATCGTCTCGTCGGTCAAGATCGCCCTGGAACAGACGCCGCCGGAACTGGGCGCCGATATCGCCGAACGCGGCATGATGCTGACCGGCGGCGGCGCACTGCTGCGCGACCTGGATCGGCTGCTCGCGGAGGAAACGGGGCTGCCAGTGCTGGTAGCCGAGGATCCGCTCACGTGCGTGGTGCGCGGCTCCGGCATGGCGCTCGAGCGGATGGACAAGCTCGGTAGCATCTTCTCGTACGAATGATCCGGCTGAAGTAAGTGCGGTTTCGGGCGTCGACCATGGAATACAGTCCGCCGCCCCTGTTCAAGCAAGGTCCTTCGGCGCTCGCGCGTCTGTTCACGTTTGTCGGTCTCGCGCTCGTACTGTTGATTACCGACGCGCGTTTCCAAACGCTCGAAGTCGTGCGCGAAGTGATCGGCACGGGGCTCTATCCTTTACAACGCGCGGCGCTGGTGCCACGCGATCTGATCGTCGGCGGCGCCGACCTATTCGTCACGATCCATTCGTTGCGCAGCGAGAACCAGACGCTGCGCGACAAGAGCCTGCAATTGTCGGTACGTGCGTCGCAAGCGGCCCAACTGCTGGCCGAGAATGAACATCTGCGCCGGCTGCTGCAGTTGCAGCAGCATTCAACGATACAGACAACGCCCACCGAAATTCAGTACGACACGCGCGACCCGTTCACGCAGAAGGTCATCATCGCCGGCGGCAGCCAGCAGGATGTGCAGGCAGGCGCACCGGTGGTGAACGAAAAAGGCGTAATTGGACAAGTCACGCGCGTCTTCCCGTTGCAATCTGAGGTCACGCTGCTGACCGACAAGGACCAGGCGGTGCCGGTGCAGGTGGTACGTACCGGCATTCGCAGCGTGATCTACGGCACCCCTAAGGGCGACGTACTGGATCTGAGGTTCGTGCCGACCAGCGCTGATGTGAAGACCGGCGACGAACTGGTGACAAATGGGCTGGACGGCGTCTACCCTCCGGGACTGCCAGTGGCCAAGGTTATTCGCGTCGACCGCCAAGCGGACACCACGTTCGCCCGGGTGGTCTGCGAGCCGCTCGCGCCGGTGCGGGGCGCCCGCCAGTTGTTGGTACTGCGCTACGATGCGCGCACGCCGCCGCATCCCACCAACACGGACACCGGCGCGGCCAAGGCTGCCGGCAAGGCAAAGGCCAGGAAGGGCGCGAAGGCGGCCGCCGGCAAGAGCACCGCGACCGGTCCGGCCGCATCGGGTGCGACGGGCACCGGCTCGCCGGCATTATCTGCCCGAGCCGCGTCGGCCACGGTAACCGGAGCACGGCAATGAATCGACCCCATCATATCCTGCTGCCGGTCAATCCGTACTTCATTGCGTTCAGCCTGGCCGCCGCGTTTTTTTTGAATCTGCTGCCATGGGGTAAGTGGATCGGCGTGCCCGATTTCGTCGCGATCGTGCTGCTGTTTTGGAACGTGCATCAACCGCGCAAGGTCGGCATGGGCATCGCGTTCCTGCTTGGGCTGTTAATCGACGTGCACGATGCGAGCCTATTCGGCGAGCACGCGCTCGCCTACACACTGCTGTCGTACGGGGCAATCATGGTGCACCGGCGCGTGCTGTGGCTATCGCTGGGTGCGCAGGTCTTCGTCGTGATGCCGCTGCTGATGGTCGCGCAGGCCGTGCCGTTCGTGATTCGGCTGATTGCCGGCGGCGCATTCCCGGGCTGGGGCTACTTGCTGGACGGCTTCGTCGGCGCGCTGCTGTGGCCGGTTGCCAGCGTGCTGCTGCTATTGCCGCAGAAACGCGCGGCCGACCACGACGACACGCGACCGATTTGACCGGGGTCCGCTCGCAGATGACGCAGTTCAACAATCCCCGGCAGGCACTGGCGCGCTTTAAGCTTCGCGTGGCCGCCGCGGGCGTGTTCGTGCTCGCGTGCTTCGCGCTGATCGGCTGTCGCTTCCTGTACCTGCAGGTATGGAATTACAACAAATATTCGCTGCAGGCTGACGAAAACCGCATCTCGGTCGCGCCGATCGTGCCGAATCGCGGCATCATCATCGACCGCAACGGCGTGGTGCTTGCGAAGAACTACTCAGCCTACACGTTGGAGATCACGCCATCGAAGATTGACGGCACACTGGATGAGGTCATCGAGCGGCTGTCGGACGTGGTCAATATCGATGCGCGCGACCGCCGCCGCTTCAAGAAACTGCAGGAGGACTCGAAAAATTTTGAGAGTCTACCGATTCGCACGCGATTGACCGACGACGAAGTGGCCCGCTTCACCGCGCAGCGCTACCGGTTTCCGGGCGTGGAAGTGCGCGCGCGGCTGTTCCGGCAATACCCGCTCGGGACGACCGCGGCGCACGTGATCGGCTACATCGGCCGTATTTCACAGCGCGACCAGGAGCGCATCGACGCGGCTAGCGAAAAAAACGACAGTGACCCGGAGCACTACGATCCGCGGCTCGATGCGAACAACTACAACGGCACCGACTATATCGGCAAGATCGGCGTCGAGCAGAGCTACGAGACCGAGTTACACGGTGTGACAGGCTTCGAAGAAGTCGAAGTGACCGCGGGTGGCCGCCCGGTGCGCACGCTGTCGCGCACCCAGGCCAAGCCCGGCAACAATCTGCGGCTGTCACTCGATATCGGCCTGCAGCAAAGCGCGGAACAGGCATTTGCAGGCAAGCGCGGCGCGCTAGTCGCAATCGAACCGGCGACGGGCGACGTGCTTGCGTTCGTGTCGTCGCCCAGCTTCGATCCAAACCTGTTCGTCGATGGTATCGATCAGCCAACCTGGGACGAGCTGAATACGTCACCCGACCGGCCGCTGCTGAACCGGCCGCTACGCGGCACCTATCCGCCTGGCTCGACATACAAGCCGTTCATGGCGCTGGCCGCGCTCGCCACACACAAGCGTACGCCGAACTGGGGCTTCCAGGATCCGGGCTCGTACACGTTCGGCGGCCACACATTCCGCAACGACGTGCCACAGGGGCAGGGCTGGGTCGACATGTACCGTTCGATCGTCGTGTCCAACGACACGTATTACTACATGCTCGCGCACGATCTGGGCGTCAACACGATTGCGAGTTTTATGAAGCAGTGGGGGTTCGGCCAGCAGTCCGGCATCGACGTCGAGGGCGAGGCACGCGGTGTGCTGCCGTCCACCGACTGGAAGAAACGCGCCTATCGCAAGCCCGAGCAGCAGCGCTGGTACGAAGGCGAGACGATCAGCCTCGGCATCGGCCAAGGCTACAATTCGTATACGATCCTGCAACTCGCGCACGCTGTCGCGACGCTGGCGAACAACGGTGTGGTCATGAAGCCTCACTTGGTCAAGGATGTCGAGAACCCGATCACGCGCGAATTCCGGCTGACGGTGCCCAAATCCAGCGGCCGCATCCAAGGCATCACGCAGGCGGACCTCGACGTCGTCAAGCACGCGATGAAAAGCGTGATGGACAGCCCTTCAGGCACCGCGTACAAAATCTTTGGTAACGCACCCTATACGTCGGCCGGCAAGACCGGTACGGCGCAGGTATTTTCGCTACAGGGCCAGAAATACCGTGCGCATGCGGTGGCCGAGCACCTGCGTGACCACGCGCTGTTCATCGCGTTCGCGCCGGTCGAGCGCCCGCAGATCGCGCTCGCATTGATCGTCGAGAATGGCGGCTGGGGAGCCCGGGCGGCCGGCCCAATTGCCCGCAAAGTGCTTGACTATTACCTGATCGACCGCGTCAAGCCCGGTGCCGAAGCCACCGCCGTCGCGATGGCAGCGTCGGCGACCGACCTCGGCGGCACGCCGGCGATCGGCGGCGCGCAGACCCCAATACAAGTCGCGCTGCCGGCGTCGGTGGCCAGCAGCGGCGGCGACATGCCCCCCGCCCAACAACCGATACCTGATCCATACGAGCCCCCGTCGGATCAGGGGCCGCGTGCGCCGACCGACACGCCAGCCACATTGAATCGATCCGGGGGCGCGCACGGCGCTACCCCGGCGCACTAGGAGTCGCCATGCCCATCGAGCCCCGCGTGCTGATTGGACGCGCAAAACGGATGTTCGCCGGCTTCGACAAGCCACTTGCGCTGATCGTCTTCTTGTTGCTATGCGTGGGTCTGCTCACGCTGTACAGCGCCAGCATGGACGTGCCCGGACGCGTCGAGGACCAGGTCCGCAATATCCTGCTCACGTTCGTGCTGATGTGGGCGATCGCGAACGTACCGCCGCAGACGCTGATGCGTTTTGCCGTGCCCGCCTACTCGTTCGGCGTGGCACTGCTCATCGCCGTGGCGCTGTTCGGCTTGACTAAGAAAGGCGCCAAACGTTGGATCAATGTCGGCGTCGTGATTCAGCCATCTGAAATTCTGAAAATCGCCATGCCGCTGATGCTCGCGTGGTACTACCAGCGACGCGAGGGCGTGATACGGTGGTACGACTACCTGATCGGCCTAATCATCCTGGCAGTGCCGGTCGGGCTGATCGCCAAACAGCCCGACTTGGGTACTGCGATCCTGGTGCTGTCCACGGGACTGTTCGTGATCTACTTCGCGGGCCTGAGCTTCAAGCTAATCGTGCCGCTGTTGCTGGCGCTGGTGATCGGCGTCGGCTCATTGATTGCAACCGAGGACCGGATTTGTCAGCCGGACGTGCAATGGGTTCTGCTGCACGACTACCAGAAGCACCGCGTCTGCACGCTGCTCGATCCGAGTTCAGACCCGCTTGGCAAGGGATTTCATACGATCCAGGCGGTCATCGCGATCGGCTCCGGCGGGGCCTTCGGCAAAGGCTGGCTCAAGGGAACGCAGGCGCACCTGGAGTTCATTCCGGAAAAACATACGGACTTCATTTTCGCCGTGTTCTCCGAAGAGTTCGGCCTGGCCGGCGGGCTCGTGCTGCTATTCCTGTACCTGCTGCTCGTCGCGCGTGCTCTGTACATCGCGGCCAACGGCGCCACGCTGTTCGGCCGATTGCTGGCCGGGGCGCTGGCGCTGTCCTTCTTCATGTACGCATTCGTCAATATCGGCATGGTCAGCGGTATTCTGCCCGTGGTAGGCGTACCGCTGCCATTCATGAGCTACGGCGGCACCGCGCTGATCACACTGGGCATCGCGACCGGGATGATCATGAGCGTGGCGCGACAAAAGCGCCTGATGCAAAGCTAACGACCGCGCGTCGGTGCCCGGCCCTGACGGCGTTCAGTCGCGGATGATATCGGCCCAGCAATTGGGCGTCTCATACAAGCGTATCTTGGCCAGCCGCAGGTTGATGCCGTAATGCGCATCATAGACGTGGGCCAGGATCTCGAACGCCTTGGCTGCCAAATTCTCGACAGTCGGGATCCGGTCCAGCACGACCGTCTTGTGCTCGGGCAGCGTATCGAGGAAAGAACGGACCATCACGTCCTGCTCATAGACGATGAACGCGTGATCCCACACGTTCACCAAGTGCTCCATCGCCAGCCGCTTCACGTCGGCAAAGTCCATCACCATGCCGCGATCCGGCGCGCCTTCCGTATCGACGAGTTCGCCCTGCAGGGTGATTTCCAGCACATACCGGTGGCCGTGCAGGTTCCTGCACTGGCTGCGGTGATCCGGGATACGGTGGCCTGCGTCGAATGCGAGTTTGCGCGTGATAGTCAGCACGGTGGTCCAGCGCCTGGTTCAGGGAATGTTCAAGTACTTATGCGTCTGCATTGACAGGCGCCATTGGGGATGCCGCTTGCACCAATCCACGGCCAGCTTCGTGTTCAGTTCGCGCGATGGACCATCCATCGGTTGCACGAGAAAATGCTCAAAATCCAGCCGCGCGTATTCCGACAACTGCTGGTTGTCCTGCGGGATCACGACCTTCAGTTCGTTGCCGCGCGTCACCACGAGGGACGAGCCGGCCTTCGGGCTTACGCAGACCCAATCGATGCCGGGAAGCACCGGCAGGGTGCCGTTGGTCTCGATCGCGATGACGAACCGCTCACGGTGCAGCGCGTCGATCAACGCCGCATCAAGCTGCAACATCGGCTCGCCGCCGGTACAAACGACAAAACGGTATTGTGCCGCAACCTCGCCGGGCGGCCACAGCGACGCGATCTTCGCCACTAGCGCATCAGCATCGCGATATTTGCCGCCGTTCTCGCCGTCGGTGCCGACAAAATCGGTGTCGCAAAAGCGGCACACCGCATCCGCGCGGTCCTGTTCGCGGCCCGACCACAGGTTGCAGCCCGCAAAGCGGCAAAACACCGCCGGTCGACCGGCATTGGCGCCCTCTCCCTGCAACGTGTAGAAGATTTCTTTGACCGCGTACGTCATCTCACTGCCTGCCCCTGAAGCGTCAAAGCGACGCAGGATCAACGCGCCCGCCATGCCGGAATGCGTGGTAGCCGCGTGCGCGCAACCTGCATGCCGGACACTCGCCGCAACCGAAGCCCCAATCGTGCAATTCAGCCCGCTCGCCGACATAGCATGTATGCGTGTCAACGCGGATCAGCTTGACCAGCGCTTCGCCGCCGATCGATTCCGCAAGCCGCCAAGTGTCCGCCTTGTCCAGCCACATCAGTGGGGTTTCGAGCACGAAACGCTGGTCCATGCCCAGATTTAGCGCCACTTGCAGCACCTTCATCGTGTCATCGCGACAATCTGGATATCCGGAAAAATCAGTTTCGCACATGCCGCCCACCAGCACACCGAGCCCGCGCCGGTACGCAACCGCTGCCGCGATCGTCATGAACATCAAGTTGCGGCCTGGCACAAATGTGTTCGGCAACCCATTGGCCTGGGTCTCGATCTGGATCTCGCGCGTCATTGCTGTGTCGCTGATCGCCCCCAGCACCGACAGGTCAACGCGATGGTCGTCGCCGAGCGTCGGCTTCCATTGAGGAAACGCGCGGATCAACGCATCGCGGAACCCCTCGCGGCATTCCAGCTCGACGCGGTGCCGTTGCCCATAGTCGAAGCCGATGGTTTCGACGCGATCGTAGCGCGAAAGCGCCCATGCCACGCAGGTGGCCGAATCCTGTCCACCGGAAAACAATACGAGCGCGCCGCGTTGGGCGTCTGTCCGAGTCACCGTGGCACTCCTTCGATCAGATGCAGGCAGTATAGGCCGGCGCCGCGCGGGCCACTGCGCGCGAGTGTTTACCGGTCATCGGCCTGCCGGAGGGCGGCGCAAAACGATGGATTTTATCATGCGGACCCAGCGGACCTCACGGACGCAGCCACGTCGGCCAACCCAGCATCGCGCTTGCACAAGCGGGAGGCCAACTCCATCAGGCGGCGATTCGCTGCGTGAGGGCCGTACTCTTGTACGCGCGCGAGCCCACGCGACACCAAACGCCTGCGTAATACGTCGTCCGTCAGTACGCGCTGCAACACCTCTGCCATCGCGACCGAGTCACCCACCGGCACCAGCAGTCCTGCCTCACCGTCGGCCAGTACTTCGCGTGGACCGTTCGGGCAATCGCTTGACACCACCGGTGTACCAAGCGCCATCGCCTCAAGCAACACCATCCCGAAACCCTCGAAGCGGCTACTTAGGACCAACACGCGCGCATGCCGCATGAACGGGAACGGATTCACATGGAAGCCGGCAAACACGACGCTATCGGCCAGCCCGAGACGGCTGACCCGCTGCTCCAATACCGGGCGGTAAGGGCCATCACCGACCAGCACGAGCATCGCGTCGCCATGACCACGCTCGCGCATCCGCGCGTACGCGTCCAATAACGTTTCATGATCCTTTTGATCACCGTCGAGCCGCGCGACCGATACGATATACGGACGTGTCGGCAATTCGACCGATGCTTCGGACTGTGCCCGGATCACTGCAGGGTCGATGACGTTCGGCAATTCGATGACGTCGCGCAATTGCGCACCAAACATCTGCCGCGCCTCGCGCGCCATGTCCGCGTTGAGCGCCGCGACCGCTGCGTAGCGCGCGTATTGACGTGCGAGCCGCCTGACCTTGGCCGGCCGATTGCCGAGCCGGGCCGCGAGGCTGAAGTGGCTGATGCCGATCCATGGCTTGCCGCCGGCGCCCGCGTGCTGGCGCAGCGACAGATCGAAGTCGCAGATCAAGTTGTAGTGAGCCGCAAGGGCGCGGATCCGGCGCGCGAACACCTGTCGCAAGTACGGTCGCAACACCAGTTGTTGCACGATACGGCCGATACGGCTAAGCCGGCGTTGCAGCCGCAGCGTCTCAAGCCGATACTGCCACGGCCGGTCGGCGAGAAAGTGCACGCGCACGTCGCCAGGTAGCTGCGCCCGGAAATGCTGTTCGAACTCCTCAGTCGGAAACCCGACGATCAAGTCGACGTCGAACGCGCCACGATCCAGCGCATGCAACCATCCCATCAGCGCGGTCTCGGTCCCGCCAAGCCCAAAATGGTGGATATGGAATGCGATGCGGGTGCGCGTGACCTTGGCCTCGCGCGCCGCATACCTGTCGTGTTGCATGATTCGTAGGATTCCTCGCCTGTCCGCGTTACCTGGAGCGCCGCACGCACCGACAGCGCAGGTCTCGCCTGCGTGAACAGGCGATCAATAAACAAAAACCCAAGAACTTTCGGCTCTTGGGTTTTTGTCAATCAATCGGTGGTGGCCTGGGGCGGAATCGAACCACCGACACGCGGATTTTCAATCCGCTGCTCTACCAACTGAGCTACCGGGCCACGCGAAGCAAGAAGTATATCAAGGTCGGCTGCAGGTCTCAAGTTTTTTGTCGACGTGGCAGACGTGGCGCGGGCAGCGTAGGAAGGCGGGCGGCGCGCGGCGCCGTCATTCCGCCTTGTTCTTGCCCAGTTCGACGCCAAGCTGCTTGAGCTTGCGATACAGATGGGTACGCTCCAACCCGGTCTTTTCCGCGACGCGCGTCATGCTGCCATTCTCACGCGTGAGATGATATTCAAAGTACGCGCGCTCGAATGCGTCGCGCGCATCGCGCAGCGGAATGTCGAACGAGATGGCCGTGGTCGGCACGCCTGCCACGCCATTGGACGCGGCGCCCAATGCGTCCGCGACCGGCAACGCCGCCGCCCCGGCGACCGTTTGCGTCGCCGGCACGGGCGGCTTGCTGGCCGCTATCGCCGACGGTGTGGCCTCCTCGTGCGCCAGCCCTTGTTCGACCGCGCTCAACAGCTTTTGCAACGCAATCGGTTTTTCGAGGAAATTCAGCGCACCAATCTTCGTCGCCTCGACAGCGGTGTCGATCGTCGCGTGCCCTGACATCATGATGACCGGCATCGTCAGTTGGCCCTGCGCCGCCCATTCCTTGAGCAGCGTCACGCCGTCGGTATCCGGCATCCAGATGTCGAGCAGCACGAGGTCCGGCGTCAATCGCTGCCGGTACTCCCGCGCCTGTTGTGCGTTTTCGGCGACGTCGACAGCATGTCCTTCGTCGCTCAAGATTTCCGAGAGCAATTCCCGGATACCCATTTCGTCGTCTACCACCAGGATGGTTGC
Source organism: Mycetohabitans endofungorum (assembly GCF_002927045.1). GTDB lineage: Bacteria > Pseudomonadota > Gammaproteobacteria > Burkholderiales > Burkholderiaceae > Mycetohabitans > Mycetohabitans endofungorum. The sequence continues at coordinate 88,493 of NZ_PRDW01000002.1, read as the reverse complement.
CATTTACGCTACCTTTGTCTGCGCTGTTGCCGCTATTGCTTTTGTATGCGCCGTGTCTTTCGCCGCTGCAGCGGATTGTGGCGTGCGCGTGCCGCCTGAAGGGTCCGGTGCATCGACGCCGTCGGCCAACTGCAGGAACAAGATCGATATCTGCGCGCCAACCACGCTTCCTTCTCCCGGCTTCGTGCGATTGCGGATGTCGATACGCGCACCATGCTCGTCGATGATTTTCTTCACCGTAGCAAGCCCGAGACCTGTCCCTTTGGCCTTGGTCGTGACATAGGGCTCAAACGCGCGTGTCAGGATGCGCGCGGGAAAGCCCGGACCATTGTCCGATACGGCAAGCCGGACCGCGACGCGCGATTGTCCCTGCGCATCGGGCTCGCCGTATTCTACTGTCCTAGTCTCGAGCAGGATATGCGGGCTCGGAACGTCCGCGACCGCATCCAGCGCATTCTGCAATAGGTTGTGCACGACCTGCCGCAGCTGCGTCGGATCGCCCTTGATCACCGGCAATGCCGACAGCTTCACCTCCAACGGACCCTTGCCGTCCTCGATCCCATACAGCGTCAACACTTCGGTGACCAACTCGTTCAATTGTAAGTTCACGAGCACCGCCGGCGGTGTGCGCGCGTATTCGCGGAAATCGTCGACCATGCGCTTCATGGCGGCGACCTGGTTGACGATCGTCGTCGCGCTGCGCTTCAAAAAGCCCGCGTCTTCCGGCGCGAGCTTGTCGCCGAGCTTCATCTGTAGCCGTTCGGCCGACAACTGGATCGGCGTGAGCGGATTTTTGATCTCGTGCGCGAGCCGCCGGGCGACTTCGCCCCACGCAATCGAGCGCTGCGCCGAGATCAAGTCGGAAATATCGTCGAACACCACCACATAGCCCGCGGTGCCCACCTGCGGCGCATGAGTCAGGCCGGGCTGCGCAAGGCGGCTGCCGCGCACAAGCAGCGTCAGCGGGTCGCTCTCACCGGGTACCTCGATCGCGAACTGCTGTTGCCAATGCCCCGGGTCGGGCGGCAGGCCTTGCTCAGGGGAGCGCGCCGCATCCCGCTCGGCAAACGCCTTGCGGATCATCGCGCCGAACGCGACCAACGCGGTGATCTGCTCCAGGGGCACCCCAAGCAGGGCATCGAAAGGTTGCCGGAAAATCCGCTCCGCGCCGCGATTGGCCGTGGTCAGCCGAAACTGGTAATCGAATACGAACACCCCCGCCGTCAGGTTCGCGAGGATACTTTCCAGATACGCCTTCGAATGCTCGAGCTCGATCTGGTTGCGCTCGACCGCGGCACGCGCATCGGAGAGCTGGCGCGTCATCGCGTTGAACGATTGGGTCAGGAAGCCCAGTTCGTCGTTCGTCTTGATCTCGCGCTTAGGTGTGTAATCACCGCGCGCCACCTCCTTGGTGCCTTGCGCCAGCAGGAACAGCGGACGCGCCAACTGATTGCCCAACGCCAGCGCCAGCATCATCGCGGTAAAAGTCGCGAGAAACAACGCAAGCGTCAGCGTACCAATATACATCTTGCGCAGGCCGGTCCTGCCGAGCGCCTTCTCCTGGTATTCGCGGTACGCACGCTGCACTGCGTCGGCATTGTGCGCCAGCGACGACGGCACCGGCTGCGCGAGCTGCAGAAAGCGCTCGCTCGGTTGCAGCGCGCTCGTGTCCGTGCTCGGGATACGGACCACCACGCGCAGCCGCAACACGTCCTTGGCGGCGTTATGGGCGCCCGCGCCGATGTTGTCGACCTCGCCCTCCACGGCCGCATAGCCACGCTCGCGCGCCTGGCCGAGCATCAGCGGCGTAGGCAGGTCATCCGGCACAAGCGCCGCAAAATTGGACGACGCCTGCGCGATGACGCGCATCTCGCCCATTGCACCGGATACGCTGCGCGCCGGCTCGACGATTGTCGCATCATGCACGCTGAACTGGTCGCGCAGTCGCAGCAACGTCAGCGTCATGTTGGACGGATCGGTATTGGCAAGCTGGTCTGCCATCAGCCGGCCTTTATTCTGCAGGTCTGACAATGACGCATCGAGCATGCCGCGCCCCAGGTTCAGCCCGGAGGTCAGCGCCGTCTCGATATTAACGTCGAACCACGATTCGATGCTGCGCGACACGAACTGCAGCGACACCAGGTAGATAATACCGCCCGGCAGCACACCGACCAGCGCGAAGAACACCGCCAGCTTGGCGAGCAGCCGCGTGCCGAAACGCCCCTGCCTGAGTCGGCTGACGATGATCCACACCAATCCGCCAACGATCAGCATGAAGATCAGCGCGACGACGAAGTTCGCCGTGTACAGCCACGAATAATAGCGATCGAAGAACTCGGTGTTCGCGCTGGCGAGCGCCAGCAACACTAACAGCAGCAGCGCGGTCAGCACGAAAGTCCCGATCAGCAGCCTGACCAGCAGGCTCTTGAGTCTCGCGCTATTTGCCATGCTCACCCGCCGTGAACGTGAACCGCTTCCAGTCCGAGGCCAAGTTCCAGTCGCGATTGTTGACCGCGTCGATCTGGAACGGCTTGGGCATCAACGCGGTATCGAGCTGCATGCGCACCGACGCCGTATAGGTCTCGTCGGGCTTGACCTGCGAGCGGTCGATCACATGCCACGATGTGACATGGCGAATCACCGCCAACGCTTCCTCCAATGTCGGAAAGCCTAGTTGCAACCCACCGGTGGACACGCGATACTCGCGCGTGAGCGGCTGGAACGACAGCCTCAGACTTTGCGACACGCTGACCGGCTGCTCGTCAAACCAATACCAGCGCGCGCGACTCAACTGGAACTCCGTCGTGAAGTACAGTGGAATGCCCCGGTTGACGGCGTCTTCAAGACTGCTGTTGAGTTGGAAGTCGAACCGCGCGTCCAGGCTCCAGCCGCTGCTGTCAGCCTGTAACGACGCCCGCTGCACCGAGAACGTGTCCGCGCGCGAGCCCGATGCGAATGTCGCGCACCAGACCGCCAGCACTAGACCGAAAACGGCAACGAGCCGTGACGAGAAAAAGCGTGATTGGGTCACCGTTTCTGAAAGCGCGCGTAGAAGAATCCGTCTTGGTCGAGGTCCGATCGGGCGTCACGGTGAGCATCGCAATGATCGCCCGGGCGCGCCACCGTGGGCAAGATCTGGCCCGGCGCGTCTAATCGTACCGCATCTTCGAGCGCGTGTTCAAACCATGCGGCCTGTTGCTCGCCCTCTTCCGGGAAGACCGAGCACGTCACATACAGCAATTGCCCGCCGCGCTCCAGCAGCGGCCACAGCGCCTGCACGATGCGGCGCTGCTCGGCGACCAAGGCGATGATGTCGGTGGGACGTCGCAGCCAGCGAATATCCGGATGGCGTCGGACGATGCCCGACGCGGAGCACGGCACGTCGGCCAGGATACGGTCGAATCGCCGGCCGTCGTGCCACTGGCCCGGCTCCCCCGCATCACCGGTCTGCACACTGGCGCACAGCTTCAACCGCGCGAGGTTTTCCTTGATGCGCGCGGCCCGCGTCGCATCTCGCTCGAGTGCCACCAGCTCGATGTCGGCGCATTCGAGCAGATGCCCGGTCTTGCCGCCGGGCGCTGCACACGCGTCCAGCACTCGCATCCCATCGCGCACGTCGAGCAGCGCGGCAGCACGCTGCGCACCCGCATCCTGCACTGAAACCGTGCCTTGCGCGAAGCCAGGCAGGCATTCGACCGGCATCGGCTCGCGCAGCGTGAGCGCGGTATCGGGGCAAGCCGAGTTGCGCAACGCGTCGATGCCGCTTGCCCGCAGCCTCTCGAGATAGGTCACCACATCCGTCTGACGACGGTTCACCCGCAGCGTCATCGGCGCATGCGCGTTGCCCACTTCAAGCAAACGCTGCGCGTCGTCAGGCCACGTGCGCTGCAGCGCGTCAATCCACCATCGGGGATAGTTCCAGCGGGTGACCGGATCGAGCATCGCTTCGGCGAGCAATGCAGGCCGTGAGCGGACCATATTGCGCAGCACGGCGTTGACCAGTCCCTTCGTATGCGCGACGTCCGCGCGGGCCGCGATCGCGTCAACCGCCTGGTCGACCACCGTGAAGTCAGGGTACGCACGCGCCCCATCGGGCTCGGCAAGCAACGCGAATGCACAGCGCAGCACATTCGCTACGTGCTCAGCAGGCGCCCGGCGAACCAGCGCGGCCAGCCACGCGTCAGCCCGCGCCAGTTGCCGTGTCGCGCGATAGGCAAGATCTTGGATCGCGCCGCGAGCCTGCGCCGATGCAATGCCCGCATGGACGGTGGCCAGCGCGTCCGGCAGCGCAGTCCCAGCCCGCAGCCGCGCGAGGGCGCGCGCCGCGCCGTCCAACGCAAACGCGAGGGAATCCGGCCGCGGCGTAGCGGCAGCGCCGGAGGCAGGCCGTTTCCGGGGCGCGTGGTTCACTCAGCTGTAGCGCCCCGTGCGCGCCATCGCCATCAGTCGCGCGATCCGCTCCTCGGTCGATGGGTGGGTCGAAAACAGGTTCTGGATCGCGCCACCGGCCAGCGGGTTCATGATCATCATTTGCGCCGTCGCCGGGTGCTCCTGCGCAGCAGCGAACGGAATGCCCGCCGCATACCGATGGATTTTATCGAGCGCCGCCGCCAATGCTTGCGGATCACCGCTGATCTGCGCGCCGCCGCGGTCCGCCTCGAACTCCCGCGAACGCGAGATCGCCATTTGGATCAGACCGGCGGCCAACGGCGCCAACAGCGCGACCGCGATACCGGCAATCGGGTTGTTCGGCCGACCCTGCTCGTCCCGGCCGCCAAAGAACATCGCGAAGTTGGCCAACGCGGAGATGGCTCCCGCCATCGTCGCTGAAATCGTCGAGATCAGGATGTCACGGTGCTTGACGTGCGCAAGCTCGTGCGCCATCACGCCGCGCATCTCGCGCTCGGACAACACGCGCAAGATACCGGTGGTCGCTGCGACCGCCGCGTGCTCCGGGTTGCGGCCGGTTGCAAACGCATTCGGCTGGTCCTCGTCGATCAGGTACACGCGCGGCATCGGCAGCCCGGCGCGCGTGGCCAGTTCACGCACCATTCGATAGAACTGTGGCGCACTGGTTTCGTCGACCTCCTGCGCGTTGTACATCTTCAACACCATCTGGTCCGAGAACCAGTATGAGAAGAAATTCATTGCCAACGCGAACACCAACGCGATCGTCATGCCACGCGTGCCGCCGATCATGCCGCCGATCACGATGAACAGCGCGGTGATCGCGGCCATTAGCAGCGCCGTCTTGAACCAGTTGAACATGTCAGCTACTCCGAACCAAAACGACCCGTCGTAAGGAAGTTGTTAGATAGGGGCATGCATCGAAAATTCAATGTCCCCACCCGTCAGCGTGTCGTCATCACCAGCTTGATGCCGAGCCCGATGAAAGCGCTACCCACACCGCACTCCAGCCACTGCCTGACCCGTGCACGCCCCGACAGCCGCTGCGTCGTGGTGCCAGCGATCCAGGCAACAAAACTGCGCCCCACGATGTACGCGGTGTCGGGGCCCGGCGTGAGATTGAGCAGGAACACCGCGGCGATGAAGAGCGGAAAATGCGTGATTCCCAGCATGGCAATCCTCTATTGCGACGGTAGCGCAGCCCGTGGCCGATCGTTCCGCCCGGTCTCGAAGCACTGGCCCACGCGCAGCGGGAATCCCGCCACGAATTCCCGGGCGGCAAGCCGCTTGCCTCCCGGCTTTTGCAGCTGAGTAGCACGCAATGCGTGCTCGCCACAGGCAATCGTCACGCCGGCGCTGTCCACGGCCAGAATAGTGCCCGGAGTCAAGTCGGACCCGTCGGCACGTACCGGCTCGGCGGCCCAGATTTTCAGTGGCGTGCCGTCCAGTATCCCATGCGCGGCCGGAAACGGATCAAAAGCGCGCACCTTGCATGCGAGCACGTCGGCTGGCAAGCGCCAATTAAGCGCCGCCTCCTGCTTCGATAGCTTGTGCGCGTACGTGACGCCTTCGCTCGGCTGCGGCGTCACCAGCAACGAGCCGGTACGCTCCAATTCGCGCAGCCCGGCAACGATGAGCCCCGCGCCGGTGGCGGCCAGCTTGTCATGCAGCGTGCCCGTGGTGTCCGTGGGCTCGATCGCCACGGCTTCGCGCATGAGCATCGGGCCCGTGTCCAGACCCGCGTCCATCTGCATCAACGTAACGCCCGTGACCCGGTCGCCGGCCTCGATCGCGCGGTGGATCGGCGCCGCGCCTCGCCAGCGCGGCAACAACGAAGCATGGATATTGATACAGCCATACGGTGCGATATCGAGCACCGCTTGCGGCAACAGCAGCCCGTACGCAGCCACCACCATCACGTCGTGCGGCGTGGCGCGCAACAGCGCCAACGCGTCGGCTGCTTCAGTTGGATACTTGCCGTCGCATCGCAACGATGGCGGCTGCGCGAGCGCCAACTCCCGCGCCAGCGCAAGCTGTTTGACTGGACTCGACGAGGACTTCATTCCGCGTCCCGCCGCACGATCGGGTTGCGTCAACACGAGCGGCACCGCGAAGCCCGCATCGTGGATCGCCTGCAGCGCGGTCGCCGCGAACTGGGGCGTACCGGCAAAAATTACGCGAAGAGTAGACGTCATCGCGGCCGTCACATCGCGTGCTCGAGCTTCTTCAACTTCGTCTTGATCCGCATCTGCTTAAGCGGCGACAGGTACTCAACGAATACTTTGCCGAGCAGGTGATCCATCTCGTGCTGGATGCAAATCGCCAGCAATCCTTCGCACTCTAGCTCGAACGGCTCGCCGTTCTCGTTCAATGCGCGCACGCGGATCCGCTCGGCGCGTTCGACACTGTCGTAGATGCCCGGCACCGACAGGCACCCCTCTTCGTTGACCTTGCGCTCATCGCTCGACCAGACGATCTCTGGGTTGATGAACACGCGCAACGCATCGCGGGTATCCGACACGTCGATGACCACGACTCGCTCGTGGACATCCACCTGCGTGGCCGCTAGCCCGACGCCGGGTGCCGCATACATCGTCTCGGCCATGTCGGCCACCAGCTTGCGGATGCGCTCGTCGACCCGTTCGACGGGCTTGGCGACCTTGTGCAGGCGCTTATCGGGGTAATGCAAGATATTGAGCAAAGCCATGATCAATCAGTCCTCTCGAGCGGACTCATATTCGCGCGCAAGCGTCGGCCAATCAGCCGAATCGCCCACCTCTTCATCTTCGGTAATAGTTAAGTCAGGGCGCAGCGCTCCCGAATCAAACCGCGGGCGCGCAAAGGCCGCTTGGCGCTTGCACTGGCGGACGCGGTGCGCGGGTCCTGCGACGCGGACCGGGAACGCCGGAAACCAACCTACTGGACTGACAAAATTTTATCACGCGATGAATACCACAATTCAGCCTCCGATGCTTGCGGCAGACGAACTCGCCGCTTGGTTGACGCTCGCGCATACGCCGCGCGTGCCGGCATCGGCGGCGCTCGCGTTGCTCGCGGCATTCGGCTCGCCGCGACCCATCATGACCGAGACGGCCGCGGGCCTGGAGCAGGTGGTCGGCGCTGTCGCCGCACAGGCGTTGCTGCAAAGCCGCGACACGGTGGCACCGCGCGTGGAGGCAGCGCTTGCATGGGCTGCCGGGAACGCACGGCTGATCGTGCCGTTCGGCCACCCGGCGTATCCGCCCGCGCTGCTGACACTGTACGATCCGCCGCCACTGCTTTACGTGCACGGCGCAATCGGCGCGCTGCACCAACCAGCGCTAGCGATCGTTGGCAGCCGCAATCCGACACCGCAAGGCAACGACAATGCGCGCTTATTCGCGCAGGCGCTTGCGGCACAGGGTGTGTGCATCGTATCGGGACTAGCGCTGGGCATCGACGGTGCCGCGCATCGCGGCGCGCTGGACAGCGGCGGCGTGACGGTGGCGATCACCGGCTCTGGCGCGGATGTTATCTACCCGCAACGTCACGCCGACCTGGCTGCTAAAATTGTCGAGCGTGGCGGTGCAATCCTGACCGAATGGCCGTTGGGCGCCGCGCCGCTGCGCCAGCACTTCCCGCAACGCAACCGACTCATCGCCGCGATGGTACGGGGCGTGCTCGTCGTGGAGGCCGCCCCCTATTCGGGTTCGTTGATCACCGCGCGACTGGCCAACGACATCGGCCGCGACGTCTTCGCCATTCCCGGCTCCATCCATTCGCCAATGTCCCGTGGCTGTCACCGGCTGATCAAAGACGGCGCCAAGCTGGTCGAGACACCGCACGACGTGCTGACCGAGCTTCGATTGCCGGAGCCGGGCGTCGAGGCCGCTCCCGGGGCCGCCCCAGCCAGCGCGCAAGCAGCCACATTGACCGTCTGCGCGAACCATGCGCCGGCAGTCCGCCCGCCTGAGCCGGCGGCAACTCACCGGCCCGGGGCGGCAATCCCTGCACCCAATGCTGCGACGACTCACATGCTGGATGCTTTGACGGCCCACAGGCGTGATACTTCGACGGCCCAACCGGCCGAGCGCGCCGCCATCCGGCCGATACACGCTGGGACGACCCAATCGGCTGACGCGCCGGCAGCCGATTGGGTCGACGCCGCGGCCGCCAGACCGACCGATCCGTTGGTGACGGGCCACCACGCGCGGCGGTGGCGGTACCGCACCGTCACGCCCGGTGATGCACGGCGCGGCACCGCTGCGGCGCGCGCCCCGACCCGACGTCGCACGATCGGGCCCTGGTCGAGCGCCCGCCGCCGCCCGACGTACGTCGCCGCTGCACGGAACACCCAAGCCGGCCACGCCGCAGACGCAGCGCGGCGCGCGACACTGGAAGCGATCGGACACGATCCCGTCACGCTTGAAACCCTGGTACAGCGTACTCATTTGGACTGCGCGACACTGCAAGCGGTACTGCTGGAACTGGAATTGTCCGGTACGATCGTTGCGCTACCAGGCGGGCGCTTTCAGCGCGCGTGAGCGGATTGCATGCCGGCCGCACGGCGACCATGCTACAGTCCAAAACTAAATTGCATCAGCAGCGGCGTGGCGCCACGGCGGTACCCCGCTGGGCGAGCCACGCCGGCACGCCCACGCCACTACGATGCGTTGCCAGGATTTCTCGATCATGCCTGCCCTCGACCTTGACCACGACGCCGACGTCATCACCACGCGTCTGTCATCCGCTGACACGCTGTTTGTTGCCTGCCTGTGCGCCGAATGGTGCGGCTCGTGCCGCGAATATCGGGCCGGTTTCGACGCGCTCGCGGACGCGCATCCGGAAACGTGTTTTGTTTGGATCGACATCGAGACGCATGCCGACCGGCTCGATGACTTCGATGTGGAGAATTTTCCGACCATCCTGATCGAGGATGCTCATGCCACGCGCTTTTTCGGCACCGTACTGCCCCATCCGCAGATCGTTGCGCGGCTGCTGGTCGACTTGTCCTCGTTGCCCGGCGTGGAGCGCGCGCCGAAACTACGTCCGGCGCTCATCGACGCGTGAGCGCTGCGGCACGCAAATTGCCCATTCTCCGGCTATTGCCGCCTCGCGCCGCGCTTGCACGCAATTGCGCTGAGCGCTTGCGGCAGGCCTTGGCACGCGCTTATCATGCGCGGCTGAACTGTTGCTACAAGCCGCTTGCCGCGCTCGAGCCGCGATGTGTTTGCGGCCGATATGCTATAAAGCGTTCGATTCCGCGCATCCGTACTTTCCAATAGTCATGTCAAAAGCCCTGATCATCGCCGAAAAGCCATCTGTCGCGAACGATATCGCGCGTGCGCTGGGCGGCTTCACAAAGCATGACGAGTACTACGAGAGCGATGACTACGTGTTGTCGTCGGCTGTTGGCCACTTGGTGGAGATCGCGGCGCCGCAGGAGTATGAAGTCAAACGCGGCAAATGGAGCTTCGCGCATCTGCCCGTTATTCCGCCCCATTTCGACCTTCAGCCGATCGCCAAGAGCGAGTCTCGACTGAAGCTGCTGACTCGACTGATCAAGCGCAAGGACGTCGCCCGACTGATTAACGCATGTGACGCGGGCCGTGAAGGTGAGTTGATCTTCCGGATGATCGTGCAGCACGCAAAAGCCAAGCAACCAGTGCAGCGTTTGTGGCTCCAGTCGATGACGCCGGCGGCGATCCGAGACGGCTTCGCGCAATTACGCAGTGACCAGGAAATGCAACCGCTGGCCGACGCGGCGCGCTGTCGCTCCGAAGCCGATTGGCTTGTGGGCATCAACGGCACGCGGGCGATGACAGCGTTCAACAGCAAGGGCGGTGGCTTCTTCCTGACCACGGTCGGACGCGTGCAAACGCCAACGCTGTCGATCGTCGTGGAGCGCGAGGAAAAGATTCGTCGCTTCGTGCCGCGCGACTACTGGGAAGTGAAGGCTGAGTTTGTTTGCGCGACGGGATTCTACGAAGGGCGCTGGTTTGACCCGAAATTCAAGAAAAACGAGTTCGATCCCGAGCAACGCGACTCCCGACTCTGGAGCGCGGCCGCGGCCGAAACGATCGTCGCGGCATGCCGTGGGCAGAGCGGCACGGTCAGCGAAGAATCGAAACCGTCAACGCAGCTCTCGCCGTTGCTGTTTGACCTGACCAGCCTGCAACGCGAGGCGAACGGACGCTTCGGTTTCTCGGCCAAGAACACGCTCGCGCTGGCCCAGGCGCTGTACGAACGGCACAAGGTGCTGACCTATCCGCGTACCGATGCACGTGCGCTGCCCGAAGACTACATGGCCACGGTCCGCGATACGCTGGAGGTGCTCAAGGAAAGCAACAACTACCTGCCGTTCGCCAAGCAGGTGATGGACAAGGGCTGGGTCAGACCGAACAAGCGGATCTTCGATAACACCAAGATCAGCGATCACTTTGCAATCATTCCGACACTGCAAGCGCCCAAGAACCTGTCCGAGCCGGAGCAGAAGCTGTACGACTTGGTGGTCAAGCGTTTCCTGGCCGTGTTTTTCCCGGCCGCCGAGTACAAAGTGACGACCCGGATCACGGAAGTGGTGGGCCATCATTTCAAGACCGAAGGCAAAGTATTGGTCGAGCCGGGCTGGTTGCAGGTATACGGTCGTGAAACGTCGGGCGAGGATGCGAACCTCGTGCCGATCGCCAAGGACGAGAAGGTCCAAACGGACAAAATCGCGGCTCAACAATTGACCACCAAGCCGCCCGCCCGCTACAACGAAGCAACGCTGCTCTCGGCGATGGAAGGGGCAGGCAAGCTGGTCGAGGACGATGAATTGCGCGAGGCCATGGCGGCCAAGGGCCTGGGCACGCCCGCCACGCGCGCGGCGATCATCGAGGGGTTGCTTGGTGAAAAGTACCTGCTCCGCGAGGGCCGCGAGTTGATCCCGACGGCCAAGGCATTCCAGCTGATGACGCTGTTGCGCGGCCTGGGCGTCGAAGAGTTGACCGCCCCCGAGCTGACCGGCGAGTGGGAACACAAGCTGTCGCAAATGGAGCGGGGCCGTCTGGAGCGCGAAGCGTTCATGCGTGAGATCGCGCGCATGACCCAAACAATCGTTAAACGTGCGAAGGAATACGATTCGGACACGATCCCAGGCGATTACGCGACGTTGAAGACGCCCTGCCCGAACTGCGACGGCGAAGTCAAGGAGAACTACCGTCGCTTCGCGTGCACAAAATGCGATTTCTCGATCTCGAAGATTCCGGGTGGCCGCCAGTTCGAGATCGAGGAGGTCGAGCAGTTGCTGTCGGAAAAATCGATTGGTCCGCTATCGGGCTTCCGCTCGAAAATGGGCCGACCGTTCTCCGCCATCCTAAAGCTCGCGCGCGACGAAGAGACAAACAATTACAAGCTGGAGTTCGACTTTGGTCAGGATACGGCGGGAGACGATGGTGAAGCACCCGACTTCTCCTCACAGGAACCCGTCGGCCAATGCCCGAAGTGCCATGCCCGTGTGTTCGAGCACGGCATGAGCTATGTTTGCGAAAACCAGGTCGCCCATCCGAAGACCTGTGACTTCCGCTCCGGAAAGGTGATACTGCAGCAAGAAATCACGCGGGAGCAAATGGCAAAGTTGCTTGACCAGGGGCGCACCGATCTGCTGACGAATTTCAAGTCGTCCCGCACCGGGCGCAACTTCAAAGCATTCCTCGTCAAGCAGAAAGACGGCTCAATTGGCTTCGAGTTCGAGAAGAAGGAACCGGCGGCAAAGACCGCAGTGAAGTCCTCAACGCGTGGCGCGAAGGCAAACAGCGAAGCCGGGGACGCCGTGTCCGATACGACGCAACGCGGCGACAACGACCACGCGACGCCGCTCAAGCCCGCAGCCAAACGGGCCGCCCGAACCGGCACGGCAACGGCGGGCCCTGCCGCGAAAACCACTGCACGCAAGACGCCGGCACGCAAGCGCGCCGCGGGCTGACCGCCCCGGCGAACACGGGCCACGCATTGGGCGAAGCGGCCGGGAAGACACCGGACACTCAATACATCGCACGATATGCCGCCTCACACACCGGTCATGCGGCGTTACGGATACCCACGCGTGCACTGCTGTGGCCATGAGGTGGTGTGGTGCATGGCACCGGAGGCCCGGCGTGCCAGCGGCGGCAGGTCGCGCCGCCCAGACATATCCCGCTGCCTATGCCGGTTCGTACGTGCGACGTTCAGCGTTGCCCGGATATCGCCGTGGCGCCGCCGGCGCACGGCGCGCCCCTTTGCGTTCGATACCGTTGGCGCGCAACTGTTCATCAAGCTGGTCCAGCTCACCCTCGTCGCGCTCTTGTTCCGGGTGCCGGGGTGCCGGGGCCGGATGCACCGCCGCGTCAGCCGACCCCATCGAGCCGTCGGCTGCCTTTGTGTGTGCGCCATCAATGCCAGACCATTGTTCACCGAGCATGCTGTTCGGCGTCTGGCTGAAGTGCTCGACGAGGTGATCGATGAACGTGCGCACCTTGGCCGGCAGATAGTGCCGGCTGGGATAAGCGATGTTGATATCGACCCGCGGCAGATGATATTGTGGCAACAAGCGCATTAAGCGCCCCTCGGCCATGTCGCGGCCGATCAGGTAGCTTGGCAACAACGCAATGCCATTGCCGAGCAACGCAAGCTGACGCAACATCTCGGTATTGTTCGCAATCATCACATTGGTGGGCCGCACCCGGACCTCTTGGCCATCCGGACCGGTGAATACGCGCTCGTCACCCCAATAGTCCGCGGGCAATGACAGGCAGTGATGCTCGAGCAAGTCCTCGGGTCGCTGCGGCGCACCATGCTTGGCGATGTACTCAGGCGTTGCGCAGACGGTGATGCAGCCGGTAGTCAGCCGACGCATCACGACACTGGCGCTGCGCACGTTGCGCGCAATTACGACGCCAACGTCGAAACCCTCCTCCACCATATCGACCTCCCGGTCCACCAGCGTGACGTTCGGGACGACCTGCGGAAACCGCTGCGCGTATGAGTGCAATACGGGCGCCAAATTGTGCAGCCCGAACACCACTGGCGCGACGATGCGCAACGTGCCGACCGGCTCGTGATTGCGCGCCACCACCATCTGCTCAACATCTTCCAACTCGTCCAGAATCTGGCGGGCGCGCTCAAGATAGACTTGGCCAGACTCGGTCAACGAAAGTGAGCGCGTGGTTCGATTCAGCAAACGAGTGCCCAACCGGCTTTCCAGGTCGGCGACGTGCCGAGTGACGACAGCATTGGACATGTCCATCATAGAGGCCGCCTTGGCAAAGCTGCCTAGGTCCGCCACCTTGACGAAAACGCGCATCGACTGCAAATGATCCATTAGGAAACTCCTACAGCGTGCAACCGAAATGGCGTTGTTGCACAATTGCAATGCGGGATTTTCCTATGACTTGCGAAAGTCTGCATAAGTTGCGGCACTGCGGCACGGCATTTTCCGAAAAAACGCCGAAACCCCGTAGGGGATCGGCGTAATGTTGTAGTAATGGACTATTCAGCGCAAAAACTCTCAACCACGCACCAATCTAGTGCAAAGGGGCTAGGCCGCGAGTTGTTGCTCGATATGGTCCTTGATTCGGCTCAACGCCTCGGGCAGCCGGCGCTCCAGCTTGGCGAACAGTTCCCCGTGCAACGCCAGCTCCTCGCGCCACACGCCGGCGTCAACCGACATGACCTGCTCGAACTGTTGACGTGAAAACGCCAGGCCGGTCCAATCGATATCCTCATAGCGCGGTGAAACGCCAAACACATGCTCGACACCGCGCGCCTGCCCGTCGATGCGCCCGAGCATCCACTGCAGAACGCGCATGTTGTCGCCGAAACCCGGCCAGACAAACTTGCCGTCGGCGCCCTTGCGGAACCAGTTCACGCAATAGATCCTAGGCAACGTCGCGCCTTGCGCTTGCAGCCGGGCGCCGATGTCGAGCCAATGCGCGAAGTAGTCACTCATGTTGTAGCCGCAGAACGGCAGCATCGCGAATGGGTCGCGACGCACGACGCCTTGTTGGCCCGCCGCGGCGGCCGTCGTCTCAGAACCCATCGTCGCGGCCATATAGACGCCTTCCACCCAGTTACGTGCTTCGGTCACCAGAGGCACGGTACTGGAGCGGCGGCCGCCGAAGATGAATGCGTCGATCGCCACACCCTGCGGGTTTTCCCAATCAGGATCGATCGACGGGCACTGCGATGCAGGCGCGGTGAAGCGCGCGTTCGGATGCGCGGCCTTGCGACCGGCTTGCTGCGCGATCTGCGGTGTCCAGTCCTGACCTTGCCAATCGATCAGGTGCGCAGGCGGCGTGTCCGTCATACCCTCCCACCAGACATCGCCGTCATCGGTCAGCGCGACATTCGTGAATATCACGTTCTGGCGCAACGTGGCCATCGCATTGAAATTGGTCTTTTCGCTGGTACCCGGCGCAACACCGAAATAGCCGGCCTCCGGATTGATCGCGTACAGCCTGCCGTCCTTGCCCGGCTTAATCCATGCGATGTCATCGCCGATCGTCGACACACGCCAGCCGTTCATCTCCTGCGGAGGAATCAGCATCGCGAAATTCGTCTTGCCGCAGGCCGACGGGAACGCGGCAGCGACATGGTACTTGCGCCCCTGCGGCGAAGTCACGCCCAGGATCAGCATGTGTTCGGCGAGCCACCCTTCGTCACGACCCATCGTCGACGCGATACGCAGCGCGAAGCACTTCTTGCCGAGCAATGCATTGCCGCCATAGCCTGAGCCGTAGCTCCATATCTCGCGGGTCTCCGGGAAGTGCACGATGTATTTTGTATCGTTGCACGGCCAGCGCACATCGGACTGACCTGGGGCGAGCGGCGCGCCGACCGAGTGCACGCACGGCACGAACTGGCCGTGCTCGCCGAGTATGTCGTAGACCGGCCGCCCCATCCGGGTCATGATCCGCATGTTCACGACCACATACGGGCTATCAGTCAGCTCGACGCCAATGTGCGCAATCGGCGAGCCGAGCGGTCCCATCGAGAACGGCACGACGTACATCGTGCGCCCGGCCATCGAGCCATCGAAAAGCTGTCCAAGCGTCGTGCGCATCTGGTTGGGATCGATCCAGTTGTTCGTCGGACCCGCGTCCTCTTTGCGCTGCGAACAGATGAACGTGCGGTCCTCAACCCGCGCGACATCGGACGGATCCGAACAGGCGAGATAACTGTTCGGACGCTTCGCTTCTTTGAGTTTTTTGAACATTCCGAGCCGAACCATCTGGTCGCACAGCCGGTCATATTCCTGTTGAGATCCATCGCACCAGACGACGCGGTCCGGCCGCGTCAACGCTGCGACGTGCTCGACCCACTCGATCAGCTTGCGGTGCCTGACGTATGTCGGAATGTCGAGAGCAATGGTGAGGGTGCCTCCTGGTTGATTCATGGAGCTGTCTCCGTTTGGATAAGAAAGAAACGGTATGAGCCCGACGATGCTGGCTGCGAGAGGCGCGCGTCAATGGGCGCGCGTGCGTAACAGACGTCGCGGACATTGCAGTTTGCCGGCTTGTACCATCTTGTAACGTGGCTTGCATCGGCGCTCGACAAGCTGTTAGAAATTGAAAAGGCTGCTTGATTCTCGGCACAGCATATATGCGCTGACGCGCACGAAAGCGGTTCTCCGGTCTCGGCGCATCAGTGCCGCCGATCACTGTATTGCTGGTAGAGCGTCAAGCATAGCACCCCGTCCGCGGTGCAAGTGGTGCACCGCAAAAGACCGCACTGTTCCAAGTCCCCATGAAGATTGCCATCCTCGATGACTACCAAGACGCCGTCCGCAAGCTCAACTGTTTTCAACTGCTCGCCGAGCATGACGTCAAGGTATTCAACAACACGGTGCGCGGGCTCGGGCAACTCGTCAGCCGACTCGCGGAAGTCGAGGCGCTCGTATTGATCCGTGAGCGTACGCGCATCACGCCGCAATTGTTGGACAAACTACCGCGACTGAAAGTCATCAGCCAGACAGGCCGCGTATCCAGTCACCTGGACCTGCAGGCGTGCACCGAGCGCGGCATTCCGGTGCTCGAAGGCACTGGCTCGCCCGTTGCGCCCGCCGAACTGACGTGGGCGCTGATCATGGCGGCGCAGCGTCGCATTCCTCAATACGTCGCGAACCTCAAGCAAGGTGCCTGGCAGCAATCAGGCTTGCGCACCACCGCGCTGCCACCGAACTTCGGACTCGGCCAGGTACTGCGCGGGCAGACGCTGGGCATCTGGGGCTACGGGAAAATCGGCAAGATCGTCGCCCACTACGGGCGCGCGTTCGGCATGACCGTGTTGATCTACGGACGCGAACATTCGTTGCAGGCGGCGAAAGACGATGGTTTTGAAGTGGCGCAGACGCGCGAGCAACTCTTTGCCGAAAGCGACGTGCTGAGCCTGCATCTGCGGCTGCACGACGAGACCCGCGGCATCGTGACCGTCAATGACCTGGTGCAGATGAAACCGACGGCACTGTTCGTCAACACGAGTCGCGCCGAGCTGCTCGAGGAGAACGCGCTCGTATCAGCCCTTCATCAAGGGCGGCCGGGCATGGTCGCGGTGGACGTATTCGAAAGCGAGCCGATCCTGCAGGGCTATCCGTTACTACGCATGGAAAATGCGATTTGCACGCCGCACATCGGCTACGTGGAACGCGAGAGCTATGAACTGTATTTCGGTGCGGCGTTCAACAACATCCTCGCGTATCTGGGCGGCGATACGCAAAACGTCGTGAACCCGGAATCACTCACGGCGCGGATGCGGCGTTGATGCACAGGCGCGTCGGGGCCGCACGGGATCGCCGGCGCGCACCGCGCGCATAAAGCTTATGTTCGGCGATACGGTGATCATCGGCCGGAACCCGTCCAGCGCTGCGGACGCGGCAATGACCATCGCGATATCCGCCGACCGCCATGAAAACTTGCCCGCGAATAACGCCACCAGCGTGCCGGCGACATCATACTGGGGCTGGGACGGGCTTGCTCGGGAAGTGTCCGGAGCTTGATTCGAGGTCGGGTGCAAGCGGGGCGTCCGTGAGGGGCAGGCAACGGCCGTGAATATGGAGCGGTACAGCGCGAGGATGTCCGGCCCAAAAAATGTGTGCGCACTGCAAAAAGCCTGCTATAATTCCCCTTCTGTTGGGGCGTTAGCTCAGTTGGTAGAGCAGCGGACTCTTAATCCGTAGGTCGAGTGTTCGAGTCACTCACGCCCCACCAAAAAATTCTGTAGTTAAAGTCAAGCACTTGCGAGTGATCGCCAGTGCTTTTTTTCGTCCATCGGTCGGACGCGAGGCCTCAAAAACTGGCCTTTGCCGGAAATCTGCCGCTACGTCGGCATTGACTCAAGCGCCCAAATGGTTGCCATCATCGACCAGGCGAACGACCGACTCAAGCTTTGGTTTCATCGTCGGTCACGATCAGTACCCCGCTTCCTTCTAAGGCCGAAAAGAGGTGGCGATAGCCACAGTTTAGGCGGATGACGTCGAGGCAAGCCGCGGCTTCGGGGATGGGCGCTGCCGCTATTCCATACTTCGGAAGAAATCTTCCAGTCCCCGACGCTCTTACTCGGTAAACAAGGACGTGCCAGGAGGCGGGGACGGCGACACCGATGGCATGCTCACGGGCTGAGCCGCCGGCGGGTGCTGGAAGGCAGCATTGATTGAAAACTCGGGGGTGAAGGCGTGGGTCAGTGGCGGCATGTCCGGCGACGATGAGCCGGGTGCGCCGTAGTCGTCGTTCCTGCGCTGCCCCCATAGCGTAAGGGAAACGCCGTCGTCCGGCGTTTCCACGATCTCTGGGGTGCTGGCAGCATGATGTCGATCCCGGGCGTTCCGCCATAACGCATTGGCTCTCCCGACATCGATTGACGCAAAAGGACGGCCACGCCGACTCGCCAAATTGCGCCGCCGTTCCGCTTGGCCCAGCAGTCCCCGCAGAGCATCTGTTGTATTGGCGTAGCTTGGAGCTGGAGCCGGCGTGTTCTGCTGTTGCGTCAATTCCGCAGTACTTGCTTGCTGGTTTTCAAGCGACGTCCCATTGCTCCGTGTCAGGATGCAGCAATTCATCGCCATGCAGGCATTCTTCAATATTGCTTAATAAAACGGTCCGAAGTCCATAAGCCGTTCGGATCGCGATTGCCCGCGTTCTGAAATTCAATTGCATGCCCGACTACTCGGATAATTCTGAATTCGTCATTCTCCGGCGTCAACAGGCATTGATACGCATTGAACAACTCTTGCATTTTTCCTTGTTCACCGGCCAACGCATGCTGATCAGCCGCGTCCAGCTTATCGCGCGACAAGCATCCATAGGCATTTGCCTTGAACCGGAACGTCTGGTCCGGCGCCAACTTGACGACTTTGTCCTGGGCTTGCGTCGCGGAAAATGCGGCGGCAAGCGTGACCAAAGCAAAAACCATCCCAGTACGTTTCATCATGAATCTCTCTCCTGTAAGCTGCGCATACCTTGGTATGTCATATTTGAAGTTAAACGCGCCAGTTCCATCGTAGACCAATGCACGCGAAGCACAAGCAGAACTTGTGTGCAGGCGCAATAGGCCAAAATGCCGCACCCATTGGTAACATGCCTGCCACGCGCGTTGCATCGTTTTGACGCACCGCACATATCGCGCTGCAGTATGTCGCCGAAATGGCGCGTGGTTTGTCGCGTTAAAGACTGCATAAAAATACCTAGCCCCCCAACGGGTAAGCCATCGGCGCCATTTCGCCAAAAATCAATGAGGCGCTGAAACGCTTGCTGAATAAAAGACCGCCGGGGGAAGACACATACGTGCCCCGAGCCGGGATACGCAAAGCGTGGCCATCCGAATCACATCGCACCATGGATCGCGCGGATTGGCCCGGGTAGGCATGCGCCCCATTGACAGCCTCCACGCTAGTCCCGCTCGCCGGCCAGAATGCCAATCCCGGCGCGCCAACTGGATATCGATGTGGGGCACAGGATGGAAATGCGGGTGCTGACCGGCAAGCTGGAATGCTAGTGGGCAAGCTGGAATGCTGGTGGGAAGCTGGAATGCTGGTGGGAAGCTGGAATGCTGGCGGGTAATGTACAGCGACCTAAAATGAATAAGGACTAGCGTAGGGACCCGATCATGGTCGAGCAGATTATCCTGGACGCGTTTCTCTTACTGCCATTGGTGATCGTTGCGTTTCTTTTCATTGACGGACTATGGCAGGAGCACCGGTTGTGCAGTCATGGCCGCGCCGAGCGCGCGCGGCCTTAACCATCGACGGATGCGGGACGCGATTCGTCACAATCACCCGCCGGCTTCAGGGGGCCGCTTGCGAATGGCGCCGCACCTGCGCACCACACGTGCAGCGTCGAATCAATGACGACGGCGCAGCCATCCCGCCAGATGGCGAGTCTCCATCCAATGAAGTACGCGACTGCGTTCCGGATGCTCGCGCCAACGTGATAAAAGTTCAAACCCCCACAGTGACAATAGAATCAGGATGCCTAATCCACCACCGATCAGGCCTGCAACCGTTTCGCCTTCCATGATTGCCCTCCATTGGGAACACTCATCACTTTATTGTAGGCAATCGGATAGCGACGAAAAGGGGCAAAGACACGCGCCTGCGCGCGGCCATTTGACTCAACCGCCATTGAGCGCGCGCAGGGATCTACCGCTGCCCGTTTCGCGACAAACAGGCATGCTGCTGTACATGCTGGCTCGCGGCTGTGGCGCGCAGACGATCGTCGAGTTCGGAACCTCGTTCGGCATCTCGACGCTGCATTTGGCGGCGGCGTTGCGGGACAACGGCGGCGGTAGGCTGATTACGAGTGAATTTGAGCCGTCCAAGGTGGCGCGGGCCCGCAATCACCTCGCAGCCGGCGGACTAAGCGACCTGGTCAAGATCCGGGAGGGCGACGCGCTGCAGACGTTGAGCGTCGACTTGCCAGAAACAATCGATCTGCTCCTACTCGATGGCGCGAAGGGGTTATATCCGGAAATTTTAAGCCAAGTGGAAAGCCACCTTAGGCCAAGTGCCTTCATTGTCGCCGACAACGCCAACCACAGTCCCGACTATCTGGCACGCGTGCGCTCGCCTGGGAAGGGCTACCTGTCCATGCCGTTAGACGATGATGTGGAGTTGTCTATCCGAGTCTGTTGAATGGGCATTCAACTATACATCCGCTGCAGCGCCTCGCCGCTACTCGGTGCGGCACACCGGCTTGATTGGCTCTGCACCGTCATCGCCGGCCGACGCAGCACTCACGAGGCTATCCTCACACATCTTGAACGTCGGGTGCACCCGCGAATACCGTTGGCGCCGGCAGGTTCCTCTGAGCGGCGGGCTCAGTGACCCATATAGACGGATTGAGACACATGGGCAATGGTCGGGCCGCCCGCCTGCGTCGAACCGCTGGCCACGCCGCCCACCGCTTGCGCGGCGACGCGTTGCTCGGCGGCATGCTTGGCTGCCACGCGGGCCTCAGCCGCCTGGATGTTGTTCGGATAGTCGTAGTCGTTGGCCGTGGCGGGGTTGTAGCCAACTTGTTCAAGCTCGATCAGCTCGGCCTGCACTTGGGCGTGTGTGAGTGGTGCGTTCGTTTGTGCAAACGAGGCCAGCGGCGCTGCAGCAGCGGCGGCAACAGTGGTAATGACGACAGCTTTGACCAGCGCATTCATAACACAACCTCCGATTGTTCGTTTCACATTGAAGCTACAAACGTCAAGGTCTGTAGCCGACAAATGCAGTGTAGGAGCCGGACAAATAAGGGTAAATATTTAATTCACGAATTCACTGTTATCAAAAAAAGAACAATCGGGACGGTGCATCGTCTCCACGCATACCGACCATCGCGTCCCGTCGCAAACCGGTTCAGGCACGCGTTCCGACGCCCGATGATCCGCTGACATGGAATCTAGGCATACGTGCAATACCGCACAAAATGGGGGGCGCCTGCTGGATCGAGCGACGCTGCGGTAACCCGCAGTTATAGCCCGAGCACGCCTGTAGCCTCTTCCACCGCTGCTCTGCGTACTCTGCCGGATTGTAGGCGCTGCACACACCGCCGATGACGTAGTTGGCTGGAGCTGTATCACCGAATCCGTCAGTAGAAGGAATCCCTGTATTGACTTGGCTTTGAGCAACATCAGAGGATGCCAACGGATGTCTATGGGCCCTGCATTACTTCCCAATACAGAACCGGCTGAAGATCACACCCAGCAAATCATCCGACGTGAACTCACCAGTGATCGCGTTCAATTGCTCCTGCGCCAGTCGCAACTCCTCGGCAAATAGATCGAGCGCTTGCGCATTGCGCGCCGCGTGCTCCGCAGCCGTTGCCAAATGCTCGCCTGCGGTGCGCAATGCGCGCAAATGACGCTCGCGCGCCAGATAGACACTTTCCGCGCCTGCCTGCCAGCCGGCAATGCGCAGCAGTTCGGCGCGCAGCAGGTCGATACCGAGCGCCGCCTTTGCGGATAGTCTGACCTCGCGCACCGCGCCATCCCCGGCATCGCGCACCTCCGGCTCGGTGTCTGCCAGGTCGATCTTGTTGAAAATCCGCACCACCGGCACGCCGGCGGGAAACCGTGCGGCGATCGCATGATCCTCCACGCTTATCTCATCACGCGCATCCAGCAGGTGCAGCACGACATCCGCTTGCTCGATCTCGTTCCATGACCGCGCAATACCGAGCCGCTCCACTTCGTCCTGCGTATCGCGTAGGCCGGCGGTATCGATCACGTGCAGCGGTATGCCTTCGATCTGAATGGTCTGCGCAACCTTGTCCCGCGTCGTGCCGGCAATCGGTGTCACGATCGCCAGTTCGGCACCCGCCAGCGCATTAAGCAGCGAGGACTTGCCGACGTTCGGTTGCCCGGCCAGTACGACGGACAGCCCCTCACGCAGCAATGCGCCTTGTTTCGCATCGCGCTGTACGGCCGCCAATGCGTCGCGGATATGCGCCAACTTGCCGCGCGCATCGGCCGCCTCCAGAAAATCGATTTCCTCCTCCGGGAAATCGAGGGTGGCCTCGACCAGCATCCGCAGGTCGACGACCTTGTCGACGAGCCGATGGATGTCGCGCGAGAATGCCCCTTCCAACGAACGACCGGCCGAGCGTGCGGCCGCCTCGGTGCTGGCTTCGATTAGGTCCGCCACGGCTTCAGCCTGCGCGAGATCAAGCTTGTCGTTCAGGAACGCGCGTCGCGTGAATTCGCCGGGCTGCGCGAGCCGCAGGCCGATGTCGCGGCCAGCGTCGAGGCATCGCTGCAGCACGAGCTGCAATACAACCGGCCCGCCATGCCCCTGCAGTTCGAGGACGTGCTCGCCGGTGTACGAATGGGGTGCCGGGAAATACAAACCGATGCCGCGATCCAGCGGCACGCCGGTCGCATCGAAAAACGGCACATAGACGGCACGGCGGGGCGCAAGCCGATCGCGGAACAATGCGTCCATCAGCCGCGCCGCCGCGTCGGCCCCGGCCGCGCCGAACGAGACACGCACCACACCTATGCCACCACGGCCCGGTGCGGTGGCAATCGCAACGATCGGATCAGAATCGGTTTGCATCAACTCAAATAAATAGGTGCGGTAATACGGGTCGCCGCCGATAACGGCTTGCGTCCATTGTATCGCGCGATACGCGTTTGCTAAGATCCGCTAAACAACGTGGCCCGGTGGCCCGCCAAGGCTGCCGGATCACGGGATGTCAGGCATTGTCGCGGCGTCAGCGATCGAGCAACGCCAGGCGGTAGGGCGACGTCACGCGCTCGGGCAGCACCAAGCGGTGGAGCGATGTCACGCGGTCCGGCAACGCCAAGCGCTAGAGCGACGTCACGCGGTCCGACAACGTCAGACGATGGAGTAACGTCAAGCGGTCGCGCAACACCAAGCGCTAGAGCGACGTCAGACGGCCCGGCGATTCGCGTCGGATACCGCGACGGCCCATGCCGACGGCGAGCGCCTCGTCAAGCTACCCGCCCCACCCTCACGGGCTCAGGCCTTCTTGCCCTGGCCCATCATCCGCGTGATGTAGTACTGCTGGGCGATCGACAGCACGTTGTTCACGACGTAGTACAGCACCAGTCCGGCCGGGAAAAAGAAGAACATCACCGAGAATGCGAGCGGCATGAACATCATCATCTTCGCTTGCACCGGATCTGGCGGCGTCGGGTTCAGCTTGGTCTGCACGAACATTGAGACCGCCATCAACACTGGCAAGATGAAGTAGGGATCCTGCTGCGACAGATCATGGATCCACAGCACCCATGGCGCGCCGCGCATCTCAACTGACGAGAGCAGCACCCAGTACAGCGAGATGAACACCGGGATCTGGATCAAGATCGGCAGGCAGCCGCCAAACGGGTTCACCTTCTCGGATTTGTACAATTCCATCAACGCCGCGTTCATCTTCTGCGGATCGCTCTTGAAACGCTCGCGGATCTGCTGCATGCGCGGTGTGATCTCCTTCATCCGCGCCATCGATTTGTAGCTAGCCGCCGACAGCGGGAAGAACACCGCCTTGATCAGCAGCGTCAGCAACACGATTGCCCAACCCCAGTTGCCGACAAAGCCGTGAATCTTCTCGAGCAGCCAGAACAATGGCTTCGCGATGATCGTCACCCAGCCGTAGTCCTTGACCAGCTCCAGGCCCGGCGCGATCTTCTCCAGCTTGCGCTCCTCCTGCGGGCCGGCGAACAGGCGCGCGGCCACGTCCACGCTCTGGCCCGGGGCGATGCTTTGCACCGGCTCCTTCATGCCGACGCGGTACAGCGCCTGGCTGAACTTGTCCGCATAGAACTGGCGCTGTACGCCTTCCTGCGGAATCCACGCAGAAGCGAAATAGTGCTGCACCATCGCAACCCAGCCGTTGTCGGCTGACGGCGCATAGTCCTGCTTGCCCTTGTCCAGATCCGAAAAACTCATCTTCTGAAACTTGTGCTGCTCGGTGTAGACAGCCGGGCCGATGAACGTATGCGAGAAACGCGGCGTCTCGACCGGCGTGTCGTCGCGCACCAACTCCATGTATACCGTTGGCGTCACGGGGATGGAGCCAACGTTCTCAAGCTTCGTATTGACGCCGACCACATAGCTGCCGCGCGTGAACGTATAGGTCTTTACGACCTTCACGCCGCCTTTGACCGGCGATTCGAGGCTGATCGACACCGTGTTCGCGCCGTCCGCCAGCGACGTCGGTCCCGGCACGACGGTAAACACATCGTTGTGGTTTGGGAAATCACCGCCAATCAGGCCAGTGCGCGCCAGGTACGTATGGTTGGCCGTCTGGTCGAACAGCGTGATGTACAGGTCGGGTTGCTTGCCCCCCCCCCCCTTGACCAGCGACAGCCGCGACAACGTGCCGCCCACCGTACTAATGTCGCCGTCGTACACGTCCGTCTTGAAGTGGATCTGCTGGCCCTTCACCGCGAGCTGCACAGCGGGCGCCGTGCCAGGCGCACTGCTCGGCTCCGCGGTCTGCGGCAGATCCGCCGGCTGCGTGCCCGGCGTGGTCGTGCCCGACGCCGCCGAAGTGGCCGTCTGGGTCGGTGTCGTGTTCGGGAAGAACAGCGACGGACGTCCATGGTCCCGCTGCCAGTTGTCGTAAAGCATGACGACTGACATGAAGAAGATGACCCATAGGACGGTACGTTTGATGTCCATGCGTTGTCTCGTGGTGAATGAGCTGAGCGACTAGCGCCTGTCGGCACGAACCGGCGGCACCGGGTCGACGCCGCCCGCCGAAAACGGATGGCAGCGGCACAATCGCTTCACTGCCAGATAGGTCCCGTGCGCGGCGCCATGATACTGGATTGCCTCGCGCGCGTAGTCCGAACATGAAGGGTAAAAACGGCATCGATCGCCGAGATAAGGGCTCACGACAAGCTTGTAGAAGCGCAGGAGCACGATCAACACCGTTTGCATGTTATCGCTGCGTGTCGGTGGACGCGCGCTCCGGCGGGCCATCGCCCGGCACCGTACCCGACGAGGCCGGGGCCGCCGGAGCGCGCTGCCCGTGGTGCGGCGCGAGCACCGACGTCTGGGCCTGCACAAGCCGTTCGCCGCCCGTGCGGCGGGTGGCCTCACGCACCGCGCGCCCGATCAAACCCTCGATCTGCGCTTGCAGCATCTGCGTGAGCGCCGTAGACCCGGCACTCGGAAACTGCGCACGATCGATTTTGCCCGACAGCCGGATCAGCACGTCCCAGCCAGTCAACTCCAGGCGTCGCACGCGAAATGCCTCGCGAACCAGCCGCTTGACCAGGTTGCGCGTGACTGCGCGCGGCGCCTGCTTCTTGCCAACCACCACGCCGAGCCGCGCAGCCTGCCCGGTGGGGCGGCCGTACAACACGAAGTGAGCGGAACGCGCCCATGGGCGCAAACGAAAAACGGATGAGAACTCATCCGTTTTCAGCAGCCTTGCGGTCTTCGGGAAACCAGCAGGTGTCATGCGCACGCGCTCAGGCCTCTCGTCTAGTGGACCGGCCCGCCGCGCCGCCCGGCATCATTCCGCCCATGGCGGACATCGCCCGGCATCGACGTGCGCAAACCACGCTGCTCGGCCGCCGACCGTCGCCACCCAGCGTCACGCCGGCCTTAGACGGCCAAGCGCTTACGGCCCTTCGCGCGGCGAGCGTTGATGACTTTGCGACCGCCCGCGGTCTTCATGCGAACACGGAAGCCATGGGTGCGCTTGCGGCGCGTCACGGACGGTTGATAGGTACGTTTCATGTTGCTCTCACTCGTTGGAGGATGGGCTGCGGCGTGCTTTGCAAGAACCTGACGCGCCAGCACAACGGCAGTGCGACGCCGAGCCAAAAAATTCGGTTTTCGCGGAACCCGCTATTTAAACCGCTTTTCTTTGCGGCGTCAATATCTTACGTTCACCGGCGCAGGCCGCCGCCCCGGGCGTCCGCGGTCACGGCGCCGAACCGGCCCTGTGGATAACTCGCCCCGCCTGACGCGTTTGGCGGTAGAATCCCGGCTATCCCAAGAATCCAGTACGCCGCTTCGGCCGCCGCAATGCGTTGTCGCATCTGCGGCTGGGTGCGTCCCACAGCTTCGCATGCAACCCTATGAAGAATCCTGACGGAAACCGCGCCGTTCGCGTCGAGCGGTGCAGCCGATACGACGTCGCGACACCACAACAGACCACATGAACGATTTCTGGCAACACTGCTCGACACTGCTGGCGCGCGAGCTAACGCCTCAGCAATACGTGACGTGGATCAAACCGCTCGCGCTGGTCGACTTCGACGCTGAAGCCAACACGGTGCGCATTGCCGCGCCGAACCGCTTCAAGCTCGACTGGGTGAAGAGCCAATTCTCCGGGCGCATCACCGACCTAGCGCGGGACTTTTGGCAGCATCCGGTGCAAGTTCAGTTCGTCCTCGATCCGAAAGCCAGCATGAAGGCATCGCCGGCGCGGCGCGCGAGCGGCAGCCCGCTCGCCAACGCCGTGGACGCGGTCATTGCCGCGGCCTCGGGCACGTCGGCCGCCGCGCTGGCCAATGGCTCGCCGCCTCACCCGACGATGGCTCAGGCGCTCAGCACGGCCAGCGCCGCGACCGCGGATGGCAACGCGGAGCTAGACTTGCCGAGCCTGGACGCGAACGAAGCTGCGGCGGCGCGGCGCAACTTCCGCGCCGGGGCGCCCGCGCCGTCGCCCGAGGCCGATTCCGCGTACGAGCGCTCCAAGCTCAATCCGGTTCTCACGTTCGAAAACTTCGTCACCGGCAAAGCGAACCAGCTCGCGCGCGCCGCGGCGATCCAGGTCGCCGACAACCCCGGCGTATCGTATAACCCGCTGTTCCTGTACGGCGGCGTCGGACTGGGCAAAACGCACTTGATCCACGCGATCGGCAACCAACTGCTGCAGGACAAGGCCAATGCGCGCATCCGCTACATCCATGCGGAGCAGTACGTGTCCGATGTCGTCAAGGCGTACCAGCGCAAGGCGTTCGACGAGTTCAAGCGCTACTACCATTCGCTGGACCTGCTGTTGATCGACGATATCCAGTTCTTCTCCGGCAAGTCGCGCACGCAGGAGGAATTCTTCTACGCGTTCGAGGCGCTGGTCGCGAACAAGGCGCAAGTGATCATCACCAGCGATACCTATCCGAAGGAGATCTCCGGCATCGATGACCGGTTGATCTCGCGCTTTGACTCCGGCCTGACGGTGGCGATCGAGCCGCCCGAGCTAGAGATGCGCGTCGCGATCTTAATGCGCAAGGCGCAGTCCGAGGGTGTCGTGCTGAACGAGGATGTCGCGTTCTTCGTCGCGAAGCACCTGCGCTCGAACGTGCGCGAGCTTGAAGGCGCACTGCGCAAGATTCTCGCGTACTCGAAATTCCACGGACGCGAAATCACGATTGAGCTGACCAAGGAAGCGCTCAAGGATCTGTTGACGGTGCAGAACCGCCAGATCTCGGTCGAGAACATCCAGAAGACCGTCGCCGACTTCTATAACATCAAGGTCGCTGACATGTACTCGAAGAAGCGCCCGGCCAACATTGCGCGGCCGCGCCAGATCGCCATGTACCTGGCCAAGGAACTCACGCAGAAGAGCCTGCCTGAGATCGGCGAACTGTTTGGCGGTCGCGACCATACCACCGTGCTGCACGCGGTGCGCAAGATTTCCGACGAGCGCGGCAAGGATGCGCAGTTAAACCACGAGTTGCACGTGCTCGAGCAAACCCTCAAGGGATAAGGGATAACTGCCGCGGCGATCCGTGCCGGCGGCCCACGATGCGCCACGGTGCCGGTCGCGGCACCGGCCACCGTCGGTCTCCACCATGTGTCGACGGCGGCGCCCTACCGGGGCGCCGTACAGCAGGATCCATACACCGCCGCAGGCGCCGCCTGGAAAACCGCATGATCACCCCATATGAGTCGGGCAAACCTGGGCGTTTTTCAGGCACAATACGGGTTTATGGCCGGCGGGCCGACAGCCGGGCGCAACGCCTTGTTCAAACGCCTGTTTGATCGACCGCTACATGCCCTGCGGTGCGGGGCACGGGGGCCGCCCCGCACCGGGCGCTACGCACGGCAATGGCGATGTGGGGCGGGTGAGCCGTCATATCAACGAAGGAATTCTATGCAATTGGTCAAGACCGAACGAGACACCCTGCTGCGTCCGTTGCAGACGGTCAGTGGTATTGTCGAACGCCGCCACACGCTGCCGATCCTCGCCAATCTGCTGATCTCCAAAAACGGCCCGGACGTGTCGTTCCTGTCCACCGACCTCGAATTGCAGATCACCACGCGTGCCGACTTTGGCATCGGCAACGAGCAAGTGGCCACGACGGTGGCCGCGCGCAAGCTCGTCGACATCCTGCGCGCAATGCCGATCGGCGACGTCACGCTGACGTTGTCAGACAAACGGCTGACCGTTCAGTCCGGCAAGAGCCGGTTCGCGCTGCAAACGCTGGCAGCCGACGAGTTCCCGACGCTGGCGCAGGCAAAAGACTTCGGCGCGAGCCTGTCGGTGCCGCAGAAGACATTCAAGCAATTGCTCGGGATGGTCCACTTCGCGATGGCGCAGCAGGACATCCGCTATTACTTAAACGGCATGCTGCTGGTGGTCGACGGTGATCAGTTGATGGCCGTGGCGACCGACGGCCACCGCCTCGCGTTCTCGTCGATGAAGACGGACGGCGCATTCGCGCGCCAGGAAGTGATCATCCCGCGTAAGACGATCCTCGAGCTACAGCGGCTGCTGGAAGACATCGACGACCCGCTGAAGATCGACATCGCGTCCACGCAGGTGAAATTCACGTTCGGCCAGGTGGAATTGGTGTCCAAACTCGTCGAGGGCAAGTTCCCGGACTTCCAGCGCGTGATCCCGAAGGGCTACAAAAACACGTTCATGATCGGCCGTGACGAATTGCAGCATTCGTTGCAACGGGCGGCGATCCTGACGTCGGACAAGTTCAAGGGCGTGCGGTGCATCGTCGCGCCTGGTCAGCTGAAAATCATGTCGACCAATGCCGATCAGGAAGAGGCGCAGGAAGAGCTAGAAATCGCATACCAGGGCGATACGCTGGACGTGGGCTTCAACGTCACGTACCTGCTGGACATGCTCGCAAACCTGAAAGTCGACATGATCCAGGTCGCGTTGGGCAGCGATGCGACATCGAGCGCGTTGATTACGATCCCCGAGAACGAACAATTCAAATACGTGGTGATGCCAATGCGGATATGACCCGCAAATCAGAACGATGACCAAGGGGCCTAGGGAACCATCCCGGCCCCTTTGATGTTTATTGGGTGTTTAAGCAGTACGCAGAACCGGAAGAAATTCATGACTGAACAGCACAATCTGCAAGCGAATTCGAACGCGGATAACAGCTATGGCGAGTCGTCGATCCAGATCCTCGAAGGTCTCGAAGCTGTACGCAAGCGCCCAGGCATGTATATCGGGGACACCTCCGACGGCACCGGTCTGCACCATCTCGTATTCGAAGTACTCGACAACTCGATTGACGAGGCACTCGCCGGACACTGCAATGACATCCATGTGGTTATCCACGCGGACAACTCGATCTCCGTGACCGACAATGGCCGGGGGATCCCGACCGACATCAAGCGCGACGACAAGCACGAACCGAAGCGCAGCGCGGCCGAAATCGTGATGACCGAGCTACACGCCGGCGGCAAGTTCGACCAGAACAGCTACAAGGTGTCCGGCGGGCTGCACGGCGTCGGCGTGTCGTGCGTCAATGCACTCTCCAAGTGGCTGCGGCTCACCGTGCGCCGTGGCGGCAAGAAGCATTTCCTGGAATTTCATCGCGGCGTCGTACAGGACCGCGTGCTCGAGCAACGCGACGGTGAACAAGTCTCGCCCATGGTGATCATCGGGGACACCGAGAATCGCGGCACCGAAGTGCACTTCCTGGCCGACGACACGATCTTTGGCACGGTTGAGTACCACTACGACATCCTCGCCAAGCGCATGCGCGAGTTGTCGTTCCTGAACAATGGCGTACGGATTCGGCTGACCGACCAGCGCACCGGCAAGGAAGACGATTTCGCATTCGCGGGGGGCGTGAAGGGTTTTGTCGAATACATCAATAAGACCAAGCAGACATTGCACCAGAACATCTTCCATGTCGTCGGCGAAAAGGACGGCGTCGGCGTCGAGGTCGCCATGCAGTGGAACGACAGCTTCAACGAAAACGTCCTGTGCTTCACGAACAACATTCCACAGCGGGACGGCGGCACGCACCTGACCGGATTGCGCGCGGCGATGACGCGCGTGATCAACAAGTACATCATCGACACCGAGATCGCGAAGAAGGCGAAGATCGAGACGACCGGCGACGACATGCGCGAAGGGCTGTCATGCGTACTCAGCGTCAAGGTGCCGGAGCCCAAGTTCAGCTCGCAGACGAAGGACAAACTGGTGTCGTCGGAAGTGCGCGCGCCGGTCGAGGAGGTCGTGGCGAAGGCGCTCGAGGAATACCTACTCGAGACGCCAAACGATGCGAAGGTCATCTGCGGCAAGATCGTCGATGCCGCGCGGGCGCGCGACGCGGCGCGCAAGGCTCGCGAGATGACGCGCCGCAAGGGGGTGCTGGATGGCGTCGGGCTGCCCGGCAAGCTGGCCGATTGCCAGGAAAAAGACCCGGCGAAATCGGAAATCTACATCGTCGAGGGCGACTCCGCGGGGGGGTCCGCGAAACAGGGGCGCGACCGTAAATTCCAGGCGATCCTGCCGCTGCGCGGCAAGGTGCTGAACGTCGAGAAAGCGCGGTACGACAAGCTGTTGTCGTCCGAGCAGATCGTCACATTGATTACCGCCCTCGGTTGCGGCATCGGCAAGGAAGACTACAACCTCGAGAAGCTGCGCTACCACCGCATCATCATCATGACCGATGCGGACGTGGACGGCGCACACATCCGCACGCTGCTGCTGACATTCTTCTATCGGCAGATGCCCGAGATGATTGAACGCGGGTATGTCTACATCGCCCAACCGCCGCTGTTCAAGCTGAAGGCCGGCAAGGACGAGCGCTACCTGAAGGACCAGCATGAGTTGAACCAGCACATGCTGAAGCTGGCGTTACATGGCGCGGAGCTAGTGCCGTCGGAAGGCGCGGCACCGATCGTCGGTGACGCGCTGGGCGAGCTCGCTCGCTCGTACCTGCTTGCGCAAGCGGTGGTGGACCGGCTCAGCAAGCTCTATGACGAGGCTTCGCTCGAAGCGGTGATGGACGGCGTGACCATCGACCTGACGTCCGAGGACGCGACGCGGCAAGCCGCGCAAGCCCTGCAGGACAAGCTGCGCGATAGCGCGCTCAAGCCGGACGTATCGGTCTTACCGCAATATGATGCCGTGCGCGAGTTGCGTTCGCTACGCATCGAGCGGCGGCATCACGGCAATATCAGGGTATCGGTCATCGACGAAGAGTTTCTGCTGACCGCGGACTTCCAGCAACTGATGAACACCGCCAATACGTTCAAGGGGCTAATCGGCGCCGGCGCGATGATCAAGCGTGGCGAGCGGACAATGGCCGTGACGGACTTCAAGAACGCAATGAAGTGGCTGCTCGCGGATGCGGAGCGCAACGTGTCAAAGCAGCGCTATAAGGGACTCGGCGAAATGAACCCGGAACAGCTGTGGGAAACCACGATGGACCCGACCGTGCGTCGGTTGCTACGGGTGCAGATCGAGGATGCGATTGCTGCCGATGGGATTTTCACGACGTTAATGGGCGACGAGGTCGAGCCGCGACGGGCGTTTATCGAGAGCAATGCGTTGCGGGCGGGGAATATTGATGTTTGAGGCCTACTGTAGACCTTTTTGCGCCGCGCGTCGGCCAACGACAAGAATATGAGCCGGAACAACCGCGTACCGCCGGATGACACCAGGCGGTCGGATCGACCGGCAACGAGTACCCGCCGTTTGCTTAGCGGAAAAGAGTGAGATTTTCAGTTGCGCTCCCCGGCCACTGTGGCTCTGGCCTTCATCGTGCACGCTTTGTCGAATCGGGCGACAGGCGAGGCGTTGAAG
Source organism: Mycetohabitans endofungorum (assembly GCF_002927045.1). GTDB lineage: Bacteria > Pseudomonadota > Gammaproteobacteria > Burkholderiales > Burkholderiaceae > Mycetohabitans > Mycetohabitans endofungorum. Next base: position 56,115 of record NZ_PRDW01000002.1, on the reverse strand, counting down.
AGCGTTTCGCCGTAGCTACAACGATACTTCATCGACTACCGACTTAAAGTGGCACTTGAGATGGTGAGACAACGCGCAAAGTTCGATATCGGCCCGGCAACCTTGAAGGCGAACTTCACTGGCCGTGCGGTTCGGATGGATGAGCGACATCCGCGCCATCCGGCACAACCTTCATTCGGCTCTTAAAACGCGAAGGTTTGGACTTTGGCAATCCGGGCTGCATTGTCTGGTCCTCCTCCCTGCCGTCACCTTCACTGGATGGATACAGCTGCTTTCTTAGACGCAGGGCTTCTTTTGCTGAACGCGCAGCCAAGATATTGCCCAGGGCTACGGCGACGGCAACCAAGACACCAGCAATTGCGACCCATGCTTGCTTTTTCAGGGTTTGTTTGACCAGCGCTTTCAAATTATCGTCTTTCAGAGCATTGCAAATTGCGTCGGTTTCGGAGGCATTGAAGCCGGTCAGTTGCGCGAGGCCAGCTTTGTCGGCCGCGCATTTTGCCGAATCGAAGGACCAACCTCCCAGCGGTGCCTTGACCGTGACAGCGTCGGTCTTGAACAACACTTTGGATGTGCGCGTTTGAAGGTAAGCATCGCCCGACACGGCGAATTGACTGATCCCGGACATTGAGAGCAGTGCCAAGTAAGCCAACGCTAAATGGATCAAAACATAGTGCCTGGGTGGCTGGCGCACCATCTCGTGCGAAGTGGTATCAATCCAAAAGCGCATTTTTTGAAGCCGAGACATGCTGATTTCATGTGTTCTTCTCCATTTGTCCAGTCTGTGGATTGCAGCCATGGTCTCTACCTTCAACCGGTAGGTATATTTAAATTTTTCAATGTCGCGGCTTTCAAGCAAGAGCGCTTTCAGTACTGGGTCATGCACGTCGGCCTTGCCGGCAACCAGCTGCCAGAGCCGGTCCAGCACGATGTGAATCGAGCCGGCACGCCACCAAAATAAGCCGACCATAATCAGCCCGCCGAAGATGATAGATAGTGGTGAAAGGGCTGGACTTTGGACAAATGTTGAAAGGGATTCCACGTTGTCGATTCCTGGATGCTTTGATGGGTCTAGCGAACGGCGATGAGGATAGAAACCTGCACATGCAAGCGCCTAATCCGCGGGATGTCATGACATTTAGGCAATGAACAAGGTACGCATTCCAGATAAATGGGCCACAATGTAGCCCATAGACTAGGAAACCCCACCATGTCTGCGAACGCGGTTGTTCCCGCCCGCATCGACAAGCGTATCAAAGAAGAAGCATCGATCATACTGGCGGCGACGGGCCTTACGGTATCCGACGCTTTTCGCATCATACTGACCCGCGTCGCCCACGAAAAACCCTTCCATTTGAGCCGCTGGTGCCAAATGAAACTACTATCGCGGCTATGCGTGAGGCCATGCAGGTAACCTCAAGCGCTTCAATAGCGTTGAGGCGCTAATGGGAGACCTGCATGCGCAGGATTAAGGTAAGCTTTCAGTAGACGACATGGTTTGCTCTGGGTGGTCTGCCATGCGCCAGTGTGTTGAGGCGAAGAGCCGTCACGGCAGCAGGGCCTGGTAATCGTCGGCAGTGTTTGCCAGTGGTAGGGGCCTGAACAGCGCGACGAGATAGCCATACGATTCGACGCGATTTGCCTTGCGGGCTTCGATCAGCGAATACAGTAGATTAACCCAACAAATATTTCACCAGTTAAATTTTCGTTATACATTGTTGGCGTTAGTTAATTTACGATTTTGATCATCAACCAATTGATTATACAAACGCGTATCAGATCTATCATCATCTCCCGCATAATCTATCGAAATAATGCCCGGACTGACACCTCGCAAAACAAGGTGGCGAACGAAATTGGCAACCTGTTCTTTTTGATCTGCAGCCAAATTTTTAACGCTAAACAATTTCATTAAGCTCAAAAAATAATCAAAATCCTTCGAAATAGGATTAGCCCTCATTGGCATATTTGTTTGTATAATATTGAATTTATTTTCTCTGTCGACACCACGATCACCATGAAAATTTAGAATATGAGATCCCGTTCCTGAGCCACTGGCTTGATTGGCCCATTTTGTATTGGTATTTTTGTCATAGTCCCAGAAATATCTCTTTAAAGACCCCTCCATAATACTGCCCTCCGCATTTTTGACTAGCAGTAAAATATTTCTGTTTTGGCCAATCGTATTATCAATGGTCAATCCCCCAAGAGGATTCTCCGAACCCGATGCGTTATTCTCAATAATACGTTGCTCAAAAGCTGACAGCTGCCGAATAAAGTGCCTTGCATCTCTTTTTTTGAAATGTAACTTCAGTATATATAAATTTCTTTCATCCTCGGTTGCATACCTAAGCAGCTTTTTGACCTCTTCCAGTGCATCCCCGCCTGTCGAGCTAGGTCCATGGAAAAATCGGTAAATATTGCTTTTATCACGCTCTACTCGCAAATCAAAATAGTGGATTCCCGCTTCAGCTTGTCCCACCAAATCCAGGGATTGGCACTTAAAAGGGCCCGGCCATGTTTTACCCAATGAAAAGCCGCCTTGCGCTCTTTCTTTGCTAAACAGATAGGTGCCTGCATCGTGTGAACCAAGCATGTTGAGCTGGGTTAACCGTGTTTGAGGCGGCAGGTCTGCGTGATCTAAAGGTGGCAAATTCTCGGGTGATCGATCCGGATTTTCCGGGTCCAGGTTACGCCGGCTGAGCGGCATAACTTGTAAGTCCATCGCGTCCTGGTCTGGTGTAGCAAGCTCACCTTGATTTTTTCTTTGTTTTTTGGATTGAATATCATACGAACTTGTCTTTGGCATTATGCACCTCATTAATAGATGTGTTTTTTCATGACTTTTAATGTGTCAACGATCACCCGTTTCGGAACCGAACTCTTGATGACGTTGGCCCGCTTGCGCCAGCGCGTCAGGCTTAACGGCATCACATCACTTCATAGGCAACAGATCAATATTAGGCCTACGTCTTTAACACATCAAATTCAAAACCATCTATGCGGGAATGCTAGCTCAGATTGGCATACAATTACGGCATCTATACTGCTGTCACAGTCAAGACAATCCTCAACTTGCCATCAGTATTTTCACATACTTAAAATTCATGACACTGCGGACGCCCAAGCCAGTCTTCATTCGTCAATCGGCACCGTGAATGGAAGCGTTCACTACAGTCAAATCAGTGCTCACCAATAGGGAATTAGGCAGGTCCTCATCTATCTCATTCCAACGGTTGTTATACTCGTCAATCACTTTTTCTACTGCATTATTTGTCGCTTGATCAAGTAGGCCGCTTATGTGAACCGCAGGCTGATTGGGCTCTTTGTACTCGCATGTTATTGCTAAACGTGCGAGCTGTGCTCGTACCTCAGGTATTCTGTTGACATCCGACTTCTGCAGAACTTGTTTAACCAGCACGCGCTTGAAAGGTGACGATTTATCATACTGTTCCCACTTTGACGATTCAAGTTCCATACTAAGCACGGGTGGCGCTTTTACAGGCTGGTCAGGAACTATTTTAACTGGTATCGTCACTTGAAAATTCAGACACAGGCGTGGCCGATCACCCAACGATTGCCAAAAATTCCCCAAACTCGATAAATGCTCCAATGGTGCGATCACCCGCGCAAATGACGGCAGACCTGCCTCTCGAAGAAGCGTATCCAGTTCAGCACTGAGTAATGCATCGAGCACCGCATTCATTACTACCATCGGTTGACCGTCTGGCTTCATCCCCTCTTTCTTCGGTTGCTCCCAATACGTCACAAGGTAACAACAACGCACGTTGACTTGTCTAGCATCAAATGTTCCTGTCTTTGCGCAATACTGGCGTGGTTGCCCGTGGCGTAGCTCAAGGTCTTCTTGAATGTCATAGAGGAACACACAAACGGTTGGCATATCCGGTAGCAATGTTTTGTCCGGAATATCAAAACGAATATCGATCGACTCATCGCTAATCCGCAACAAGTATTTTTCCAATGAAAGTGCAATCGCTTTATTCAAAGTGATGATCGGCTGCATACTTTCTGACTCCTCGCCCGTACCCATGATTTGGTCTGCCATGATCGCATCCGTCATTAAAAATTGACGTTCTTCATCGACCCCACCTTGCATTGGCGGAGACCTTTAACTTAAAGCTGCGGCATGATCCGCCCCGTCTTGCTCAGCTCGCGGCGCACCGCGCGAGCGATATCGACCCAATTGACTGCTCGATCCTGCTCGGCAGCAAGCCAGCTCGCCAGCAACGCCACGTTCCGGATTCCTGCTCCCGTTAACTCCGTGGCCGCCGAGAGCCGCGCAAAATCCACTTCCTGATCCACCGCCACCTGCTCCGGCCAGATCGCCCGCCACATGCGTTCACGCAATACGGCATTGGGTGTCTCGAAACGCGTAATAAACGTTAAGCGACGTGTAAACGCATCATCCAAGTGCGCACGGTTGTTCGTCGTCAGCACCACCAGCCCAGGGTACTGTTCCAGCCGTTGCAACAAGTACGACACTTCAATGTTCGCGTGCCGGTCTTGCGCGTCCTTCACCTCACTGCGCTTGCCAAACAGTGCATCCGCCTCGTCGAACAATAATACGCCCGTGTCCGCCACCGCTAGATCGAAGATCTGCGACAGATTCTTTTCTGTCTCGCCGACATACTTGTTAACCACTGTCGACAGGTCCACTCGGATCAGATCCAGCCCTAACTCCCCGGCGAGTACCTCTGCGGCCATCGACTTGCCCGTGCCCGATTCGCCATAAAACAATGCGCTGATGCCAGTGCCATAGCCTACTTTGCGGGCAAACCCGCGCGTCAGCACCGCATCGCGCTGCCGGATGGCCACGAGAATCTCGTGCAGCTGCTCACGTAGGTTCTCGTTCACGATCAGGTCGTCGAGGGTGCGCTGCGGCTGCATGCGCCGTGCGAGTTGCCCAAAGTGTTGCTGGCCCCGCACGCGCAGCGCTTGGCACAGGTCAGCTTCCGCGAGCGGCGCTTGCGCCCCACGCAGTGCCCGATAGCCTTGTGCCTCCTGCAACGTTGAAGTCAGGGTGTCCGGATTGACCCGTGTGCGCTTAAGCAAGCCCGCCAGATCCCACCCATCACTGCTAGTTCCCAAGCCAGCTTGCAGCAACCGCACGTTATCCTCGTGCATGCGCGGCGGCATCGTCAGGCGCAACTTCGGCAGGCTTGCGAACGCCTCTGCTGTTTCCTGCGTAGGCAATAAGCACACGATGGGTTGACCATGCCGCGCCAGTCGTGGCTCCAGCGCCTCGAGTAGCGGCCCGTGCCGAGATACGCCTTCGGCGATGTGCTGTAATACCAGTATGCCGCCGTGCAAGCGCGCCTCACGCAGCGCCGCCAGTAGCAGCGGCCAGGCATCCGTCGCATCGTCTGGCAACGCCCGCAGATTGACGATCAGAGCTGGGCGGCCTGCCTCGCTGGCTAGCTGCGCGATAAGCGCCTGGCTGCCATCGCCCCCTTGCAGTAGTAATAATGGGGTGGGCATGGCGCGTGATCCGGTCCCGAAACAGAACGTCGCAATCTGCTCCGCGCACGCGGCCCACGCGCCGTGACGCAGCGCCTCTTCGGCGTGTGAGGTCGGGCGCCATTGCGCGAGCTCCGTCAGTGCCATGGGTAGCGACATCGCGTCCGCCCCACTGAGATAGCGAAACACGGTCTCGTTCACGCGCAGGTAGGCTGCATCGTCGCGCGCGCATGCACGACCATTGCGCTCGGCCGTATGCACAAGCTCATTGGGCAACAGGCTGCCCGCGCTCGAGTACAGTTGGTGGCGGTGTGCGATACGCTCCACCGGCGTGGCGCTAAATAGCGTCAACGCCAGCTCCACGCCAGGCCAACTCGCGCCTTCATCACCTTGCAAATAAGCAATCAGTGCGCGGTAGCGTGGCTCGATGAGCGGCAATAAGCACAGCACCAGCACCTGGGTTTCAAAATGCGTCAGCCCGAATCGGTCGATAACGTTGGCGAGCCGGCCGCGCGGCACGGGTGCGCACAGCGTTGTCCACGGGGGAACGTCGCCGCTCGCTGTACTCCAATGCGGCATGCCGCGCGGTTGCGTGCGTGTGGCTTCAAGCGCCTCCTCTGTGTGCAGCAACTCCGCTATGTTAAAGCGGTCGTCTTCGCGTTGGTGCTGCCACACTAGCAGGTGCTGCAGCGCCTGGTCGACGTATTCGAGCCATGGCCCCAGCGCCTCGAACGCATGTGCCACGCATGCATCCGCAGGCGGCGCATTGGACAAATCAACCGTATCGGGTTGCCCAGCGCCCGATGCAAGGGCGTCTAACAAGTCAGTCGAGAGAGTTTTCATTGAAGCCACATCACGCTGATTGGTGCCGGCATCTTTGGATCAATTCAACTTTCGTCGAAATTTGCAGGTCTCACGCGTCAATATGCACGTTCCTTACAGATCTCACAACACCTATTTTGGCCTCACAACCTTGCCACAAAGAATCAGATTTCATCGCAAAAGACGTGGACTTCACCAAATGACCCAACATTGCAACAATAAATGTATCAGTGGCACGAAAAAAGAACAGATAATGAACAGTACTAAACTCCACAAAATCTTAGGAGATTTAGTCATTGACTATTTTCAAACATGGACTAAAGTAAGTGTGAGTTCGCTGCTGGTTGGTCAGGGGACTCAAGCTGACGGGACAATCACCTCATCGATGACGAGTTCAGCTGCATCGAGCAAGTCAAACGTATGCGGGCTTTTAGCGGTGCCATTCTCAATGGATGGAAAGAGGCAGAAAGTTGAGAAAGCATCGTGGTCCCAATAAGAAGTATCCAACTGCCTTTTAGTAAAAACCGAAAAATGGAGAAAATGATGTTTTTAGCTCGACTTCTTGCTGATCCAACTGTTCTCACCCATTTCGCTATGAGGGATGAAGACGTTTTGACGGATAATATCTCCTTTGGTTATAATACGATAACTGGGAATAAGCCAAAGGAAAACCACAATACCGTCTTCCTGTGGGAGGTAGACTCTTGGATTGTTCCCCAATCGGAACAAGACATTAAGGGGAAAGTTCAAATCACCAACGACTCACCCAGCAGCTTCGGCGATCTTTCTCCTTATACTCCGTTGGCTAATAGGAATTACTTGATAGGCTACGCAGTGGATAACACACGCGATGCTATCGTGGCCACACTGCGCATAGAAGCTCAGGGAAGCGGTAAATACAAAGTCATCGAGCCGCAGGAGAGTGATGGGGCGCTCTCATTTCAACTGAATGACGATCCCACTACGAGATCGGTATCGTACAGCTTTCGCGCACCGAATGGAACAAGCGCGCAAGGAAACGGGGATTGGGTCGGCGTGTGGAAGGGTAGCACGATAGCGAACCTCTACGACACTACCAAAAGCCCCATTGGCACGAAGCTGCTAACAATGGACCAGAGCTACGGGAACGATAGGCTTACTCTTCCTGGCGGTCAATCATTTGAGAGTGGTGCCACTTATATGCTCGGCTACTTCAAGAGCGGAGCCCAAAGTGGGAACTCAAATGCGCTCAAGCGGACCACGCTCGCCGCCGTTATTACATTCAAGGGCCCCTAAGCACTGAGCCGCGCCCGGGTAGCTGAGGCTACCCGGGCACCCTCTCCCTTGCCCCTAAGATGAGGAAAGGTAGAAGGTTGAGATGGTTCCATAGTTCCAGTAAGGAGTGAATCACTTTCTTTAAATCAAAAACACGAAGAGTAGAAAAATGATGACGTTAGCCCAGCTTCCTGATGATCCAGCTGTTCTCACCAGGTTCGAAATCGATGGGGAAAGAGTTCAGCCTAATTCCATCCCTTTTCATTATGACACGATAGATGGGAATAAGCCACATACATACCAAAATACCGTTTTTCTGTGGCAGACAGACTATTGGGATATTCCCTCATCGGATGTGGACCTAAAAGGGAAACATCCAATCGACATCGATTCATCCAGCGACTTCCAGGACCTTACCCCTATTGAAGGGTTATCTAAGCGAAATTACTTGATAGCCTATGCGGTGGGCAAAGAAAAAAATGCGGTTGTGACCACCCAGCGTCTAGAGCCTCTGGGCGACGGTAAATACAAGGTCATCACGCCACCCGAGGCGGAGGAACTCTCGTTCAAGGTGACCAGTGTCAATCCAACAACGGTGTCGTACAGCTTCCGCATGCCGCGCGGGACAAGCGCGGAAGACGACGGGGATTGGATCGGAGTGTGGAAGGGTTCCACGGTATCGAACCTCTACGACGATACGCAGGAGCCCCTTTACTTCTTGCCGATATTAATCGACGACAGCAACGGGACAGGTGAATTAACCCTTCCTCACGCCCGGCAATTCGAGATCGACGACGACTATATGCTCGGCTACTTCAAGAGCGGGTACGATACGCAAAAACCCTCGCGGACCACGCTCGCCGCCGTTGTCCTCTTCAAGGGGCCTCCGAAGCCTACCCTCACCCAGTTCGGCGTCGATCTCATCAACATCGACTCGACTAAAATTGACTTTCACTATGAAACGCTAGACGGAAATCAGCCGAAAACATATAAAAATACCGTCTACCTCTGGCAAAAAGAGGGTTGGACAGTTCCCTCAACGGATGCGGACTCACAAAAGCATTCAATCACCTCCGACTCAGTCAAAGGTTTCCAGAACTTTAGCGTTGGGTTGGATCAGGCGAATTACTTGATCGCCTACGCGGTGAGCCCAACAGTGAATGCTGTTGTGACCACGCAGCGTCTAGAGTACCAGGAGGACAGCAAGTGCTACAAGATCATCCCGGCACCCAGTGACGAGGCGCTCTCATTGAAGGTGACCTCTATCGATACGGCAAGGGTGTCGTACAGTTTCCGTATGCCGGCGGGGATGAGAGCGAAGGCCAACGGGGATTGGATCGGAGTGTGGAAGGGTACTACGGTGTCAAAACTTTATAACCCTGCGGAAAAGCCTATTGGCTTAAAGCCGATAACAATCGACGACAGCCACGGGACCGATAGGTTGACTCTTTCTGTCGGCCAGCAATTCGTGAGTGGCGACAGCTACATGCTCGGCTACTTCAAAAGCGGATCCAATCCGGATAACCCGGAAGAATCTTTGCGGACTACGCTCGCCGCCATTGTCCAATTCAAGGGCCCCTAAGCACTAAGCAGCATCCGGGTAGACCTTAAACTAGGAGGCAATATGATAATAAGCCCAGGTAGGTTTCATTCTCAGCTCACTTCAATCACTGTCGAGCCGGAAGACATCAAGTCAACAATCATACCCTTTCGCTATGACACGCTGCCTGGAAATCAGCCGAAGGCAAACAAGAATATCGTCTACCTTTGGCAAACGAATGGGGAAGAGGTCCCCTTCCATGAAGACCCACAGCTAAAATCGATGCTCATCGATTCTAATCGGGCCGATAACCTTACCAACTTCGACGAGCTTTCGCTGGCTAAAGAGTCGTATTTGTTGGCCTACGCGGTAGCGAATAACGTGAACGCCGTGGTGACCACGCTACTCATCAAGGGTGTGGGTGACGGCCGATTTGACGTATCCCTCCCAGAAGATAAGCTGGCGTTCTCGGTGACCCAGATCGGCTCGACATCATTGTGTTACCAATTTTGCGTGCCGAGAGGAATGAGTCCGAAGGACGATGGCGATTGGGTCGGACTGTGGGAGGGCTCTACAATATCGGAACTTTACTACAAAAAACCCCTATTCTCCTCACCGGTGTTAAGCGACATCAACAGCGGATACGGTGGACTGACCCTGCCTGAAGGCCAAAACCTCATGAGCGGCATCGAATACATCCTCGGTTACTTCAAGAGCGGGTATAAGGAAGATAAGAAAGTCGATAAAGAAGGGAGCGGTAAGGAAGAAGATAAGAAGAACAATCAAGAAGGGGGCGGTAAGGAAGATCCCTTGCAAACCACGCTCGCCGCCGTTACCATCTTTACCGGCCCATAAACGCCGGGCAGCACCCGGGCGGATGAAGGGGCCTGGCAGACGCCCGCGCCTGAGTTCAGCTGCGCCAAGTCAGTCAAACGTAAGCGGTCCTTTTTCTCAAACTAAGAGGGAAAAATGATGGACGAGCCCTCCTCCCAAGCAACTTCGATCACTCAGTTCACTGTCGAAGCGGAGGACATCAAGCCGAGAATCATCCCCTTTCGCTATGACACACTGCCGGGGAACCAGCCGAAGACTAACAAGAATACCGTCTATCTCTGGCAAACAAAGGGAGAGGACGTTCTCGTCAAAATCACGCCTTTCAGATCGCAGTCCATCAGTCGCAACGAACCTAACGCCTCCACCAATTTCACGGGGCTTTCGTTAAGTAAAGAGCCGTACTTAATGGCCTACGCGGTAAATGACAACGTTAGGGCTATTGTCGCCACGCTGCTCATCGAAGGTGTAGGCGACGGTCGATTCACGGTATCCTCCCCCACGGATAGCCTATCGTTTTCGGTAACCCAGATCGGCCCTGCATCGTTGTCGTACCGGCTCTGCGTGCCGAGGGGGATGAATCCGAAGGACGACAACGATTGGGTCGGACTGTGGGAAGGTTCTACGGTGTCTGAACTGTACTATAAAAGACCTCGATGCTTCTCGCCGGTGCCAATCCACACCAACAAGGGGAACGGTGTGTTCACCCTCCCTGAAGATCAAAACATCGAGAATGGCATCGAATATACGCTCGGCTACTTCAAAAGCGGGTATGACGAGCAAAATCCCTTGCAAACCACGCTCGCCGCCAGTACCACCTTTAAGTGGGAAGGGGGCAAGTAGTCCGTAGGGCCTACCACACTCACCTTCAGCAAGACGAGTGCGGTAGACACTTACTCTTTATCTGCTCCACTCCACGCATAACAAATCGTTACACCATGGCAACCACACCTGCTCAAGTGGCCACGGAATTGCGTGTAACAGCACGTCAGCCGCGTGCGGTTCAACCTGCAGCGTCCAGCGCTTATTGGGCTGATGCGTCAGCATGCCGGGACGTTGTAGAAACAATTGTCGCACGTCAGTCACACCACAGCGATGCAACCCCGGCAGGCGAGATGGCAACGCCGCGAGCCAACCGCTCAATTGCACCCTCACCGTTGGGTCAGGCTGCCAATCGGGTAACATAGCGTCCAGTGCCACACCGCATAGTAGTTTATTAACCGGTGTGCGCCACTCGGCGACCGTGTCATCACCCCAAGCCAGCTCATCAAGCCAACCCGCAGCAATCGACGGTGCGCTGACATCGATAAAGTGATTGGCATCATCGAGTAGCGCAAGCGTGCGAAACAAGCCTGGCAACATCGGCCACAGCAGCACGAGACCCGCGTTTAAGACGGCAAACTCGGCCGGTACGAACGCGGCGTTCCGGTCACGGCTTCTGTTCATGCGATCGGGAGTATCTGGTAACACGGGTGCATCTGGCCGAACGGTACTTGCGGGCACCGCCTCTAGAACCGGCCGATTGGATCCTGCGATAGCATCCGGTAGACGTGTGGCGGATGGAATGTCTTGCGCCGCACGGGCTAAGTTATCCGCTTTAGCCGGTTCGGGGTGATGAGCCTCATAGGCAGCCCAGATATCCTGTAGCATCGGTATCGCACACAGCTGCGCCAACCGGTGACGCACTGCTGGGCGCAATACCAGGTTCGCCTGCAGCCATTGTTGCAGGCGGGTTCGCGCGGTATGTATGGCTTTCTCGGTGATCTGCATTGCGGAGGATGTCGCCCTCGCCGGATGTGGCTGAAAAGACTCCAACGCAGCCCACAGCAATGCATCATCAGTATCCGCCGCCGGTTTATTGCTTTCAAGCGCACGAAACACACCCGGAAACAGCGGCCAGAGCAGCCCAAAACCAGCGCTCAAGCCAGCTGGTTCGTTCGACACAATCGCGGGGTTCATCCGATAGAGCATATCCGGTGCGCGCACGGATGCGTCTGGCCAGATGGCACCTTGCTGCGCGGGCACGGCTTCCGAAGCCGGCCGATCGGGCCCTGCGATAGCATCCGGTAGACGTGTAGCGGATGGAATGTCTTGCGCCGCATGGGTTAGGCTATCCGCTTTAGCCGGTTCCGGGTGCTGAGCCTCATAGGCAGCCCAGATATCTTGTAGCGCCGGTATCGCACACAGCTGCGCCAACCGGTGACGCACTGCTGAGCGCAATACCGGGTTCGCTTGCAGCCATTGTTGCAGACGGGTTCGTGCGATATGTATGGCTTTCTCGGTGATCTGCATTGCGGAAGATGTCGGCATTGCCGGATGTGACTGAAAAGACTCCAACGCAGCCCACAGCAATGCATCACCCGTATCCGTCGCCGGTTTATTGCTTTCAAACGCACGAAACACGCCCGGCAACAGCGGCCAGAGCAACCCAAAACCAGCGCTAAAGCCAGCTGGTTCGTTCGGCACGATCGCGGGGTTCATCCGATAAGACATATCCGGTGCGCGCACGGATGCGTCTGGCCAGATGGTACCTTGCTGCGCGGGCACGGCCTCCGGAGTCGGCCGATTGGAGTCTGCAATAGCGTCCGAGGAGTATGTGGTGAGTGGAATGCCTTGTGCCGCATGGGTTAGGCTATCTAGCTTAGCCGGTTCGGGGTGCTGAGCCTCGTAGGCAGCCCAGATACCTTGTAGCGCCGGTATCGCACACAGCTGCGCCAACCGGTGACGCACTGCTGGGCGCAATACCGGGTTCGCTTGCAACCATTGTTGCAGACGGGTTCGCACAGTGCGCATAGCGCTCTCGGTGAGCTGTGTCACAGGCGCTGCCGGCATCGCTGGATGTGCCTGCACACTCATCGCGGAAAGAGACGGTGCAGCTGACGCTGTCTCAACGCCCATCTGCAGCCAGTGAACCCACGCCTCGGATTCATCATGCGGTGTCATCGAATCGTCATTGGCCCTGTCTTGCTCAGCACGTGCCAATTCCTCGATAAGCGCCTGCTCCACTCGCTGCAGCAAACGCGTTCGCCATTGCTCTTTCCAGACGGACGCGTCCAACACACCCAGATCAACCACCAGCCGTTTGATGAGTCTGGGACGGGAGGTTCGCTTCGCTAAACGATGGATGAGCTGATCGAGATCAGCAAGCACACGCTGGTGAAACAACTGACTACATTCACGCAGCAACGCGTGACCATCGAACTGCTCAGCCTTGAACGATAAGCGCAGTCGGTCAATTTTGGACACGGCTGCTCTCCAGTCAATTTTCTGGCGGACTGAACGAGACAATCGCTTCATTAATCGATTGCCCGGCTGTACTTGACACCTTTCCTGATAAGGTCATCGCTTGCACCTGGTCGTGCTCGGCATCCTGCCGGTTACCGCCTGGTTCGTCCTTTGCCTGTGCGACCAGCAATGCCGCTCGCGCATAATGCCGCAAACGTGCGATGAGTAGCTCACGCAGCGACACATCGCCGTGCTCAGCAAACTTGAGCAGCTCTTCTGTCACTGCACCCGACAGTGCTGTGAGTAGCGCAGCGATCGACATGTCCCCCGTCAAGCGAGGTAACAAAAGGATATCAATGGCTGTAAGCTGCACAGGCCGGTGAAGCAGGTTCGCCGTGGCCCGTGCGCCGGCGGCGGCATCGCTGCGCGCCAGCGCACTGGCACAGCAAAATGTCGCGTCCAGTTTATCCTCCAGTACCGCGCATTCCAGCGTGCTCGCAGGTTGTGCGCACACCGGTTCCGTGCGCGCGATCGCAAGCCCGCCCACCACGAGGTAAAACAGCGCGTCACGTATTGCCGCTCGAACGGGCTCTGAAATGCCAGATTCCACCGCAGCCGCGCTCAGTTCATCCAACGTACTCGAAGCCGGGTACCGTGAGATAAGCATATTTAAAGCCGCCTGCACAATGGGGTCCGACGTCCGATATTGACCTTGAGGAGCATGCAACACCCAAGCATTATTCTCCAGCTCGAACCGATAAGACTCACACAAAACGACGTGCATCTTATCCATATGCATAGCCCGCAATGTGCGATCAATCGCCCAATGATCATGTACAAGCAAGCTTTCGCGAAACGGGCGACCCGAGACGAGATCATTCACCTGCTCGTTCGCCAGTAAGCGGTCGCCCGTCCACGCGCGGATTGCGGCTGCCCGCTCGGGGGCGCTCAACTCCGGCAGCATGGTGGTTAAGCGCGCTTCGCACAGAAACGCCAGCCCTTTGGCCGCCTGCACGAATTCGCTGAATAGGCACGGTGCGTTGGTTGCAGCCAGATATTCATGCATCAAATACGGATCTGAGCGCTGCGTCAAATCGTCGATGATGGCACATACTGCCGAGCCATACTTCGAATCGGACGACGCATGCGTTCGTAAAAAGCTCAGCATTGCACGCAACTGCTCGAGCTGCTGAGCTGGTTCCGCATCCGCTGAAACGTGCCACAACAACGCATCCCGAATCGCCTGCCGCTGCCGCCAACCCGGCAGCACGTTATAACTAACGTGCGCGATTCCGTCGGGGGCCAGATGCTGTTGACAGATTTGCATAATCGCCGCGCGTACCGCGGGCGGCACCCAGCTGTAGACACCGTGACAAATAATGTAATCGAATAGGCCCAATGTGCCAGGAAGCTCGAGCAAGTCGCGACACTCGAGGCGCACATTGCGCAGACCCGAGTAGGCAATGCGTTGTTGCCCATCCTCAATTTGGACTGGCGACAGATCGATACCCACGCACACCGACTCAGGAAATTCAGCGGCGAGCGGAATCAAATTTCCGCCAGCCGCGCAACCCAGCTCCAGAATCCGCGCGGTACGCACTGGCGGCGCGGTAAGTCCGAACAGTCCTGCCAGCGCAGCCAGTGCTCCTGGGTGTGTCTGCTCGAATGGATACGAAGTGTACGGCAAGCGGTCATACGTGGAGACAAAAGGCGCAAGCGCTGTTGCCGCGGTGTCTTGAACAGCTTCATCAACTTGTAGTTGAGTTTCTAACATAAGCTCTCCGAGAAGTGGAACAGCCTGCCATTCAGCCAGCTCATACAGGCCCCCTTTCAGGCGCGTGACACAATCATCAAACTGTGATGTCACACGATGACTGAGCCCTTGAAGACCATCCCCAAAGGTGAGGCCTCGTCATTGGCTGCTTTGATTGCAACAAGATACTGTTCTTTTTCTTCTTTCGATTTTTCTATTATCTTCATCGAGATGGACCGCGCGGAATAATCAAGCGTTTGCACTTTATCAATAGACAGAGCAGTAGGGCTTTCCCGTTTAATTCTATAAACCCCAATGACATCTTCCTCTATCGCGGCGAAATAATCTCCATTCTCACCGATGGCCAGCGCAGAATGGGGCAACTCACATTCGTACTCTTTAGTCCATTTTTTTCCATCCCCTTCTTTGAAAAAATATATTTTTTCTTCGTCCCCCACCGCTGCAAATTTTCCGTTTCCACTCAACGCTACACAGGTTGGAACAACATGGAAAGGAAGACCATCATTAAAGATAAAATCGTCACTTTTTTCGTATTTTTTCTTTACGTCACCATCACCGCCCTCATCACCGCCGCCTTCGTCACCACCGCCTTCGTCACCACCGCCTTCGTCACCACCGCCTTCGTCACCACCGCCTTCGTCACCACCGCCTTCGTCACTAAAATAATATACATTGACATTTTTCTTTTCGCTATCCAACAAAATTATCCGCCCCCCATCTGAACTAAAGCACAACGGCCCACAAAAACAAGTTTTCGGTTCAAGTTGAAATTTTTCATCCCTATAGCGTGTAGTACTTAAATCTATACAGTGAAGTTCAGATTCTTCTTCGCATACGCCGATGCCAATCAATTTATTATCAATAATGACAATTGAATCCCCGACCCCCTCCCCAATATCCTTTCTTTCCCCCTGATCCAAAAACATTAATGAATTTTTTTTGCCACTTTCATCACGAGTCAAGACAGAAAACCACCCACCATTCGAGCGATAATTATCGTAATGATTGCAAGCGGCATCCGCCCATAAAAAATCCTTAGCTTCAGGTCCAAACGGCACACCATCCTCATCAAAAAC
Organism: Mycetohabitans endofungorum; assembly: GCF_002927045.1. GTDB lineage: Bacteria > Pseudomonadota > Gammaproteobacteria > Burkholderiales > Burkholderiaceae > Mycetohabitans > Mycetohabitans endofungorum. The sequence continues at coordinate 40,115 of NZ_PRDW01000002.1, read as the reverse complement.
AGAACGAAGTATATTGTATATTTTCTTCAATGATTCTTTTCCAAGGCCCTCAAAAACCTCCTTCGAAAATATATCGCCCTGCTTCAAACAAAGCCCTTCTGAAAGGCCTTCAAAATGACTCTCAGCATCGAGTTTCAGACTTAACCCGCCATTAAATTCCACGCCCCTTATCTTATCAAGCTGAACACTCAATTTATTTTGATTACTTCCCTCATCCGGGATGACCAGCCCCTTTTCCTTAAGTATATCGATCTGCAAGGTAGAATCGAGCTTGAATCCACTGTTCTCCTTGCATTTCAACCCCAGTCCCTCTTGTTTATCCAAGACTAATGCGTCGTTTTTCTTGATTTTCAGTTTGACTTTTTTACCCTTACCACCTTCACCACCCTTTGTTACCTCAATCCCGTAGCCCGCCTGCAGGGCAAGCATCGTTACACCGCTTTTGTTATTTTCGCCCTTCAACTCGTCGCTAAAAATGCATTTCAAACCTTTATCATCCGAACCGATTCTGCGATCCTTGTCCACCTTGACAGCCACACTACCTGTCTTGCTGGTCATGGACCGTTTTTCATCCAAGTACACAGATAATTGATAGTTATCGTTGGGCAATTTTTTCGAATTTTGCAAATATAGCCCATTTGCAGGCAATTCTGGCTTTCCCTCTGAATCGATACCAATGGCCTTAAAACATTTCGACAGTCCATCCAAAATGGCCTCGAAGTGCTCCTGCCGTGGAACATGTTTGGCTTCAAAGCACGATTTCAGCTTTGATAGCGACCAGGGGCCCTCTGTAGAGAAGCCCTCCTCATCGACATTTTTTTTCGTACCGGGATCTTTATCTGGTTCCATTACTCACTATTCGATCGAGTCCCGCTGATTCCACGTTGATACGAAGAATGTACTCCGTTATCTAAACTTAACGCTTTCATCAACTTTCGTCGAATCGCCCTATTTTTCAGTCAAGCATTAAAAGTAATACTTTACCGCTTTTTCCACTACGTGCAGCATTCTCGTTTGTCCGGCTTTATCCTGGATCATCCTGCGCAGCTTCCTGCAGAAGCCGATAAATTTCATTCAGGAGCGTGCGGCCTCCTTTATCTGAATCTTCATCAAGTTTTCTAAATGTAGCAACATCACAAAGCAACGCATCTTTCTTTACGCGCAGAGCGTTTTGGCCACTCTCTTCGACCTTCTCTATCACGTTATCTTCTTGTGGATTAAGCAGCAAATCGACAGCATTTTCACCATTAAAAACCAAACCACTATCTTTTGCCAGATCAATTTCAAGATTTTTATCTTGATTATTCCACTTCAACCCTTCGCCTAATACAATCTCAAGTGGCCCTTTATCGACCTTAATAGCAGGCCCGCAATGGATCTGCACGCTGCCTCCGTTTGTGCTGTCAAACTTTAAACCTTTATCCTCTTGCAACTTTATCGCAAGGGTTTCTTTCCCCGCGCTCCTCATAATCTCCAGTCCTGGCCCCGTTTGGATTTGAAGCAAACCTTCCCCCTCCAATTCCGAACTGAAAACAAGTTGAAGCTTTCCATCATCAGAAACCTGCAACGCGCCGTCCGGGTTCGTTTTCAGTTTCAGTGCCTTTGATCCTTCTTGCTCCGCGCCTAACTCAGTTGTCCGGCCGTCACACTTAACGCTCAGCTTCAATGGGCCGTCCAATTTTGTCGGCGGCGGGGACAGCTGCAAACCAGCTCCCGGATTACGATCCACTGCCCCCACTGCTTGACAGGCTTCTTGCAACAGGTCCAATAGTTCGGAAAAATCAGCTTCAGTCGGGACCTGGCCCGCTTGAAAATATGCTTTCAGCTCTGCAATCCGGTCTCTCAGCGGGCTATTTCGAACGAGCGTATTCTGCGGCCTGCCGTTTTCATCGTCTGGATTCATGTCAACTCATCCTCCTCTTTTTCTTCACCTGCTTTCACTAAAATCCGCCATATCTCTTGACGCTGGGCGAGCGGCATCTTTTCAAACGTTTCGACCGAGACCAAAGCGCTCGGATCAAGTGCCAATTGACCACTGTCGTTCAGTCGCAGCGCGTTGCCTTCGACGGTATGCACACGGAGTCCGTTTGCATCGAGCGCCAACGCTGTGTCTTGAGCCAGCGCGACGTGTAACCCGTCCTGGACACTCACACCGCCACCGCAGACCACTGCCAGCCCCTCGCGGGTCGTAAGCCCGCTGCTGGCCACCGCCACCTTTAAACCCTGCACCGTGGCCTGAAGACCGCCCACGGGTTGATTATTGCTTTGCCAATTGCTTGGCACCACTTTTTTGACACCGTCCACCTTTTCAACCATCACGCCGCCCCCCGTTTGCACAGCCAGGCAGCCTTGGCCATCATGGAGCACGGGGTGGCACTTCACATCAATCCCTTTGTCATCGGCCACTAAACATGTGCTGTCGTCAAGATAGACCGTGAGGCATGATTGTTGATCGACACTCAATCCGCTTTTCTTATCCAGATTCAGCGCAAGACGGTCGTGTTCCAATCGCAGGCCATCACCCGGTACGACTTTCGTTAGATCCTGCGTCATGCCCAGCGCGTCAAACAACGCTTCGAGCACATTGAACCATGACACGTAATGCTCGGGACACGGTAACTTTCCTGTCCGAAATGCCTCCTTGAGTTGAACAATGACCGATGCCAAATCACCCGTGACTGCCTGAGCCGGTTGCTCTGAAGCAGCTGGCACAAAATAAACTCTGGCCAGCCCAATTTTTTCGTGATCGTTGAGGATGCCACTCAAGTGTTCATCTTCGGACTGACTCACAATACGCAGTTTACCGATCGCAGGGGATTGAGCGGTCGCTTCTAAAATCTTCCATATCTCTTGACGCTCGGTGAATGACATCTTTTCAAACGTGCTCACCGAGACTTTTGGATTAAGCGCCAATTGACCGTTCTCGTCAATCTGCAGCGCATTGCCTTTGCCTGTACACACACGAAGACCATCGGCATCGAGCGCTAACGCTGTCTCCTTAGCCAGCACGATCTGCAACCCCTGCTCGGCGCTCATGCCTTTGCCGCACTTCAACGCCAACCCCTCTTGAGTAGCAAGCCCAGTATTGGTGGCTACCTCTAACCTTAAACCATCCTCTGTGGCCTGAATACCGCCCACGGGTTGTTTCACGCCTTGCGGCACCACTTTTTTGACACTATTGACCGCTTCGACCCTTACGCCGAACCCCGCTTGCACAGACAGAGGGCCTTCGCCATCATGAAGCACGGGGCGGCATTTAACATAAATACCTTTGTCATCGGCCGCTAAACATGTGTCGCCGTCGAAATCGGCAAACAGATACGGCGCCAATGCGTTGATTTTCAAACCACCCTTTGCCTCCAAATTCAGCACGAGACGGTCTTGTTCCAAACGCAGTCCATCACCCGGCACAACTTTTGTTAGATCCTGCGCCATGTCCAGCGCATCACATAATGCCTCGAGCACGTTGAACAAGTTAACATAATCGCACTCGCTCGGTTTTCTGCCGGTCCCGAAGCGCTTTTTCAAATCGGCAATTTTAACTTCCAAACGGGCGTCCAATATCCGGCACATGGCTTTTTGCAGCGTCATAATCTCCTCGCCGGTAATATCAGCAGCGTCGCGCTCAAATATCGCATGGTGGCTAGTACTGTTTATCTGTTAAGATATACATCACTTCATTTTTCTTGACGGCCTCTTCGTCTTGATAAGTCCCATCAGGATTAAGCTTTACATTTCCATCTGTTTTATAGAGAGAGACCGTGCCAATGCCAGCCGGTTGATCCGGCAAGCGGCTCAGTGACAGGAGCTCGAGCAGCTGATACGCCTCATTGCCGAACGGACAACCGCTATTTTGCCAACCATCGTATGCATGCCCAAAGGAACGGAATGCGCTACGGTTCAACCAGTGGACAGTCGCTTGGATATGGCATGGAATTTCATCTCGTACAATCTGCTCGACCCACTCGATAACATCGCTGGGTTTAGAAGACGAAGAGAACCAATCGTTCTCGCGATTCAACACAACGCCGATGCTAAACGAAAACGGGTCTGCCAGAGGTAACGAACGCTCAACGTAACAGCGCCGAAGTGTTTTGCCGTCTCCGTTGGTTCCTGGCCACTGGGCGCCATTGCCGCATTTCGCCACAAAGGTGCCCTGCGATATATTCACCTGCTCAACAACCACTTTGATCAGATCACCGGGGATGTTTGGATTAGATGGAATAGCGATCGTGTCTCCAATCTGGATCGCTGTCGCGCTGGGGGCAATTTGGCAACGCTTTCGCTGACTATCGATTAAGCCAGATTGATCAGCGGCATATATGAGTGGATAATCGACGCCCCACATCCATTCGCTCAAGGTCTCACAAGACAGTTGCCGCGCTTTGTTGGATACACCATCCGCAATGTATTCGGCATCGACATACAGCTGGTTATTGTGTTGCAGATCGAACGATAGCTTAATAAGCTTTCCTTCATCCTTTACATCCAAAACTCCTTCCTTTACATCCGAAACAACCGCCCAAGGATAAACACTAACGTCAGGCGGTGGAGAGCCGTCTGTTACAGTTATTCTGAAAAGTTGTCCGACTTCGGGAACATCTTCTCCCTCTCTAAATATCAGAGCTAGTGCTTTTTTCTCCGTTTTTTGTTCGTCTGAAAATTCAATAAATGCCCTAGACGCAGGTCCCAACTCAATGGGTTTTCTGGGTTGCGGCGGTAACAACAGCCGATATTCGATCAGGTAAAACGGAAGATTATTCAGCTTGCCGCCGCGAGGCAGGGCAAAGAGTTCCGCGCCAATGCCCAGTCGAGCGGCAATTCGCTTCTGAAGATCAGAGATTTGGCCGATCTGGACATTGGCACGGTTGTAGGTCAGCGTACAAAAATGTTCGAGGTAGCCTTGCTGAACCTGGATAAATTCACGAAGCCGCGCCTTATTACGCAACACGCCTAGGCCTTGCTGAACCCCAAAGTACCCCAGCAGATAGTCGATAATCGCCAGTTCTTTGACCCAATCCTCCGAATGCTCGACCATACAACCGGTTAGGTACTTTTTCCGGTTATCAAACAATTCATTCAAGCGAGAATCTGGCAAATAGGGCCACTGAAATCCCCATACGTTCCCTGGCGAAGCTTGCTTCAAGGTATACCGGTCGAATGCCAATAATTTAGCAACATTGGCCGCTTGCGCTATGCCGTTCGCAATCCACTGCTCGAACGGCAAAAAGAATTGGTATTGGCGTTGCAGACGTTTTTTTTCCTCATTCTCTTGATGCTTAAGATCATCCTGCAAGCCGTAGCACGGCGGGATGCGGTTGCTCGCCGGTGCGTAGGTATCGCCACGCCAACGGCCAATCGGCACACCTGTAGGTGTGTCCGTGACAATGGGGGATTGCGCATCTCGGATCGCTTGTTTGAGAGCGCCTGGGTCAATAATTTGTAGTTTGCCTCGCTTAAATAAGCGGACTTTAGGTGACTCACCGGTTAACGAAGCAATCGGATCGTCCCCCCAGGCGACCGGATAGCATGCCGGGTCGATCGCCATTGTCCAGGACGGGATATCGCCGATTTGCAGCTTCATCATCCTCTCGACCCCGGCAAGCGCTAGTAATGACTGAGCAAGTCCACTAATATCGACGGCACGGGACTGCGTGTAGTCAACGGGGTCGGGTATTGAGGTAATCCAGCCGTTTTGTAATCGCGGACCATCGTAGACGGCCTCCGCCGGGATGCCTTGCTCGATGAGCTGCCGCGCCCCCGCGCGCCTCGTTGGTGAACGGATGCAAGCATCCACCTGCTGATAAAGGGCGGCCATTGTCTTGACCGGATCCTGCCACTCATCGTCGAGTTCGATATCGATTTGCACGTCCACGTTTTGGGGCGTGAGCCAGATGACCCTGCGCACGTGCTCACACAGATTACGATTGTTTTGCAAACACGTTTGCAAGGCCTCCTTGGCTTTCTCTTCATCGATGCCGCGCTGCTTCGCCACATACAAGTGGTATCCGCCTAACAAACAGAACTGATTGGTCTCAAGGTGCGGGTGATCAAAAAGCAAATTGAAATCGAACCAGAAACGGCGATTGTCTTTATTGTACCGATAGCTATATATATGTTTAAGATTGAAGGGCTCCCGTACCAGCTGCGCATCCATAAAATAAAAGCCCTGCGATAGTGCTGCAGCCTGCGTTGACTCATCCGAGCGCAGATCCAGAACCACGCGCCGATAGTCGTTTTCCGTGACCGGTGAGCAGGTTAGCGCCCAATCTGGACCAAACGTCAATGGAAAAATTCGCTTCCGATTATTTTCTTCACGACGTTGCACATCCTCTGGACTGAGCGTCAGCAAATCTTTTAGCGGATGCGTGTGCCGATAAGCTAGATCGGCCACGTTATAGGTGAGCGCCTGCAAGAACGTTACACCTGGATCGTGCTCACCAAACTCGGTCCATTGTTGGCCGGCGAGCGTACGCAACGTATCCAGCGCCGTGGCCCACAGGCTATCAAAGTGAATCGCGTCGTACTCCTGTTCAGTCTCATCCATGCGATAAGCCCCAGCCGATAAAAGTGTTTGTTCCCTGGCGCGTAGACGGTGTATGCCGTCGAATCAACAGCGGACTCATATTGACTCTGCTGCCCGATGAAACAATAGGATTGAGTTTTGTTCGCCGCCCATCGCAAGTATTAAGCCATTGCCACTTAAGCTCACACTTGTGCCGAACCCTGTTTCCGCCTCAAGCGTTTGCAACAAGGTGGGATCGGGACCATTCACACCGATCCAAATTTCAACCTGCTTGCCATCAGCAACGCCGGCGGCCAGAACATAGCCGGTATCGCTCAGACTCACGCTGGTCACCGGCTGGGCCAATGAGATGCCCTTACCGGCACGTTGCCAGATGCCGTTTTGTATCTGGTCAATAGTAATATCCGCTTGATATGCGCACGTGATCACCTGCGCGTTCCGGCTGAGAGTGGACACGGTACTTAAAGCACTTTCCAGTTGGACAGACTTATCAGGATGATGGACCACGTCCGGGTACACATAAACACCCGTATCGTCCTTGCAGCTTGCGACTAAGGGAAGCGTTCCGCCGCCATTGAGGTCAATCTGGCGATCGTTCCAATCTGGCAGCGTTATCGGGTCCTCCCGTCCTTTCTGATACGTACTGTTATTGAGTGTCCAGAAACGAAGATACCCTCCTTTTTGAGCCACAGCGATAAACTGCCCGTTGTCCTCAACGCTGAGATCCGTCACAGCGCCTTCGTTTGTGTCCACCTCGAAGCTTGGGCCGATGCCAAACGGCTGGTTATTGAGCAAATCAAACTGCACGGCGGTACCGCGAAGATACGCAATACCAGGACAGACATGCGGCCCAGTCAACTCAAATATGGTCGCTTGTCCGGCTTCTAGTTCAATATGGCGCCATTGGCTGTCTGGTCCATAAATGGCAATGGCCGGCGTATTAGGATCCTTAGTCGCATCGATCGCCAGATACTGGCCGTCATGGCTAACGCGTACGCGATTGCCAACAAGGGTATATTCTGCATCGAGCTCCACCCGCTGCGGTTGAGCAAAAAGCGTTGAAGTGCGTTCGCCAAACGTGAGCACCAACGCCTCTAGACCGTTTGCCACAACAGTTCGCGCTTGTCCATCGAGCAATAGGCTTTTCACGCGCATCACGATCGGCAAACGTTCGATGAAAGCAAGCATCGCATAGTAGTCGAGCGTTACACCCGTACGAACTTCACCCGGGCTGGAGCCATTGGCCCACGGCATATACTGGGCGCTGAGCGCCTGGGCCACTTGCCAATAGCCCTGATCAGGATTCGTGCTCGCAGTAAAGTCGATTGTACAAGCGAGCGGGACATCACGATAAGCTGGATTGCCGATTTCAAGGTTAAGCCATAGCGTCGCTCTGTCGAGAATGAATTGTTTCATCTGCTTCAGCCGCGACGCATTAAATGCAGGACGCAACCGGTCACCGCTATCGGATTGATCAGGCTCTGGAATGACGACCAGACGCTGAATTAAAGGATGAGCGTTCGGATCATCTTTATCTTGCACACGGGGAGCGGCCTCTCGTACGTCATGAATTTCCGTATAACGCTCCGTGAGCAATTGCCGGATATCACCCCATGTCAATGCACGGCCGCGGTGATGCAGGCACTGGGCAATCCGTTGATAAAATCTCCCTGTTTCTTCCACGGGTTGGCCGCCCTCGGAAGGCCAGGGTTGTGTGATAGTTTGCAGACCCTCGATGGGCTCGACACTGCGCGTGACCGTATCAGCAGGCAGGGGCGTGGTCAGATGATCTGCGGCAATATGCTCAACATTGACAAGCGTAGCCGTCATGCAATTGACGTTCAGGCCCAACAGCCACGGAAAATCGGAAGGCCGCACCGCATCGTCACTGACTGCAAAGTCATCCTGCTCCCCATCTTGCTTCTGCTGAGCAGGCGGCTTGAACTGTGCGCGTACCCAATAGCGCCCTGCGGGCATGGCCGGGTCTTGGTGGCTCGCATCGTGCGGCAACGTTGTCCGCCATAAGCCGGACATTGACAATTTTCCTGTTTTATCATGCACCTGCATGTCCAGCGCTTGCCAGCAGCTCTTCTTATTCCTGTCCTGGGAAAGATAGTCCCAAGACAACAGCACATCAGGATTGGCCGCTCGCACTTTCCAGTACATCGCCAAATCTTGCCCCGGCTGTATCCCCGCGAAGCCCAGCATTAATTGACGCGCTGGCTGACCCAACTCGCGGGCCATTGGCGCATCGTCCGCACAGTGACCAAATGGCGTAAGCCGGTATTGGGTGTCGAGTGCAGCCGTCGATAGTTTGTACGATACGGATAACAATGACCACTGCGGCGTATACGGGGGATGAAGCCGGATAATCGTAGGCGTCTTCTTATAGAGCGGTGCATTCTTAAAACTTTGATAGACGGCATGCTCAAAGTCCTGGCCCGTCAGTTTGAAACGAAGGTACTGGTCCCAATGGCGCGGATCGGTATCCTCGATGATCTCGGCGGTCAGCGCATCAATCGCGTTAAAGGCTAACGAAGCACCGATCGGTGGCGAAGCGTTTCCCGGCGATTTGTCTTTGAATAGCGGGAGCCCCTCGTCATCTGATAGATTGCCCGCCATCGCCGGTTGGCGGCTCTCCAAGGTCATTTTTACCGTAAAAACCTGATTATTTTCAGGTACGCAACCACCATAAATGGCATAGCCAAACTTCTCATCCTGGCCATCAACGCTGTCCCATTCATACCAACTCTGGAAACTTTGCGTGGGCAATCCCATCCAACTTGGATCCAGCGTGATTGTTAGCGTACAACCCGGCTTGTTGCACCAGTCCGGCGACATCAAATAAAAGCTACTCTCCAATGCAGGCGAATCACCGAACGGCCTGTTTTCTTTACTTATTTCCGCCACACCGTCATCGGTCGCCATGATTACGTGGGGAGAACTGAGCACGGTTACGTTGATCTTCTCAACAACTGGAACCTCAGCCGATGAATGCGTCATCTTGAGCAACGGCACAGGATCATTAAAGCCATCCAACCCTGCGGGCACCACTACTGCGCCTTGACTGGCCTGTAATACAAACGAAACCTTTCTATCATCATCGATCTTCCCGGGGTTCTGCAGGGGGATCCAATTTTGGTTCTCTCCGCTCACCCAGGCACTCAAGTCCTCTCTTGCCCCGATAGAGGCATCAAATGTCACTTCGATCACACGCTGCCCGCCCGCAACGGCCAGCACTGACGAAGCAATGGCGCAACCCAACGGAAGCGAATGCCGGGTGAGCTGCTTTGTTGCCGATAACTCGTACGACACGGATAACGATGTCCACCACGGTGTATACGGAGGATGGAGTTCGATAATCGTAGGCGTCTTCTTATATTGTGGCGCGACAAGTGAATTCTGATAAGCGGCATGCCCAAAGTCCTGGCCCGTCAACTCGAAACGAAGATATTGTGTCCAGTCGTGCGGATCGGTACTTTCAATGATGGGAGCGGTGAGTGCCTTAATCTCTTTAAAGGCCAGCAAAGCGCCTATCGGCGGCGCAGCGTCTCCCGACAATTGGTTTTCGTATAAAGGAACCGTTCCACCGTCTGATTGACCATTCGCCACCGTCATTTTGACCGTGAACGCCTGATTATTCGCAGGTACGCCACCGCCATAAATGGCGTAGCCAGACTCTCCATCCTGACCGCCCACGCTATCCCATTGATACCAATCGCGGAAATTCTGCGTGGGCAATCCCGTCCACGTCGGATTCAAAGTGATGGTCAGCGTACAATCCGGCTTGTTGCTCCAGTCCGGCGACATCAAATACAAGCTACTGCCCAATGCGGGAAGTTCACCGAATGGCGTGCTCTTTTTACCCGTTTCTGCCACACTGTCATCGGTCGCCATAATCACCTGGGCGGGATTGCGCACCGTGACGTTAATCTGCTTAACACGTGGAATATCAGCCAATGGACACGTTATCTTGAGCAAAGGCACGGGATCGTTAAAGCCATCCAACCCCGCGGGCACCGCTATGGCGCCTTGATCGGCCTGTAATACAAACGCGGCCTTCCAACCCTCAGGCGGCATATGGATGATGGGAAGCCTCTTTAGGGGAACCCAACCTTTCTCCCCGCTCATCCATGCACTGAGTTCCTGGTCTTTTCCCATCAGGCCGCCGACACCATCAAACGTCACCTCGATCTCGCGCTCCCCTTGCGCGACAGCCAGCACCGGCGAAGCCACCACGCGCCCGGGCACCACGGTCTGGTCCCTTTGAGGATCGTAACTAAATAGCCGCACCCCTTCGTTTGGCCACACCGTGGCAGACTGACCAAGCGTATCAAGCACCACCCGCTTCGTGGCAGGATGCTGGATTTGAGGGTTATCGTAATGGTTTTCCGACTGATACCAGCACACATCCGTGAGCATCGCCTGATTCACCCACACATCTTCATCGAGCCGATACTCCAATGGTGTCCCTGCACTATCCTGGCCCGCACTGAACCGTTCACCGGCCGGCAACATCAAGGTTGGCTGGCTTGGCGTGAATGACAGCATCACCTGATCCGGCACGGCAGGGCTTTCCCGCACACCAAGCTCGTCCCGATAATAAAGCGCGCGATGCCGATCCGGTAGCGTGTTAAGCAGGTCTCGCGGCACGTTGAGCGAGGCTAAAAATGCGATCAGAAAGGCTTGCTGGGGAGGCAGCATGCCATTGGGCTGAGCTACCGCCTTAAGTAGGGCCGCTACGGGGTCGACTGAATCACCGGCTTCATCGGACGGGAAAAAAAACTTCTTCCACGACTCATCGTCTTTCTTAACGCTGTCCGACGTGGCAAACGGGTCATCAAATGGCAGCAAAGCTACATAGTCTCGCCAAGTCTTTAAGTGCCATGCCAAATCGCGTTGATCCAGCATGAACGACTCTTGAGGCGATAATGTCTTCTTCGCTGTCATAATAGGTTTTTTATGCTGATCGTAGAGAACGTTCTATTTACCCGGCTTGGACTTCCTTCTCTAAGCACTGCTCTCATCGGCCCGCCGCGTGGTGCGCATGCTCTGCTGCATCACACTGGCTCAAGGGCGCCTTATCCGGCTATTCATTGTGCAAGCCATCCTCCCTGCGGACTGCCGATATTCAGCTTGCCACCGACATGCTGCACCGTATTGTTCAGGGGAATCCGGTAAGCAATATCGATATTGATCGTCCACGGCGAATTGCTGTCCGGTCTGAAATCAATTGAGACCAGCGTGCCCCGGGGCTCGTAGGTTTGAACCGCGTCACTGATCATCTGGCGAATTGCGGTACGCAGCCCATCGCTGATGTTCTCAAACACAAAGGTCTGCAAATCACACCCATAGCCTGCGCGCATCACCCGTTCGTACGGCTGCGTACTAAACAGTACCTGCAGACTCTCTCTGATATTGTCCGCATCGCGTGACATCGTCACTTGCGCTGCTTTTGGCTTGCCGGAGACACATTCGAACTGCACTGGAAACTTCCAGCCGCATCCAAGCTGATCCTGAGGTCCGTTCGCCATCCTGTCCTCCATTCATACGATTAACCCAAGTTGACCTGGCCGCCTTTGAGGTCAGCCTTGGCTGAGCCCTGCAGCGAAAGCGTTTGCGATTTGGCGCTTAGGGAGGTCCCTCCCATCTTCATCTCGGATTGACCATTTTTGAGGGTGAGACCTTCTTTGGCTTCTACCGTGATTTTTTTCGCATCAAGCGCGAACGCGTCTTCGCCATGCAAGCGCAGGCTTGCCTTGGACAGTACCAATGCCGTCTTCTGCGCTTCCAATGTAAGCGTTCCACCGTCCTTGACGTCAAAAAGCCACTGGAACTGTGTTTTGCCGTCTTTCGCCAAAACCAAGCCCTTTTGCTCGTTTTTCTCGCTCGACTCGAACGGTGCCTTGTTCTTCGGGTTATGCACGGCACTGACGATCACTGGGAAGCGCGGATCGTCACTCAGAAACGCCAGCATCACCTCGTCATCGGCTTCCGGATACAAGCATAAGCCGCTGCCTTTGCTGGCATAGGCCATGCCGGGCCGCACCCAGACCGGCGGCTCCTGTCCTGGCTTGCCTCCCAGCCCCGGCACGCGCACCGCCATACACCCCCAACCAGTCGGATCCTTTTCGCGGCCAGGCTTCACAACCACACCGGGTGCCATACCTTGAACCCTTGGCATCAAGGGCGCATCAATCTCAGGTACTTGAAGACCGATCACGGCGTTAGGCCGGCCCGTCGTCAAGATCGTCTTACCTTGGCCAGCACCGAGCCATTGGTGCCGTACTTCGGCAATTAGCCCTTTGCCGTCGAAAGTGCCATAGCCTGACAACTCCAGAGTTTGTCCAGGTGCCAGTTTAGCCGTTGCTTCACTCCAATCCACCGTAAACTCCGCCTGGGTACCCGCCAGTTGACAACCTAGCAAGCGGGCATCCGCGAAAGATTGCGCTTCCGTCTCGCTAAGCGGCAAGCCTGAGTTAATTGTCCAGTGCATCGCATCGGACACAGCATAGGTGAGCGGCTTGAATACGCCCGATCCGACTGCCGGAGATTTCGCCTTCACAGACCGGCTTTTCTGCTGCGTGACATCCCAATAATTCACGCTCAATTGGCTCGGTAGTCTTCGGCTATCACGCCGGTACTTCATATCACGCAACTCTATCCCAGCATTCTGCTTTGCTGCTTTTAAGACGAGGCCTTTGGGTGCTTGCCCAATATCCGCTTTGAGAATCGACACCGATTGTTCGGGGGCACCGATCAACCAAACTGGATACGCGCTGATCCGGCTCATCAACCAGGTCCAGTCCGAGCAAGACCATTGGATCAGCTGTGCATGCGAAACCGTCATGCCATCCATTTTTTTCACCTTGATGCCGTGCTCCTTGAACAGCTTTTGCAAAGCCTGAGCATCGGTGAGTTTTTCACCTTTTTGGGTCAACACCTGACTGCGGTGGCTGTTGGCCATTTTTTGCAGCTCATGGACCACCTCGAGCTGGCACGTTAGTTGCCGTTGCACATAGCTTGGGTTCAGTGGCCTGGCGACCATCCCATCAAAAATCGGAACGCGCGTGCCCGTTTCATCCGTATAGCTGATCTTGACGGGATGAGCTGGCTGCCATGCTTTATCTATCTGGCTTAACGATGCCCAGATGTTAGCTGGATCTTCTATATCCACCTGGCACGTTAACCGGGCCATTGGAATCCGGTTGACCGCATACTGAACTTCCGCTTCAATCACCGTTAAACCGAGCTTGGACAGCGGCTGACCTTGCACCTGGATGTCAAATTTTTTACTCGCGAAGGGAAGTGCCATCACGTCTCCCTAGAGCCAGGCACACGTAAAAATTGGCCGGGTGTCAAGGCCTCCAGGCTATCCAAATCATTTTCACGGGCGTACGAGAGATAATCACTCGCCGTCGTTTGGCTCGGCACAGACCACGCTCCCTCAGCAATATGAGCCAATGTGGCACCATCTGGAACGGGCCCGCCTTCGTACAACATACTGGCTTGCCGCGTACTACCACCGCTACCGCCTTGGCCGCCTCCCTGCGACACGTTACCGCCGCTGCCACCCTTGCCTCCCATATCCAGCTCCAACTCTTCAAGGAAGTTGACCGAGAGATTGGCACGTTGAGGCGCGCCACTGCGGTCAAAGAGCGAACATGTCACCGTCATGTTCGTCATCCAGCCGGTAAACTTCATTTGCCCCGCCCAGCCAAAATGGCCCCATTCGACCTTAACAATGTTGGGCGTACGCACCGCGCCGTTGATCCTAAAAAACGTGATGTACAGACTAGTCAACTGCTCATCGACGCTTGTTTTGCTGTCTGGCAAACTGCTGTCTAGGATCAACTCCACCGCCAGCGTGCTGGGTGTCACCGCGTCAAATTTGACGCGGGTATTGGAGCTGTCGGCCTGCGACACGTCCCGAAACTTTGCACCATACCCAATCGTCAATGATTCAGGGTTGTACAAAACTTCGAAGGGCCCAGCCAAGTTTTTGAGCGCCCCCCCCTTGTCCAGCGAATAGGGCGTCATTTTCAATTTCTGCAGCGACTGCTCGCTCCCGCTCATACGCTACCTCCGTGGACATCACTGCTCCATTCATCACGCAACCGTTCAATGACCTGCCGCACAATCGCATCCACCCAACGCGCCTCACACTGCGCTGCTTCCCAAGGAGGTATGGGCGACGCAGCCGTACCCAGCGCGGACACCGGCACACTCCGTGTCCCTGGCGTACCGATGCGCGCCTCGATGATTAATTCATGAATCTCGATCATGCCACCAACCCCATCCACTGCACATCCCGGCAAGCGAGCTCCATCGTATTAAGCAAGACGGTGTTGCTATTGGCATCGAGTTCGCCCCATTGCAGCTTCACGGGTAACGCATCCATGCAAATCCAACTGCACAGCGGCAACGACGATGAATCAAGCAACAAGATGACCACCACCAGGTACCGGCTTTTGAATTGTCGCATCGTGTCGATGAACATTGTCGTCAGCGGCGATAATGTCGTGACCCCGCGCTCCAAAACAATGTTCTCCTGTGTGAGTTCCTTCGGTAAGTGAATCTGGTTAATAGGATCACCACCTTGATGAAACATCTTTGTTTGGATCGTCCGGCCCAGTCCGCTAATGCGTTGAAAACGAAAATCAACGACCGTTGGCAGTACACTGAGCGTTTGCAGATTACCCATGAATCGCCAATTCTTCTTAGCAAAGACTTGGACTAAAAAACGGTGGCTATGCGCGTAGAAATCACCGGTTATCGGCGCCGTAGCCATCGCCTCGGCGGTTGATAATATTGCACTGCTCATGATGTCGCTTTCTCCGTCGATTCTGTTAGCACAGCATCGCTGCCCGTTTGAAACAATACGCGCAGCTCGATAAATTCCGCCGGATATTGCATCGCAAGCTTCACGATCAGAATTAACCGGCCTGATCGAATATCTTCTGTCGTCATGCTCTCGCCAAGTCCTAACAAGACCTGGAACGCATCGCCTTCCTGTGCCCCAACCAGTCCTCCCGCGAGCCATAGATCGCGTAGCCAGGCACGCGCTAAGCTTTTGAGCGTCGTCCACGTAATGGCGGTATTCGGCTCGAATATCGTATAACGGCCAATGTTCGTTAAGGTGGTCTCGATATAGGTCAGCGTGCGCCGTACCTGAACGTAGCGCCACCGATCCGGCAACGGTGGGGCAACCAACGTGCGGCAGCCCCATACACGCACCCCGCGCCCGACAAAGCTTCGAATCAGATTAATGCTTATTTTATTTTCCTCGAATAACGGCGACTTAGGAAGTAATACATCGCGCCAGCTCCGATAGTTAGGCCGGATCACTTGGGTTAATTCGACATTGGCCGGGGCCTTCCAAATACCACGATCGCGGTCGGTTTTACCGATCGCTGCAACCACAGCGCCTGAGGGTGGAACGACGATTTGGCGTGGAATACGCTGACGCTCGTCATCATAATCAACGTAATAGTTCGTTTGCAGACGCGGCCAATACACTGCACCGCGCGCGCGCGATGCCTCATCCATTGACTCCAGCTCAACCAGACACTGGCGCACAAGCTGCGGATTGTCTGGTGCATCGAGCACCACAAAGACCTGCCGATGAGATTGAGTTACGCTTAATAACTTCTTCCACACCGACGTCCAAAGTACTGCATCTTCCTTCGATACCCGCTGATCGTTCAACTGACCGCTGTCGCTTGCCTGATAATACTGGGGTGCCGATAGCATTACCATATCGGGCACCGCCAACAGCGTTGCATCTAGCGCCTGTTCAAGAAAATCATTCCAGTCAGTTTTGGTAATGCAATCGGCTATGCCTTGCCGTGCGTAATAGTCGTCCCCTTCTGGCAAATTCGCATAGCTGCCCAATGAAACACCATAGCATGTACTACCACCGTTATCGAAATAATGTCTCACGGTGTAATAGAAAGCGGCTTCCTGGGCCAAAGGAACCAATGGGTTAGATGATGGAAAACCACCAAAAATCTGCGTAAAATCTTCGAACGTATTCAGCAGGACGGGGGACTTCGGACACTTTGATTCTAGATCTTGTGATTCCGGATCTTTTTCCGTATAGCCAGCAAATAACGGAACCGTCGTATCGGCCGGTGTTGTCGTACGGGCTTCCTCTTGAAAATTGAAGCTGACACCAGGTTGTTCGTGATGCACTGTTCAAACTCCAAAATTCGTCAATCTCAACGCATCTCAATGCCTCCAACCGGCACTCGGTGTGCCAAACTCAAGCGCTCACTCATCTTGTTGCTTCTGTGAAAACTGCAAGATAATGAATTCGGCCGGGCGCACCGCAGCCATTCCAACCTTAACGATCAGTTTGCCCGCGCGAATATCGGCATCGGTCATCGTCACATTCTTGCCCACCTGCACGAAATACGCCTCTTCCGGTTTTGCGCCCTGCAAGCCGCCCTTGCGCCATATCGCGTACAGGTAAGTATCAATAGCCGCACTAACTTTTTCCCATGTCGGCTGACTGTTCGGCTCGAACACGACTTGCCTCATTGCGGCCTTGATATCCCGTTCAGCCGCATTAAATAAGCGCCGCACTGGGATATACCGCCAACGCTTATCAGGATTTTCGTCGGTACCGTTCTGCGTCCGGGCTCCCCAGACTACATAAGCTTGTTGATTCGTGAAATATCGGATTGCATTGAGGCCTGCTGGATTCAGTTTCTCCTGAATCTCATCGGTAACCGTCACCGGTTGAGGTGCTTGCTGGAGTACTTGCTGGGGTGTTGGGCAAGGCCACACCGTCCCTTTTACCGATGACAAGGTTACATTCGCCGGGGCCTTCCATACTCCACGCAATGCATCGGTACGCGCATAGACTCCCGCCATGACCCCACTTGCACGAAGAGGAATGGCTGACAACGATCTAATCTTTCCAATCAGTTCTTCTTTATCCCTCTGTTCCGCGTCATTTTTTGGCTTATAATCGATCAGCGATTTAAGTGTTGACGGCAAGGGTGAACCGGAAGATGAAAAACTCTTAAAATTTCCACTTAATGCAATTTTATTATCATCAGGTATTGTCATCTGGTAGCTCATCTGCAATGCTGGATAGTAAATCGCAACCTGTTCCTTATTGCCAAAATCGACATTCTTTACATTTTCAAGATTACTGTCTGTCAGCACAAAATAGCCGAGGTTTTTCTGCGGATCGATCAAGCTTTTAAAGACAGTTTTAACGTTATCTGGCTCTGCTGGTGTATTTCCACAATAGCACAATAACGAAATGTCTGGATAGGCCAAAATCGCACTTTCAATATCGGCTGATGATGTTGAAGCCTGAATTGATAAAACATAGCATGGCCCGCCACCATTTTCGAAATACGCTTGTACCGATACGGCGCTGGCGGAGTCGGGTACAACTTTACACGTACCTGTAATGGCATCGTTAGTCACTTTGAGCGCGGCTTCCTTTAAATCAAGCGTGCTATCAAACTGCTTAGCAAATTCAGCCCAGTTATTCACTCTGATGCAGGCTACAGGGTCTGTGGCCACTGGTATTGGATCGTTCCCTTGTTTCGCCCCGGGCTTAAAAAACTGTCCAACAAACACTGGGATGGCCGTTGCACCAGACAGCACACTCAGCGACAACGAATGGTCTTCTTCAATATAAACGCCAGGAACTTTATAAGGTCCACCCATGACTACCCTCACTATTTATACATTTCTTAATTTTCCAGTGCATCCTATCCGCTCGACCACCCATCCGCATTACGCGGTGTCCATGTCCTGAGTGAAGCGCAAAATAATGAACTCCGCAGGAAACACGGGCGCCATGCCAACTTGGACAATCATTTTGCCTTCATCGATGTCGTCCTGCGTCATCGTCACCCCCAGCCCTAACCGCACAAAGTACGCTTCCTCCGGCTTCGTGCCCATGAGCCCGCCCGCCTTCCAGATACCATATAGATATGCATCGATTGCCGCCCGCACCTTCTCCCACGTCGGCTGGCTATTCGGTTCGAACACCGCAAACGCCATCGCCCGTTTGATATCTTTTTCCGCCGCACCGAATAGCCGCCGCACCGGCACGTATCGCCAACGCTCCTTCTCGCTGTCGTCTGCCAGCGTGCGTGCACCCCACACCAATGGCACGCCTGCCTGAAAGCAGCGAATGATGTTCAGGGGTTTGGGATACTGATTGTAGATTCCCTGGACTGCATCGGATACGACAAACTTAGGCACGACCTTGCCTTGTAACTGAACATTGGCTGGCGCCTTCCACACGCCCCGGTCACGGTCAACAGAACAGTATGCGCCGGCAACTGCTGCGCTCACCGGGATATCCAGTGTTACCGACACCTTCGCCCCTTTATCCTCCTTGACGTACGTTGCCCACTCTGCCCTCAAAGGAGGATAGTACGCAGCAGCATATGACGTATTAGGATATGTGTCCATGTCCGTAGCGTCCCCTTTAAGCACCGCTAGGGGGCCATCCAGAATTGCAAAGCGCGATTTGCCTTCTGCACATAAACCTGTACCTGACGTAAAAACCGCTTCCGCCAACTTGGGCACCCCCGCTTGAACAATTAACGTCACGTCATCCAGCTCGGGTACGGTCTTAATTAACGTATCAGCAGGATCACCTTTTCCGTTCGTCGGACACACATAGCAATAGCCACCACCATTGTCGAAATAGGTTTTTAACGCAATATAAAGCGGGCAATCAAGCAGACGCTTCTTAGGGGGCTTTTCTGTCTCAGCCTTTGCCACGGTCTGAACACCGGGTAAATTCATGAACGCCATCCACGAATCGATACGGGCCGGCGCCGAGATTAGGTCTTTATTAACCGCCTTATCTTTATCTTTATTAGTTGAACCGTCAGGGTCGTACGCAATCACCGGCACCGCGGTCGCCCCGCTGGTAATCGCCAAGGACAGACCTTTATCTTCTTCGACATAGACACCCGGCCAATCGTAAGCCATGTTCTTACCTCAATCGGGATAGGGCACTGGCGGCATGCGCCGCTGATCGCACTTTCAGTGGAATGTTATCGTCAATCGATCGGCTACGAGCGTCAACTCCTCGATCGACACCTCATTGCTTGTCGCATCAAAGCTCGGCCCCGACAATTTGCTTGGGAATGCATCCGTCACATTCCACGTCACCAGCAACGCGGTGCCCGCCTCGTCGGTTAGACTAATTGAGAGGTCCCGTTTGTCGATCAGGTTCTTCGATATCTTGCTAATCCAGTCATACAGCTCGTTTTTACCCTTAATCACGCCCCGACGCAATGTGATGTTTAACTCACTGGGCTGCCCGGGCATCCGGTACACATGTCCCGCTCCATCCTTATAGGTAATCGTCTCAAATCCCAAATCCAACCCCGAGACATTGCTAAATGCCATCTCGTCTTTGCCCATCGTCACTTTGAACCGGTAAACCGGAATCGGGTAAGTTGTTGCGATTTGATCTGCCGTGGTTGCCATAGCTTCTCCTTTATTGTGTATTAGGAAACCTTGCGTCCCGATTGCATCACGAGCCCGTGCCGTTTGACTGGCACGTATTGCGTACAGTGGACACGACGTTTACCGTGCCGCTCAGCGATATCTTGATCCGCTGATAGACGCGACCAACTCATCGGCGGTAATACGTCGCTTCATTGAGCGAATGGACTGACCAGCTAAGCAAGTCGAGCTTCAACGCTTCGAATATCGACACCCGCCCGCAGCTGAACAAGCGATAAAGGCCAACTCAGTGTTGCCATCTTCGTGTCCTTTTTATGCTTCGTGATTTTGACAATTCACCCGATTCGCGCTGGACCTTCACCTTTGACTCGGTTCCTGTGCCAGCACCGCCCGAGTGATGCTCCGTTCGCAGTCGGCAGTGTATCGCCGTGGCTAAAAGTTTAGTTCAGTGTGAAAAATAGTTTAGTACAATCTATTCTTGTAATAGATGACAGAGTTGCCCTCATTTATTCGGACAATTTTAGTGATTTTCCGCCACATTCGTTCAACAAATACATTGTCGCGCCAGCTTCTTTTGCCCATTATTAACACTCGAATGCTCCGGCTCAGCACGGCACGGCCTCAATGAACGCGTTCGCTGTGAACTGATTGCCTTGGTTTGTGCTCGCGGTTTTGGGCTGCCGTAGCGCGCGAACGCTTCCTCGAGCGCTTCGACAGCGTGCGTTGCTTCCAGCGTGATGGCAACCCGGTGCGCGAGTACCTTGCGGCTAACCCAGTCCACCACCGCAGTCAGATACACGAAGCCACGCACCATAGGAACATAGGTTGTGTCCAGCGCCCACAACTGGTTGGCTCGCTCGATCTTCACGCTCCATAGCAGATACGGCCAGACCTTGTGCTGCATGCTGCACCGGCTCGTGCTCGGCGGTAGTACAACGCTTCTACGCTCATCCGTTTCATTAGCGTGCGCACGCGTCACCGGCCAATTTAATGGCCTTCCCGGCGCAGCAGACACGCAAGCATCCACGCCCCAGCAAATGTAAACGTCAGATGCAGCTTGTCGATGCGACGCAACAGATTCTTGTTAGCCAGGAGAGCGTGATCCGGATGTCCTGGCTGCCAATAAGCCAATACCGCAGAAGCCTTTGTCCGAGAAGCGCAGCCGCACGAAACAACAAACTAACATTGTCGCCGGGCTGCAAGATCAGCGGCGGCAAGGTATTGTTGTCACATACGCGCAAGACAACTAACCGCGTGGCCGCACTGCTGCGGCTGACTGCCGTCACTGTGGGCAAGTCCAATACGTACGCGGCCCCCGGGGCAGACCGTTACGAACGGCGCTGCAGGGAGCGAGTCATCAAACAATGACATCGGCGAGCGGCGGAATTCGGCTTCTCATTGCAACCTGCGCAAGGCGTTTCTTAGGAATCTTTCTTGTCTTCTTGCTCATCTCCTCAGAGTCTGTCCGATTTAGTAAGGCCACTTCTGGGCGATTTTACCGATCTTCGGTCAAAGCCCGGGCCATCTTGTTCTCCTCCTAGTTCGCCACGTTCATAGTAATAAAGGGTGCGCGACATCCCCACTAAGCGGCACACACGCGCCAGACTCACGGTGAAATGCTGCCTTAAGTGATCGATTAACCTGCGACGCTTGTGTGTGCTGAGACTCTGCGCTCGAAGCGCCTCGCTCAGCACTTCACTATCGCGTTCAAGCGATTTCACACGCTGGCGCAACCGTGCGTTTTCCCGCATCAGTGCGGTGATACGTTCAAATACAGGCTCACTCAGACCGTCATAACTTCTTTTTAATTGATAAAGCGTCGTTGCACTGATACCCCATCGGCAACAAATTTGAGGCACCGTCTCACCCTCACGAAGTGCTTGTAACACCGCTATGATTTCAGTCGCATTGAGCTTATGGTTCCTCACGTCATGTTATTCCTATCGTTGAACAGCATGAGAAAATGAATTGCGGCACACAATCGCATATCCTATCGTATGCTGCCCGCTATCAAAATAAAGATCGATTCATTTTTATAGAAAAAATCATACTACACCAAGGTCTTATTTTTCCCATAATAATTATTAAGGGAATGCATGTGATTGTGCCAGCTGTTTAGCGCATGTTACAAACCCGAATGAATACTTGCTGTGATTCAAATAAAGTCTTCATGATGCTTAAGGAGAAAATGGTGTGGGAATGAAGTGTTTTTTAGATAGATGAGCAACCTATGCCCTAGTTCGCTATCACATTGATATTGGGATTGGCCATCACGGTAGCCTTGCCTGAAACGGGTGGATGAGGTTGTGGAACAGGGGGCGTACCCGGTATTTGTGCCGGAACCGTGATGGTACATAATATGTCCCAGCTGGGCGCGATAATGACAGGCAGCGGGCTCTTTGTTCGCTTGGCGGTTTCGGCCTGCGTGACCGTCAGAATAGCGACGCCTGGAATGGAGGCCGATGCCGTCTGATAGCTAGTTGTCACGATGATTTTCTTTTCATCGCCAAGCTGACAAACTGGCCGCCCCTTCACTTTGGCAAGGCCGCTTCCCGACAGGGGCCGTGGAGGAATCGGGGGCACGAATAGTACATCCTGAATCTGAGCCGGAAAAACCAGCATGGCACCCGTCACGACGATCAACTTGCCCATCGATGATCTCCATTGCCTTCAGCTAAAAATCGACCGCTCCATTACCAAGTCCCGCGAAATCTAAAATGGATCCTTTTCCCTATAGTAAAATCACAAGATCAGCGTATTTTGGTAAATGGCCATCGGATATCAATAGGTGCAACGGTTCAAACAACGCCTGCGCAACAAGAAGCCAATCGAACAGGTCATGATGGATAGCCGGTAAATGGCGAGCCATTGCAGCGTAAGCTACCCGTACCGACAGTTCTGAAAAGCCGCCAGCCTCAATTTCTGACACGAGCGGACTCACGTTAGCATCAAGCTTGCCCAGATTGGCCGCGAATACTCGCGCTGCTGACAAAACATCGTCTGCGTCGAGTCTTGCTGAAAGTGCATAGCACACTTTAAATCCATACTAGTCCATCCTAACTCGCCCAGTCAACGCTTTTCAAAAGCTGGCTCTCACATACCGTGTGACGTTTTGAGTTCCAAGTTAGCAGAGGTGGCCGAGCAATCGGACATCCTGATAAGTGAAATGTCCGGGCCCTAAGCCGGCGATAATGCAGGCAAAGGATCCCAGGAAATAACGAAGGGAACGAGACGGAAGCACTCATCGGCGGTCAAGGCAAAGCTGGCAATGGCAGCGGTCAAGGGTGAACAAGCGCCGGCAGGATTGGCGCACCCATTCAATGTGCACCCGAATCAGGTCACGGAATGGAAGGGGCAGTTGCAGGAGCGTGCGACTTCACCGCCGCAGATTTTGCAGCGCCCTTGCAGCACGAAATCCCCGCGTTCAGTCCGACCACTAAAATCGCCGATCGTCGTTACGTCGCGACACCGGGTACACCAGACGTTGGCGAAGAGTAACGGTTGCCTGTGGGAGGTGACTGCATTCCAAAGCGCGCGGGCTGCTGCATGACAGCATATGCCGCCGAGACCTTGTACCGCGAGGGGCAGCTCAGCGTTGAACAGATTGCACAACGTCTGCACATTCCCAAGAGCATGCTCTATGCGTATATGTGCTATCGCACTGTCCCGGTCGGCGGACGCGCCGCGGCCCGGTGAGCCGGAGGGCCCCATGCCACGCATGACGATTCTCGCGGGGTCCCTGATCGACTTGTCCCGGCAACTGGCTGCATCGCCACATTAATGCGACAGAACTTCTATGTGTTGGTCGGTGAGCTTCCTTTTGGATATAGCTCACTGCGGTCCCATCTACGTCGCTCCCATCGTATAGAAGGCTCTGGCAATTTACAACCTTCTGGCAGGTTGCCCACTGGGACGCATGGAACGCGCATATTGCGCTCTTCATCATTGCTGACACCGTATGCCATAACGGGTGGCAAGCCAGGCTCTTGCGGATTTAGAGCGTGTTATGCAATTTCATCGAGGCTCAGGGTCGAATCGAGATGGAGAAACGCAGACCCTATCCGAGCGGCGTGACGGACGAAGAATGGAGCTTCGCGGCGCCGTATTTAACGTTGATGGAGCCAGACGCACCGCAAGATGGTATGAATTGCGCGAGTTGTGCAACGCGCTGCGTTGGCTGGCTCGTGCAGGCGCTGCGTGGCGCATGCTGCCGGCGAACTTTCCGCCATGGGAGGCGTGGTGTATCAGCAAACTCAGCGCTGACTGCGAGCGGGCTGCTTCGAAGCGATGGTTCAGGATTTGCGTTCGGTGCTGCGTGTTGCCAGGGTCGGCAAGCTCAGACCAGTGCGGTGGTTCTGAACGGGCGTACGTTGCAGTCGAGCTACGAGAGTGGCCCACGCGCAGGCTACGACGGCGATAAGCGCAAACGGGCAAGCAAGGTGCATATGGCCGTCGATACGCTCGGGCATTGGCTGGCGGTTCATGTCACGCCGGCCAACGAGCAAGAGCGCGTGCAGGTTCCGGAGTTGGCACAAGCGGGGCAACTTGTGAGCGGGTAGAGCACGAAGCTTGCCTTTGCCGACCAAGGTTATATAGGAGAAGAGCCTGCACAAGCCGCGCAAGATGAAGGCATCGAATTGCAGGTTATCAAACGGCCAGAGGCAAAGAAGGGCTTTATCCTGCTGCCGCACTGATGGCTCGTCGAGCGCAGTTTCGGATGGCTCAATCGCTTTCGAAGGCTCGCTCGCGACGACGAGCGTTTGCCTGAAACGCTCGTCGGCTTGCATTTCGTCGTCTTTGCCATGCTCATGCTCGTTCATGCCGCGCCTATCTTGCAAATTGCATCACACGCTCCCGATATTTTCAGTTTATCAGACATAATCTAGCCGATCGCCGCCAAAACAAATAGAGATCACCAAAATTATTCTATATTGAAGATTTAGCCATTGATTGACAGCCCAAATGCTATATGCATTGCGCAGAAAAATACGCCAATAAAAAAGGAATTTGCTTTTCAAGAATTGATAGTTATACCCCAACATTTTAATTAATAAAAATAGAAGGAAAATTATGTATAAACAAAGAAAACCAAAGAATAGTTCTACAAATTCTTCTAGGCTGCCCAGGCCGTTGAAAGAACAAGCTTCTGTTTCGGAAGTTCGTCAGAGCCCATTAAAAAATTCAAAAACTTGCACCTTTACAATTAAAGCTACTGGGGATCGTAGCGCTCCTGATATAGAAAATAATTCTGGCACTGCGTCCACAGGGAAACCTGCAATTAAAATAGATTTAAACGATGCCTGGACCAATGAAAAAACACGACCAAAATGCAAATATGCCCCCATCAAAGTATTATATGATGAAAACAAAAATTTTGAATACATGAAAGAAGTGTTAGAAAAAAGAATTGCTACATGTAAGGAACTTGCTTATCAAGGTGATTCAGTTGGCTGGTTCTCATTCAGGAAAAGAGAGGGCACACAAGAACATAAATGGCAAGAACATGATCTGCAGTCAAATGAAGTGCCAATTATTGTTATAAGCGGCGGGAGCGCAAATAAAATTGCAGGCGACCTTAAAAGCAAAACAGGCGGCAGCCTCGCATGGCATCCAAAATATATGCGAGATGAATCAATTTATTTGCTTGTTCATGAGACAGAATTCAAATGCTATGAGGCTGCTCTTAACGAAATGATGGAGCAATATAAAAATTTGCGCCTTGTCGGGTGGTACGGCGGTAGCTTGACCGGTTTCGGCGCTGCGCGCGCTGCAGCCTTGGCGTTTGCAGATACACTACCATATCGTCCTCAGCAAATTATAATGATGGATCAGGACGTTGCTCTAACCGAAAATACTAGACACACCAATCCTGGCATAAAAACTCAATTGAACAATAAACATAGAAATACTCAAAAATCTATCATCGGACTTGGAGTTGGTTATCCTACACGCGAAGATCCTCCGAAACACTTTGGATTCGAAAAGGGTGAATATTCCCCCAAAAAACCAAAAACCGCAAACGAGCAGCGAGTTCTATCGCCAGCACAACAATACGTTTCTATAAAATCTCCATTTCGCAAAAAAGGGGAAGATGGAATCTATGCTGCGTATATGGTTGCAGGCGGAGAAGACATGCTTATGGGAATACAGCAAGGCTTAATCCAAAAATTTAAACAAAAATACGGTCGACCTATTGTCAAAAATATCGCCTTAATGGAAGGAAAAATTGTGAAGAAGGAACTCAAGGGCCAGGAGGATGAACTCAATCACTATTGGAAAAAAATGCGCCCCGAAACCCTTAAGAAGCTTTTTGAAGCGGAAAAGGATACCCAAGTTGAATTTGATGGGGAAACCATGAGTTTAAATGAACTCATGAAATATTTTGAACGTAAAGGATATATTGAGCAACACCCAAGCCCGGAATCACACAACGTCGCAGCATGTGTTATAGAACGCATTATATTAGATTATCATAAACAAAAATCTTCCGACAATCAATCTAATACAATTTTTAATACTTGGACCAAGAGCCCCCTTGAAGGAGCGACTTCAATCAAAGCTCCATCAGCAGTTTCAACGGTGTCCGACCCAATTGGTTCACCACTATCGGCTCTTCAACAACCCGGGCGCCTCCGCGTTTCTGGGCGCTCTCGCTATTATTCGGAATGAACAATGATTTGACTAAATTTAGTTGTATTTTCAGCGCGTATAATCCAACAAAAACATTTTTTGAATTATAGAGAAATACCCCAACCGCATTAACCTTGATAAAATATTTCGACTGCGACAGGAAATACAAAAACTTATATTTAACATGGAATGAATTATAGGATAAAATGCATAAACAAATGAAGCCGCACGGGTGCAAGTGGGCAACCGAGAGAATGCACATCGACATTGATGCCGCAAACTATCTGAGTGTTATTTTTAATAAAATATTATAGCAATATTTTATTAAAAATGTCAGCCATTAATCAGCGCAGCCGGACATCAATAAAATTCACACATTTTCCGCTTTGCTATTCTGAGCGGCACAGAAATCATGCGCACGGCCACCGATTAATCCACGAAAATGGAATTAACGCTTACATGCCGCAAATTAATTTTTCCAGAAAATATTTAATACAAAGCAAACCTTCCAACATAAACCTTCTGTCTTGATAGAATTTTTGCAAATTATGGCCAAATGCCCAGAAAAAAGTTTTTTTAGATCTTCAAAACAGCACTTCACTCTTTGAGCGGTCATGTGCTATTGCATCTATTGGCAGTAAGAATACTATGAATCATTTTTTTGCAGTCGTGCACTTTCAAGCTAAAGAACGCGTGCGCAGGTGTCTTGAAGCAATTGGTCAACGTCACCGCATCGCCGGCTTGACACTGGATGCCAATGACGAGGCAGGGATCGAGCTAGCGTGGGGGGAGCGTTTGTACCTAAGGTTCAATGCTGAATCAAACAAACTGTATATATACGCACCCTTCGCGCCGTTGAATGATGCTCAAGATGGGCAAGTTCTTGCCGATATGTTGCGTTTGAATTGTTTGGAAGTAGGCACGCGTGGCGGTGTGATTTCAGTTTCTGAGCCGATGGACGCATTCGTCTATCATCTCGGTTTGCCTGTCGAGACACTTAAGCCCGATGCGCTTGAGCAAGCAATCGAAAAATTTATCGAAGAACGCCAGCGCCTCGCTCAACGGTTTCGACAAATCCGGCAACTTTGACGTCCTTTTAAAGTCCGGACACACTCTGCCACTTACAATAGCGGGTAGGCATAAGACTGTGAATACGAAGCAGCTGGAAGCCGGCGCGGCCATACATTGGGCACTTGAGGAACTTGAGCCGATTAACATGGCCCTCAACGACGCCGTTACTGTAGGGCTTGAGGAGCGCTGCGATGTGCGGATTTCGCTCGGCAGTCGTTGAACAAAGCGCTGGACGCGCTGCTTATCACCGTCGGTAAGCGCGGCCATTCCTCGACCCAGTAACCAGCAGCCTATTCGGCGAGTGGACCCAATTCTGACCATCAACGCGGCCCTGAAACAACGCCTACCCTACGCTAACTCAGTTCCGCAACCGAACAGAACCGCCCTCCATAGCCACTGTTGCCTGGACTCGTCCGTGGGTCAGCGCCCGAGAAATCCGTATGCCGGCCTCGGCAGTTGTTCTAGTCACACCGAGTAGTCGGCAAACCGCCTTTACCAATCCCTCTTGCGACGTACCGCCTTGTTGCATCAAGATATACATAGCCGCATTACCCAATTCTTCGAGGCTAATCTCGTCGATACTGCGACGCGTTTCGGGGTCGCCTCCTGGTACCCGGATACCTTCCCAGGTGCTTGGGTTAGCCTGCCCTGGCCAATAAAAAGTGATGTCGTTGTCCGTCGTACGGATCACCTGCTTGGGCACCATTGCAATCAAATAAGCTTCGATGCGGCTACCAACCCTAGACAACCCCCAAGCCCGCGTCACACGCTTGAACACTATCGCCTGCGATACCGGTCCTTCCGTTTCGATTACCTTGAGTAACTGCCCGGCCAAAGTCGGCATTGAGCGGCTCTCGTAGAAGAGGTGGGGGTTGCCTCTGTCCAAGCGGGTCAGTTCGTATTCGGGCAACTGAGTAGCAGGCGCAATCGACTCGACGACCGATCCGGCCCGGGCATACAAAGCATGCGGCGCTTCTTCATACTTCTCCTCTTCCGGCAGCTCAACAGGCGGTTCGTTCTCGGTCGGCACCGTCGCTACCAACTCTTCCAGTCGGGCCACAAGCTTTCGTATCGGCTCTTGCGGATTCAACCACCAGTCCGTGGACCATATACGATACAGTTCCCAACCCAGCCCTTCAAGGACATGCTGGCGGAGCCGGTCACGGTCGCGCGCAGTTGCGCCGGAGTGATACATGGCGCCATCGCACTCGACGCCCAGCAGATAGCGTCCCGGCGCACGCGGATCGACCACACCAATATCAACCCGGTATCCGGACACGCCGACCTGCGGATGGACTGTCCAACCTTTCTCACGAAGTGCGGAAATCACCTGCTGCTCGAACGGGCTATCGGGCTCCCGTCCAGTCGGCATATTTTTCTCCACCAGGGCGCGTGGGCCTCGAATGGCGAACTCCAGGTAGTTCTTCAGGTCTCGTACGCCGGCAGCCCGGACGCGCGACAGGTCAATCTGCTCGGGAAGCAGCGTGCTAAAAATCACGACGCCGACACGAGCACGTGATACGGCCACGTTGAGACGCCGATGGCCGCCCTCTAGGTTCAACGGCCCAAAGTTGAGGCTGACCTTACCCGATGCATCGGGGCCATAGGTAATGGAGAAAAAGATGATGTCCCGCTCATCACCTTGGACGTTTTCCAGGTTCTTGATGAACAGCGGCTCCTGCGCCGCCGTCTGCGCAATAGCCTGGTCTAGTTGCTGAGACGCTCGACGGCGTTCCTCCAGCATCCGCTCAATCAGGCTTTGCTGTGCCTGATTGAAGGTCACTACACCAAGCGTCAGATGCCGCTTCGCCGAGTCCAGATAGTGCCGCTCAATTGCCTTGACGATGGCATCGGCTTCCGCCCGATTGGTTCGCGAGCCACCGCGGTCGTAGACACCCAGTACGCGTTCAAAGCGCACGCTCTGGTCATTTGTCATCGGCGACGGGAACGTGACCAATTCGTTGTTGTAGTACGTGACATTGCTGAAGGTAATCAGCCCTTCATGCTTGCTTCGGTAGTGCCATTTCAACCGCAGCTCAGGCAGGCCGATACTGAGACACTCGTCCAAGATGCTCTCAAGGTCCTGAATATCGTCGCTATCCGCCCCATCTTCTGAGCCATCTGACCGGCAGAAGAAGCTGGTCGGCGGCAGTTGCTTCGGGTCGCCAACGCAGACAAGCTGCTTGCCGCGCGCAATTGCACCGACGGCGTCCCACACCGGAATCTGAGATGCTTCGTCGAAGATGACTACATCAAACTGAGCGTGCGAAGCGTCCAGATACTGGGCGACTGACAAGGGTGACATCAGCAGACATGGCTTCAGCCGGGTCATCAGACTCGGCAGGTTTTGCACCAGCTGCCGAATCGGCATGTGCTTGCGCTGCTTCTGCAATTCGCGCCGTAGCTTCCCCAGTTCAGAATCAGCACCGGGCACAACCTCGAGGCTCGCCGGAATCTGGCCCGCAAGTTTGGCCGCAATATATTGCTGGGTCAGCTTCTGAAACCGCTCGTCGGCCTCGTTGAACTCAGCAATCTTGCGGTTATGCTCGGCACTCGAGAAGTTGCGGAGCACCGGCTCCCGGTCAATCGCCTTGCGCAGCCACCAGCTCTGGTAGCTGTATTCGAAGAACGTCGCCACAGCGGACAATGGCACCTCGCCAGCCTCCAGTGCATCCACAATACCCTGCAACCCGCTGCTGATTGCATTGGCGCGGGATTTCCGCCACAGGCACCACGGCTGCAGCTGCC
This sequence comes from Mycetohabitans endofungorum, assembly GCF_002927045.1. Lineage (GTDB taxonomy): Bacteria > Pseudomonadota > Gammaproteobacteria > Burkholderiales > Burkholderiaceae > Mycetohabitans > Mycetohabitans endofungorum. The sequence continues at coordinate 9,682 of NZ_PRDW01000002.1, read as the reverse complement.
GCGAAGCAGATTGCCAACCTTGAAGCAAGTTCAACAGCCGAGGAATCACGCTGGCGGCAGTTGGGTCGAGTCCGAGGTCAGCCTGACAGTGTCCAAGCTCAATGACCTGGCGGAGTTTAGTCATGACGTCCCGATAGCAATCGCGGTACGCCAACAAACTGGAGCCAAGAGGCGTGCCTGCCTTCAGCATGCCCCGGTTATCGGAAACAAACGGCTGCAGCTTTGCGCGGAGCGTCTGGGCCAACTCGATGTCGTTGTCCGCGATTGCCGCTACCGCGTCCGCAAATGACGTCGCCCACCGCTCGGCCGACTCGACGGCGTTCCAGTCCGTCTTCGACGCAGCGAACGTTTCATGCAGCAATTGCGACGCGTCATGAGACATAGACTCGATGATCTTGTCCTCGGCATTGACGGCGGTCAATGCCGTAATGATGGACGGAACATCGCCACCTGGTGGGCGACGCTGGTCCTGTCGATACAGTCGCAATCGTCCGGTAACCGCACGCCGGGCAAATAGACGCTTCGGCCACCAGGTATGGGTCGTCGCCGCCCACTGCAGTTTCAGCTCCGACGCATTTAGGGTGGCAACGTCTTCCACGTAGTGTTTGCTCAGCGGCTCCCATGCCTGATTGCGCGCGAGGCCATGGCGCCGCAGGTTGGCAAGTCGGTTGCGCGTGGATTCGTCATGCGCCGACCGGGCAACCTCGATAGGAACGGTGGGCGCGGCAGAGAGCACGTCGGCCAGTACATCCAATTGGGCCAGCCCATTCAGGGAAAAAGCAAATTTAGGAAGGCCTAATTGATCCAGTAGGTTCGATGCAGCCTTATCCAGCTTCTTGATTTGGGCTTCAAACGCCGAAACCGCGTCGAGAAACTCTTGCTGCCAGGACACCATCCATTCGGTTTTGTGGACGGCTGCCAGAGGATGATTCTGCAAACCGGTCAGCTGGCCAGCCAGAGCGCCCATCTGGCGACAGCTCTCACGCAGTGCCTCGAGCCGGGCACGATCATGTACATCTGCATCCGCCCACGGCATTGCGCCAGGCCGCCACTGCGCATACTGCAGGCTGGTTCCGATGGCCTCATAAATGGTCAGGTCGTTCGGATGGATGTGATGTAGTGCACGCGCGACACCATTGAGGTCTGCACGAAGCGTTAGAAGCCGTTCTGACTCCCGCTCCCAATCCTTCACCGTACGTGTGCTGGCAGCATCAAGCGCAACGCCAAGCTGCTTCAGAACATCCCCTTTTTTAGCCTTGGACGAATGCAGCTCAAGACAAAATGGCCCCAAACCGAGGCTGCTGAGCCGACGATGTACTACCTCCAGCGCGGCCATCTTCTCCGAGACAAACAGCACGGTCTTCCCCGTAGCCAACAAGTGCGCAATCAGGTTCGAGATGGTCTGGCTCTTACCCGTACCTGGCGGACCTTCGATGACAAGATTCTTGCCTTCGGCAGCGACGCAAACAGCACGCAACTGCGACGAATCCGATAGCAACGGCGTAAATAGGTCTTGAGGTCGGAACTTCTCATCTAGGGTACTGGGCTCGAATCCAGTCGCGCTGTCAGCAAATGCCTTGTCGGGATTGTTAATTAAATGAGCGACAACGCTGTTTTCTTGAAGCTGCTTCTGGCGGTCCTGGAGGTCCTTCCACATCAGATACTTCGTGAACGAGAAGATACCCAGATGCACCTGCTCCTTGACCTCCCATCCCTTCATTTCGCCCACATGCAGCCGGAAGATCTGCAGAATCCGGTTGACGTCGATACCACGATCATCAGTCAGCAAAACGTCGAACGACGGCAGCCTCAGGCTGAAATCTTGCTGCAACTTTTGTAGCAGCGTCGGATTCACGAGCGCGTCGTCGTCGTGACGGGCCAGGCGGAAACCACTCCGGACGGATTGGCGGAACAACGTGACCGGGATGAGCAAAATAGGAGCTAAGTGGCTGGATTCGGCATCCTGGCTCTCTTGCCACTCCAACATTCCAAAAGCCAGAAACAGCGTATTGGCCCCGCCTTCTTCCATGCCCGTGCTGGCCGTTCGAAATATCTCGAGAAGCCTGCTTTCCAGCGCTTCCTCGTCGATGTCTGTGATGATTTCGTTTCGACCAAGCGCGTCGGTCGCTAGGTCATCCATTGCAGCCGTACCGTTCCGTCCGGTGTACACATCGGCATCGCGACCATCCGAACCGGACATCATCTTCGGTTTCGCACGAACGCGGAATTCGTTTCCGCCTGCCAGCCGGTCTTCTAGCGCACCCAGGTTAGGGCAGATGACGCGCAGCGTCGACTTGGTCGGCTTGAAATTCAGAAGCTTGTTTCGGAGCGTCAGGTCGAGCAGCTTGCTCTTCCATTTCGCCAGTCGGCCTTCGGGTGTGTCGGATGTAACATTATCGCGCAGTGGAATGACGACCGGGTCCAGCGGCGGCAATTGCGGCACGTCCTCGATGATGGGCGTTTCGGCCTTGGCACTCGGGACAGCAGACGCATCGACCTGCGACGAGCGTGATGGCAGGGGACGAAGCTGGACTTCACGTGCGCGCCGAATATCTACTGCATACGCGAACTCGTCCTCGTCGTTCAGGTGTTCCTGACCACGAGCGCAGGCCCAGCGAAGGGACGGTTTATGTCCGCCCGCTACGCTGGTGGTCTCAAAAACCATAAACTCGCCGGATTTCACCCGCTTGCGAACAGCCTGAACGTCGTCTACCAATGCGGTCGGGAAACTGGTCTCTATCAGCCAGACACCGACCCAGGCGTGACCTTCCTTGAACAGCACAACGGGATGCAGGCCCGCCTGCTCCAAGCAAGACGCAAACAGCATGGCGAGGTCTAGGCACGTCGCGAGCTTGCCATCCAGAATGCGTTCCGGCGTCCGGATTTTCTGACCGTCATTGCCGAACGACGCCGGCGGGTTGGAATATTGGATATCCTCAGCAACTATCGTGCTGTAGATAGCCGACACCTGTTTCCAGACCTTCTCACGATTCTTGGACTGGTATCCGTCCATGGACAGGTCGGCCGACGTCTGGCGCAACAACCCGGATGCTCGAGCGAGAAGCTTGTCTACGACCCGCGAGTTCGGCATGCAAAACGCGGCAAGCAGTTCGGGTAGCGACCGTATGCCGGCCCACTGGTCGTAGGCGAGCACATCAATGTTGTGCGTTGCCGTTACGAGTGCCGTTTCCCGAGCATGCAGCGTTGCTGTGATGACCGCTCGCTCAGATTCGTCGAGCTGGCTGAAATACTGATGATCAGGGCGTAGGTCGACCGGTGCAAGGCGACGGCGCTCTCCAGGCATCAATGCCTCGAAACGGAAACGGGCACTTTCGGCAAAAGCCGGCACACATTTGACGATGAGTTCAATATCAGAGAGCGTTGTTTCACCCTCATTTGTGACCCGAATTTCACGGATGACCGGAACATGATTCTGAATCGCCGCATACCCTATCGTCAGGTCGGCAATAATTTGAACGTCAGGTAGCTTCACGTCGGTGTCGGTCATCAGATCCTTAGCGTTGTCTGCCTGTTCCTGCGTCATCACCCCGTTCCCCCTACTGTGTTCAACCGAGTTCTCATTATTGCGGGCGCTAGATTGAACCTTGATTGCGCGATTGCCTGCGAGTCTTTCGCAAAGATTTTATTCTTTCCTCGCCGATGCCGGGTGCGCGGAAATTTGCCCCCTTGATCAAGAGCGGCAACCTGGAAGCGACATGCGTCACCGTACGGATGAACATGGCGATCATAGTCAGTTTCGCATCATTGTTCCGGCGGGCTTGCAAGTGCTGAGACCAGCGTTGGCGGCATCGCTTCTTTCGTCTCGCGGCAGAAGTGCGGCCGGTGGCGTGAGGCGCTTTCACGACAAGGTAATTCGCGTGGTTGTCGCCTGTCCTTACCCGTTGCTACGACTGCCGCGGGCGTCACACTGGCGGCATCCCTTCGAGCGCCCGGGCGGCATCCAATAGCCCGCCCAGCACCTTGTCGGCCACCTGCTGCGAAAAGCCTTGCGGCAGCTCCGCTTGCACCTGCGCGACCACCTCTGGCGTCCGAGCGACCAGTTCCTGAAGCAATGGCTCGGCGTTTCCTCCATAGCCGAGCTTTTGGGCCGTGCTATTGAAGTGCCGGCGCTGGATGGCGTGCATACGATAGTGCCGGTTCTTGCTCAGCAGCGCCATAGCAAGCTTAAGGTCCTGCTCGGCCCATTGGTTCGGTCCTTCGCCGATGACCGGATACGCAGACATCACGTCATACATCGGCGTGAGCCGGAACCGTCCAGCTGTCCCGGCCTGTAGTTGGATGCTGAAGTTCTTGGCATGCCCGTCCGGCGCGCGCAGCATCCAGAACAGGATTTGCGAAGCCATGAGGGCGCGCAGGTCACGCTCGGCATCCAGCGACTGCTGCACGAGGGGGAACAGTTGCTTGAGGCCTGGCCCGCCTTCGTTCTCGTACTTTACGAGCGGCGATGTTCCAGTGGCTTGGCAAAAATCTTCCTGTATGAGCCGGAACAACCGCGTGCCGTCGGACGACACCACGCGGTCGAATCGCTCGACAACGAGTACCCGCCGCTTGCCGAACGTGGCGATGTGAGCTTTTGCCGTGGATAGGCCATACGCCTTGAACAAGCGAAGGCACAGCCACTCGTTGTCCACGGAGGTGCTGAAGTCGGCCTGCCGACCACCGACCAGGCCAAGCGGCAGCTTAAAGATGTGCGTGGTGGGCGTTGCGCCGCGTGGCTTCATCCACTTGTCACCCCACCACAGGAAAGCATCCTTCTCCTGAGCGCCGGCTAGCGAGAACCGGAAGTCGTCGTCAGGGTCCCTCGCACCGGCGAAGCGGTCCGGGGTTACGAGTTCGAGCAGATGGCGTTCGATGGCTTCGTCGTCCACGACAACGCCGTCGATACGGTCAACACCAGAAGGTGTCTCGCCTTCCGGCAGGAGTTGTAGTGCGCCTACGCAATCGCGTCCGATGGCGGCCAACAGGTTGAAGGCTTCGGTAGACCCCGTCTTGAAGCGGGCTGCAACGCGCTTGCGGATGGCATCGCTGTCAGGCAGCAGGCCTTCGAAGTAATGGGCAACGCGCTCGCCTTTCAACGGCTCGTTGTTGAGGTTAAAGGGCAGCGACAAAGATATTGGCCGTCCATGCGCAGAGGCGAGCCAGCCCCCGTCGTATTGCAGCTCCATGTCGCCGCGGGCCGTGATAGTCCAGCGGCCCACGTAGTCGCCGTTGGCCCAAAGCGTCAGGGTTTGACTGTGCGAGCGCCGCCCCATCTCACCACTGCGTCTTGTTGGTCGATTCGAGGCGCTCGCGCTCGCCCAGCCGCAGTTCCAGGCCGACGGCCGTGCACCAGCCCAGCAACTGCTTGAAACTCAGTTGGTCCGGATGTTGTTCCAGATAGGAAACGCGGTTCTGGCTCAGCCCCAATCGGGCCGCCACCTCGGCCTGTGTCAGCTTGCTACGCTTGCGAGCCGCCTTCAGCAGTTGACCTAGCTGCAAAGCAGTCACAAGCGGTTGGAACGGCGAGGTGTGGGACATAGGATTTGTACCCGAAAATCAGCTATTTTAATTTTAGCTGCAATCGGGATATTTGCAATATATCCGGAAAACGGATAATCTAAAATATCTGAATTTCAGATAAAATTGAGCCCTTCAGCACGCTGACGGCGCGTCAGATTCGCAATTACTCAGCTTTGCGCCACCGATACCGCGCGCAACGCCCCCAGCAGCACATTGGCAATACGCGAATGCTTGGCTAAACGCTTCACCGGTACGCCAGTCACGACCAATACGCAAAAAAGCGGGTGCAGCATGGGCTAACCACCGCATCACTCAACCCACCACCTCGTCATAAAAAGCAAGCATTCCGTCTTTTTATAAAAAGGTCGGACGCAAGCGTTGCGACACACGGGCACCGACGATATGCTGGCTTAGTTTCCAACCTCGTCCAGACAAATCTGTCTATTTATGAATGGCTGCACCGAGGATCCGCCTATCTGATAGCGATAGCGATGTGGCCGTTTGTCACTGCAAGGTGTGCGGCGCACCGGCTGGTTTGGACGGATACGCTGATTTTTCGCAAAGCTGCGTCGATCCCGCAACGACGAGCAAGCAAGCAAACCCACTGCCGATACCCTATATGCACTGCAGTCAACGCGGTCGGCTATTCACCAGCGCGTTTAATCATCTGAGCGACGGCTGGCATGTCGCATTCCACAGCCAGCCGCCGTGGCTACCAGTTGAACCGCTTGTCTAGCATGTGAATCCCGAGATACCGCTTGAGCCAATCGGCTCGTCAGGAGAACCCGCATGAACAAGCTTGCAACGCTCGCGAGAGGCCTCGCGCTCGTTCTGTTCGTCTTCGGCGGCCTCGCGCAGGCCACGCCGATGCAACTGGACGTCACCGGCAATATCCAACGCACGAATGTGCCAGGTACTCACGTGTACCGTTTCACGGAACAGGAATGGCGGTCGATGCCGCGTACCCAGTTCACCACGGCCACGAACTGGACGCCTTCGTCGCAGTTTTCCGGCGTGCTTTTGAGCGACGTGCTATCGAAGGTGGGCGCAAAGGGAACGACGCTCCGGGTGACAGCACACGATGGCTATGTGTCGTATGCGGTCCCGATCAGCGACGCGCACCGGTACGGCGTGATTCTAGCCGACCAGATCAACGGCAAACAGCTGACGCTCAGGGACTTCGGCCCGCTGTTTCTTGTCTACCCCCGCGACCGGTTCCCAAAGGAGTTGAATCGCTCAGAGGTCGCCGGGCGGTTCGTGTGGCAGGTGAAGTCGATTGAGGTCAGATGATACGTGTCAATGGCCTCGTTGGTCGCGGGCAGGCACCTTGTTGGGGGTGGCGCTCGCGCTGGTGATAGCGGCATGGGGCTATACGGCACTTCAATGGACCAGCACGGAACCCATGTCCGTGTACAAGCTGGCCGGTCCGCAGGAAAACTACTACTGGGCACCCGCTCAGTTCAAGTTCAATGCAGATCGCCTGGAAAACCTGCTTTTGCGGTATGCGAGCGGCGACAGCCAGGACCTGGATGAGATCCAGCGCTCCTATGAGATCCTGGTGTCAAAGTTCTCGCTTATTTCGAAGCCGTCGGATACCACCCAAGTACAGCTGAGCGTGCCGGACTACGTGCAGGCCATCGCGGCAATCCGCCATTGCCTGCAAACGATCGATCCGCTCATCGTCGATCTGCAGCCAGGCGACAGGTCGACGGCGCGCGTCATCGCCGGCCACCTGCACGCGCTGGACGAGTCAACACTTCGATTGGCGCAAGGCATCGGCGAAGCGGAAAACAAACGTCGCGACATTGCGCTGGAGGACTTCCGACACAAACGGCGAGTGCTGTGGGCGAGCTGTATCAGTGCAGCTTCGTTGACGAGCACGCTATTGATCGCGTTGACCATCGCCACATATCGTGGCATGCGCGCCGCCTGGCGGGAGCGAACCTGGAGAATCGCCGAGCAAAGCGCGACGGCGGCAGCCAATGCGTCATTAAAAGCTAAGAGTGCGTTTCTAGGGGCGATCGGGCACGAGATCCGCACGCCGCTACAAACAATATCGGCCGGTCTTTCGAGTCTCGCAGATGCCGAGCTGTCGACAAGAAGTATGCGCGCTGTGTTGCGAATGGAGCAGGCGGCCGAACAGATCGACGCGCAACTGCGAGACCTGGCCGATTATGCAAGGCTTGACGCGGGCAAGCTCAAGTTGCGCATTGCGCCGGTGGATCTGATCGATATCGTGCAGCAGGTCGCCACACAGATGCGGCCGATGGCTGCGCTCAAGCGGCTGTCTGTGCGAATCGACACGCGCGGCATCGTCTGGTTGATTCACTCCGATCAGCAACGGATACGGCAGATCCTGCTCAACCTGGTCGACAACGCAATCAAGTATTCGACCCAAGGCGACGTGCTGATCCGTGCGACGCAGCACATTGCTGCATCGGAATGCGTCACGCGGATCGCGGTGACCGACCACGGCATTGGCATCCCGGAGCAGGCCAAGGAAAAGTTATTCGAGCCGTTCGTGCAGCTTGATGACGGCAACACGCGAAGCCACACGGGCATCGGCATGGGTCTGGCCATTGTCGACGGGCTGGTGCGACTGCTCGGCGGCCATATCACCGTTACGTCGACGCTCGGTGTTGGATCGACGTTCGAAGTCACGTTTCGCGAATCGACCGACTCGTTGATACGTCGCGCGCAGCCCAACGACGACAGCCGAAGCGCGCTGCCGGACACGCCGCTGTGCGGCAAACAGGCGCTGGTGGTGGACGATCAGCCCCAGATGCGGGATGCGCTGGTCGCGCTCATGCGCAGCTTGGGCCTGGCCGTTACCGCCGTGGACTCGGCATGGGACGCCAGAGTCATGCTTAGCCAGCGGGAAGTGGATGTCGCGCTCATTGACCTGCAAATGCCGGGAGAAGATGGCGCTTCATTGGCGCGATGGATCCGGAAAACCGGCGCACCACATTCGAAATTGATTGGCGTAAGCGCATCGGCACCGGAGCTACTCAGTGAAACGCAATTGGCCATGTTTGACGAACTTTTGATGAAACCGGTCCGGATTGACGCGCTGCGCGCCGCATTCGAAAACTTGCTGGATGGAGCGTCTTCATGAGCGTCGATAAGGTAGCACTGGTGACCGGTTCGGCCAAGCGGGCCGGCAGACAGATCCTGGAGCATCTCGCGAAGAATGGATATCGCGTGGCCGTACACGCGCACACATCGCGCGATGAGGCGGAAACGGCCGCATTGGCGCTGCAGCATGCCGGGTATGACGCACTTGCCTTCAGCGGTGACCTGCGGGACGCCGCGCAGATCGACCAGCTCATCCAGGATGTCTTCGCGCACTTCGGCCGGTTGGACCTACTGGTCAACAACGCGGCGGTTTTCTGGCAAGACGATTTCGTCGACTTCTCCGTGCAGGCGCTGGATCAGGCATGGGCGGTGAACTGCAGGGCTCCGATCCTGCTGACGCGGGCCTTCCACGACTGCGCGAGGGCCGCGGGTGTAACCGGCGCAGTGGTCAATGTTGTGGACCAGAAGGTGAAAGGTAACTTCCACCGCGACCACTTCACTTATACGGTCGGAAAGACAGCGCTGGGCAACCTGACACAAATGCTTGCGATATCGGCCGCGCCGGTCTTACGCATTAACGCGGTTTTTCCCGGGCTGATGTTGCCCAGCGACAGCCAGACCGATGCGGACTTTCATTACGCGGCCCACCAATCCAACTTGCTGGGTAGGGTAGCAGGCCCGGCCGATGTCGCAGCGGCGGTCCTGCTGCTGGCTTCTCCGGCCTACAACGGCACCGACTTCGTCATCGATAGCGGCCAGAACCTGATACCCGTACAGCAGGACGTCATCTATCTGCATCGCGCCCCGCGGCCCTAGCCGGATGCCCCCCCGCCTTGAGCCGGCGCGCCAGTTCCACAGCCACCCAGTTCAGTCGCGCCGGCTTTTCAAAGGGTTTCACGTCGTATTGCTGAATCACCCGCGCCACCTCATCCTCGTTCGCCTCGCCTGTCACCAGCTTGCCAGTGAGCAACAAAATGGGCGCGTCGCCGTGACGCGACTGCCGGATCGACTGGATAATCGCTTCGGCCGTGCCCGTCTCCAGTAGCCAGTCAACTATAAACCCGTCAAACACATTCTCCCCAAGCGC
>NZ_PRDW01000001.1 GCF_002927045.1 Mycetohabitans endofungorum | reverse complement strand
CTCCACCAGCCCCGAGCCCTCGCGCATCGCCGGCGTGATGCCCACTACCCGCGGGTCCAGTTCCGCCGCATCGCACAGCCATTCGCCGAAGACCTGTGTATACGTCTTCTTCGACGACGCAACCGGCTTGATGCCTTCGACCGGATTGAACTTGCCCGGACCGTGGTACAGCACCGGATCGGCCTCGGCCAGCTTGTAGCCCTGGCCCTTTTTTGTCACCACGTGCAGAAACTGCGGACCACGCAAGCCACGGATATTCTGTAGCGTTGGAATCAGCGAATCGAGGTCGTGCCCATCGATCGGACCAATGTAATTAAAGCCAAATTCCTCGAACAGCGTCGCGGGCACCACCATGCCCTTTGCATGCTCCTCAAGCTTGCGCGCAAGCTCCAGCATCGGTGGCGCGTGGCGCAGCACCCGCTCGACGCCTTTCTTCGCGGTCGCATAGAACTTGCCCGACATCAGCCGCGCGAGGTACCGGTTCAGTGCACCGACCGGCGGCGAAATCGACATGTCGTTGTCGTTCAGGATCACTAACAACGGGATGTCCTCACACACGCCGGCGTTGTTCAGTGCCTCGAATGCCTCGCCGGCGGTCATCGCACCGTCGCCAATCACCGCGATCGCATACCGGTCTTCGCCCTTGAGTTGGCTGGCAACGGCCATGCCCAGCGCCGCCGAGATCGACGTGCTCGAATGCGCGGTGCCGAAGGTGTCGTACTCCGATTCGCAACGGCGCGGGAAACCCGAGATGCCGCCAAGTTGGCGCAGCGTGCTCATCTGGTCCCGCCGCCCGGTCAAAATCTTGTGCGGATAGGTCTGGTGGCCAACGTCCCAAACGATCCGGTCCGCTGGCGTGTCGAATACATAGTGCAGTGCAATTGTCAGTTCGACCGTGCCGAGATTCGATGACAGGTGGCCGCCCGTCTGCGATACGCTGTCGAGCACGAAGGCACGCAGTTCATCGGCCAATGGCTGCAACTGCCGGCGTTCTAGGCGCCGCAGAGCGGCGGGGTCATCGATGGTTTTCAGCAAGTCGTACATCGTCGTTCCGTTCCAGACAATCCTGCGGCGCATACGCCGACGCTCCTGGCCAATGTGTCCTCGCGCTGCACGTCGCCGGCCGCCAGGCGAGCCGCCGCTGCGATCGCGGGCGCCACGCCCGCCGCCGGCGCGTCAGCTCAATTCACGCGCTCCACCACCAGGTCAGCGATTTGCGCAAGCCGCAGCCCACGCTCGCCCAGCGGCGCGAGCGCCGCACGCGCGTCGCGGCGCAGCTGCGCCGCGAGTTCCCGCGACGCCTGCAGCCCGAGAATCGACACGTAGGTCGGTTTATCGTTGGCCGCATCCTTACCGGCTGTCTTGCCAAGCGTGACCGAGTCGGCCGTCACATCCAGGATGTCGTCGACCACCTGGAACGCCAGACCCACCGCCTTCGCATACGCATCGAGCCCGGCCTCGATGTCGGCCGACAGCCCGTCACCGCACAGCGCTCCCATCTTGACCGCCGCGCGCAGCAGCGCGCCGGTCTTCATCCGATGCATCGTCTCCAACTGCGTCCGCGACAACCGCATGCCCACGCTCGCCAGGTCGATTGCCTGCCCGCCCGCCATGCCGAGCGAGCCGCTCGCGCAAGCGAGTTCGCGCATCAACGCGGCCTGCCGGTGCGCGTCGAGCGCGTCCGAGGCGAGCGCGATAAACGCTTGCGATTGCAGCGCGTCGCCGACGAGCAACCCTGTTGCCTCGTCGTACTGCACGTGCACCGTCGGCTTGCCGCGACGCATATCATCGTCGTCCATCGACGGCAAATCGTCGTGAACCAGCGAGTACACGTGGATCAACTCGAGCGCGCAGGCCGCCGCATCAAGCCGCTGAGCAGGCGCGCCCAGCGCCTGGCCCGCTGCGTGGCACAACATCGGGCGTACACGCTTGCCGCCGTCCAGCACCGCATAGCGCATCGCCTGATGCAGCCGCATCGGCTCGACGTCCGCCGGCGGCAGCACCGCCGAGAGCGCCGCTTCGGTTCGTGCTAGAACGTTGCGTACCCATTCGTCAAATGCCGTGGCGCTCATGCACACTCTCCGTCGCCAATCGCTGGATCGAGGGGCTTGAGCGTCTCACCATCAAGTACGCGAACCTGTTGCTCGACTTTCTCGAGCTGCTGTTGGCAATACGCAACAAGGGCTGCGCCGCGACGATATGCCGCAAGCGACGCCTCGAGGCTCAACGCGCCCCCTTCCATTCGCTCGACCAGGGACTCGAGTTCGCCGAGCGCTGTTTCGTAATTGTCCGGCAATGGGACATCTGCCCCGTCAGGGGCTTGGGAAGCGGTGTTGGGCATCATGCACATGTGTTCTGGCAAGTCACCTATTTTAAGGCAAACGCCGGCCGACCGGCAGCGAATGCGACCTCAACGTGCTGCGCGCCGAATACGCCGGGCCGGCAAATATACTCCGATGACCGGATTCGCGTCATAAATGCGATCCGGATCAAAGATTTAGATACCCCCGTTTGCCTGGAGTGGGTATAATCTTGGGTTTCCCTAAATCGATTTTTCGATGGTTGGGTTGTTCACTGCTTTCACGTCTGCACGGGAGTGGGAATGTCCAATCTGAGCAATGCTCTGCAGCTCAAGTCTATTCACGGCCAGCTGCCTGTTTCAGCCTATTTCGACGAGGCGCTCCTCGCACGCGAGCTCGACGTCCTGTTCAAACGCGGTCCACGCTACATCGGCCATGAACTGATGGTGCCGGAAGCGGGGGACTATTTTGCGCTGCCCGCAGAGAATGAGGGCCGTATACTGGTGCGCAATCCGCACGGTCGTATCGAACTGCTGTCAAACGTATGCCGGCACCGGCAGGCCATCATGCTCAATGGTCGTGGCCATGTTGAGAACATCATCTGCCCGCTGCACCGCTGGACATACGACCTGGGCGGCGAGCTGCTCGGCGCGCCGCACTTTTCGGACAATCCGTGCCTGAACCTGGGCGCCACGCCACTGCAGTCCTGGCACGGAATGCTGTTCGAACGCAACGGCCGGGACGTCGCACGCGATCTTGCGCGCCTGGGCCCGGCGAGCCACTTCGACTTTTCCGGGTACCTGTACGATCACACCGAAGTTCACGAGTGCAACTACAACTGGAAGACGTTCATCGAGGTCTATCTCGAAGACTATCACGTCGTCCCGTTCCATCCTGGACTCGGTAATTTCGTCTCGTGCGATGATCTGCGATGGGAATTCAGCGACTGGTACAGCGTGCAGACAGTCGGTGTACACAGCGCCCTCGCGAATCCGGGCTCGCCGACATACCGCAAGTGGCACGACCAGTTGCTAAAGTTCCGCAACGGCGCGCCACCGGATTTCGGTGCGATCTGGATGGTGTACTACCCGAACGTGATGATCGAATGGTACCCGCACGTACTCATCGTGTCGTATCTGATCCCGCGCGGCGTGCAGCGCACGACGAACATCGTCGAGTTCTACTATCCGGAGGAAGTGGCGCTGTTCGAGCGCGAGATGGTTGAAGCCGAGCGCGCGGCCTATCTAGAGACCGCCGTCGAGGACGACGAGATCGCCGAACGAATGGATGCTGGACGTCGCGCGCTGCTTGCACGCGGCGAATCCCAAGTGGGCCCGTACCAAAGCCCGATGGAAGACGGCATGCAGCATTTCCACGAGTTCCTGCGCCGCGAGCTCGGCACGATTTAACACGCGCTTGCGACTAGTCGAGCCGGACTAAGGTCCGGCTTTTTTGTTTAGACTAGGGTTAGTTCGCCCCAGGTCGATGTCATGACCGCCTCGCCAGGAGATTCGTCATGCCGCAGCATCGCTACACCACGCTGATTTCCACCGAGAATTTGGCCACCCGGCTCGCCACACCCGGCGTAACCACGCTCATCTTCGACTGCCGCTTCGATCTGGCCGACACGTCGGCCGGCGCGGCCGCGTATGACGCTGCGCACATCCCGGGGGCACAGTACCTGGATATCGACCGCGACCTATCCGGACCGAAGACTGGCACCAACGGGCGCCATCCGCTGCCTGAACGCGACACGCTCGCACGCCGGCTCGCGCAGCGGGGCTTGAGCCGCGGCGTACAGGTGGTCGCTTACGACGCGCAAGGCGGCATGTTCGCCGCACGGCTGTGGTGGCTGCTGCGCTGGCTGGGCCACGAGGAGGTGGCGTTGCTCGATGGCGGGCTGCAGGCATGGCAAGCCGCCGGGCAGCCGTTGGACAACGCGATACCGGCCATCACCCCCGGCACGTTTACACCATCGCAGCCGCTGTCGATCAGTATCGACGTCTATGGCGTGCAGCAACAGATGAACGCGACCGCGTGCCGGATGCTCGACGCCCGGGCACCAGACCGCTATCGCGGCGAGAACGAGACGATCGACCCGGTCGCCGGCCACATCCCAGGTGCTCGCCATCGCTTCTTCAAAGATAACCTCGCCACCGACGGCCGCTTCAAGCCCGCCCACACGTTGCGCGACGAATTGTGCGCGGTGCTCGGCGATACTGCACCGGAGCGCACGATTCTGTACTGCGGCTCCGGCGTCACCGCGTGCCACAATGCGCTTGCGATGGAAATCGCCGGATTGCATGGCGCGGTACTGTACGCCGGGTCCTGGAGCGAATGGGTCGCGGACCCGGCCAGGCCTGTTGCCACCGGCGCACAGCCCTGACTGGCCACGGGCTCAGTGCAGCTTGACCCGCGGCCGTGTGGTGCGCCGCAGTCCGTGCGCGAGCATGTCGAGTAGCATCCGACCATAGCCATGCAATGCGGCGATATGCATCCGGTACAGCGATTGATACATGAATCGCGCAAAGAGCCCCTCGACGAATAGGCTCTTGCCGATCAGGCCACCCATCAGATTACCGATTGCGTTGTGGCCCAGCGAGACGAGAGAGCCGAAGTCGCGATACGTATAGGTGGGCAAAGCGCGCCCGTCCAGACGCGCGCGCAGCGCTTCGAGCAGGAAACTCGCTTGCTGGTGCGCCGCCTGGGCACGGGGCGGCACCGTCCGCTTGGCCTCGGGCCACGGACATGCCGCGCAATCGCCAAGCGCAAAAATGTCGTCGTCGCTCTCGGTTTGCAACGTCGAACGCACGACCAGCTGGCCGAGTTTGTTGACGGCCAGCCCATCAAGCAGCGCGAGCACCGGCGGCGCCTTGATGCCAGCCGCCCACACGGTCAAGTCGGCGCGCAACACCTTTCCGCTGCCCGTGACGACCTCGCCGACGCGCACTTCCGATACCGCTTCACCGGTCATCACCGAGACGTTGAGCCGGCGCAACAGCGCCGCCGTTGCGGCTGAAACGCGTTCCGGCAACGCCGGCAGGATCCGCGAACCGGCCTCGATCAACACGATGCCGATGTCGGTGACGGGATCGAGTTTGTGCAAGCCATACGCGGCCAGTACATGCGCCGTGTTGCGCAGTTCGGCCGACAGCTCGACGCCGGTGGCACCCCCGCCGACGATCGCGATCTGGATCCGCGGGCTGGCCGCCCCACCCTGCGCAACGCTGACCGCCCCGCCGTGTGCAGCGCTGGCCGGCCCGCCGTGCGCCGGGCTGGCAGCGCCGCCGGGCAGCGGCCCGTGCCCCACCGCTTGCGGGTGCGGCACGGCGGCCGCGGGTGTACCGTCGGCCGCCACGTCGGCGCTGGACAGCGGCCGCTGCGCGCGCATGCACGCGGCGATCAGGCGGCGTCGGAAGCGTTCTGCCTGCGCGACCGTATCGAGTGCGATCGCGTGCTGCGCGGCGCCGGTTACGCCAAAGAAATGCGTGGTACTGCCAATTGCGATCACCAGCGTGTCGTAGGCGAGCGTGCGCTCAGGCAGCAGCTCGATGTCATCCTCGTCGCGCACCGCGCTCACGCAGATCGTCTTTGCGGTGCGATTCAACCCAAGCAACTCGCCCTGCTGGAATTCGAAACCGTGCCAGCGCGCCTGCGCCGCATACTCAATCTGGTGCGTAAACGGATCCATGCTGCCGGCCGCCACCTCGTGCAACAGCGGCTTCCAGATGTGGGTCGGATAGCGGTCCACGAGTACCACGCTGACGCGCTGCGACGTGCGCCGCGCCCCGAACCGGTTGCCGAGCCGCGTGACCAGTTCCAATCCGCCGGCGCCGCCGCCGACCACAATGATCCGATGCATGCCGATACCTCCGTCGTTAACCATCATTCGCATGGCGCCGACAACGCCGGACACCCGGCGTCAATGCGCTTCCTCCCAGTTGGCGCCCGCGCCCAACTCGGCGACCAGCGGCACGTTAAGCTTGGCGATCGAACACATCAGCTCGGGCACCTTGGCGCGGATGACTTCCAATTCATCGTCAGGCACCTCCAGCACCAGTTCGTCATGGACCTGCATGATTAACCGTGACTTGACGCGCGCGCGCTCGAGCCAATTCTGCACGGCGATCATCGACAGCTTGATCAGGTCGGCCGCGGTACCTTGCATCGGCGCGTTAATCGCGGCGCGCTCGGCGGCCTGACGGCGCGGGCCATTGCCACCGTTGATCTCCGGCAGCCACAGCCGGCGACCAAACACGGTCTGGACGAAACCGCGCGATTTCGCCTCCATCCGCGTCTCGTCCATATACCGGGCGACTCCCGGGTAGCGGGCAAAATAGCGGTCGATATAGAGCTTGGCCGCGTCGCGCGCGATGCCCAGATTCGATGCGAGGCCAAACGCGCTCATGCCATAGATCAAGCCGAAATTGATGACTTTCGCGATGCGCCGTTGCTCGCTCGTGACCTCCTGCCGCGTCACGCCGAAGATTTCCGACGCGGTCGCGCGGTGCACGTCCTCGCCGTGCTCGAAGGCCGCCATCAGCGACGCGTCGCCCGAGATGTGCGCCATGATGCGCAACTCGATCTGCGAGTAATCAGCCGAGACGATGCTACTGCCCGGCGGCGCGATGAACGCTTCGCGGATGCGCCGCCCTTCCGGCGTGCGAACCGGGATGTTCTGCAGATTCGGATCATTGGACGCAAGCCGCCCGGTCACGGCTACCGCCTGTGCATAGTTGGTATGCACGCGGCCGGTGTCCGAGTTGATCATCTTCGGCAGCTTGTCCGTATAGGTCGACTTGAGTTTGGTCAACGCACGGTAGTCGAGCAACACCTTCGGCAGCGGATAGTCCTCGGCGAGCTTCTGCAATACGTCCTCGTCGGTGGACGGCGCGCCTGACGGGGTCTTCTTGATCACCGGCAGCTGCAACCGCTGGAAGAAGATCTCGCCGATCTGCTTCGGCGAATTCAAATTAAACTCGCCGCCAGCTAATGCGTACGCCTCGGCCTGCAACTCCAGCATCCGGATGCCAAGCTCGTTGCTCTGCGCAACGAGCCGGTCCTTGTCGATCAGCACGCCGTTGCGCTCGATGATCTGCAGCACGCGCGCCGTCGGCAGCTCGATCGATCGGTAAACGTAGTCCAGCCCTTTCTCGACCTGGATCTGCGGATACAGCACCTGGTGCAACCGCAACGTGATGTCGGCATCCTCGGCGGAATATTCGGTGGCCACGTCCACCGAGACCTCGTCGAAGCCGATTTGCGCCGCGCCCTTTCCGGCGACGTCTTCGTACTTGATCGTTTTCACGCCGAGGTGCCGCGTCGCGAGATTGTCCATGTCGTGCGGACGGTGCGATTCGAGCACATACGATTCGAGCAGCGTATCGTGCTCGATGCCGGCCAGCGTGATGCCATGGTTGGCCAAGACCTGTGCGTCATACTTCAGATGCTGGCCAACCTTCTTGTGCGCAGGGCTCTCCAGCCACGGCTTGAGCCGCGCGAGCACCTCATCGCGCGGCAGTTGCACCGGGTGATCCGGCCCGCGGTGCGCGAGCGGAATATATGCGGCGCGCCCGGGCGCGGTCGCAAACGATACGCCGACGATACGTGCGCGCATCGGGTCCAGCGACGTGGTCTCGGTGTCAAACGACGTAAGGGGTGCCGCCTCGATCACCGCCAGCCACCGCTCGAACTGTTCCCATGCGTTGACCGTTTCGTACTGCCGCTCGATGTCGGTCGCCGGCGCCGGCTCGACCGCGCCCGGACCGAGCGCGACCCCGCCGTCGGCCGTGGCCGCGAACGTGTCGGGTCCGGCCTCGCTGTCGAGCTCGCGCAACCACGTCTTGAAGCCGTGCCGCAAATAGATGTCGCGCAATTCGTCCTTGGCTTCTGCCCGCGCCTGCAGCGACGCGGCAATGGACTGCACGTGCGGGGACAGGTCGCATTCCGTATGCACGGTGACGAGCCGGCGCGCGGTGGGCAGGAACGGGAGCGCACGACGCAGGTTGTCGCCGACCGCACCCTTGATATCGTTCGCGTGCTCGATGATGCCGTCTAGCGTCTGATACTGCGCGAGCCATTTGAGCGCGGTCTTCGGGCCGCACTTGTCCACGCCCGGCACGTTGTCGACGGTATCGCCAATCAACGTCAGATAGTCAACGATACGCTCGGGGGGTACGCCGAACTTCGCGATCACACCGTCGCGATCGAGCCGCTCGTTGGTCATCGTATTGATCAACGTGACACGCTCGTTCACTAGTTGCGCGAGGTCCTTGTCGCCCGTGGACACCACCACGTTCATGCCGGCCTGCGCGGCGCGCACCGCCAGCGTGCCGATCACGTCGTCGGCCTCCACGCGCTCGATCATCAGCAGCGGCCAACCGAGCGCACGCACCGCGACGTGGATTGGCTCGATCTGCTGGGACAAATCCTCGGGCATCGGCGGACGGTGCGCCTTGTAGTCCGGATACCAGTCGTCGCGAAACGTCTTGCCCTTCGCATCGAACACGCACGCGCTATACTCTGCGGGAATGTCGCGACGCAATCGCCTCATCATGTTGATGAGACCGTACAGCGCACCCGTCGGACCACCGTCCGGCCCGCGCAAGTCCGGCATCGCATGGTAGGCCCGGTATAGATAGCTCGAACCATCGACCAATAGCAGGGTCTTGCCTTCGAGGTTCCGATTTTCAAGCATTATGACCAAGAGAAAAGTGATTCCGAGTCTGCGTTCACTCGCAGATCAAGAGCGCGCGACAGCCAAGAAGGCCCGCGCATCGTGGCAGATGTTCACGATTATGGCAGAGTTTATCGAGGCGACCGAGTACCTGTCGGAAATCCGCCCGGCCGTCAGCATCTACGGTTCTGCCCGGCTCAAGCCAAACTCGCCGCACTACAAGCTCGCCACGCAGATTGCTCGCAAGTTGTCCGATGCGGGCTTTGCGGTGATCTCCGGCGGCGGCCCCGGCATCATGGAAGCCGCCAACAAAGGCGCGCACGCGGGCAAGGCACCTTCGGTCGGCCTGAATATCGAGTTGCCGCATGAGCAAAGCGGCAACCAGTACCAGGACATCTCACTGCGCTTCAGGCATTTCTTCACCCGCAAGGTCACGTTCGTGAAAAACTCCGACGCCGTGATCGTAATGCCCGGCGGGTTCGGCACGCTCGACGAGCTCGCGGAAGTGCTGACGCTAATCCAGACGAAGAAATCGCGCCATGTGCCGATCATCCTGGTCGGCTCCACGTTCTGGAAGGGTCTGCTGGACTGGTTCCGCGACTCGCTCGAGCCGATGGGACTGATCGGCCCGCACGACATCGAATTGATGCAGGTGATCGATGAGCCGGACAAGGTGCTCGAGGCCGTGCTGGCATTCTACGAGGAGCGGGCGCCGGCCGAGGGCGCACAGCCTCCGGCCAAGAGCGACGAGGACCGGATGTTCTACCTGTAGCCGGTACTGGAACGCGACTTCGGCAAAGCTGCGCAGCTTGAAGTTGCACTTCTGTTTTAATCATTCATTTACAGGAATTCCTCTAATTTTCTGCTCCTTTTTTAAGCTCCCCTGACGCGGGTCTGAAAGGCGTTTTTTAATCAAGTTAGATACGGGGATGGGCCAATCCAGTGATCCGCATCGAGACTTCGCCACCAAGGCAGGTGATGGTCGAGCCACGTCACCAAGTGCATCACATCGTTTTCCAGCAGTAAGTCGCACTCGTCCTCAATGATTCTGACATCCGTTAAATTTCGTCCGACACCAATGGTAGTCTTGCCGACCGTATCCAGGTAGGGTTTCAAACGCCGCCCTTCGTCTCGACTTAATTCCGACAGAAGCGTTGGCATATCGAACGTTCCAGTCATGGGCGTTCGATACTAAACGAAAGAACCTGGCGCGGACCGGGTTCGAGAGGGCTCCTTTTCAGGTGACGAGGCCATTTCTCGTCCGATGACTGCTGCGCCTTCAGGCATAATCTCATTTGGCCTAGCTGACATATTGAGTAGAATTCGCGTATGCAAAAAATCGTTAGTTTGAACAACTTCGACTTTCTTCGTCTTGTCACAGCCTATCTGGTTTTGTTTAGTCATCAGTTCGCGCTGTCTGGGCAACCCTCACTTAATCTTGGCGACCAAAGTTTGGACAAGGTTAGAGTCCTGATATTTTTCTCGATTAGCGGCTATTTAATTTCTCAGAGTTGGGATAGAGATCCGTCCGTTTGGCGATTTTTGGCCAAGCGCATCTTGCGCATTTGGCCAGGGTTGATCGTCGTTACCATGGTGACGGCACTGTTGCTTGGGCCAATAATCTCCACAATCCCGGCTGATCAGTATTTCTTGAATTCCAAAACGTGGGAATTTTTCCACATTTTGAAGTTAAATATACGCTATGAATTGCCTGGTGTATTTGCTGCGAATCCATTTCCTAATGCGGTGAATGGCTCACTTTGGACGTTACCAATAGAATTTCGTTGGTACATAATACTCCTGGCGCTAAACGTAGTTGGCTTGGTTCGCTGTCGGCTTCTACTTTTGATTGGCGCGATTGCATTAGCGATTTTCGTTTTCGCAATTCACGACCCGCAGCATACCGCCCATCGAAAATACAGTCTTGAATTCGGCGCATTCTTCTGTTATGGGGTGTGTCTGTATTATTTCCGAGACTTCTGGACAACGCGCAAGGAATTGGTACTACTCGTGCTTGGTGTGTCGGGATTCACCCTTTTTTCCGTTGGCCAAAAATATGCGGCCCTGTTTGTTGTCCTACCAACGTTAGTCATTTTCTTCGGCACAGCATCGACGCCATTCATTCGGCGTGCCGGACGCTTTGGGGACTTCTCATATGGCATTTACATTTACGCATTTCCGGTACAGCAAACAGTAATTTGGTTCACCGATAATCGTCTTTCGATATGGTCCGGGCTTGCCGTTTCAACTGCAATAACAATAGCTCTTGCAATTCTGTCATGGCATTGGGTCGAACGCCCCGCATTGCGATTGAAAAGACATTTTATAAGATTAAAAAAAGCAACTGATACTTCAGTGTGAAGCAATCAGCTTGATACAGTTGTTTCCAAAGACGCTTTGGTCTGGTCAGCAGCCAATACGATGCCTGCTCTAATTGGCGATTGGGTGCAAAAGAAGCTTCCTGGCTATGCCGCAAAAACACGCTCGAATTATGCCAAGATGCTCAGTTTGATTCGCCAGGAATTTGGCCCGCAATGGTTAATTGAGGACGTGCGCCCCGCGGATGTCGCGCGCTCCCTCGACAAACACTTTCACGACAAGGCAAACAGCAGCAACAAGCATAAAGCGCTGTGGTCGTTGATCTTCATGCGGGCCAAGGCATTAACCGACCTGAAACGCCTGGAAGGTGCCGCAACAGCCCAGGCGTTGGCCGGCCACACGACCGAAGGCATGACCGTGCATTACACGAAGGCTCGGGAGGTCGAACGTGTTTCGCCCGTGCCGATCAAGCGTGCAAGTTAGACAACCCGAGTTAAGTTAGACAAAGCAAAAGCTGACGGGGCCGCCAATTCCCCGCCTCATCAAGCTTTGCTACTGAAACGCCACCTCAGCAAAGCTGCGCAGCTTGCGGCTGTGCAGCCGGTCCAGTCCGTTGGTACGCAGCAGCTCCATCGTCTTCACACCAATCTGCAGGTGCTGGTCCACCTGCGCACGGTAGAACCGGTCCGCCATGCCCGGCAACTTCAGTTCACCGTGTAGCGGCTTATCGGATACACACAGCAACGTGCCGTACGGCACACGGAAGCGAAAACCGTTCGCCGCGATCGTCGCGCTCTCCATGTCGAGTGCGATCGCCCGGCTCTGCGACAGCCGCAGCACCGGTTCGCGATGATCGCGCAGTTCCCAGTTGCGATTGTCGGTGGTGGCGACCGTGCCGGTGCGCATCACGCGCTTAAGCTCGGCACCATCGAGCCGTGTGACCTGCGCGACGGCCCGCTCCAGCGCCACCTGCACCTCGGCCAACGCGGGCACCGGCACCCACAGCGGCAAGTCGTCGTCGAGCACGTGGTCCTCGCGCACATAGCCGTGCGCGAGCACGTAGTCCCCCAGCCGCTGCGTATTGCGCAAACCGGCGCAGTGCCCGAGCATGATCCACGCGTGCGGGCGCAGCACCGCAACGTGATCGGTGATCGTCTTCGCATTGGACGGCCCCACGCCGATATTAATCATCGTGATGCCGCTGCCGTCGGCACGCTTCAAGTGGTACGCGGGCATCTGCGGCATGCGCGCCACCGGTAGCCCCTGTTCCGGCTGCTCGCCCAGGTTCGCGTTGTATGTGATCACGTCGCCGGGCTCAACGAACGCGACGTATTCGCTGCGATACGCGCGCTCGAGCGCATCGTCGGCGCGCGCCATCAACGAACGGCCAAGCTTGACGAACTGGTCGATGTAGAACTGGTAGTTCGTGTATAGCACGTAGTTCTGGAAGTGCGTCGGCGACGTCGCCGTATAGTGCCGCAGCCGGTGCAGCGAGAAGTCCACTCGCGCCGCGGTGAACAGGGCCAGCGGATGCGGCTCGCCAGGCGGCGTCTCGTACGTGCCGTTGACAATGCGGTCGTCCAGCAGCGACAAATCCGGCGTGTCAAAGACGTCGCGCATCTGCCGCAAGCGGTCCACGTCCAGCTCGCCTTCCAAGTGGATGCCTTCCGCAAACGCAAAGTGGATCGGAATGGGCTGCCGCGACACCCCGATCTCGATCGACGCCTTATGGTTCTTCACGAGCAGTCCCAGTTGTTCGCGATAGTAGTCGGCGAACAAGTCCGGCCGGGTCACCGTGGTTTCATAGATGCCGGGGCCCGCGACGAAGCCATACGAGTGACGCGAATCGATATGCGTATTGACGTCCATGCGAATCCGCACGAACGGATAACAGGCGCGTATACGCGCCTCGATGCGCTCACCGCGCCGATACCGTTCGAATGCATCGCGCAGCGATGCACTGCTGGCATCATAAATGGCGGACAGCCGCTCGACGGCCGCGGCGGGATCGTCGAAGGCTTCGGTGCAAAACGTGGCGGACGCGTTAATCACATTCATTATTCGATTTCCTCGGAGCAAGCGCGACGGCCTGGGTGCGGGAGCGCACAGGGCCGTGCCGATCGGTGCAATCCACATTATCACGGAACATGGCTGCGCTGCGGGGCGCGAAAAAAACACGGCAACGGCGTCACGCTGGCGCCTATGGCGCACGCTGGTTTGATAAAATCGCTTTACCGTCTCGGAGAACTGTCATGAAGCCGTTCCACACTGCGCTTGGCGCAACCCCTCGCGGCGCGACCCGGTTCGCGACCATGCTGGTGGCGGCCACCCTGGCGCTGGCCGCCACGATGGTCACTGCGGCGAGCGCGCCACAACCGGACGCCGCGGCAACGCCGGCCACCGCCGCGTCGCAGGATGTGAACGAGGCCGTCGGCTTGCCGAATCTGAAGGCAATCAACCGGCCGGCCGGCGTCGCGCATTCGACAGTAGAATTCAACGCGCCCCGCATACCGAGCTTCTACGAAAAGAGTCCGAACGGCACATCGATCACCGAATATCGCGATCGTAGCAAACCGGTCGAAATCCAGGTCCATTCGAACTTCGGCACGCGCTACCAGATGAGCGCCTCGCCGGATGTCTCGCCGCAAGTGCACGAGAGCGGCAAGCCGTCTACGCGGCTGCCGTCCTTGCAACTCAAGTACTGACCGCCTCGGTGGCCGGCATGCTATGCTGGCCGCACGCGGACCCCTGCCGCGCCCCGCTGGCGGCAGCCTTCGAACCTGTCCAACGACGTCTGCATGGCCGTTTTCACCGCCGTTCCCGAAGCCCGGCTCGCCGCCTGGGTTCAGCACTACGCGATAGGCGAGATCATCGATTTCCGCGGCATTGCGTCCGGAATCGAAAACAGCAATTTTTTCTTGACGACAACCACTGGCGAGTACGTGCTGACGATCTTCGAGAAGCTTGCCGCACACGAGTTGCCGTTCTACCTAGAATTGATGCGGCATCTAGCGGCGCATCACGTGCCGGTGCCCGACCCGATGCGCCGCGACGACGGCGCGTTGTTCGGCATGCTGATGGACAAGCCCGCCGCGATCGTGACGCGGCTGGACGGCTCGCCGCGGCTGGCGCCACAGGTTATGCATTGCACCGAAGTCGGACACATGCTGGCGCGGATGCACGTTGCTGGACGAGATTTCTCGATGCACCAGCCAAATTTGCGCGGCCTGTCCTGGTGGCAAGATAATGTTCCAGCGGTGTTGCCCTACGTGAACGATGCGCAGCACCAGCTGCTGGTCAGCGAATTAGCGTATCAGCAGGCGTTCTTCGCGTCGCTTGACTATGCAGCGCTGCCCGGCGGGCCATGCCACTGCGACCTATTCCGCGACAACGTACTGTTCGCGTTGCGCGACGGGCGTGATACGCTCGGCGGCTTCTTCGACTTCTATTTCGCCGGCTGCGACAAGTGGCTGTTCGATGTCGCCGTGACCGTCAACGACTGGTGTGTCGACCTGGACACCGGTCGCCTGGATCAGGCTCGAACCCAGGCGTTGCTGCGCGCGTACCACACCGTGCGACCGTTCACCCCTGCCGAGACGCAACATTGGCGCGACATGCTGCGAGCCGGTGCGTTGCGCTTCTGGTTGTCCCGGCTCTATGACTTTTACTTGCCACGCGACGCTCACCTGCTCAAGCCGCACGCCCCCGCTCATTTCGAGCGTGTGTTGCGCGAGCGCATCGGCGCCGACGCGTTGCCGTGGCTTTGACCCCTCTGCTATGCGACTGATCGAGGCACCCACGAAATCCGGTTATGTCTGGTTCCGCCAAGGTATCTGGCTATTCCGCAAGAACCCGCTGAGCTTCCTGGCGATTTTCTTTACCTATTTGTTCTCGATGATGCTTGTCGCGCATGTGCCGGTGGTCGGCTCCGCGCTGTGGCTGATGCTCGTACCGGGTTTGTCCGTCGGGTTCATGAGCGCATGCCGCGACGTGATCGCCGGCAAGCACGTGTTGCCGCTCACGCTGTTTACCGGCTTCCGCGCACATGGCGGCGGCGTCGCGCGGCAGCTGTTGCAACTCGGGCTGATTTACCTCGTGCTAGTCACCGCGGGCCTGTTCTTGACGTCGCTGATCGACGGCGGCTCGCTGCTGAAAACCGTCGTCAGCGAGGCGAAGCCGGATGACGACGTCGCCTCCAGTGGCCTGTTCCTTTCCAGTATCGCGCTCGGCTTCGTCATCTACGTGCCGACGATGATGCTGTTTTGGTTCGCGCCACTGCTGACCGCCTGGCATCGCGTGCCGCCGGTCAAGGCGATGTTCTTCAGCTTCGTGGCCTGCTGGCGCAACCGCGGCGCGTTCCTCGTCTACCTAGCCACGTGGTTCGCGGTCGTGATGGGCGTGTCGCTGGTGCTCGGTTTCGTGCTGAGCGTATTCGGCCTGACGAGCGGCGCATTGACCGCGCTGTTGCCAGTCAGCGTGATCCTGTGGACGATGATCTACTGCTCGTTCTACGCGACCTATCGCGGCTGCTTCAGCGTCGAGCAGCACGCCGGCCCGCCGCCTACCGCATAAGCCGTCGCGACATTCGCAGCAGCGCCCATCGCAGCGCTGTCGCGCGACCGTGCAACGGCGCCGTTCGACCGCCGCTGGCGATTCATGATACCCACCGCTGGCGATCCGTCGTACCCACCGCTGCCGGTTCGTCACACCGACTGCAGTTTCGCGACCGCGAGTGCAAGCCATTTGGTACCGTGCCGCTTAAATGCGACCTGCGCCTTCGCGTCCGTGCCGCCCCCCTCCAGCGCGGTAATCGTGCCCTCGCCGAATTTCGCGTGGAAGACGGATTGGCCGATCCGGAAGCCGCTTTGCGCGGCGCGCTGTTGGTCCGCGAACGCCGGCGCCGGCGCCCCGTCGTCAAAGCGCGCATTGCCATACGGCGCGTCGTCGCGCCGGCCGCTGCGGCCGAACCAATCGCGGCCCCATCCAGCGTTGTCGCCGAAACCGGCACGCTGGCCCCAGCGTGAGCCGGGCTCCAGCTTGGGCGTGAGCCACTTCAACACCTCGGCCGGCAATTCGTCAAAGAAACGCGAGCGCACGTTGTAGCGCGTCTGGCCGTGCAGCATCCGGCTTTGAGCGAACGACAGATAGAGCCGCTCCTTGGCACGCGTGATTGCAACGTACATCAGGCGCCGCTCTTCCTCGAGCCCATCCTGTTCCGTCACGCTGTTCTCATGCGGGAACAGGCCTTCCTCGAGTCCGGTAATGAACACGGCGGCAAATTCGAGCCCCTTGGCGGCATGCACCGTCATCAATTGCACCGCGTGCTCGCCGGCCTGCGCCTGATTGTCGCCCGCCTCAAGCGACGCATGCGACAGGAAGCCGGCAAGCGGCGTCATCTGCTCGGGATTCTGCGCCGGCGCGTCGATGCGCGGCGCCTCCAGCACGGCCTGCTCGCCATCATCGTCCGGCCCACGCAGCGCGGCAGCGCGGCCCGCGCCCGGCGTGAGCGGGATCGAGCGCGCCGGCGTATCGAGGCCATAGCCCTCCTCGGACACGAACGCGCTGGCCGCGTTGACCAGTTCCTGCAAGTTCTCGATGCGCTCCTGACCTTCACGCTCATTGGCATAGAATTGCTCCAGCCCGCTGAGCCGAATCACCGCCTCGACCGTCTCCGGCAAGCTCATCGCACGGGTCTCGCCACGCATCCGCTCAATCAACGCGAGAAACCCGCCAAGCGCCTGGCCGGCCTTGCCGGTCACGTAGGGAATCGCCTGTGCCATCGAGCAGTTGTACAGCCGCGCGGCATCGGCCAGTTGCTCGAGTGAACGTGCGCCAATGCCACGGGTCGGAAAATTGACCACCCGCGCAAACGCGGTGTCATCGCTCGGATTGTCGATCAGCCGCAGGTACGCGAGCGCATGTTTGACTTCTTGGCGCTCGAAAAAGCGCAGCCCACCGTAGACCCGGTACGCGATCCCGGCATTGACCAGCGTGTGCTCAACCACGCGCGACTGCGCGTTGCTGCGATACAGCACCGCGATCTCGTCGCGCGACAGGCCCGTGTCAATCAGGGCGCGGATTTCCTCGACGATCCAGCCGGCCTCCTGCGAATCGGTCGTCGCCTCATAGACCCGCACCGGCTCACCGTGGCCGGCATCGGTACGCAGGTTCTTGCCGAGCCGTTTCGAATTGTGCGCGATCAGCGCATTAGCGGCATCGAGAATATTGCCGTGTGAACGATAGTTCTGCTCGAGCTTGATCAGGTGCCGGACGTTGAACTCGCGCTCGAAATCGAGCATATTGCCCACATTGGCGCCGCGGAACGCGTAAATCGACTGGTCGTCGTCGCCGACCGCGAATATCGCATTGTGCCCGCCGGCCAGCAGCTTCAGCCACGCATACTGCAGCTTGTTGGTGTCCTGAAACTCGTCGACCAGGATATGCCGGAAACGGGCCTGGTAGTGTGCCCGTAGCGGCGGGTTGCGTTGCAGCAGCTCATGGCAGCGCAGCAACAATTCCGCAAAATCGACGACCCCCTCGCGTTGGCATTGTTGCTCGTAGGCGGCATACAGCTCGACGCATTTGCGATTGAAATTGTCGCTTGCATCGACCTGCTCAGGCCTCAAACCTTGCTCCTTCGCGTTGTTGATGAAGTACTGCAGACTCTTTGCCGGATATTTCTCGTCGTCGACGTTCAGGCCCTTCATCAGCCGCTTGATCGCTGACAACTGGTCTGCCGTGTCCAAGATCTGGAAGGCCTGCGGCAACCCGGCATCGCGGTAATGAGCGCGCAGCATCCGGTTGCACAATCCGTGGAACGTGCCGATCCACATGCCGCGCGTATTGATCGGCAGCATCGCGTCCAGGCGGGTCAGCATCTCGCGCGCTGCTTTGTTCGTGAAGGTGACGGCCAGGATGCCGGCGGAGCTCGCCTCGCCGCGCGAGATCAACCATGCAATGCGAGTAATGAGCACGCGCGTCTTGCCGCTACCCGCGCCGGCAAGAATCAGGGCCGGTTCGTTCGGCAGCGTCACCGCTGCATATTGTTCGGGATTCAGTTTGGCAAGCAAATCAGACATGAGCGGCCTTGGTCACAACAAGCTTGCCATTATACGGCCGCAGTCGGCCCGGCACGCGGGGAACGCGCACGGCATGCAGCCCCACAGCAGCAGGTGCCGCGGCGTGCGACGGCGCAACCGGCGCTGGCGCATCACCGGCTCCCTTATAATTGACTATGACGATTTATTCCACCGCATTTTCACCGTCTTTCCGGCAGATTTCGACAATGAGCGACAGCGATACCACGCTTGCAAAAAGTTTTGAGCCTTCGACGATCGAGGCGTATTGGGGCCCAGAATGGGAAAAGCGTGGCTACGCGAAGGCAATCTTAGACCCACAGCGGCCCGACTTCGCGATTCAGCTGCCACCGCCGAACGTGACCGGCACGCTGCACATGGGCCACGCGTTCAACCAGACCATCATGGATGGATTGGCGCGCTACCACCGGATGCGCGGCGAGAACACGTTGTGGGTGCCCGGCACGGACCATGCGGGCATCGCCACGCAAATCGTCGTGGAGCGTCAACTCGACGCGCAAAAGCAATCACGGCACGAACTGGGGCGGGAGCGCTTCGTCGAGCGCGTCTGGCAATGGAAACAGGAATCGGGCTCCACGATCACGCGGCAAATCCGGCGGCTCGGCGCGTCCACCGACTGGTCGCGCGAGTATTTCACGATGGATGAGCGCATGTCCCGCGTCGTCACCGACGTGTTCGTGCGCCTCTACCAGCAAGGGCTGATCTACCGCGGCAAACGGCTTGTGAACTGGGATCCGAAGCTGAGGACCGCGGTATCGGACCTGGAGGTAGTCAGCGAGGAGGAGGACGGCAAGCTGTGGCACATCCGCTATCCGCTCACTGACGGCTCAGGCCACTTGACCGTGGCGACCACACGGCCCGAGACGATGCTCGGCGACGTCGCGGTCATGGTCCATCCGCAGGACGAGCGTTACGCGGCGCTGATCGGCAAGACCGTCACACTACCGCTGGTCGGACGCGAGATCCCGGTGATCGCGGACGACTATGTGGAACGCGAGTTCGGCACCGGCGTGGTCAAGGTTACACCAGCTCACGATTTCAACGACTACCAGGTCGGGCAACGCCACGGATTGCCACAGATCGTTGTGCTCACGCTCGATGCGAAGATTAACGACAACGCACCGGCCGCCTACCGCGGGCTGGACCGTTTCGACGCGCGCGAGCGCATCGTCTCGGACCTGGACGCGCTCGGCTTGCTCGAGTCGGTCAAACCGCACCGGTTGGTCGTGCCGCGTGGTGATCGCACGCAATCAATCATCGAGCCAATGCTCACCGATCAGTGGTTTGTCGCGATGAGCCGGCCGGCGCCCGAAGGCACGTTGCATCCGGGCAAATCGATCGCGCAAACGTCGCTGGACGTGGTGCGCCACGGCCAGATCAAGTTCGTGCCGGAGAACTGGACCACCACGTACTACCAGTGGCTGGAGAATATCCAGGACTGGTGCATCTCGCGCCAACTCTGGTGGGGCCACCAGATTCCCGCCTGGTATACGGACGATAGCCGGGTGTTCGTCGCGCATAGCGAGGCCGACGCCCTAGCACAGGCCCGCGCGCAGGGCTATAACGGCGCGCTCAAGCGCGACGAGGACGTGCTCGACACGTGGTTCTCGTCCGCGCTCGTGCCATTCTCGTCGCTTGGATGGCCGCAATCGACGCTGGAACTCGAGCACTTCCTGCCATCATCGGTGCTGGTGACGGGCTTCGACATCATCTTCTTTTGGGTCGCCCGAATGGTGATGATGACCACCCATTTCACCGGCAAGGTACCGTTCCACACTGTGTATGTGCACGGCCTGGTGCGCGATGCCGAAGGCCAGAAGATGTCCAAGAGCCGCGGCAACACGCTCGATCCGATCGACATCGTCGACGGCATCGACCTGGAGACACTCGTCGCTAAGCGCGTGACCGGATTGATGAACCCGAAGCAGGCGGCATCGATCGAGCAAAAGACGCGCAAGGCGTTCCCGAACGGGATTCCCGCCTACGGCACCGACGCGCTGCGCTTCACGATGGCGTCGATGGCCACGCTCGGGCGCAACGTAAACTTTGATCTGGCGCGCTGCGAGGGCTATCGCAACTTCTGCAACAAATTGTGGAACGCCACGCGCTTCGTGCTGATGAATTGCGAAGGGCATGATTGCGGTATCGTGCCGTGCCAAGGCGATTGCGGGCCGCACGGCACGCTCGACTTCTCGCCCGCCGACCGGTGGCTCGTGTCGCTGTTGCAACGAGTCGAGGCCGACGTCGAGAAGGGCTTTGCCGACTACCGCTTCGACAACATTGCAAGCGCGATCTACAAGTTCGTCTGGGATGAGTATTGCGACTGGTACGTCGAATTGGCCAAGGTTCAGTTGCAGACCGGCACGCCAGCGCAGCAGCGCAGCACGCGGCGTACGCTGCTCAGGGTGCTCGAGACAATCCTGCGGCTCGCGCACCCGCTGATGCCGTTCATTACTGAAGCGTTGTGGCAGAAAGTCGCGCCGCTGGCGGGTCGGTATCCGGCCGGAACCGCAGCCGGCGACGCCTCCGTGATGATGCAGCCCTATCCGCGCAGCACGCCGTCGAAGATCGACGAGCAGGCAGAACAGTGGGTTGCCGAACTGAAGGCAGTAGTCGATGCATGTCGTAATTTGCGCGGCGAGATGAACCTGTCGCCCGCCACCCGCGTGCCGCTGGTGGCGGCCGGCGATGCCACACGCCTGCGCGAATTCGCACCCTACGCCCAAGCGCTTGCGCGGTTGTCGGAAGTCCAGGTGCTCGCAGACGAAGCCGCGCTCGACCAACAGGCGCATGGCGCGCCTGTTGCCCTTGTCGGCTCGAACAAGCTGGTACTGAAGGTCGAGATTGACGTTGCTGCCGAACGTGAGCGGCTGACCCGCGAAATCAGCCGCATCGGCGGTGAACTGGCCAAATGCAATGCGAAGCTGCAAAACGAGCGTTTTGTGGCCCGCGCGCCGGCCGCCGTCGTCGACCAGGAGCGCAAAAGATTGGCAGATTTTGAGTCGATGTTGGCAAAGTTGACCACCCAACTCGGGCGGCTTCCGGCATAAAGTGCAGGGTTATCGGCTATAGCGGGGCAATAATTTTTGTCGCGCTATCCATTTTCCCCATATCGGGCTAACGTAGTACAACCGGAAACGAACAGGGTAATCGAAGATGCTCAAAGTTACTAAGGCAGTGTTTCCCGTGGCAGGTCTTGGCACACGGTTCCTCCCGGCCACCAAGGCGAGCCCGAAAGAAATGCTTCCAGTGGTCGACAAGCCGCTGATTCAGTATGCGGTTGAGGAGGCGATTGCCGCGGGGATCACCGAAATGATTTTCGTGACGGGCCGCAGCAAGCGCGCGATCGAGGATCACTTTGACAAGTCGTATGAGATCGAATCAGAACTCGAGGCTCGCGGCAAGGACAAGTTGCTCGAGTTGGTGCGCGGGATCAAGCCCAGCCACGTTGACTGCTTCTACGTTCGCCAGCCCGAGGCGCTCGGACTCGGGCATGCGGTGCTGTGCGCGGAAAAGCTCGTCGGCGACAACCCGTTCGCGGTCATCCTCGCCGACGATCTGCTGTACGGTCGCCCGCCCGTGATGCAGCAGATGATCGAAGTGTTCGATCACTACCACAGCTCGGTGATCGGCATCGAGGAAGTGCCGCACGAAGAAACGAAGTCGTACGGCATCGTCGACGGCAAGGAATGGGAAGACAACATCGTCAAGATGTCGGGCATCGTCGAGAAACCGGCCCCGGAGGTCGCGCCATCCAATTTTGGCGTGGTCGGCCGCTATGTG
Source organism: Mycetohabitans endofungorum (assembly GCF_002927045.1). Classification (GTDB taxonomy): domain Bacteria; phylum Pseudomonadota; class Gammaproteobacteria; order Burkholderiales; family Burkholderiaceae; genus Mycetohabitans; species Mycetohabitans endofungorum. Next base: position 343,286 of record NZ_PRDW01000001.1, on the reverse strand, counting down.
CTCAAGCCGCGCATCTTCAGTCACTTGCGTGCACTGAAGCCAGGCGCGGGCGGTGAATTGCAATTGACCGATGCGATCCAGTCACTGCTCGGCGACGAGCAGGTGCTCGCGTACAAGTACCACGGCACGCGCTTTGACTGCGGCAGCAAGCTCGGCTACCTGAAGGCAACCGTCGAGTTCGCGCTGCAGCACCCGGAGGTTCGCGACGAGTTCGCCGAATACCTGCGCACCCGTTCGCCGGTACTCGAAGGCTAACGCCGCGACACGGCGCCGCAGCTTGCAGCGCGTTTGCTCAACGCCGACGCATCAGGAATACGAATGTCTTGTCGGCGCCGGTGCTGGTTTCGACCAGTTCGTTGCCGGTCTGCTTCGCAAACGCGGCGAAATCCCGCTGCGAGCCGGGATCCGTCGCCAGCACTTTCAGGATCTGGCCGCTCTGCATGTCGGCCAATGCTTTCTTCGCGCGCAAGATCGGCAATGGGCAATTCAGCCCCCGCGCGTCGACTTCCTTGTGGACTTCCATCGAATCCCTACCGTTGACTCAAACGCGATGCGGGTCCGCACCGCCTACGAATTGTAGCGGGAAACCGCGCTGGCAGCCTACATCGCCGACATGCTGACCAGGCTACAGCTCTATCATGCCATGCCGCCGTTGCGACTCGCGCGGCGCTACACCGACAGCCATTGCCGAGCAATCGCCGGCGTCGTCTCGAACTCGCTGCGCTCACCGGCGAAGACGATTTCGCCAAAGCCCGACGGGCCGCGTCCCATCACGTAGACGCGTCGCGCCAGCTCTAACGCCATCGCGGCACGCTGCTCGATCAGCACAATCGCAGTGCCGCGCGCAGCCAGCGTCGCCAGTGCAACGCCAAGCTCATCGACAACACGCGGCGCGAGGCCCTCGGTCGGCTCGTCGATGATCAACACACGGGGCTGCGCAGCCCATGCACGGGCAATGGCCAACATCTGCTGCTCCCCACCGGAGAGCACGCCCGCCTTCACGTCGGCACGGACACGCAAGCGAGGAAACAACTCGTACAGCGGCTCGAACACCGCCGGACCCCGTGCGCGTCGCGGCAGGCCGAGCAGCAAATTCTGCGCGACGCTCAACGTCGGGAACACATCGCGGGTCTCGGCAACATAGCCGACGCCGGCGCGGGCGATGTCCACGGTGCGCAGCGTGCCGATCTGCATGCCATCGAGTTCGACCGAACCGCGCCGCTCAACCAGGCCGACGATGGCCTTGGCCAGCGTCGAACGGCCCACGCCATTGCGGCCGAACAGGGCGACGATCTCTCCGCCATCCACGTGCATTGATACGTGCTGGATGACCCGCACGCCCTGGTATCCGGCCTCCAGGTGGCGCACGTCAAGCCTCATAGCGCACGCGCGGGGCCTAGGTAGGCCTCGCGCACGCCCGGATTGGCGCGGATCTGCGCCGGCGTACCGGTGGCAATGACTACGCCATCGACCAGCACCGAAATCCGATCGGCAAGATCGAACACTATGTCCATGTCGTGCTCAATCAGCAGGACCGTGCGTCCGGCCGCCATCCGGCGGATCAAGGCGAGCGCCTCGATGGCCTCTGCCCGGCTCATGCCGGCAGTCGGCTCGTCCAGCAACAGCAGTCGCGCACCACTGGCCGTGGCCATGGCCAACTCAAGCGCGCGTTGTCGGGCATAGCTCAGTTGCGCGGCACGGGCGCTAGCCTCATCGCCCATGCCCACCACCTGTAGCCAGTCGAGGGCGCGCTTACGCAGACCGCGCCATGCAGCAGGCTGCAGCCAGCGATAAAGCGGCGCACCACGCGGGCAAAGCATCGCACAGCACACATTATCCAGTACCGACAATTGCGCGAACAAGCTGGGGGTCTGCAAGCCCCGCGCGACGCCGAGGCGGGCGATCCGATGCGCCGCCAACCGCCGGATCGCCCTATCTTCGAGGAGCACGGTGCCCCGATCGACCTGCGTGACGCCGCTGAGCACGTTGAATACCGTTGACTTGCCTGCGCCATTCGGGCCGATCAACGCATGGATCTCGCCGGCCCGCACATGCAGCCGCACGCCGCGCAGCACGGGTGTCGCGCGATAGCTGACATGGACGTCGTCCAGCGTCACATCGAGCGCCGGGCTGCTCGGCACGTGTCCCGGCCGTATCGCCGGCACGGGATAGACTGGTTTCGCTTGTTTCGCCGTACCGGCTGCTTGCCCCTGCGCACTGACGGCAGCGCCTGCGACGATGACTGGCGCGGTGACTTCGGATACGGCTGGCCCCGTGGCTGCCGCAGAAGCATGGGTTGAAGCCATAGGTGCCAAAGAAGCATGAGCCGAAGCCATGGCTGCCGCAGAAGCAGAGGTCGAACGCAAGCCCGCCGCAACCCGGCGCGACGAACGCGGCACCGTGGCACGCAGCGCGAACGACGACACCGCCATCAATACCACACCGGCCACCGCTATGCCCCACCCATTGACCGCATGCCAGCGCGGACTGATGATATCCGCGCCGGTATCGTCGAATCGCCATGCATAAACAGACTGAATCACAGCGATACTGCCGGCCAGCATACCGAGCACGGCCAGCGCGTATCCGATGCGTCGCCCGCTGAACCACGGTAGCGCGCATCGCGCACGCCGGCTGTCTGCCAGCGATGGCGACATCCGGCGATGCAACCATGCACCGACCAGCCCGCCGGGCGCGAGCACCACGACGAACAGAAAAAAGAGGCCAACGTACATCGGCCACGCGCGGGTGATCGACGCCAAGCCGTTCGCGATCGACACATAAACCACGGCACCCAGTACAGGACCAGCAAACGTGCCGGTGCCGCCGATCACCACGGCGATCAACGCAGTCGCGCATGTTGCAACGCTCGCATTGTCCGCGGTAGCGATCTCAAAGGTCACCACCGACAGCGCGCCGGCGACGCCGGCAAAAAACGCGGCGATGACGGTCATCGCCCACCTCACGCGCGATGGATCTACGCCGACGAATGCCGCCCGTCGCGGATTGTCGCGCACCGCATTGGCCACCCGCACGAGCGGCGTGCGCAATAACCAGGCGATCAGCATGCACGAGGCCAGGGCGACCGCGACTACCAAGCCGTAGGCCGTGCGCGTCGAACCGAAATCAATATCGAGCCAGCCCGGGACGGCTCCGCGGTCGATCATCACGCCACCCACGCCGCCAAACCATTCCGGCACGGTGCTCGCGGCAGTCGCGACCAGTTCGCCGAGCCCCAGCGTCACCATCGCGAAGGTCACGCCGCCCCGGCGCACACTGAGCCACCCGGCCGGGACTGCAACAAGCGCCGCACCTGCGCCGCCGACAACTGGCAGCCACGGCGCGGACAAGGCCCACGCGTTGGCCGCACGCGCCGCCGCTAACGCGCCGATGCCGTAATACATCGCGTGGCCAAACGACAGCAGGCCGGTTTGACCGAGCAACAAATCGTACGACAGCGCGAATACGATCAGCACGGCCGCCTGAGACGCGAGCGCCAGCGCCGCGCCGCTCGGTTCGCCGTGCGCCAGTGGCAGCAGCGGCAGCGCGGTGAGCACGGTCGCCAATATCAGCCCACCCCACGGCGGCCGCCGCACATTGCGGTCGGTCCACACGCCACGCGGGGTCTCGCGATGCACCATCATGTGTCCAGCTCCGCATGACCACGCACCAGCCCGCCCGGACGCAACGCCAACACGATGATCAGCAACACAAAGGGCGTCACTGGCGCGAGCTGTGCTAACGTGATACGGTTCCATGCGCCGGTATCGTCCACCATCGGCAACACCCAATGGAGCAGTGCGCCGAGCCGTATGTCGAGTCCGACAAGCAGCGTCTGCACGATGCCGAACAATAATGACGCGGCGAATGCGCCAGCCAACGAGCCCATTCCACCGGCCACGACGATCACAAACACGATCGAACCCAGCGTTTCGGCCATCGACGTATCCGTGACGAATGCCACGCCGCCGAGCACGCCGGCCACCGCGGCAAGCGCCGCGCCGCACGCGAACACCTGAGTCTGCACACGAGCGACGTCATGGCCCAGCGTCTGCACGGCATGCGGATGCGTGCGCGCGGCCGCGATCACCAGGCCGAGGCGAGAATACCGCAGCAGCAGCGCACAGAGGCCGAGCACGCCAGCGGAAATCGCCATCATGAACGCGCGAAGACGAGAGAATGCCACCGCATGCCAATTCACCAGTGCGCCATCGAGCCACTGCGGCACAACGGCAGGCAACGGCGAGCGGCCCCATCCCAATTGCACAAACTCGGCAATCAGATAAGCCAGGCCGAAGGTCGCCAACAACTGGGCAAGTGGCCCGTGACGGTACACGCGGCGCAGCACGCCAAGCTCGAAAGCGGCAGCCAGGCCGGCCACCGCGGCCGGCGCGAGGATCAACGCGGCGGCAAAGCCACCGTAGTACGCGACCGTGTAGCCAATGTAGGCACCGAGCATGTAGAAACTCGCATGCGCAAAGTTCATCACGCCCATCAAGCTAAACACAAGTGTCAGCCCGGCACACAACAGGAACAACAGCAACCCATAGCTCAGGCCATTGAGCAATACGACAACGAACGATTGCATCGTTAAATCCGCGGGCATTCGACGTATCGCGTCCGCCGCCCCGCTATCGAACCAGCGGTTCGAGCACCGCGCGCAACGGGTCGGTCAATCAGTTCGGCGCGACAGCGCGGACAATACCGACAGCGCAGACAATACCGGTAGTCGCTGCCCAGCTCACCTACGGGTGTCGATCCCATCATTGTTTGAAATGCGCGAAAGAGCCGCCTATTGTATCGGCTTTGAGGCGCCGCCTGGCCACGCCGTGCATCGTCTGCCGCACGCCGACGATGCAACAGGCCAACGACGCAACGGGCCAACGGTGCGACGGGCCGGTGGGCGCGTGGCCGGTTAGCGCTCGCGCGCCCCTGCCGCGCGGGCCACCGCCACCAACAGGGCCGCGCCGAGCAACAGCGCCGCTAGCGCGAGCCCGAGTGCGGGCGAGAACGATCCTGTGCGCGCAGCGATCGGCGCGGCCACCAGCGGCCCAGCGATCTGCCCGAGGCCATAGGCGGCGGTCGCATAGCCCATCAGTCCAGCGGCCCTTTCGCCGTGCAGGCGGCGCGCCTCGCGCATCGCAAACAGCGTGATCGCCGTGAACGGCAGCCCGACCAGCAGACTACCGAGTGCGAAACCCGCGAGCGTCGGTAATGCGATGCCAAGCCCGATGCCCACGGCCTGCATCACGTAGCAGATCGCCAGCGACAGCCGGTTGTCCCAGTGTGCCGGCAGCCGTGCGCCCAGCAGCGCGCCCGGAATGATCGCCGCCCCGAACACCGGCCAGAACAGATCGGGCCATGGCGAGCCGGCGGGCAGCGCCTGCCGCGCGATGACCGGCAGGAACGTCGCGGTCATGATGTAGCCGAATCCGGCCAAGCTATAGAGCCCGCACAACCAATACGCGTCGGCACGCGCGATGCGCATGGACGGTGACGGTGGCACGAGTTGGGACGCCGCGGATCCATGGGACGCGGCCCCCTTCCGGCCGTCGCCCGTTGGGCGCTCGGCCGTGAATCGCCGCCATACGAGCGCGGACAGCGCCGCCGACAGCAAGGCAAAGCTCAGCCAGCCGGTCGCCGCGCCGTCGTGCGTCACGACAGGGGTTGCCAGCCCGGTGATCAGGATCCCGACACCCGGCCCGGTATAGATCACCCCGCTCCAGCACGCGGCACCGGTACGGGCCAGCTGCCGCAAGCCCCATTGCGATGCGAACACGACCGTCCATGCGCTGATCACGCCCGCCATCGCGCGCAGCGCCGCCCACGCCCAGAACGCATCGGTCAGGCCCATCGCTGCGGTCAGCACGACCGTAGCGACGAGCCCGCCGCGTATCATCCGCGCGGGGTCCGCGCGCAGCGCCGCACACGTCACCGCGCCCACGAAATAGCCAGCGTAGTTGAACGACGCGAGCCAGCCGCCGCCGGCGATGTCGATCAGCCCGTCATGCAGCATCACCGGCAGCAGCGGCGTGAACGCGAACCGTCCGACGCCGAGCGCCACCGCGAGGGCCATCGCGCAGGCCAATGCCGTCCATGCCGGCGCGGTGTCCGCTGGGGCCTGCGCCAACGGCCGCACCCGGTGCCCGCCCACGCGCGAGTCCGGCTCTCGGGACGGCGGCGGGCCCGGCATGGCTGCCCCGGCGCACGGAGCGTGCGTGGATTCGACAGCCGATGAAGCGGGCGTGGATTCGGCAGACGGTGAAGTCTGGTCGGGATGGGACAAGGACACGGCAACACTCCCCGTAAGAAAACCAATGAGACGATCCGAGCGTAGCAGTATCGCACTACCTCAAAAATGAACTATCCAGATATTTCACATCTTCACAAAAGAACAATGGATCTTGCTGCGTTGTCGATCTTTCGCACCGCCGCCGCGACACGGTGGTTATTTCCGCGGCGTGCTTACAATTTCGCCTGGACCCATTCCTTGACGCCGGAGAGCGCCGCCGGCAGCTTCGATGGCTCGGTGCCGCCCGCCTGCGCCATGTCCGCACGACCGCCGCCCTTGCCGCCGACCTGCTGCGCAACGAAGTTGACCAACTCGCCGGCCTTGATTTTTTGGCTCGCGTCGGTCGTCACGCCAGCGATCAGGCTGATCTTGCCGCCGTCAACGCTCGCCAGCACGATCGCGGCATGCTTGAGCTTGTCCTTCAGCTTGTCAACCGTTTCACGCAGCGTCTTCACATCGGCGCCTTCGAGTTGGGCCGCCAGCACGCGCACGCCCGCCACGTCGACCGCCTGGCTCACCAGTTCGTCGCCTTGGCTCGACGCGACCTTCGATTTAAGTTGCGCGAGCTCCTTTTCCAGCGCCTTAAGCTGGTCCTGCACCTGCGCGATGCGCGGCGCCAGTTCCGCCGGCTGGACTTTCAATGCCGCGGCAGCGCCGGCCAGCGTCGCCTCCAGGTCCTGCACATAGCGCAGCGCATTGTCACCGGTGATCGCCTCGACACGACGGATGCCGGCCGCCACCCCTGCTTCGAACACGATCTTGAACAAACCGATGTCGCCAGTGCGCTGCACATGCGTGCCGCCGCACAACTCTCGCGAGAAACCCAGGTCGAGCACGCGAACCTCGTCGCCATACTTTTCGCCGAACAGCGCCATCGCGCCCGACTTGACCGCATCGTCGAACGGCATCACCCGCGCGATGCCCGGCGTATTGGCCAACACCTCGGCGTTGACTAACGCCTCGATGCGACGAATCTCGTCGTCGCTGAGCGGCGCATTGTGCGAGAAATCGAAACGGGTCTTATCTGGATCGACAAGCGAGCCCTTTTGCTGCACATGCGGACCCAGCACCTCGCGCAGTGCCTTGTGCATCAGGTGCGTCGCCGAGTGATTGCGCGCGGTGCGGGCGCGCCGCTCGGCATCGATGCGGGCGCTGACGACATCGCCGACCTTCAGCTCGCCCTGCTCGAGGGTACCGTGGTGGCCGACCACGTTGGCCTGGACCTTCAACGTGTCGGACACCGCAAAGCGCACCGTCGCATTGCCGATCGCCCCCTGGTCGCCGACCTGGCCGCCCGACTCCGCATAGAAAGGCGTCTGGTCAAGCACGACCACGCCCTGCTGGCCCGCCCGCAGCGACGGCACCGCCGTGCCGTCGGCATACACCGCGACGACCTTGGCATCGTCGAACACGTGCTTGTCGTAGCCGTGGAATGTCGTCTTGCCGCCCGTGTAGTCGAGCGCCTGGGCCATCCGGAACTTGCCCGCCGCACGCGCCTGCTCGCGCTGGCGCGCCATCGCTTCGTCGAACGCCACCTCATCGACGCCGATGCCCCGCTCACGGCACACGTCCGCTGTCAGGTCCAGCGGGAAGCCATACGTATCGTGCAGCTTGAATGCAAGTTCACCGTCGAGCACTTTCGCACCGCGCGCCGCAAGCTCGGACAACGCGGCGTCCAGGATCGACATCCCGTGCTCGATCGTCTCAAAGAAACGTTCCTCTTCCTGGCGCAGTACGTCGGTCACGCGCTGCTGCGCCGCTTTCAGTTCCGGATACGCGGCCCCCATCTCGCCGACCAGATCCTCGACTAGCCGATGAAAGAACGGGCGCTTGCGGCCAAGCTTGTAGCCGTGGCGGATCGCGCGGCGCACGATGCGGCGCAGCACGTAGCCGCGCCCCTCATTGCCCGGGATCACACCGTCAACGATCATGAAGCCGCACGCGCGGATATGGTCGGCGATCACCTTCAGCGAGTTGTGCGCGAGATCCGACACGCCGGTTTCGCGAGCCGCCGCGGCAATCAGCCGTTGGAACAGATCGATCTCGTAGTTGCTGTGCACGTGCTGCAATACCGCGGCGAGCCGCTCCAGGCCCATGCCGGTATCGACACACTGCTTGGGCAACGGCGTCAGGTTGCCTTGCGCATCGCGGTTGAATTGCATGAACACGAGGTTCCAGATCTCGATGAAGCGGTCGCCATCCTCGTCGGCCGATCCGGGCGGCCCGCCCCACACCTGCGGGCCGTGATCATAGAAGATCTCCGAGCACGGGCCACAGGGACCGGTATCGGCCATTTGCCAAAAATTGTCCGAGGCATAGCGCGCACCCTTGTTGTCACCGATGCGGATGATTCGCTCGAGCGGCACGCCGATTTCGTTGGCCCAGATGTCGTACGCCTCGTCGTCCTCGTGGTAGACGGTCACGGTCAGTTTCTCTGGCGGCAACTGGTAAACGCGCGTGAGCAGCTCCCACGCATAGTGAATCGCGTCACGCTTGAAGTAGTCGCCGAACGAGAAGTTGCCCAGCATCTCGAAGAACGTATGGTGCCGGGCGGTATAGCCGACGTTCTCCAGGTCATTGTGCTTGCCGCCGGCCCGCACGCTGCGCTGTGCGGTCGTGGCCCGCGAGTACGGCCGCGTCTCGGTGCCCAAAAACACGTCTTTAAACTGCACCATGCCGGAGTTGGTGAACAGCAGCGTCGGATCGTTGGCGGGCACCAGGCTCGACGAGCGAACGATCGTATGGCCCTTCGATTCGAAGAACTTTAGGAACTTCTCGCGGATTTCAGCGGCTTTCATAGCGTGCTTCGAGTAGTCTGTCGCTGGCGCGCCAGCGCATCGGGTGAATCCGGACACGGACGCGTCCGTTTAAACGATTGATTATACGGGATGGGCGTACCAGCCCGCCCCCGTATAATCGCTGCAACCGTTGCACTTGCAAGGAGACATGTTCGGTTTATGGGCGCCCTGACTCACCTGCGCGTGTTGGACCTGACGCGCGTTGCGCTGGAGAGTGCCGGCGTGCCATGCGGGCCGATCAACGACCTTCAACAAGTATTCGACGATCCGCCAGGCATCGCACAAGGATTACGCGTCGGCTTGCCGCACCCGAGCGACGGTACCGCGATGCTGGTGGCCAACCCGGTAAAGATGCGCGCGACACCGCCGCAAGCCCGCCTCGCGCCGCCGACCCTCGGCCAGCATACCGATGAAGTGTTGGCCGAATGGCTCGGCTACAACGCGGCCACACTCGCCGCATTACGCGAGCAACGGGTCATCTGACATGAAGTGCGCACCTAACACATGGTTCAAGCTGTGGACCGGCCTGCGGCACGACCTGCCGCTGTTCGGCGCGCTGGGCCTGGCCGCCGTGCTCACGCTGCAGTGGTGCGGGCGCCCGTACACAATCGATAAGCTTGCATTGCCGGTATCGTTCCTCTACCTTGCCTTTGCCGCGATGGCGCTTGCCTGCACGCTCCAGTGTTGCGGCGCGCTCGTGCTCGCGTTCATGCCGCACGGCGCCGCGCGGCGGCTCGACGCCGCGCTGCACCACCTGGAGCGCCGCATGTCGGCATTCTCGTCGAGTGCCGGCTCGCTGTTGTTCGGCTTCGCGCTTGGGCTGGCACTGTTGCACGATACCCTTGGCGCGCTGCAGTCGTCGAGTTGCGCCGTGCTCGCGATCGCGCTCGCCGAAATAGGCGCGAACGCCACGCGCTGCCGTCGCGAGGGCTTTGCCAGGCTCTATCCGCTGACGTTGCTGATCGTGCTCAAGCTGTAGTTCGTTCTTGATTTATTTAATATAGAAATTAATTTTGCACTGCCGACCGGCGCGGCGCAATACGTGAAAAAGCACGCCAGTGAGGACTACGTTTTTATCACCCAGGATCACGCCTCAATGGCCCGCGCCGACCAGGCCGCCGGCGGCCGCGCCCACCACCGTGCCCAGCGGCCCACCGGTTAGCACATAACCAAGCGCGCCCCCGGCCGCCGCACCAATCGCCGCGTGTTTTTCCGAACGCGACAACGACCCGCACGCGGACAATGCCGGAACGAGCGATACCAGGACCACCACCTTTGCGAGCGTCGACGCCTTCACGTTCATTTCTTCTCCTTATGACCGGATCCGCGCGCATGCGCGAGCGCAGGGATCCTAAGAGACCGAGGCGCAGGGTGGCAATCGGTTTTACGCGCTGTTACAGGTGTTGCGGTCGCGGCAGCCCCCAGCGTGATCGCGCTGCACGGCCCGCGCCGCGCCGTCACGTCGGGTAAAATGCAATGTCATGAACATCGTCCGGCCCGAGCACGGGCCGGCCCACCCTGCCCGCTCATGAATATCAAACGCAACGACGCAAGATCGGGCGCCCAGCCCGGCCAACACCCTGCCGCCCCTGCTGGCGCGCCGCCGGGCGGCGGTCCGGGCGCGCCAACGAACGCATCGGCCGAATCGGCCGTCGCGTCGAACTTCATTCGCAACATCATCGACGACGACAACCGGTCCGGGAAGTGGGGCCAACGGGTCGAGACACGCTTCCCGCCGGAGCCGAACGGCTACCTGCACATCGGTCACGCCAAGAGCATCTGCGTGAATTTCGGCATCGCGCGCGACTACGGCGGCGTTTGCCACCTGCGCTTTGACGATACGAACCCGGAAAAGGAAGATGTCGAGTATGTGAACTCGATCATCGACGCGGTCCGGTGGCTCGGCTTCGATTGGCAGAAGGACGGTCGCGAGCACCTGTACTTCGCCAGCGACTACTATGACAAGCTGTACGCGTTCGCCGAGCTGCTGATCCAGCGCGGTAAGGCCTACGTGGACAGCCAGAGCGCAGAGCAGATGCGCGCCACGCGCGGCACACTGATCGAGCCGGGCACGCCGTCGCCGTATCGCGACCGCACGCCGGAGGAAAACCTGGCGCTGTTTCGCCGGATGAAGGCGGGCGAATTCGCCGAAGGCGCGCATGTGTTGCGCGCCAAGATCGACATGGCGTCGCCGAACATCAACATGCGCGACCCGGTCATCTACCGAATCCGCTTCGCCCATCACTATCGCACCGGCGACGCATGGTGCGTGTATCCGATGTACGATTACACGCACTGCATCTGCGATGCGCTGGAGAACATCACGCATTCGCTGTGCACGCTCGAGTTCGAGGATCACCGGCCGCTGTACGATTGGTTTCTCGCGGAGCTGGCCGATGCCGGCGTCTTCACGCGTCCGCTACCGCAGCAAATCGAGTTTTCGCGGCTCAACCTAACGTACGTGATCACGAGCAAACGCAAGCTGCTGCAACTGGTCGAGGGCAAGCACGTGGACGGCTGGGACGATCCGCGCATGCCGACAATCGTCGGGTTGCGCCGTCGAGGCTTCACACCGGAGAGTATCCGGCTGATGTGCGAGCGCACTGGGCTAACCAAGGTTAACTCGTGGATCGATTTCGGACTGCTCGAGGCGGCGCTGCGCGAGGATCTGGACGAGAGGGCACCTCGCGCGATCGCCGTACTCGATCCGCTCAAGCTTATCGTGGACAACTATCCGCAGGATAGCGAAGAAATATGCAGCGCACCGGTGCATCCACATCACCCGGAGCGCGGCACGCGGACCTTTCCGTTCTCGCGGGAGCTGTGGATCGAGCGCGAGGACTTCAACGAAAACCCACCAAAGGGCTATTTCCGGCTGTTCCCGGGCAATCGCGTGCGGCTGCGCTACGGTTTCGTCGTCGAATGCACGGGCGTGGACAAGGATGATCACGGCAACATCGTTGCGGTGCATTGCCACTATTTCACGGACAGCAAGTCAGGGACCGAGGGTTCGAACCATTATAAGGTCAAGGGCAACATCCACTGGGTCAGCGCCGCGCATGCGTACCGCGCCGAGGTGCGCCTGTACGACCGGCTGTTCAAGGAGCCGCAGCCGGATGCCGGCGGTCGCGACTTCCTCGAGGCGCTGAACCCGGATGCCAAGCGCGTGGTAACCGCCTACCTGGAGCCGGGCGCACAACAGTTCCTGCCCGAGGACCGGGCTCAGTTCGAGCGGCACGGCTATTTCGTCGCGGACCGGGTCGATTCGGTGCCCGGCCAGCCGGTGTTCAACCGGATCGTTAGCCTGCGCGACAGTTGGGGCAAATCCGCGTAACGGGTTGCATGCGGTGGGCGCGCGTCGTTGCACAAGCCGCGCCGGGTTGGCGCCGCCATGCTCAAGCTCGGCGTACGCGCGCCAGCCGATCGCTCAGCCAACGGCCGAACACGTTCACCAGCAAGCCGCCCATCACCAGCACCGCACCGAGCCATTGCGGCAGGGTGAGCGCCTCGCCGAGCCACAGCGCCGCGGTGCTCAGCCCGACGATCGGCACCAACAGCGAAAACGGCGCGACCTGCGCGGCCGGATAGCGCGTCAACAAGCAACCCCACAAGCTGTAGCCGAGCAACGTGGCGACGAATGCCAGGTAGGCTACCGCGAACACCGACGCAGCCGAGATCTGGCCAACCGACGCCCAGATCTGCGCCGGCCCCTCGAACCAAAAGGACAGTGCGAGGAAGGGCAATGGCGGGATCAGGCTGGACCAGACTACCAGTCCCAACAAGTCGACCTTGCCGATTCTGCGCATCACGACATTGCCCAGCGCCCACATCGATGCCGCGAGCAGCGTAAGTACAAAGCCGGCAACCGTCATGGCATGACCACCCTGTATGCCAATGATTGCCAACCCAATCGCCGCAATCGCCAGCGCGAGCAGGTTGTGCGCTCGCCAATGCTCACCGAGCAGCAGCGCAGCGAACACCAGTGTGAAGAACGCCTGCGATTGCAGCACCAGCGACGCTAGTCCGGCAGGCATCCCGACGTACATGGCCATGAACAGCAACGCTAACTGGCCAAATGCGATGGTCGCGCCATAAGCCAGAAAAAGCGGCCACGGCACGGTTGGCCGCCTGACGAAGAACACGGCGGGAAAAGCCGCCAGCAGGAAACGCAGCGCACCGAGCAGCATCGGCGGCACGCCCTGCAGCCCGACCTTGATGACGACAAAATTGACGCCCCATACCGCGATCACGACGAACGCGAGCAGCAGGTCCTTTGGCGACATCGGGCACTCCTTGGCGGATTATTGTGGTGTGTGTGCCGCGCGGCGGCCTTGCCTGAGCCACGCGAATAGCCATCAGGATAACCCGCCTATCGAGCTTATGGAGCAGGCGACAGGATCGGCAACACGCCGCGCCGATCAAAAAAGCCTCGCCCGCCGATACGGGAGAGGCTGTGCGAAACACCATGATGCCGCGCTCGCGGCGCGCGACGTATCGAAAGCGACCGCCCCCGCGGTCGCGCCCGGACCGGTTACTTCGAACCGGTACCGCTACTGTCGGCGTTGCGCACCGCCTTTTGTTGCTCAGCGCTCTTCGCCTTTGCACCGCGATAGTGGCGTGCATGGTGCTTTTTGGCCTTTACGCCGCTGGCGGCCGCCGGCGCGGACACTGTCGCGGCAGGCGCGGACGCCGCCGCGGGCGTCGATGCCGCGCCTTGCGCGAATGCCGCGGAAGCGGCAAATAGACCGGCGGTCAATGCGATCAGCAGCTTGCTCATGTCAGACTCCTTTTCCGAACACGCGAAACAGTCGCGCTTGGCTACAAAAACGCGATGGCCAACGACACCGTTGACGGCGAAAAGTAAGCAGTTGTAACGCCCTGTGCGGCGCCGCGCACACGGCGACGTTACAATCGGTGTCCGTTTATCCGAAAGCGCGCGGCAGGCGTGGCGGCAGCAGACGATGGGCAAGGTGTCCAGCAAGATCGAATGGGTTCCGCTGCCGGACCGTTGAATTACGTGGGCTAGACCTCATCTGTCAGTCGGACAGCCCATTTCTTTTTTGCGAGGAACATGATGGACACGACGCTTGAGACTTTCGAGCAGGACGTGATCGCCGCATCGAGAAACGTGCCGGTACTGGTTGACTTCTGGGCACCCTGGTGCGGCCCGTGCAAGGTCCTCGGCCCGCTGTTGGAGAAAATCGAGCGCGAGTATGGTGGACGCTTCAAGCTCGCGAAAGTCAACTCGGACGAAAATCCGCAGCTGTCACAGCATTTTGGCATTCGCAGCATTCCGCACGTCATCGCGTTCGTCGACGGCCGGCCAGTGGACCAGTTCGTCGGCGTGCTGCCGGAAGGACAATTGCGCCGCTTCATCGACCAGTTGGTGCCCGACGCCGCTGAAACCGAGCGCCGCGCCGCGCACGCACTGCATGCCCAGGGCCGCACCGACGAAGCGCTGGGCCGGTTGCGCACGGCGCTGGCACTCGATCCGGGATTTGACGAGGCGCGCCTGGACCTGATCGAGTGGCTGCTCGACGACGATCGCTTCGATGACGCGCGGGCCGAGGCCGAATTTCTGTCGCCGCGGACCACGCAGGGCATCGACGCGCGCTACAACGCGCTGAAGACCCGGCTGGACGCAGCCGCGGTGGCCACCGAGTTGCCCGATACGAGCGCACTGGAAGCGCGCATCGCGAACGATCCGGGGGATCTGGAAGCACGCTTTGATCTTGCCAGCCAATGGATTGCCGCACGTCACTATGCCGGCGCGCTCGAGCAGTTGCTGGAGATCGTCAAGCGCGACCGTTCGTTCCGTGACGACATCGGCCGCAAGACGATGCTGTCGGTATTCGATCTCGCGTCAGGGCAGCCGCACCTGGTCTCGGAGTGGCGCCGCAAGTTGAGCAGCGCGCTATTCTGAGCAGCCGCGCGCCGCATCCGGCTGGCGCGAGGCCAGCGCGCGCAGCACGTAAGCTGCCGCGGCAAAGCCGAAGCCGCCAGTCACGCACACGCTCGAGCCGAAGCCCGCGCAGTTGAGCCCGATCGGCGCCGCGCCGGTGTCCGGCGTGGTAGCGTGCGCTGCCTTCTCGCCGTCCAGGTCGCAAGCAGCCGCCTGCGGATAGATCAACGGCTCATCGGAGTAGACTGCCGGAACGTTGAACTTGGCCTTCGGCGCGCGCGGAAATCCGTGGTGTTTGCGCAACTGTGCCCGCACCTTGGATAACAGCGGATCCTGAATGGTGCGGGCCAAATCGTCGATGCGAATACGCGTCGGATCGAGTTGCCCACCCGCGCCGCCCACCGTCACCAGCGGCACCCGGTGCCGGACGCACCATGCGATCAGCGCCGTCTTGGTGCGTACGCTATCGATGGCATCGACGATGAAGTCGTACCCGACGCCCAGCCGCGCGTCCAGGTTGTCGGCTTCGACAAAATCCTCGACCTGCGTGACTACGCATTGCGGATGGATTGCCGCGATCCGCTCAGCCATTGCGCCGACCTTCGGCTTGCCATAGTTGCCGTTCAACGCATGGATCTGGCGATTCGTGTTGCTTTCCGCGACGTGGTCCAGGTCGATCAGCGTCAAGCGCCCGATTGCACTGCGCGCTAGCGCTTCGGCCACCCACGAGCCGACCCCGCCGATGCCCACGACTGCGACATGACAGCGCTCGAATGCCTGCAGCGCGGCTGCGCCGTACAATCGTGCTACGCCGCCGAAACGGCGCGGATGGTCAGCTGTCTCGAATTCCCCGGTTTCCGGAGTCGAATTGGCTGGCGCCGCGCGCGCGGCGCACG
This sequence comes from Mycetohabitans endofungorum, assembly GCF_002927045.1. Taxonomy (GTDB): domain Bacteria; phylum Pseudomonadota; class Gammaproteobacteria; order Burkholderiales; family Burkholderiaceae; genus Mycetohabitans; species Mycetohabitans endofungorum. The sequence goes on along the minus strand of NZ_PRDW01000001.1, from coordinate 327,398 downwards.
ACTCGGATGACGCGTTGTGAATAGCATGCGGAACGAACATGGTCTGACGCTGAGCTGGAGAGGCAAAAGAAGCCCCGCCGCGCGTAATGCGCGATGCGGTGGCCAAACCGCTATTGTGCCTTGCCTACGGCTGCCGCGTCGCCCCGTCGAGCGGCTATCGTCGTCTTCCGATATACTCAACCCATAGTAAGCGATCGCATAAAAAGATGAGCTCCCTCGCTGATCTACGCAAGCACTACGCGCTTGGCACGTTATCGGAGGCCGATGTCGACGCCGATCCGATCAAGCAGTTCGAACGCTGGTTCGAACAGGCGCTCGACGCACAGCTTCCCGAACCGAATACGATGACACTGGCCACCGTCGACGAGCGTGGCCGACCGGACGCCCGCATCGTGCTGATCAAGAGGGTCGATGCGCAAGGTTTCACCTTCTTTACCAACTACCAGAGCCGCAAGGGTCGCGAACTGGCGCACAACCCGTACGCCACGCTGCTCTTCTATTGGATTGAGCTAGAGCGCCAGATCCGCATCGAAGGCAAGGTGAGCAAGACCACCGACGCCGAAAGCGACGCCTATTTCGCGTCCCGTCCGGTCGGCTCACGCATCGGTGCATGGGCGTCGGAGCAAAGCGCGGTGCTGCACGGTCGCGCGGAACTGGAAGCGCGTGAAGCACACTTCGCGGCACAATTCGGCGACAACCCGCCGCGGCCGCCGCACTGGGGCGGCTACCGGCTGGTGCCAGACGCGATCGAGTTCTGGCAGGGACGGCCATCGCGGCTGCACGATCGAATCCAGTACTTGCGCAATCCGGACAACACGTGGAGGATCGTGCGCCTGTCGCCGTGACCCTGTCCGCCAATGCCGGCGCCTTGTGAGGCCAGGCTTCACGCGGGGCCGCGTCGCGGGCCGGGAGGTTTGCATCACAGACGAACAACAGTTGCTTTGCTTGCGTTTCAACGAACAGGAGAATTCTTATGTTCTGGGAAAAAAAGCTTGCGCAATGGGTTTCGCAGGTGCGCGAAAAGACCAATCTGCCTGCACGTTTGGTCCTATGGGACGGACAGCAACATGATTTCGGCACGTTTGCGGCGCCGCAGGTCACGCTGAAGGTCAACACGGCGGCGGCGCTGCCGCTGCTGCTGGACCCGAGCCTGGACCACCTCGGCGAAGCGTATATCAAGGGCAAGATCGACATCGAGGGTAAGCTATCCGATGTGATCCGCGTCGGCTACTCGCTGGCCCGCAGCACGGTCACCCATGCCAGCAAGCTGGCGCGCGTGCGGCGCTATTTCACGCACACGAAAACCTCGGACAAGAAGGCGATCCAGTACCACTACGATGTGTCCAACGAGTTCTATAAGCTGTGGCTGGACAAAAACATGGTTTATTCGTGCGCCTATTTCGAAAATGGCGACGAGGACCTGGACACCGCGCAACTGAAGAAAATCGACCACATCCTGACTAAGATCCAGCTGCAACCTGGGCAGCGGTTGCTCGATATCGGCTGCGGCTGGGGCGCGCTCGTGCTACGCGCGGCGCAAAAGTTCGGCGCACAGTGCGTTGGCGTCACGCTGTCCAAAAATCAATTCGCGCTGGCCACGCAACGCGTCAAGGACGCGGGACTGCAGGACAGGATTGAGATTCGGCTGCAGGACTACCGCGATGTGTCGGGACAATTCGACCGCGTCACCAGCGTTGGCATGTTCGAACACGTCGGTCGCAAGAACCTGCCGCTGTACTTCAGCAAGATCCGCGAGTTGCTCACGAACGACGGCATCGCAATGAACCATGGCATCACGTCGAGCGACTTCGCCAGCGGCGAAACCGCGCTGGGCGGCGGCGAGTTTATCGATAAGTATGTTTTCCCCGACGGCGAGCTGCCCCATATCAGCCTGGCGCTGGAAGCGATGCAGCGCGGCGGGCTGGAGGCCGTCGACGTCGAGAGCTTGCGTCGGCACTACGCGCGCACGCTCGAGGTGTGGACTGAGAATTTCGAGAAGTGCGCGGCCGAAGCCAGGACGCTTGTCGACGACGAAAAATTTCGCATCTGGCGTGTGTACTTGGCCGGATGCGCGTACGCGTTCGACAACGATGACGTGTCGATCTATCAAGTGGTCTGCCGCAAGGCCGGACGACCCGCGGGCACGCTGCCCTGGTCGCGCCGCTACATGTACGCCAACCCGCTGTGACCGAGCAAGCGCCACCGGAAGACGGTCAATTTCACCTGTTCGGCACACCCCCGCCGGCGGCAGTGCCGGCCGATGCCGGCCAACCGGCGAGCGCCACGCCCACACGCCACCGCTCGCGCAGTGAAATCTTGCCGGCGCACATCGATGAACATTGTCAACGACTGGGCGCCGCGTTGCCGCCCAACGTGCGCCTCGGCACATCGTCGTGGTCGTACCCGGGATGGAACGGCATCGTCTATGGCGACGAATATAGCGACAGCCGTCTGTCGCGCCATGGGTTAGCCGCCTACAGTACGCATCCGCTGCTGCGCAGCGTCAGCATCGACCGGACCTTCTACGCGCCATTGAACATCGGCGACTACGCACGTTACGCGTCGCAGGTGCCCGACGCATTCCGGTTCACCGTCAAGGCGACGTCGAGCATCACCGATGCGACGGTGCGCGGCGAGCGCGGCATGCCGGGCGAAGCCAATCCATGCTTTCTCGATGCCGAGCTGGCGCAGCGCGAGTTCATCGAGCCGTGCCTGCAAGGGCTCGGCCACAAGGCGGGCGCACTGGTGTTCCAGTTCCCGCCGCTGCCTGATAAATGGATCGCCGATCCAGCCGCGTTCGTCCAGCGCTTGCAGCCGTTTCTGGATGCGCTGCCGGCGCTGCCCGACGGAGTCGTGTACGCGGTGGAGATCCGCGACGCGATCCTGCTGACGCCCCGGCTGATGAAGGCCCTGCGGGCCGCGGGCGTACGCTACTGCGTCGGCATCCACGCCCGGATGCCGTCCGTGCAGCGCCAGGCTGCCGCGCTGGCGCTGCTCGACGGCGACACGCCTGGCCCGTTGGTCGTGCGCTGGAATCTTCACGCGGGGTTGAAGCACCAGCAGGCAGAAGCGCGGTACGCCCCCTTCGACACGATGCTCGATGAGGACTACGACACGCGCGAGGCGCTCTCCGCGCTGGCGGCGCGCCACGCACGCGCAGGTCAGTCCGTGCTGATCACGGTCAGCAACAACGCCGAGGGATGTGCCCCGCTCTCATGCATCGCGCTGGCCGACGCAATCGTTGCCCATCTGGCTCCACCTGCATAGTCTCGCCGCTGTGCACGGTGTCGCGCAGCGGGCTTGGCCAGGGGCCCTGTCCCGGCGTACCGGCGCGAGCACGGGCTTGCATCGCTATGCGCGGCGCGACTTGAGCCGGTGCGCAAAACGCTGCCGGAACTTGGCCACCTTCGGCGCGATCACGAACGAGCAATAGCCCTGTGCCGGGTGGTTCGCGAAGTAGTTCTGGTGATAGGGTTCGGCCGGCCAATAGTTCCCCGCCAGCGGCTCGATCCGCGTAACGATGGGCGCGTCATAGAGCCGGCGCTCCGCCAGCTCGTCGCGCATCGTCATCGCAATGCGTGCCTGTTCATCCGAATGCGTGAAGATCACCGACCGGTACTGGGTGCCAACGTCGTTACCTTGCCGATTCAGTTGCGTCGGATCGTGCGTAGCAAAGAAAATTTCTAGGATTTCGCGATAACCGATCACCGCCGAATCGAACGTCAGATTGATAACCTCCGCATGCCCCGTATCGCCACTGCACACCGCTTCGTACGATGGAGCGGCGACATGGCCGCCCGCATAACCTGACTCCACGGCCGTGACGCCTTCGACATCCAGGAACACCGCTTCGAGGCACCAAAAACATCCTCCACCCAGCGTCGCCACTTCACTCATCATTGCCCCCTATCAATCCGTCAGGAATCCCCCATCGAGCCAGGCATCCCGTCATCGTGCGACATGCCCGTCGAGCCTTGCCGACCGCCCGCCCCGTCGTCGCACGGTACCGCCCCGCAGATGCCCCCCGGCTGCGCGATCAGCCGGCTCGCGCCCGATCCGCTACAATCGCAGCTTCGCCTCATTTAACGTTTCAGTGTATGTGCGCCCCCGGCGCGCCGCCCGCACTCAACCATGAAGTCCGCCGCCCCTCCCAACTTCGATACTGCCGCGTTCCGGCTCGCACTGGGCGAATTCGCCACCGGCGTGACTATCATCACGACGCGCGCCGAATCGGGACAATTGATCGGCATCACCGCCAGTTCATTCAATTCCGTTTCGCTGGCGCCGCCGCTCGTGCTGTGGAGCCTGGCGAAACGGGCAAGCTCGATGACCGTGTTCGAAGCCAATACACATTATGTCGTCAATGTGCTTGCCGCGTCGCAGCTCGCGCTGTGCCGCCGCTTCGCGACGCTGAAAGGCGATCGATTTGCCGGCGTGGCGCATGCGGCCGGCGACACTGGCATGCCAATCCTGGATGGCGCCCTCGCGTGGTTCGAGTGCCACAATCGCAGCCGCTACGACGAGGGGGATCACGTGATCTTCGTCGGCGAGGTCGAGCGCTGCGGCGTCACTGGTGATGCGCGCGAACCGCTGGTATTCCATCGCGGCGGCTTTCATACCGTCGATCCGCTCGGCTGAGCCCAGCCCAGTTCGGTTAAACCCGGCGCAACCGAATCCGCTCGGCCGAATTCCGCGCAGGCTTCAATGCGCGCGAGGCAGCAGTTCGACCGGGACGCCCGCGCCGTCCTTCAACGTCTGCAGCACGATGTTCGAACGAACATCCATGACGCCCGGCGCCTTGTACAACCGACTGAGGATAAAATCCGAAAAGTGCTTCAGGTTATGTGACAGCACACGCAGCATGTAGTGGCTTTCCCCGGTCACGACGAATGCGCCGACCACTTCAGGCCAATCGCGCAATGCGGCGGCGAACTTCTCGTGCCAATTCGGCTGGTCATTGCGCATTGATACCTGGACGAAGGCCTCCAGCTCGAAGCCCAGCTTCTCGCGGGACAACGACGCACGATAACACTCGATCACGCCCTGCTCCTCGAGCAACCGCATCCGCCTGAGACAAGCAGACGGCGACAGCGCGATCCGCTCCGCCAGCTCAAGGTTGCTGATGCGGCCCTCCTCCTGCAGCAGTGTCAGGATCCGGCAATCAGTCGCATCGAGTGAAATCGCCTGCATAAAATTCTCCCCGCCTCCTTCATCAAAGAATTTTATGCGATTTCGGTTCGGCACCGCACGCCAAATCGCAAGCACTTTCGATACCCGCCCGTTTATCCTTTCGAGCATATAACGGGCCCGCCCCCGCTTTGTCGATGTATGGGATGCCGTGCCCAAGCGCGTGGCGAGCGCGCGTCAAGATAGCGCGCGTCAAGCCAGATAGACGACCCGGTAGTGCCGGCCGATTTTTTTCCACTCAGCCGCCTCCTGGACCAGGCTGTACTCGGTCAGCGGGTTGTCGTCAACCCAGCTGCGCGGCAAATGCACCTCGAAGCCTCCATCATGCTCGCGTACAGCCAACGTCGGGATCGCCACGTCGCCCCGGCGACGGCATAGCAGCACGGCCAGCCGTAGGCAGAACAGCAGGCACCAGTCCAGATCCCGCGCCTGCGCGAGCTTGCCCAGCTTGCCGGCGTGGCCGAGCACGAGCACCGCCAGCCGCGCCTGGTCAGTGCGTGAGAATCCGGGCATGTCGGCATGGCTCGCGATGTACGCCGAATGCTTATGGTAGGCACTGTGCGAGATCGACAGGCCGATTTCATGCAGCATCGCGGCCCAACCAAGCAGCAGCGCTCCCTCCGTGCGCCGCTGCGGATCGGTTTCATTCAGTTGGCCGTAAAAGCCGCTTGCCAGCGCGGCGATGCGCTCGGCTTGCGCGCGATCGACGCCATAACGCCGCGAAAAGCCTTCCACCGTCACCGCACGCATGTCCTGGTGCTGTGAGCGGCCCAGCAAGTCGTACAGCACACCAAGCCGCAACGCACCATCGGTCGTGTCCACGTAGTCGATGCCCAGTTCCTCGAACACCGCCAGCATGATCGACAGACCCCCGGCCAGCACCGGCACACGGTCCGCCTTGAGGGCGGCCAGTTTGAGCCGGTTCACGTTTTCCGCCTTGATCAGCGCGCGCTTCAGGCGCTCCAGTCCACCACGCGTAATGCCGTGTGTCACGCCGGCGTCGTTGAATTGATTGGCCTCGAGCAGTTCCGCGATCGCCCGCGCGGTGCCGGACGAGCCGACCGCCTGATCCCAGCCCGCCCGCTTGTACAGGCTGGAGATGATTTGGATCTCGCGCTGGGCGGCCAGTTCCGCCTGGCGCATCGCGTAGTCGTCGACGTTGCCGCTCGGGAAGAACTGCCGGCTGTGTGTCACGCAACCGATGTACAGGCTCTCCATCATCAGCGGTTCGTATTCCTCGCCGATGATGAACTCGGTCGAACCTCCACCGATATCGAACACCAGCCGCTTGCCGTTGCTCGCCGGCATCGAATGCGCGGCGCCCGCATAAATCAAGCGAGCCTCCTCGCGCCCGGCGATGACCTCGATCGGAAAGCCCAGTGCGCGTTCGGCCTCGCCAAGAAACTCGCCGGCGTTCTTCGCGACCCGCAGCGTGTTGGTGGCCACCGCCCGCACGTGGTCCGGATGAAAATCGCGCAGCCGCTCGCCGAAGCGCTTGAGCGCGTCCCAGCCACGTAACTGCGATGGCCGGTCGAGGAACTTGTCACGCGTGAGGCCGGCAGCGAGCCGCACGGGCTCGCGCAACGCGTCCACTGGGTAAATCTGCGTGCCGGCGGAAGTTTCCTCCACGCGTGCGACGATGAGCCGAAAGCTATTGGATCCTAGGTCGGCGGCAGCGAGCAGGTGCGGGGTCTTGTGCATGAGTCAATGGCGGGCCGGATTGCCGACCGTACCAAAATAACGGATAGAATGGGTGACAGTGCCGTTCTGGTTGCAGCGCGTCATAACCTTATCATCATACTGTGATAGCTTCCGCAAGTGCCTGAGCCCCCGGTGCCGATGCTTGAACGCGGCTGGTGAAGCCCTGTTGGTGCCGGCGCTTGAACGCGGCTGGTGAAGCGCCGTTGGCGCCAGCACTCGAACGCGGCTGGTGAAGCCCTGTTGGTGCCAGCACTCGAACGCGGCTGGCGAAGCGCCGTTGGCGCCAGCATACGTCAGGCCGCCCCACTGCGCCCGTGTGTCACCCGCGACGGCGGGAAACTGACTGAGAACGTGCTGCCCTTGCCCTCCTCGCTGGCAATATGCAAGTAGGCATCGTGGCGTTGCAGCACGTGCTTGACGATCGCCAGCCCGAGCCCGGTGCCGCCGGTGTCGCGCGAGCGGCTGCGATCTACGCGATAGAAGCGCTCGGTCAGCCGCGGGATATGCTCGGCCGGAATGCCCAGCCCGGTGTCGGCGACACTAAACACGGCGCCGTCACGCTCGGCGCGCCACGTCACCTGGATTGACCCACCGTCCGGGGTATAGCGGATCGCATTGCTAACCAGGTTGCCGAGCGCACTGAGGATTTCGTTTTCCGTTCCCACCACGTTAAGTTCGTCGTCGGTTTCGAATCTGAAGTGGTGCCGCCCGCCCGACAATCCCGACGCTTCGTTACGCAGATGCTGCAGCATCGCGCGCATGTCGATTGGCTGCTCGGCCGACGGCTTGGCGTCGCCCTCCAGATTGGCGAGCACCAACAGGTCGTTGACGATCGTCTGCATCCTTGCCGCCTGCTGCGCCATGATATCCAGGTATCGGCCGCGATCCAATTCCGAAATCGGCAACTCGCGCATCGTCTCGAGAAATCCGGACAGCACGGTCAACGGCGTTTTCAGCTCATGTGACACATTGGCGACGAAGTCACGCCGCATCGCATCGGTGCGCTCCAACTCGGTAATATCCTGGGTAAGGACCAGCTTGCGGTTATCACCATACGGGAAAACCTGCACCGACAGGATATGTTGCCGGCTCGTGCCCATGCCCCGCATCGTCAACGCCTTGTCGTACTGATGGCTGTTTAGGTAGCGCACAAAATCGGGCTGGCGCACCAGGTGGGTAACGTGCTGGCGCAAATCGCGTTTCACGTCGAGCCCGAAGTGCTGTTCACCGATCGCATTGCACCATTCAATCTGGTTGCGGTCGTCGAGCATCATCACGCCGTTGGGTGAGGCCTGGATGCCCTGGATGAACCGCGTATGCTGCTGCTCCACCTGCCGCACCTGTGCGTGCCACCGCTTGGCAAGCCGATGCAAGCGGTAGTAAATCTCGCCCCACAACCCCGGCGCACTCGGCACTTCCCCATAGACCGGCGCATCGAGCAGCCGCCACAGGCGGTGCGTATGGTAGGTGTTGAAAAGCGACTGCGCGAGCAGCGCGAGCAACGCGAACGACAGCGCCGCGTCCACATTGACCGCAAAGGCGATTGCCGTGGCGACACAGCCCAGCAAGACCAGCGACACGAGCGAGCGCGCCCAAATAATATTCATGTCGGAGCGAAGAGTGCCGCGGGACAAGCGACGAAGGTGCGTGTGCCGACGACGCCAGCGTCAGACTGTCTTGGCCAGCCGGTAGCCGCTGCCGCGTACTGTCTCAATCATAGCATCGCAGCCGGCCGGCTTGAGCGCGGCACGCAACCGCTTGATGTGCACGTCCACCGTGCGCTCTTCGACAAACACGTGGTCGCCCCATACCTGGTCGAGCAGTTGCGTGCGGCTGTGCACGCGTTCCGGATGCGTCATGAAGAAATGCAGCAGGCGGAACTCGGTCGGTCCAAGGTCGAGCTGGGTTTGCTCGCCGTTGCTGTTCGCCGCGACGCGATGCGTCGCCGGGTCCAGTCGCAGGCCGTTAATCGACACGATATCCTCGGTGAGCTGCGGCGCGCGGCGTCGCAGCACCGCCTTGATACGTGCCATCAACTCCTTGGGAGAAAACGGCTTGGTCACGTAGTCATCGGCGCCGATCTCCAACCCGAGCACCTTGTCATGCTCCTCGCCCCGTGCGGTCAGCATGATGATCGGGATGTGCTTGGTGCGCTCGTTGTTACGCAACTCGCGTGCGAATGCGACACCCGACTTGCCAGGCAGCATCCAATCGAGCAACACCAGGTCCGGCAGGACATCACTGATCAGATTCTGCGCCTGCTCGGCGTTGTACGCGCGAATCGGACAGTGTCCCGCGTGCTGCAGGTTCACCGAAATCAACTCGACAATCGCGGGCTCGTCCTCGATCACGAGAATGCTGCTGGGCATCGGCACCTCTTTCGCCTTTCTAGGATCGTACAATTAAACGAAGCAGCGCAGTCCTACGACAGCGCCTCACGCTCGAGCTGATCGCGCGGCACGTGCCGCACGTCCGTGCCCTTGACGATGTAGATGATGAACTCAGCGATGTTCTTCGCGTGGTCACCGATGCGCTCGACCGCCTTGGCGACGAACAGCAGATCCAGCCCAACCGAAATCGTGCGTGCATCTTCCATCATGTATGTCACGAGCTTGCGCACGAACGCCCGGAATTCCTCGTCGATCGCCTTGTCGTCGCGCACGATCTGCGCGGCAGCGACCGTGTCCAGCCGGGCAAACGCGTCCAGCGCGCGACGCAGGATCGACGTCGCCATGTCGCCGGCCAGACGGATTTCCGCGATGTTCACTGTGCGCGCGTTGCCATCCTCTATGATTCGCTTCACGCGCTTGGCGATCTTCTCGGCTTCGTCGCCGGCGCGTTCCAGGTTCGTGATCGTCTTCGAGATGGCCATCAGCAGCCGCAAGTCGCGCGCCGCGGGCTGGCGCCGCGCGATGATATGACTGCACGCCTCATCGATCTCGACTTCCATCGAGTTGAGCCGCGCCTCGTCGGCGATCACTTGGTCGGCCACCTCGGCGTCAAAATGGTTCAACGCCTGCATCGCCTTGATGATCTGCGACTCCACCAGCCCCCCCATCTCGAGGACCCTGGACGAAACCTGGTTCAGGTCCGCCTCGAACTGACTGGACAAATGCTTGTCGGACATGATGCTCTCCCGTCTTGGCAATCGGCTCGATTAACCGAAGCGACCTGTAATGTAGTCTTCTGTTTCCTTGCGCACCGGCTTGATAAAAATTTTCTCAGTGTCCCCAAACTCGATCAGCTCGCCCAGGTACATATAGGCAGTGTAGTCCGAACAGCGCGCCGCCTGCTGCATGTTGTGCGTGACGATGACCACCGTATAGTCGCCCTTCAGTTCAGCGATCAACTCCTCGATGCGGCCGGTCGAGATCGGATCGAGCGCCGAGCATGGCTCGTCCAGCAGCAGCACTTCGGGACGGATTGCAATGCCACGCGCGATGCACAGCCGCTGTTGCTGGCCGCCGGACAACCCATAGCCGCTTTGCTTCAGCTTGTCCTTCACTTCGGTCCACAGCGCGGCCTTGGTCAGGGCCCATTCGACGCGGTCATCCATTGCCGAGCGCGACAAGGTCTCGAACATCCGCACGCCAAACGCGATGTTGTCGTAGATCGACATCGGAAACGGCGTCGGTTTCTGAAACACCATGCCGACCCGCGCGCGCAGCAACGAGATGTCGCGGGTGGTCGCGAGCAGGTTCTCGCCGTCCATCAGGATCTCGCCCTCGGCGCGTTGCTCCGGATACAGCGCGAACATCTTGTTGAACGTGCGTAGCAGCGTGGATTTGCCGCAACCGGACGGGCCGATGAATGCGGTGACCTGCTTCTCGGGAATGCTCAAATTGATGTTCTTCAACGCATGGTACTTACCATAGAAGAAGTTCAGGTTCTTCACCTCGATCTTCGGCTGTGCCAGCACGCGGGCGCCGCTTTTGGCCGGATCGAGCAGAATCGGCGTGTTGGCGCCGGTACGAGAAGGGTCGAGGTGGCACTCAGCCATGTTCATGGATATTCTTCCGTCGCTTACTTCGAAAACAACGCGCGGGCCAAAATGTTCAGGCCCAGCACGCCCAGCGTAATCAGGAACACGCCTGCCCACGCGAGCGATTGCCACTGCGGGAACGGACTCATCGCGAACTTGAAGATCGTATAGGGCAGGTTTGCGATCGGCTGATTCAGGTTCAGGCTGAAGAACTGATTCGATAGCGCGGTGAACAGCAGGGGGGCGGTTTCGCCGGCGATACGCGCGAGCGCCAGCAGCACGCCCGTCGTGATGCCCGCTACCGACGCCTTCAACGTGATCGATATCACCATTTTCCACTTCGGCGTGCCGAGTGCGAATGCCGCCTCGCGCAGTGCATTGGGCACCAGCTTCAGCATATTCTCCGTGGTGCGGATCACGATCGGGATCTGCAACAGCGCAAGCGCCACCACACCGGCCCAGCCACTGAAGTGCCCCATGCGAGCGACCACCAGCGCGTAGACGAACAGGCCAACGACAATGGACGGCGCGGACAACAGGATGTCGTTGATAAAACGCGTCATGCCGGCTAGCAGGTTGGATTGACCGTACTCGGCCAGATAGACGCCGGCCAGAATACCGATCGGCGTGCCAAACAGCGTGGCCAACGCCACCAGCGCAAGGCTGCCGACGATCGCGTTGGCCAGCCCGCCGCCGTCCGTGTTCGGTGGCGGCGTCGATTCGGTGAACAGCGTCAGCGACAGTCCATCGACGCCCAGGCGCAGCGTCGTGAACAAGATCCATACTAACCACACCAGGCCAAAGGCCATGGCCAGCAACGACAGGGTCAACGCGATTGCGTTGGTACGACGGCGACGCGCCTGCAACCGGATACGCGTCGCATCACGGGCGTTCGTGCTACCCGACGACACGAGATCTGACGCACGAGAATGTACGGGGCGGCTCATCGTGCGACCTCCCCTTTTTCCAGACGCAACAGCATCAACTTGGACAAAGCGAGCACGATGAAGGTAATCAAGAACAGGATCAGGCTCAGCTCCATCAATGCTGCCGTATGCAGCCCGGGCTGGGCCTCGGCGAATTCATTGGCCAACGCCGACGTGATGCTGTTGCCCGGAGCGAACAACGAAGCACCGGACAGCAGATTAGTGTTGCCGATCACGAACGTGACCGCCATGGTCTCGCCGAGCGCACGACCCAAGCCGAGCATGATGCCGCCGATCACACCAGTCTTCGTGAACGGCAGCACGATTTTCCACATGACTTCCCAGGTCGTACAGCCAATGCCGTACGCGGACTCCTTGAGCAGGACCGGGGTCACTTCGAACACGTCGCGCATGACCGCGGAGATATACGGGATGGTCATGATCGCGAGGATGACGCCGGCGGCCAGGATGCCGATGCCCACCGGCGGGCCGGCCACCAGCGCACCGACCAGCGGCATCGAACCGAGCACGGTTTGCAGCGGCTTCTGGAACCCGCTCGCAAAGATCGGTGCAAACACCAACAGACCCCACATGCCGTAGACGATGGACGGAATCGCGGCCAGCAGCTCGATCGCGATGCCCAACGGGCGCCGCAGCCAGGCAGGTGAGAGTTCGGTCAGGAACAGCGCAATGCCAAAGCTGACTGGTACCGCGATGATCAGGGCGATCAGCGATGTGGCGATCGTGCCGTAGATCGGCACCAGCGCGCCAAATTGATCGGAGGGTGGATCCCAATCAGCGCGCCACAGGAACGAAAAGCCGAACTTTTGGAGGGTCGGCAGGGACGAGATGATTAGCGAAACGATGATCCCGCCAAGCATTAGCAAGGTCACGATCGCGGCAAGCCGCGCCAGCCCACCGAAGACGATGTCACCTGTGCGGCCCGGCACTTTCATTGCACTGTTGCCGCCCGAGCCGGATGCATTCTGAACGTCGGCCATGATGCCTCTTCACAGGCCACGCGGCGCAACGCTCGCGCGCGTAGCCGGTTGTCGTCAACGCACCACGCGCCGGCGCGGCGCGAAGCGGTTGCGCCCGCCGCGCCGACACGGGATGCCGGTTACTCGGCGAGCGCCTTGCCCGCGCCGTCCTTCACCTTCGACTTCCACTGCGTGCGAATTTCACTGACAACCGATTCCGGCAGCGAGATGTAGTCCAGTTCGTTCGCGGCCTGCGTGCCGTTCTTGAATACCCAGTCGAAGAACCTGAGCGTCTCCTTGCCTTGCTCAGGCTTGTCCTGCGCGGCGTGCAGCAGCACGAACGTCGCGCCGACCACCGGCCAGGCTTGCTTGCCCGGCTGGTTCGTCAGGATCTGGTAGAAGGACTTCTTCCAGTTGGCGCCGGCGGCCGCGGCTTTGAACGTTTCGGTCTTCGGCTCGACGACCGTGCCAGCCTGGTTCTTCAGCGCAGTGTAGGTCATATGGTTTTGCTTCGCATAGGCCCATTCGACGTAGCCGATCGAGCCAGGCAGGCGCTGCACGAACGCAGCCACACCGTCATTGCCTTTGCCGCCGGTGCCCACCGGCCAATTCACCGTCGTGCCTTCGCCGACCTTCGACTTCCACCCGGCGCTCACCTTCGACAGGTAGTTCGTCCAGATGAAGCTTGTACCTGACCCGTCGGCGCGACGCACCACAACGACATCGGTATCCGGCAGGTTCACCTTCGGATTGAGCGCGGCGATCGCCGGGTCATTCCACTTCTTGATCTTGCCCAGGTAGAGATCGCCCAGCACTTCGCCGGACAGCACCAGTTCGCCGGCCCTGATACCCGGCACGTTGATCACCGGCACCACGCCGCCGACCACGGTCGGGAATTGGAACAGGCCATCCTTGGCGAGCGCATCGTCCTTCAGCGGTGCGTCCGAGCCGGCGAAGTCGACCGTCTTCGCGATGATCTGCTTGATGCCGCCGGACGATCCGATACCCTGGTAGTTGACCTTGCCGCCGCCCGACTTTTGATAGGCATCGGCCCACTTCGTATAAATCGGCGCCGCGAACGTGCTGCCCGCGCCGGTGATATCGGCAGCCTGCACGGACCAGGCAAACAGGGCGCCGACAACGCCGGCGATCGCGGTGTGCATCGATTTCATGAGACCTCCAAGGGTGAGCGCACTTGAGACATCGCGAAGCTTAGGCGGCGTATGTGACAGTGATGTGACATTCGGTGAATCAATTTTGACCGTCACATTACCGACCAACGTGCTCGTGCCAACCAATCCGCTCCAGCTTGCAGGTTTGCGCTCTAACTTGTAGGCTTACAGTTCAGCCTGCGGGCTTTTTTACCGCGCCGGTGCCCAGGTCACCCCGCGGTCGCCGCGCGCGCGACTTCGGCAATGGCTTGCGCGTGGCCGCTTGCCTCGTCAGCCCGCTGCGCCTCGACCATCACGCGCAGCACCGGTTCAGTGCCGGACGCGCGGATCAGCACTCGGCCGCACTGGCCCAATTCGCGCTCGGCCTGCGCGACAGCTTCGCGAATCTCGATACTGCCTTTCCAATCGGCACCCGGCGTCATCCGCACGTTGACCAGCGTCTGTGGAAACAATGTCAGCCCGCCGAGCAGTTGAGCCAGCGTCTGACCGCTACGTTTGATCGCGGCGAGCACGAGCAGCGCCGATACGATGCCGTCGCCGGTCGTATGGCGGTCCAGCGACAGGATGTGGCCGGAGCCTTCGGCGCCGAGTTGCCAACCCCGTTCGCGCAGTTGCTCCAAGATATAGCGATCACCTACCGCGGCACGCACGAATTCGACGCCGAGCTGCTGCAGCGCGACCTCCACCGCTAGGTTCGTCATTAGCGTGCCGACCGCGCCCGGCACCGATCCGTGTGTGACGATGCGGTCCTTCACGAGCACGTACAGTAGCTCATCGCCGTTATACAGGCGGCCGGACGCGTCGACGACCTGCAACCGGTCCGCGTCGCCGTCCAGCGCGATGCCCAGATCGGCATGATTGGCGCGCACGGCCGCCACCAGCGCGTCAGGTGCGGTCGCACCCACCCCGTCATTGATATTGAAGCCGTTCGGGGCAACACCGATCGATACGACCTCGGCTCCCAGCTCGTGGAACACGTGCGGCGCGACCTGATATGCCGCGCCGTTCGCACAATCGACGACGAGCTTCAGTCCACGCAGGTCGAATGCGGCCGGAAACGTGCCCTTGCAGAACTCGATATACCGTCCTGCCGCGTCATCCAGACGCCGCGCCTTACCGAGCCGCTCGGACGGCGCACACGTCATCGGTTGCTCGAGCTGGTCCTCGATCGCATGCTCGACCTCGTCGGGCAGCTTGTTGCCGTGGCCCGAAAAGAACTTGATACCGTTGTCGTAATACGGGTTGTGCGACGCGCTGATCACGACGCCGGCGGCCAGGCGCAGCGCGCGCGTCAGATACGCGATGCCTGGCGTGGGCATCGGGCCCGCCAGCATCACGTCGATGCCGGCCGCCGAGAATCCCGCTTCCAACGCCGCCTCGAGCATATAGCCCGAAACCCGCGTGTCCTTGCCGATTAATACGGTCGGCCGCCCGCTGCCCGGGGTGTCCGCGCCGGCCAGAACCTTGCCCGCTGCATAGCCGAGCCGCAGCACGAAATCCGGGGTGATCGGCGGCTCGCCCACCTTGCCGCGGATACCGTCCGTGCCGAAATAACGACGACTCATGTTGAACTCCTTTTTTTCGTACTGTGCGACGCGTCCACCGGTGTGCGCCGCGCACGCCGCAACGTGCGTCGCCTCGGTTGCTGTTTATCGTTCTAGCCGTGCACAGACTGGGCGTCGTACCACGGTCGTGCCCGCATCGCCTGCCAAACCTTCAATGCATCGACCGTCGGCGCGACATCGTGCACGCGCACAATCGCCGCGCCTCGATCGACCGCCGCCAGCATGCCGGCAAGGCTACCGGCCATCCGCTGCTGCGGCATGCTGCGACCCGTGGCCACGCCGATCATCGACTTACGCGACAGCCCCACAAGACTTGGCACGCCGGCGGGCACGGCGTGCGGCAACTCACGCAGCAGCGTGAAATTGTGCTCGGCCGTCTTGCCAAAACCAAAGCCCGGATCGACACAGAGCCGGTCCGCGGCGATCCCGGCGCGCCCCAGTGACCGGATCCGCTCGTCGAGAAAGTCGCGAACCTCCGCGACGACATCGCGGTACTGCGGCTCGCGTTGCATCGTACCGGGCTCGCCTTGCATATGCATCACACACAGCCCGCAACGCGTGTCGCGTACCGCATCGAGCGCGCCGGGCTGACGCAGGCCCCAGATATCGTTGATCAAGTCCGCGCCGGCGTCGAGCGCGGCACGCATCACCTCGGGCTTGTACGTATCGATCGAGATCGGCACGCCCGTATCACGCAACACGTCGATCAAAGGCAGCACCCGCGTCAGTTCCTCGTCCAGCGAGACCGGCGGTGCGCCGGGCCGCGTCGATTCGCCACCGATGTCGATCAGGTCCGCCCCCTCGTCGATCATCTGTTGGGCGCGCGCACGCGCGGCATCATAGCCAACGAAACGTCCGCCATCGGAGAACGAATCTGGCGTCACGTTCAAAATGCCCATCACTAGGGGCCGCGCCAGCGTAAGCCTGAAGCGGCCACATTGCAACGTCGCGCCGGCGGCCGGGCCGGTTGTGCTAGAAGTACTCGACATCGAATAGGCGTACCCGGGAGAAAATAAATGACAAAGGGCTGGTGCACCAGCACCAGCCCTTGGCGGGGAAACGGTTGTGGTTTTACGCGGGGGCGGTCGCGCCCGGCGCGGGCTTCACCTCGGCGCCGCCACCCGTGCCGCCGCTCGGCGCGTCGCCGGACGACGGGGGCAGGTTCTTTGGCGGACGCGGATCATTGCCAGACATGATGTCGTTGATCTGGTCGGCGTCGATCGTCTCCCATTCGAGCAGCGCCTTGACCATCGCCTCGACCTTTTCGCGGTTATCCTCCAGCAGCGTGCGCGCCAGCGCATATTGCTCGTCGAGGATGCGGCGAATCTCCGCGTCGACCTTCTGTTGGGTCGCCTCGGACACCGAGCGCGACGACATCCGGCCGAACATGCCGTCCTGCTCAGTATCGATATAGACCATCGTCCCAAGCACGTCGGACATGCCGTAGCGCGTCACCATATCGCGGGCCATCTTGGTCGCCCGCTCGAAGTCATTGGACGCGCCGGTCGACATCGAATTCAAGAAGACTTCCTCGGCAGCCCGGCCGCCAAACAGGATCGCGATCTCCTCGAGCATCTTGTCGCGGTACAGGTTGACGCGATCATGCTCGGGCAACTGCCACGTGACGCCCAGCGCCCAGCCGCGCGGCATAATCGTCACCTTGTGAACTGGATCGGCGTGCGGCAGCAGCTTCGCGACGACCGCATGGCCCGACTCGTGATACGCGGTATTGCGACGCTCCTCTTCGCGCATCACGGCTGACTTGCGCTCCGGGCCCATGAAGATCTTGTCCTTGGCATCCTCGAAATCCTGCATCTCGACAATGCGCTTGCCGCGACGCGCGGCGAACAGCGCCGCCTCGTTCACCAGGTTCGCGAGGTCCGCGCCGGAAAAGCCTGGCGTGCCGCGCGCCACCACTGACGCATCGACATCGTTTGAAATCGGCACTTTGCGCAGATGGACCTTCAGGATCTGCTCGCGTCCCCGGATGTCCGGCAAGCCGACGTAGACCTGACGGTCGAAACGTCCGGGACGCAGCAGTGCTTTGTCGAGCACGTCGGAGCGATTGGTCGCGGCAATGACGATCACGCCTGAATTGGCCTCGAAACCGTCCATTTCGACCAACATTTGATTCAGCGTCTGTTCGCGCTCGTCGTTGCCGCCGCCCATGCCGGCGCCGCGATGGCGGCCGACCGCGTCGATTTCGTCAATGAAAACGATACAGGGCGCGTGCTTCTTCGCCTGTTCGAACATATCGCGCACGCGTGCTGCGCCCACGCCGACGAACATTTCAACGAAGTCCGAACCCGAAATACTGAAGAACGGCACCTTCGCTTCACCGGCGATCGCACGCGCAAGCAACGTCTTGCCGGTCCCCGGCGGTCCGACGAGCAGCACACCGCGCGGAATACGGCCGCCGAGCTTCTGAAACTTCTGCGGATCGCGCAGGAAATCGACTAGCTCGGTCACTTCCTCCTTCGCCTCATCGCAGCCCGCGACGTCGGTAAAATTCACCGCATTGTTGTTTTCATCGATCAGCCGTGCGCGCGACTTGCCGAACGAAAACGCCCCGCCTTTGCCGCCGCCTTGCATCTGTCGCATCATGTAAAACCAGAACCCGATGATCAGGATCGTCGGTCCGAGGTAGTACAGCGCGGACACCAGCGCGTTCGGTTCATCATCGGCCTTGCCGCTGACCTGCACGCCATACTTCATCAGGTCGCCGACCATCCAGATGTCGCCGGGCGACACAATCTGATATTTCTGGCCGTCCGCAGGAGTGACGGTGAGGTTGCGGCCCTGGACGATGACGTTCTTGATCTTGCCATTCTTCGCGTCGTCCATGAACTGCGAATACGTGACGCCTTCCTGGACGCGGGGCTTGTCGAACTGCTTGAACACCGTAAACAGCACCAGTGCGATGACAAGCCACACTGCCGCCTTGGAAAACATGTTGTTGTTCAACGCACCACTCCTTCACTCATATAGGGCGGCATCCGACTTCCAGCCAGAAAGCCAACCACCTTTGGGCATTCTAATCCAGTCCGCCTCCCCCTGCCATAGCGATTGATTCTCGGGCGGATAGCGAAAAACTTGAAAAAACCCACGCGTTTCGGCGCGCAATACCGAAACAGTACGCTACCGAACCAATATTCCTGCATTCACGCCCGCGGATGCTTCAGCACCCGACCGAGAATAAACGTTTCCGACGATTTGTCGCGCGAGGCCTTCGGCTTGCGCGCCGCCACGGTCTTGAACTGCTGCTTGAACCGCTCGACGATCTGACTGTAGCCGCTGCCATGAAAACACTTAACCAACAGAGCTCCCTGTGGTGTCAAGTGATCCTGCGCGAATTCGAGTGCCAAATCGCACACGTGCTCGATCCGCGCCGCATCCGCCACCGCGACACCCGACAGGTTGGGAGCCATGTCGGAAATTACAAGGTCTACCGCGCGGCCATCAACGGCCGCCTCCAGCTGCGCCAGTATCACATCGTCGCGGAAATCGCCCTGGATGAACGTCACGTCGGCGATCGGCTCCATCGGCAGCATATCCAGCGCAATGATCGTGCCGTCAATGCCGCCGCCGGCACGGTGAGGACTGGCTGCCAGCTTGTTGCGCGCGTATTGGCTCCAGCTTCCCGGTGCGGCGCCCAGGTCGACGATCACCTGTCCGGGCCGGATTAGTTTGTCCTGTTCGTCGATTTCCTTGAGCTTGTACGCCGCGCGTGCCCGATATCCGTCGCGCTGCGCGAGCTTGACGTACGGATCATTGATGTGGTCATGTAACCACGATTGATTGAAACGGTTTTTTGCCATAAAAGAGTTTAAATGTGGCCCGAGCGACACGGTGACGGCTCTTTTGGCGGATAATAAGCGTCTTTTGCGGCCGCGTTGGCCGCGGCCCTGCTTGCCGGATTACCCACATGCCTGCCCTTACCCTTTCCTCCGCCGAGCGCAGCGCGCTGCGCTCGCAAGCCCATCCGCTGAAGCCAGTCGTCCTGATCGGCGCAGATGGATTGACCGACGCGGTGCTCAACGAGATCGACGTGCACCTGAACGCGCATGAGTTGATTAAGATCCGCGTGTTCGGCGACGAGCGCGACGAGCGTGCGGCGCTTTACGACACGATCTGTGACCGTCTGTCGGCGGCGCCCATTCAGCATATCGGCAAGCTGCTGGTGATCTGGAGGCCGCGACGCGACGACACCGCTGCCAGCGCCCCGCGCGGCACGGCCTCGCGCGCGCCCCGCACGGCCCAGGCCCGCCGCGCCGCGCCACAGCGCAACGCCGACGTGCCGAGCGCTGGCACCGCCCGCTGCGCCGCGCGCCGCGACACGTCGACGGCCGGTGCCGCGCCACGTGTCGTCAAGGTTGTGAAACCGTCCAACACGATACGGCGCCCAAAGCCGCAATTGGTCAAGGTGCTCGGCAATGAACGCGTCACCTCTGGTGGCAATGTCAAAAAGGCGAAAAAGCGACAGACAAGTCCGAAGCGCCAGCACCAGTCTAACAAATAGGCGCCACCGACCTGCTACCGGATCCCGCGCGTCCACGCGCGACGCTTGACGGCATGCGATTGCGCCCAGCCTGCACGGCGAGCGCACCGTGATGGCGGCGGGGCGATCGCTCAGAACATCGACCGCGTGGCGACCGGCAAGCGCCACACCAGCACGAGGCCGAGCAGGCTTTGCACCAGATAGATGGCGCTGGATGCGAAGTGCAAAGCACCAAAGCGCGCCGCATAGGCGGAATCTCCGACATCCGTCCCGGCTTGCTGCGCCGCGACGCGCAATTCGTTCATGAACGGCTGCAGCGCGAAGTAACCGACCAGCACGCATACCAGCATCGCGATGATCACCCAACGCGCGGCCCGGTACGCCCGGTCGCCGCGCTTAACAAACGCGTGCGCGAACCCGAGCAGCACGATACCGGCCACCACGCCGATCACCGCCTGCGTGTGGAACAGCGAGGCGGCGACCGTGCCCGCACTCACGCGATCGAGCGACGCGAACAGGGTCGGCGCAGCCAGGTAGCCGGTGCTGACGAGACTGCCGACCCACAGCATCGCGAGCAGGCGGAACAGGCGCTGTGCAATCATCGTTCGAATGGCGCAATCAACAGGAGCATGACATTTTACTCGTAACGTACCGTGATGATCTCGTACTCGCGCACGCCGCTGGGCGCTTGCACCGCCGCCACATCGCCCTCGAACTTGCCAATCAACGCGCGAGCAATTGGCGAACTGACCGAGATCAGCCCATGTTCGAGATCCGCCTCGTCGTCTCCAACGATTTGGTAGGTGACCTTGTCACCCGAATCGAGATCCTCGAGATCGACGGTGGCGCCGAATACGATGCGCCCGTCCGCATCGACCGCCTTCGGATCGATGATCTGCGCGGCCGACAATTTCGATTCGAGTTCAGCGATGCGGCCCTCGATAAACGCCTGCTTCTCCTTCGCGGCATCGTACTCGGCGTTTTCCGATAAATCACCTTGTGCACGCGCCTCGGCGATCGCGTGGATCACCAACGGACGCTCGACCAACTTCAGTCGTTGCAATTCGTCACGCAGTTGGTCAGCACCGCGCTTCGTCAGTGGAATAGTGCTCATAAAAGGCTCAGGATTAAAAAAATTACCGCGGTTGATCGCATCCCATTTCGGGATACCGCTCAACCGCGGCTCATAGGGCTACTTCGGGTACCACCGACGGGTACAAACGCATCTTACCTCATCTGCGCAAGCACGCCGCCGGATCGACAATCAGTTTAGGCGAGCATGAAGCCCTTGTAAATCATAGACCTCAAGGTTTTTCAAATAGCGCAGGCCTTCGACTGCAGCGCGCGCACCGGACATCGTCGTGTAGTACGTCACCTTGTTCGCCTGCGCGCTCATGCGAATCGAGCGCGAATCGGCGATCGCGGTCCGGGTTTCATCGACAGTCGTGAACACGAGCGCGATTTCGCCGTTCTTGATCATGTCGACGATATGCGGCCGACCGTCCTTGACCTTGTTGACGACTTTGACCGGCACGCCTGCAGCCGCAATCGCCGCGGCCGTTCCCTTCGTCGCGACCAACGGATAGCCTAGCTCGTGCAGCATGCGCGCTACCTCGACGGCCTTGGGCTTATCCGCGTCCATCACGGTCAGCAGCACGGTGCCCGAGGCGGGCAGCCGCGAGCCAGCAGCTAGTTGCGACTTGAACAGCGCCTCGCCGAACGTGCGTCCAACGCCCATCACTTCACCGGTCGAACGCATCTCCGGTCCCAGCACCGGATCGACAGCCGGGAACTTGATGAACGGGAACACCGCCTCCTTCACGCTAAAGTAAGGCGGCTCAACCTCCCGTGTCACCCGCTGCGCGGCCAGCGTCTGTCCGACCATCGCGCGCGCGGCGATCTTGGCCAGTTGCAGCCCGGTCGCCTTCGATACGTACGGCACCGTGCGTGACGCGCGCGGATTGACTTCCAGCACGTAGATCACATCGCCGAGCGTGCCGTCGGCCTGCGGCACCTGCTGGATGGCGAACTGCACGTTCATCAGCCCGATCACGTTCAGCGCCCGCGCCATCGCCGCGGTCTGCCGCTTGAGTTCGGTCACGGTCGCAGCCGACAGCGAGTAGGGTGGCAGCGAGCAGGCAGAATCGCCAGAGTGCACGCCCGCCTGCTCAATATGCTCCATGACACCGCCGATGAAGACCGCACTGCCGTCACAAATGCAATCAACATCACATTCGATCGCATCATTCAGGAATCGATCCAGCAACACCGGCGAATCGTTCGATACCTTGACCGCTTCGCGCATGTAGCGTTCCAGGTCGCGCGGCTCATGCACGATCTCCATCGCGCGGCCGCCCAGCACGTAGGAGGGACGCACGACAAGCGGATAGCCGATCTCGCCGGCCAGCTGCAGCGCTTCGTCCTCGGTGCGAGCGGTCCGATTCGGCGGCTGACGCAGGTCGAGCGATTGCAACAGCTTCTGGAAGCGCTCGCGGTCCTCGGCCGCATCGATCATGTCCGGCGATGTACCCACGATCGGCACACCATTGGCCTCCAGATCCAGCGCAAGCTTCAACGGCGTCTGGCCGCCATATTGCACGATCACGCCGAGCGGCTTTTCCTTGTCGACGATCTCGAGCACGTCCTCCAGCGTCAGCGGCTCGAAATAGAGCCGATCCGACGTGTCATAGTCGGTCGATACCGTTTCCGGATTGCAGTTGACCATGATCGTCTCGTAGCCGTCCTCGCGCATCGCCAGCGCGGCATGCACGCAGCAATAGTCGAATTCGATGCCCTGGCCAATCCGGTTCGGGCCGCCGCCCAGCACCATAATCTTTTTGTTCGTCGTCGGCTGCGCCTCGCACTCCTGCTCGTACGTCGAGTACATGTAGGCGGTTTTCGTCGCAAACTCCGCCGCGCAGGTGTCCACGCGTTTGTATACCGGCCGCACATTCAACTCGATGCGACGCGCGCGTACCTCCGCCGGGCTTGCGCCCGTAAGCTTGGCCAGGCGCCGGTCCGAGAAGCCGCTCTGCTTCAGGTACAACAGCTCGTCGCGCGACAGGCTGGCCAGCGAGCGTGCGGCGAGCGCTTTTTCCTTCAGCACGATCTGCTCGATCTGGGCGAGGAACCACGGATCAATCCCGGTTTCGTCGAAGATCTCGTCGCGCGACAGTCCCGCGCGGAATGCATCGCCGACATACCAGATCCGGTCCGGACCCGGCGTGCCGATCTGCTCGACAATCTCGTCACGGTCCGTGGACTTTTCGTCCAGTCCGTCCACGCCGACCTCCAACCCCCGCAGCGCCTTCTGAAACGATTCCTGGAACGTGCGTCCGATCGCCATCACCTCGCCGACGGACTTCATCTGGGTGGTCAAGTGCGGATCGGCCTCGCGAAATTTCTCGAACGCAAAGCGCGGCACCTTCGTGACCACGTAGTCAATCGTCGGCTCGAACGAGGCCGGCGTCTGGCCACCGGTGATCTCGTTCTTCAATTCATCCAGCGTATAGCCGACCGCGAGCTTGGCTGCAACCTTCGCGATCGGGAATCCCGTTGCTTTCGATGCGAGCGCGGATGAGCGCGACACGCGCGGATTCATCTCGATCACGATCATGCGACCATCGCGCGGATTGATCGCAAATTGCACGTTCGAGCCACCGGTATCGACGCCGATCTCGCGCAGCACCGCGAGCGACGCGTCGCGCATCAACTGGTATTCCTTGTCGGTCAGCGTCTGTGCAGGCGCGACGGTGATCGAGTCGCCGGTATGGATACCCATCGGATCGAGATTCTCGATCGAGCAGACAATGATGCAGTTGTCGTGCCGGTCACGCACGACCTCCATCTCGAATTCCTTCCAGCCCAGCAGCGATTCCTCGATCAGCAACTCGCGCGTGGGCGACAGATCTAGGCCGCGCTTGCAGATCTCCTCGAACTCGACACGGTTGTATGCAATACCGCCCCCCGAGCCGCCGAGCGTGAACGATGGCCGGATCACCACTGGATAGCCCGCGCCGCCAGTCGCCTGCGCAATCTCGGCCTGAACCTTCAGCGCCTCTTCCCACGAGTGCGCAATCCCCGACTTGGCCGAGCCCAGCCCGATCCGGTCCATCGCCTCCTTGAATTTCTGCCGATCCTCGGCCTTGTCGATCGCCGCGGGCGACGCGCCGATCAACTCGACGCCGTATTTGTCCAGCACACCGTGCCGATGCAGGTCCAGCGCACAGTTCAGCGCGGTCTGGCCTCCCATCGTCGGCAGGATCGCGTCGGGACGCTCCTTCGCGATGATCGTCTCGACGACTTCCCAGGTGATCGGTTCGATGTACGTAACGTCGGCCGTGTCCGGGTCGGTCATGATCGTCGCTGGATTGCTGTTGACCAGGATCACCTTATAGCCTTCCTCGCGCAGCGCCTTGCACGCCTGCGCGCCGGAATAGTCAAACTCGCACGCCTGGCCGATGATGATCGGCCCCGCGCCGATGATAAGAATACTGTTGATGTCTGTCCGCTTGGGCATAACGCTACTCGCTGGTGTGCGCGTGTATCGCGCTGATATTCGTGTCTTCGGTATTGCGGTGCGGCGCATGTTGCACACGCACCTGCACGCCGCCTGGCGCACCGCGGGCAATGAGCCGCCCGCCGCGCGGCGCTACGCGGCGCTCGTGGCGCAGCTGCGGCCGGTCTTGCTCGCCTCGATCAGGTCAACGAACCGGTCGAACAGGTAGCCAATGTCGTGCGGCCCTGGCGATGCTTCCGGATGCCCCTGAAAGCAGAACGCGGGCTTATCTTGCAGCGCGAACCCCTGCAGCGTGCCATCGAACAGCGAGACGTGCGTGACCTTCGCGTTGGCCGGCAGCGTCGACGCGTCTACCGCGAAGCCGTGGTTCTGCGAGGTGATCACGACCTTGCCGTTGTCCAGATCCTTGACCGGGTGATTGGCGCCATGGTGGCCGGTCTTCATCTTCAACGTCTTCGCGCCGACAGCCAGCGCCATGATCTGGTGGCCCAGGCAAATGCCAAACGTCGGCACGCCGCGCTCGATCAATTCGCGCGTCGCGGCGATCGCGTAATCGCACGCTTGCGGATCACCGGGCCCGTTGGACAGGAACACGCCATCTGGATCGAACGCGAGCGCGTCGGCGACGCTCGATTGCGCGGGCAGCACGGTCACATGGCACCCTCGCTCAGCAAGCATGCGCAGAATATTGCGCTTGATGCCGTAGTCGAACGCGACCACCCGGTACTGCGGTGTTGGTTGTGCCCGGTAGCCTGCACCCAGACGCCATTCGGCCTCGGTCCACTCGTAGCGCGCGTGCGTCGACACGACTTTTGCCAAATCCATGCCGGCCAGGCCCGGGAACGAGCGCGCCAGCTCGACCGCCTGCTGTTCGTCGGTCCCGACGAGGATGCAGCCGTTCTGCGCGCCCCGCTCGCGCAGGATGCGGGTCAACCGGCGCGTGTCCAGACCGGCAATCGCGACCACGCCCTCGCCGGCCAAATAGTCAGACAACGTGCGTTGAGAGCGGAAATTCGACGCCAGCACCGGCAAGTCGCGAATCACCAGACCGGCTGCATGGACGCGACCCGACTCGACGTCCTCGTCGTTCACGCCGACATTGCCGATGTGCGGATACGTCAGCGTGACGATCTGGCGCGCGTAGCTGGGGTCGGTGAGAATTTCCTGATAACCGGTGATCGCAGTATTGAACACCACTTCACCAATCGTGTGGCCGGTGGCGCCGATCGAGTAGCCGCGCAAAACGGTGCCATCGGCAAGCGCGAGCAGAGCGGGAGAAAAAGACGGCAACACGGGAGGCTCCTTCCGGGGACACCCTGCTGCCGACCAGTCGTCCTTGTCCGGGGGGCGCATTGCCCGCCTCCGGGCCAGTTCGACTCACGGACGACGTGCACAAGCGGTCCCGCTGCGGGCGACAGCTCCGATAAAATCGGGCGCGCGGCGGACGAGCGGTTTGGGGACGGTAGGCGCTAGGGTGCGGGTTGATTAACTTAAACTTTCAAATTATAACTTGAAACCGATCCTGCCTCAAAATCCATCGGTTCAACGGCCCAGTGTCGGCCACGCTTCAGTTTTAGCCCATTTTCAACCGGATCGGCGCGGCGCGTCCTCGGCAGTCCCGGTCGCCTCTTGTCGCAGCCCACTTCCCGCCCGCGCGTCGCAGGCCTCCCGCCCGATAAATCGAGCGCGGAAACGAAATCGCCACAGTCTGCACTGCGGCGATGAAAAGCGTGAGCGATCGGAGCGTCATATACGTGCGCCCCACAACCCACCCCCGATGCACGGGTCGCCTATTTTGCCTTGCGTCTGCGCGCGTCGCCCGTGGTCTTCGCGCGGCTCGCGACTGCGGCCTTGGTCTGACCGGCGGACGCCGGCGCCGCCTTGCCGGCCCCGGTGGACGCAGCAGCGCCCGCCGACTTCGCCGCACCCTTGCCCGCCTTCGCCTTGCCTACCTTGCTGCGAACCGGCTCGGCAACGCGCACGATGCTCGCACGGCCCCTGCGCGCATCGTAGCGCGAAACGACTCGCCTGTTCTGCGCACGCGCCGAAATCTTCTCCACGCGGCCCGCGCGCGGCGCCAACACCTCCTTAGCGATCGCCCGCCGGACCGGTACGTGCAATATCAGCCGCTGCCCCGCCATCACCGTGTTGCGCCGCGTATGGTTCCATGCCTTGATCTGCGCGACCGTCACGCCATAGCGCCGGGCCACCGCCGCGATCGACTGCCCGCGCCGCACGCGAATCAACATCTTGCGCGTATCGGGCACGTCCGGCTCCATCGCAAGTACCGCGTTTTCCGCGACGTCGGCG
Organism: Mycetohabitans endofungorum; assembly: GCF_002927045.1. GTDB lineage: Bacteria > Pseudomonadota > Gammaproteobacteria > Burkholderiales > Burkholderiaceae > Mycetohabitans > Mycetohabitans endofungorum. The sequence continues at coordinate 300,558 of NZ_PRDW01000001.1, read as the reverse complement.
CTGATATCCTCATCGTCGCCATCGTCCTTGGGCACCAGCAGCGTCGAGCCAGGCTTGAGCCGCATGCCGGCTGGAATCTTGTTGACCGTCATCAGCATGCCCGAGTCGACGCCGATTTTCTTGGCCAGCACCGCCGGGGTCGCGCGCTCGGTCACCTTGTACGTCTTCCACGTCGACAGGCTGCCGTCGTAGGCTTTCAAGTTGCGCTCAAACACATTCGCGTTCTCAAACGGCAGCAGAATCTGCGGTTGCGATGCGCCGAGAATCACCGGTTGCTTGAAGCCGGGGTTCAGCGAGCGAAACTCGTCCAGCGAAAGGCCTGCGAGCTTGGACGCCACCTTGACGTCGATGTCGCGCGCGGTCGTCACCGTGACGAAGTACGGGTGATTCGGGATATCTGGCAACCTCAGCCCATATTGCCGCGGGTTCATCACGATGTTTTTCACCGCCTGCAGCTTGGGCACATAGTTGCGCGTCTCGGACGGCATCGGCAGGCTTTGATAATCGGTCGGCAGCCCGCGCGCCAGGTTGCGCGCAATCGCGCGTTTCACGCTGCCCTCGCCCCAGTTGTACGCAGCCAGCGCCAGATACCAGTCGCCGAACATGCCGTGCAGCTTCGTCAGATAATCGAGCGCCGCACTGGTCGAGGCGACGACGTCGCGCCGTTCGTCCTGAAACATGTTCTGTTTCAGTTTGAAGGTGCGGCCCGTGCCGGGCACGAACTGCCACATGCCGGCGGCCTTCGCGACCGATAGCGCATGCGGGTTGAACGCCGACTCGACGAACGGCAACAGCGCCAACTCCGTTGGCATATGCCGCTGCTCAAGCTCTTCGACGATGTGATACAGGTACTTCTTCGAGCGTTCAGTCATACGCTCGACGTAGTCGGGGCGCTGCGCGTACCAATTCGTCTGCATGTCGACCAGATTGCTTTGCAGGTCCGGGATCTGGACGCCGGCGCGAATCCGGCTCCACAAGTCATCGGAGCCTTGCAATTCTTGCACGCTGCCATGATCAACGTCGATGGTGTGCTTGGACGAGGACAGCGCGGCATGCTTCTGGATGGGATTGCCTTCGACGAGCTGCAGGTTCTGCGAGGTGGAAAGCGTGGAGGAAGCCGGTTGAGAGGGTTGCGCCGTATTCTTGCCACTGCTCGCGCAGGCGGCGAGCAACAGTGTCAACAGCGCGCTGAGTATCAATCGCATCGAACGTCTCGGATTCCAAAGGGGCGCCGGAAAATTGGGTCCGATAGTACGCAGAACGCGTGCGACGCGTCAACCTAAAAACTGTAAAAAAGCCTGCAAAATCCGGGCGTTGACGCCTGTTCTTCAGGTTTCGTGCGAAATCCGCCATCGATGTGAGGGTCTCGACATGCGGCGTCGTTGAGATAAGTGATGACGTCCGGATCCACCGACGCGGTTGACGTCAGCAAAAGACGTTCTTCCATTCACGCAACGCAGTAAAAGTGTCGAGCCGCCCGCTCGTGTGCACATGCCGCTTGTCGGCTAGTTGCTGTCGGATCGATGGCAGATGGGCGCGCAGGAACGGATTGACACGCTTCTCATGGCCCATCGTAGTCGGCAAAGTCGCCACCCCATCGGCGCGTAACCCCTGAGCCCGGTCCCGCCAGGCGAGCAAGTCGGCGTTGTCCGGCTCCACCGCAAGCGCGAATGCGATATTGGACAGCGTGTATTCGTGCGCGCAATGCACTTCGGTGGCATCGGGCAGAGCCGCCAGCGCGTCCAGCGACGCCAGCATCTGCTGTGGGGTGCCCTCGAACAGACGTCCGCAGCCACTGGCAAATAGCGTGTCACCGCACAGCAGGTGCGGCACCGGATCCGAGCCGGCCGCCACGAAATAAGCGATATGCCCGCGCGTATGGCCGGGCGCGTCGATCACGGACAATACCAATCCGAGCGGCTCGATCCGGACTTCATCCCCGCCCGCAAGCGGGTTCGTGACTGCCTGGATGGCCTCGCTGCGCGGACCGTACACCGGGACCGGGCCGTGTGCGTCACACGTCTGGATTAACGTGGCCACTCCGCCGACATGGTCGGCATGGTGGTGGGTGAGTAAAATAGCGGTCAGCCGCAAGCCTTGTCGCTGCAGGAAGTCGGCGACCGGCGCGGCATCGCCGGGATCGACCACTGCGGCGTCACATCCGTTCGAGATGACCCAAATATAGTTGTCCTTGAACGCCGGAACCGGGATGTATTGCAACCCACCACCAGCGTCACGGACTAATCTGGCTTCCAACGGTACGTTCATCGCGCAGGACCTATAGAAACAATGTCGAACCAACCGATTATAGACTGGCCAACCTGGACCGAATCACCACCGGGGCGATACGTGCTCGCGTGGGAGCAAAGCCAACTCGATCGCCTGGTGTCCGACATGTTCGGCTATTACGCGCTGCAGTTGGGCTTGCCGCAGCTCGACGCGTTGCGCGAGAACCGCATGCCATGCCGCGGCCTGGTGCTGGACGCGGCCAGCGGCGCGAGCGCGCCATATCGATTGCCGGGCCAGGACAGCCATGGCGCCGCCGATACCGGCCGGCGCCACGCGCCGCCGCAACGCGAAACGCTTTGGTGCGATTTCCTGGACCTGCCGGTCGAATCGCAAAGCGTGGACCTGCTGATCCTGCCGCACACGCTCGAGTTCACGCACGATCCGCATCGGCTGCTGCGCGAAGCCGAACGCGTCCTCGTGCCGGAGGGACGGCTCGTGATCGTCGGCTTCAACTCGCTGAGCCTGTGGGGCATGCGACAGTCGATCAGCCGCCGCGGCGGCCATGCGTTCGTGCCGGCAGCACACGACCTGATCGCCTTTACGAGAATGAAGGACTGGATCAAGTTGCTCGGCTTCGAACTGGACCGTGGCCGCTTCGGCTGCTACCGTCCGCCGGTGAACAGTGAGACATGGCTCGCGCGGTATGCGTTCATGGAAGCGGCCGGCGATCGCTGGTGGCCGATTTTCGGCGCGACATACATGATCACCGCGATCAAGCGGGTGCATGGCATGCGGCTGATCGGTCCGGCCAAAGTCAAAAAACAGGCGCTCGCGCCGGCGCTGAACCCGGTTGCGGCGCCGAACGCTCCCTGACGACGCCAGCGTACGCTGGCGTTGCGTGTCACCCTATCGACGAACTCATGGAATTTAACACCCTCATTGAGATTTACACGGACGGCGCATGCAAAGGCAACCCAGGTCCAGGCGGCTGGGGCGCGCTGCTGCGCTTCGGCGCGCAGGAAAAAGAGCTGTTTGGCGGCGAACGCTCGACGACCAACAACCGAATGGAGCTAATGGCCGTGATCGCCGCGCTCGAGGCGCTGAAGCGGCCATGCAAGGCGGTTGTCCATACCGACTCGCAGTACGTGCAAAAAGGCATCAGCGAATGGATTCACGGCTGGAAGAAGAAGAACTGGATGACCGCCGCGAAAACGCCGGTCAAGAATGCCGATCTATGGCAACGTCTCGATGCGTTGAGCGTGCTGCATGAGATCGAATGGCGCTGGGTCCGCGGCCACGCCGGTCATCCGGAAAACGAACGGGCCGACGCGCTAGCCAACCGGGGCGTGGCATCGCTCGAGCAAGCGTGAGCCGTGTGCGCACGCGCCGCATGCTGAACTTTTCTGAACAGGCAATCCCACTATGCGTCTTCTTGTTCTCGACACCGAAACCACTGGCCTGAACGCCAAAGGCGGAGACCGGATCATTGAAATCGGCTGCGTCGAAATCGTCAACCGGCAACTGACCGGCAACAACCTACACTTTTACGTCAATCCGGAGCGCGACAGCGACCCCGGCGCATTGGCCGTGCATGGATTGACTACCGAGTTTCTGCGCGACAAGCCGAAGTTCGCGGAAATTGCCGATGCGCTGCGCGATTTCGTCAAGGATGCCGGCCTCATTATTCATAACGCACCGTTCGACATCGGCTTTCTCGACGCGGAATTTGCGATGCTGGGGCTGCCGCCGTTTCGCGATCATTGCGGCGAAGTGATCGACACGCTGGTGCAGGCCAAGGCGATGTTCCCCGGCAAGCGCAACTCACTGGACGCGCTGTGCGAGCGCTTCGGCATTAGCAATGCGCACCGCACGCTGCATGGCGCGCTGCTCGACGCGGAATTGCTGGCCGACGTCTACCTGGCGATGACGCGCGGCCAGGAAAGCCTGGTCATCGACATGCTGGCCGACACGCCGGGCCCAGGGTCGGTAGCCACGGAGCGCGTGTCGCTCGCCCAGTTTGAGTTGCCCGTTATCGGTGCTAGCGATGACGAACTTGCCGCCCACGCGAGTGTGCTCGACGAACTCGATAAAGCACGCAAAGGGCCGTGCGTGTGGCGGGAGCCGCCGCAGCTGGTGAACGAAGCCGCCCCCGCGGCTGCCGCGTGATACGGCGGCGTGCCCCGCACGTCGGTACGGTGTCCACAGATGCGCACGAGATCAACGCGCGAGCAGGTCGGCGCCACTGCGAGCCCAGTCGAGCGCCGGATAACGATAACGCAGCCCGGGCCTGTGAAAAGCACTTTACGGATCTCGCAAGTCCTGTCATAATCGCTGACTCATTTGGGTGGTTAGCTCAGCGGTAGAGCACTGCCTTCACACGGCAGGGGTCACTGGTTCGATCCCAGTACTACCCACCAATGAATTCAAGCGTTTTCGCATGCTAAGCGCTTTCTAGTTTGACCTTGGGGACACTCCGGGGCACATTAGGAGGTGTTTTGCAGGGCGACTATCACCCGTCGTGACGATCGCTCAGCTCAGTACCGCTGCCAAGCCAAGATCCGTCGAAAGGGATTCCCTTCTCAATCCAAGTCATTCCCGACCAAAGCTGAGGCTGAAGATTGGGCGCGTTGTGTGATTCAGACGGTTGCTGTAGGGGCTGTCAACAGCTCCACGCGGTGTGCACGTATGACAAACGGACGCTCGATTTGAGCGCTCCCGGGCATAGCAGTCTCATCACTGTCCACTATTTAGCCAATGGCGCCAGATGACGGCTATTGATGGCCCTATAATAAATAATTGGTAAGTCTGATAGAAGCAACCTCTAACCGAGGGGGATGAATGATGGGAACGAGCTACGATGAAGATGTGATAGCGTGGGCCAACGAGCAAGCTGCACTGCTGCGTGCGGGCAAGCTGTCCTCCATCGATATAGAACACATCGCGGAGGAAATTGAAGACGTGGGCAAGAGCGAACAACGCGAACTGGCGAACCGCATGGCCGTACTGCTCTCACACTTGCTGAAATGGGAGTTCCAATCCGAGCGTCGCGGCGCAAGTTGGGAAGCGACGATTCACACTCAACGCAACAGCATTGAACGACGTATCCGTAAAACACCTAGCCTTAAAGCGTCGCTTAATGATCCGGACTGGTGTGCCGACGCTTGGGATGACGCCGTCGAGGCAGCGTCCAAAGAAACGGGGCTGTCATACACGACTTTCCCCGAGACCTGCCCGTGGTCGATGGAACAAGTGCTTGACCCGACGTTTTTTCCTGATCGACCGCAATAGTCAACACACTGCTGACAAAACGAGGGCGTGGTACGGGCGGCAGGTGTAGCTAATCTTTTCCTTCTTTTTCGAAACCTTCGAACACAGCACGCCCCTTACTGGTGAATCGCCGCAATGCCCCTCTCGAAGCATTCCGTATTCGCGTGCGATTCCGGTAGAACGGGGTGCATAACCATACTAATAACCTCGACACAGCCGTGTATAAGGCGAACGCCATAATCCACTCGCCCGGAGCAACATAACGCCTTGGTGTTCCCACTATAACGCAAGTTGTCAGCATAAGGAGCAAACCCAAAATCATGCTGATTTTTGTCTGTCGGCTCATACTCGTTCACTCCGATCTCTCGCCCATTGAATCAGACCAGTGAGCGAATTGACAAAAGAGGCGTTCCGTTGGCATCTTTTGCGATACGATCATTCTCAGTACAAGCAGTATCTTCTGCCACAATATCTGTGATTTGAATTCCCTGAACTCGCATTGCCCCATCCTGTAGAGCGGGCGTAGCCGTAGTGTATTGTCCACCGACTGACCAAGCAGGTACTGATACAAGCGAGAACCAAAGCATCAAAATAACTGCAATTATCCTGCTCATTGCCGCCTCATCAGGTTGAATTAATTCATTATTCGTAGTTGGCAAGCGTATTAGCTTGCTGGACCCAGCATATTTCCCTGTCGACCGGGTGACAAGGACCGCTGGCAAATTAGCTATGGCAAATGGCAGCTTAGTCTCTCTTGTGTTTCAGAGCGGCTTTACACTGAATAGAATCCGACACGCAATCGCAGAAGTACAAAGCTTACAAGTCAGGGCACTGTCATTGTAGAGAGCCCACTATCACCCTTATATTGTAGGAGCACTCCGCTCCTTCAGTCCCTAGGGTACGCTATTGTCACTGGTACTCGTCGCTTTGCTTCGCTCGCTCCAGGAATGCGGCACAGATACGCGACTTGCGACAATGTCAGCAAGCCTCCCGGCAGCAAGCGAAGAATGGTGTGTTGTGTCGATAAGGTGACTGAAATTAACCGGCAGCTCGCAACGCGTTACAAACGGGCGGACAGCAAGCAAACCACAGCAAACGGCAAACAGATAGCCCACGCGTGCATGCGCATTCGTGGCACGTTGCCAGAAACTAGATGCGCTAGAAGCAGCAATGACGACTCATAGCCTTACGGTTTGCATCGAGCCCCGCTGACGGCTTGCAATACCATCGTTTGCCTTTATGCCTTGCCCGCCAGCCCGTCCTAGGGCCTGTCATGCGGCCGCAGCGTCCCCAGAGTGTCCCCACAAGGCGACCACATTCAATATCTAAACCGTAACTTACTGATATAAATACTAATTTTGCCTTGCGCCCCCTGCCTATTCTAGGCATGCGTAGACACCTATCTCGGTGTCTAGCCCCGGCTCGTTTACTGTTTTGTTTGAGGGCGCTTCCAGACGGGCGTACGGGGAAATTCGGGTGCGCTCGTGCGGGGGCACGGCTTACGGGTTAGTAGGACAAATTTCGGTCCAGACGGCTATACTCGCACATGGCGATGTGCCATAACCATCCCGCGACCCTGGGGACACTCTGGGGATACTCCGAGGCAAATTTTAAGCGCTTTAGCTCAGCGGTAAAGCACTGGAAGGCCCGTGTAGCAAGGCGAAGCGGGCTGCCAAACCCCTTCACACGGCAGGGGTTACTGGTTCGATCCCAGTACTACTCATCAACTATTCTGAAAGAGAAGCCGGTTCGATGAACTGGCCAGACTGCTGACGAACCCCATGTTTTTCGGAACATGGGGTTTGTTTTTTTATGCGGCTGCGCTGTTGGCGCGGTATAACGCGATCTGGTGAAGCAAGTCCGCGAGATCGGCAACGAGCCGCTGCAACGGTGCGAGTGAGCGCCAGAAGGCGCGTAAAAGCGCCCGCAGACGCGCCAGCAGCAGCGCAATCTGCTTGATGTTCTGCGCCGCGGCCGCCAGCAAGCACTGTTCGGCCACGTTGCGCAGCCCGCGCATTTGGCGTAGTGATGCCCGTGCAATTGTTTAGCGTCAGCGAAGCTGCGCTCCACCGTTTCCTCGTGCCAGGCATAAATACGTTTGCCCCATTCGGTCAGCCGCCTGGCGTCCACGCGCTCTTTGGCGCGCTCCCCAGACGTGGCGCACCACCATCTTGATCGCGTTGGCGCTGCTCAAACGCATTTTGATGCTTGGGAACCTGCGAGCCGAGACGCTTTTTCAAGCAAATCCAGATCAGCACGCACTTCTGGGTACACGGACTGCTGGAAGACTCTCTCAAGGAAAATACGAGCAGAGCGCCGCGGCGGACATCTTTTCCACGCTTCAGCTTCTGAAGCATAATCACGTGCTAACATCCGCCGCGCCTCTCTCCCACGAAAGAAGCCTTCGTGCGAAAGCTCGCCAGGCATGCACATAAGTGAACCTGGCGAACATCGTCAATATGGCCATCGCCGCAGCGCCCACCTTGTGCAGCGGGCGCTGCCACACGAGCACCAAGCCCGCCAGGAAACCTTGAATAATGAAAATCGCCATTGATGCGCTTGTAACACGCCTGCTTCCATGGAGGAGCATGGAACGCGACTTGCAGCGCCTCGAAGACCGTATCCTGAGGCGCTTTGAGCAGTCGGTCGCCAGCGAACTCGAACAAAAAATCGCGAACACGCTGACTGTCCTGCGGCCAAAGCGGCTCTTCATCTCGACCGGCTTTTTCGCCACGGCGATGGCTGCGACCATCGCATGTCAACAAGGCCGCAAGTTCGACGATTATCTGTTAGTCACGATCGACCGGCAGCCCACGGCGGGCAATCGCCAATGGGCTCATCAGCTCGGCAACGAGTGGATCGACGTGCAGACCGTCGATCACGAGCAGTACTACGATGGCATCGAGGCGTCGCTCGTGCTTCCGTTCGCCGGCATGCAATTCGATGAGGTCTATTCACCTTTCATTGAAATGGCGGAATTCGTGGAGCAGACCTTCTCCGCACGCCGTTACCATTTCTACGAGGAAGGGCTAACCAGTTATCTCCAGGCTCTGCGTTTTGCGCCACCGCGTGAGGATTCGCGCTTCTTTGCCTTGGCACCAACCGCAATGCGGCGCGCAAGCGTCAGCACGTCTCCCATCGACAGCACGGTGTTCCTGCAAGTGATGCAACGCGCTACGCAGTGCTACCGGATTCCTCGCTTCACGGGACGGCGCAACGTCATCGTCGTGACGAGCGGCACACCGCCCACCGAATGCCCGAATCCGCTCGCGATGCTCGACCCGTATAATGAGCTGGCTGCATCGCTGCTCGCCAAGGGCTACACTGTGTGGGTGAAGAGCCATCCGCGCGTGCCGCTGAAAGAAGCGTTCCCGCAATCAAAGCTGGCGAAAATGGGCGCCCGTTTGCTCGAAACGGACGCCCCACTACTCGAAACGGTGATCGCGTGCAATCGGCAGTCGATCGCGGCAATTCTCTCGGTCTACTCGAGTGTTCTCGTGCACGCGTTTGCGCTGTTCGGCATTCCCGCGTTCTCGTTGCACGCTGAGCAGGTGAGCGTCGATCAAGCCTGGTGGAAGGGCGTGCAGGACGCCATCGTCCCTGACGCCGCCGAATTGTCGAGCGCGGCTCCGGACGATGTTGAGCCCGTGGCACGCGATTTTCACAATCGCAATCTTGGCTGGGAGCCACCCGTGTAACCCACACCCGCGCAGAAGTAACACTCCAGGTGTATGCGCTCGGCGATTTCGTCGCCGTTCTCGATTCGCTCGTCGACCATGTCGATTTTCTCGCCCGCATGCTGAGCGTTGCTATGGGCGGCACGGATGTGGTATTTGCGCACAACGAGCAGTCGCTGCCGCAAAGTTTGATGTATCGACTCTGCTATCAGCGTTTCTATGCACTGTACAAGTGGTTCACAACGACATCCGTCTGACGCGCAAGGCATCGCACTATCGCCTGATAAGCAAGCGCGTCATCAGCTTCATCTTGCATCACGTGCAACCGACGCTCGACTACCGGCACCAGCCTACAACAGCCGGCTTTTCGCGCGCAAGCCTATCGTAAGCGCGACCCGCTCGGGTGAGCGGCCGCGGCGCGTTCAGAGGCGCACGCTGCGGCTGTCGCGCAGCGCTTTGAGCCAGGTGCATAACGAGCTAAGGCGCAAATCCTTGGCTGCGACAAAGCCGTGAAGTATGATCGGTAGCCACAGGCGCCAGCCGGGCGCCGTGCCGTAATGGCGAAAAACGGCAAGCTGATTGCGCAGATTGTAATAGTGCTTGGTTGCGTAGGGGCCATTGCGCAGGCGTCCCTTCGGACTGCGCAGATGATCGACAACCGCCGAAGGCACGAGCCAGATGGACCAGCCTGCACGACCCAGGCGCAGCGAATATTCGGTGTCGTCGTAGGCGAGAAAGAACGATGCATTGGGCAGGCCAACCTCGCGAGCCGCCCGCGCGCTCAGCAAGAATCCCACGAAGGAAGCCGTATCCACCTGCACTCGGGCTTTGCAATAGCATTCGCGCGGGATGACAGGCTCCCGTAGCGTCTTAGGATCGAACATGCGTCGATGCATCAGCGCGACACGGCCAAACTCGACGACGCTTGAACACAGTGCCCCGACACGCTGCTCCGCGGCGCCGGGCAAGGCGTCCACGAGGCGCTCCACGAGATCGGGTTTCGCGATGGCGTCGTCGTCGAGCAGAAGCATCCAATCAGCGCCATGCATCATGGCCCGCTCGACACCGGCCGCGAAACCGCCCGCACCACCAACGTTTTCTTCGAGCCGCAGGACGTCGACGTTTTCAAAGCCCTGCAGTACCTGCGCGGTTTCCGGCGAGCTTGCGTTATCAACTACGACGATGAACTGCAGAGCGCAGGTCTGGGCAAACAACGCCCGCAGTGCGTCCTCGAGCAGTTGAGCCCGGTTGTGCGTGACAACGACCGCCGCGATATTCACTGCAGAGGATCCACGAAGAAAGCCGGAACATCATGCCCCTGCGCCTCGGCCGCGAGGAACACATTTGCTGCGTCGAGTGCTTCGCGGATGGTCACGTGCATGTCCAGATAGCGATAGGTACCCAAGCGGCCAACGAAGCTTACCTTACGCTCTTGCTTCGCCAGATCGACGTAATGCTTCAGCAGTGTCTTTTCCTTCGCGAGGCGGATCGGATAGTACGGAACGTCTTTTTCGCCACAGAACCGGCTGTGCTCCTTAAAGATGAGCGTGCGCTCGTGCGATTCCCACGGCGCGAAATGCTTGTGTTCCGAGATACGCGTCCAGGGCACTGCGACGTCACAGTAGTTGATCACCGCATTACCCTGGTAGTCGCCGTCATGGCGCGACGCCTCGAAGTCTAGCGTGCGGTAGCCGAGACGGCCGTCCTTGTAGCCGAACCACCCGTCGATGGGACCACTATAGAACACGTGCGCATAGTCGCCCGCCTGCTTGCGCTCGAAGCGTTCGTTCAGATGTACCTTGATCGAAGGATGATCGAACAGCTTTTCCACGATATAGGTGTAGCCGTTCCTGGGCATGCCTTGATAAAGGCTGTTGTAGTAGTTGTCGTCGTAGTTGAAACGCACCGGCAAACGCTTTAGTATGCTTGCCTGAAGCTCCGTCGGGTGCATGCCCCACTGCTTAGTCGTATAGCCGAGAAAAAATGCTTCATAGAGCTCACGGCCGACGAACTTGAGTGCCTGCTCTTCGAAATTCTGCGGCATGTCGATGGACTTGTCACCAATCGATTCGAGAAAGGCCTTCGCTTCCAATGGCGAAAGTGACTTACCAAAAAACTGATTGATTGTGAGCAGATTGATCGGGAGGGTGTAGACGCGGCCCTTGACGATTGCCTTGACCCGGTTGACGAACGGCATGAACTCGTCGAACTGGTTCACAAACTTCCAGACGTGCTCGTCATTGGTATGAAAGATGTGCGGGCCGTAGACATGAACCATCACGCCCGTTTCGCTATCGCGTTCTGAGTGGCAATTGCCGGCGACGTGCGGCCGGGTATCGAACACGTCGACGCTGTAGCCTTCGCGCGCGAGCCTGTATGCGAGGACTGCCCCGGTAAAGCCTGCTCCTACAATTCCGATTTTCTTCACTTTCCAGCCCTTCCAACGATTCAAAACAAACCACGCCGCAATGCCGCCCGCCGCGCGATCCCGTACGCCAAATCGGCGGTCGGCTGTGTCTTTGCGGTATATTGGACGCGCTTGCGTGCCCTTGACGATCGCCGAGCACGCTACGACTACACCGCTCTCGCCCGCTCACATCATCTGGTCCCGCACCCAGAACAGGCGCCGCTGCAGCGCATTCGGCATGCGCCGCCAGATCTTGCGCGCGAACCGGTAGAAGCGGCTCCGATTCATGCCGGCGTCCAGCGTAGGCGCGGCGATCGGGCGGCGCTCGACCACAGCTTCGTACCAGAATGTGCGGCGCAAATAGTACCAGTAGAAATGCGCGAGCGGCGCGGCTGGGTTGTTCCAGGGCTTCGCTTCGAAGCCGGCGTAGTGAACCATCTGAGGCGCTGCAAATGCCTCACGCACTTTTTCCGCCAGATTCGCACCCAATCCGGATATCACGTCCATCGACGCGTTGACGACGTTCCAGCTCAGGTCCAAAAACTTGACGCGGCCGAGTAGATGCTTGTTGAGCACGTCTTGATCGAGAAACCAATAGCGTTTGCTCGTGAGGTCGCTGTAGGCATGTTCACGCAGGTTTATCGCGCGCAGCGCCTCGAGGTCCATGACAATGAGACCGGCTTGGAAATATTCGTCGCCGCGATTGCCCATGCCGAGCCAGTCTCGCAGATAGTCGCCCGCGCGTGCCCCGCCCGCCTCCTTGAGCGCCGGCACGCCCGTCGCCGCAAAGCTGCGCATGATGACGTCGGGCACAGCCCCGACGGCGTGTCTGTCAAGGTCGAGGTCGTAGATCGCGGAAAGATCGCCGAGCACGACCGTATCCGCGTCGACATAAACGACGCGGTCATGATTCGCAAGCAGTTCGCCGAGACTCAGGCGATAGAACGTCGCGGCAGAAAAATGCGCATGCAGCGGAATGTCGGCAAACATGTCCGAGCACGACAAGAACGTGAGACGCCCGCGACCGTTCAGCCGGAATTGCCGCTCGAGTAGCGCCCGCTGATATTCGGGAATGCCGCCGTCGAGCACGATCAGATCCAGCTCCCGCTGCGGATCGAGGTTAGCCTGTACCGACGTCATGAAAGTCGCCAGGTGTGGCACAAAGTTGCCATCCGATGCCGTCACCACGCTCACCGCATTGTCGGCCGGCCGTGCGGGCGCGCGATATTCGACGCGCTGATCCCGCACAAACACGCGCTCGAGTTCGACGTAGGTTGCCGGATCGGCGAGGCGCTTGCGCGCGAAGACATTGAAGAGACGCTCGGACATGTAGCCAAAAACGCGTTGCGCGGCCACCGAATAGTTCGTCAGATCAAGACGGCGCTCGACCTCGAACAGAACCGAAAATACCCATTGGCAGTATTCGTCGAACAGATCGCGACGCAGAACGAAAATGTTCGTGAAGTAGCCCTCGTGCGCGTCCATGACCGCATCAAAATGCTCTACGTCAGTCGGATACAAATCGCCGATGACGGCGCGCAACACATCGAGATCCGCCTCATAATGGTGCATGGCCTTCACGTAGTGTGCACGCAATGTGCGGTTCCCCGCGTTGCGCACGGACCATTTCTGCGGCAGCACGGCAAGCAATCCGGGCTTCGACACGAGCAGCGCTTCAACGCGCGACGCCGTGAGGCCGAGGGTTTCTATTGTCTCTTCATCGAGACGGTCATAGTTCACACACCCGTGCACGTCGATTTCATGCGTTGCGCCGCTAAAATCCAAGAAACGCCGATAGTGCATCAGGCCGATCCACTGTGCGTCGCGATCGTTCTTCCAGGCCCAGTACAACGCCGTCAATTCGCAGAACGTGCCATTCTTGTGTGAGATATTGTCGCCAGCGTCATCGCGCCTAAGCCCTAGGTCGACGGACGAGCGGCTCGCGCCCACCTGAATCGGCAGAAAGCACCGATCCGACACCGTTGCCGGTCCGGGTTTATGATGGCAGACGTAGATATGCACTGGGCTGTTCGTCGTAGACATGACGGAAAGATCCGTTGAGCAATACTGAGAAGATTAGGAATGGCGTGCCGAGAAAGCGCGAGGTGCGCTAAACGGATTGATCGACTGGCACTTCGGTCAGCATGCCTTTTTCGAGCACGATCTTGCGATTGCAAACCTTTTGCACGAGTTGAGGCGAATGCGAGGCCATCACGAGAATGGACGACTGCTCAACGAGCGAATTCAGGCGGTCGGACGCCTTCTTGTTGAACGATTCATCGCCTACGGACAGCCATTCGTCCATGAGCAGAATGTCGGGGTGCACCGCGGTCGAAACCGCGAAGGCCAGACGCAAAGCCATCCCGCTCGAATATGTCCGCGTGGGCATGTCGAGATAGTCTCCCAGCTCGCTGAACGCCGCGATCTCATCGATTTTCTCTTCGATCTCGCTTGGGCGCAGCCCCATCACAATGCCGCGTAGGAAAATGTTTTCGTAGCCTGTCGCTTCTGGATCCATGCCAAGCGACATGTCGAGCAGCGAGCCGATCCTGCCCTTGACGTCGAGCGTGCCAGACACCGGCGCATAGACACCCGATAAAACCCGCAACAACGTGGTCTTACCCGCGCCGTTGTGGCCTACCAGCGCGACCCGGTCACCGGCCTTGAATTCGAAGCTCGCGTCGCTCACGGCGCGCACGACCACGTGCTTGCCAGCATCGCGCGCGACGCGGCCGCCGGTGGTCGCACGCAGCACAGCCTTCTTCAGAGAGCGGTGCGATGCATTGAAAATGGGAAATTCAACCGTGATGTGCTCGGCGCGAATATGTACGGAATTCATTCAACGATCCTGTCAAAGCCAGTACGCGATGCGATGCCGGTAGCGCGACAGCAACAACGAAGCCATTACAGCGAAAAAAACGATCGTCCCCAGCACCCAGGCCCAGGACTGAAGAGTCGGCAGCGTGCCGAGCAGAGGGTCACGCACCACGCTGATAAGGTGCGTCGCCGGGTTCAGGTTCACGAGCCACAAGAAGCGGTCGCCGAGCGTCTTCGGCTGCCACAAGATGGGCGTGACGTAAAAGCCGATCATCATGAGATTTTGGACGACCGGCTGCAGATCACGAAAACGCGTGCACGGAATGGCAACACACAGCGAGGCGAAATAAATCGCCGTGGTGGTGAGCAGCAAGCCCGGAATTGCCACCAGCGCCGTCCACGACCAGCCCGGCCCGACGAACGAGATCACGACCACGACCACAAGGAAGTTGTGCGCGAGGATGATCAGATTGCGCATAACGAGCCGCAAAATGTACGACGGCACCGGCAAGCGCGTCTGCTTCATTACCCCTTCGAACTGTGTGAAGCCCACGCACGATTCGTTGATCTGCGTCGAGTAGAACGACCAGATCACCTGCCCCACCGCGTAGAAAGGCAAGTATTCGTGAATCTTCATGTTGAAGATCAGCGACCAGACGGCGCCGAGCGTGGCGATCAAAATACCGGTGCTGAGCGTCATCCACAACGGTCCGAGCACCGAGCGGCGGTAGCGCTGCTTGATGTCGTACCACGCGAGCAAGCCCCACAGATGGGGTGCCTTCGCCGTATCCCAGAGCTCGTTCCTGCGAAAATCTATTTGTCTCATAAATTGAGAGGTGGTTAGTCCTGTTGTTTTCGCCCGACGATAGTGAGCAAAATCACCGAAGGCGGCCGGCATCGTCGCTGCACGATCAGGTGCGTCCGCGAAGACAAACGTCCTTCCTATATCCCCCAACAACCGGTTGAGTAAGCGTACTGCCGAGGCGGCAAACATCCTGATGGACTTGCTTCCTGTGCATACCGCGCCTCAGCCGAGGTGAACGATGCGCGCGGCGGGACAATCCACGAGACGCCCAACCTTCGCTGCGCGCAGGCGTGAGTCGTATCCTCAAAGTAGCGGAATCGAGATTCAGCACCCGATGGAATTCGCCGTCGATCGCCACGATTGCAAAGTTGTGGCCTCGACCATAACTCACCCCACACGTTCGCAACAGGCAATCAGCCGAACGCTTGTCCGCCAATTCAACCAGCGCGTCGACGAAAGTCTCCTCGCTCAGCCAAATATCCGGGTGATAGGTAACGATGGAAGCAAAAACCCAGCATTTTTGGCGGGCGAGTCGATTCATTGAGCCAAAACCGGGGACAGACAGCGCAACATTCTGTGGCGGAAAACGTTAGCCAAAACTTACGGAAACCTCTCGAAAGCAGACCGCGGCCCGTTTTTGTGGACCCGTCCGAAGCGACAACGGCTCTTCCATCTCAACAGGCCCAGAGCTTCCACACACCACGTGCGCACATGAGCGCATGAAGCCCGCCTGCGAGAAATAGACTCCGGATTATAGCGGGAACCGCCGCCCTGCAACAGGGTATACAAACATCAAGTGATGTTGAAGGGCTGCCTATACTTAGAGTCCGTTATGCAATGGAACGCGTCCTGTAATGACCCAGCACGACATGCACACATCAGGCTGCTAAATTGAACGCCTGTACGGGCATTCGCATGCCCAGCGCCTAATGCGGGTGCCGGTGGTTGTAGAACTGTATCTAGTCGCCTATGAACCTGCTCGCGTACTGCAAGGTCTCGAAGGGCTTGGCGCTTTTTTCCGCGCACGTCACTCCAGCATTGCCTTTGCATAGGCTTCCTGCAGATCCTTGAGTTGGCGGTCGTACTGCTCCTTCACGTCAAGCAGGTTGGCCCGCAGCGGTTCTGGGCCATCCGGAGTACCCCGCACAATGGGTTCGCCGTCCGCTGTGGCGCCGCTGCGCACTCACCCAAGCCATCCCTTTGGGCTTGATGACTTAAGTCTACTTGACGCGGACCACGTTGACGCAAACCGGCGGCTATCGGCCGCACAGTTGACTAACACGTACCTGCTAGCGCTAGCTCGTACGCACAAGGGAAAACTGGCAAGCTTCGATCGAGGGCACGTCGTCTACACGGGGCCACACGGTGCGCAGCACCTTGAGCTGATCGGTTAATGCGTGCTCTTGGGGACGAAGCCAACTGACATGTGCATCACTGCAGCGCTCTTAGTATGTCTTCGAACTCGCGAACGCAAATGGCACCCTACTGCGTTCGAACAATTCGGCGAGCGGTCAGCGAAGGAGATGTGTTGTATTTGTCATGATCTAAGTTCCTCGGACAAGTCAATAGGATAACAATATTTTCGGATAACAAAAATTAGTACGCCAATACCGAATATCAAGCGTTGCTTGCGCGTCATCGCATCGTCTGCAGCATGAGTCGCAAAGCAACTATTCGTCACACCGATGTTGGTTTGCCGCGACGAAACGATCCAATAAGGCGTTACACGTGGCAAAGGGAAATTAAAACCGATCGATGGCTTGCGAGCTTGCTACCTTATCAAACGAAAGGCGCACTGACGGTACAATTAGCAGTTCAACCCAATTCATTGACAGACAGGGATCACACAGCATTGAGCGACGCAAGCGCCTTCTCCAAAGCCCTACTAGCGGTACGATCCGCGTCGTTTTTGAGCACTGCGTGCATCACCAGTTGCCGGTTGTGGCCGGCCGCGGCGGGCGAGTTCCACAGCAAATCGGCACGAGGCTGTGCCGCGCGAACCCATCGCCGCCATGCGCGGATCGGCACATGCTCGTGGACGATGCGCACCGACAATTCGCGACCGTCGTACTGGCCAACCTTCCGGCTTTCGACCCAAACGACGACGGTACGCGTGGCGACGTCGAGCGACACTGCATAGCGGCCGATCGCAAAGCGCCGCGCAGCAAAATTAGACCGCCACAGTGGCCGAGGCCGGCAAATCCACGCCACCACGATATATAGCCCCGGCGATACGGCGATCCATCCGTTACTGTCGGCCATCGCGCGCAGCGCCGCCTTTGCCCCCGCAGCGCAGATAAACAGTCCGATCGACCATGCGGCAAATAAAAAGCAAATGAGCGAGAAGCAGCGCAATGCCTGCCGCAGCCATTGTGGCAACGGATGGAATGGCCGCTCAGCCCGCGCCTGCGCGCCGGGCAGCGTGATCAGCAGGAACAGCAGGATGACGTTCAGGCATGCCCACGGTGACGACGCAATGTCGGTCAACACGGGCACGAAGCCCATTTGCGACATCGAGTGCAACCAGCGTGCAAGCAACGCGAGTCCGATCGCGCGCAGCGCGAAGATCGTCGCGGCGCCCGGCACAGTATGGCGGCTCGGCTGCATCACCTTCGGCAAGTTATTCTCCTGTTTGTCGCACAGCCGCCCTGCAGGCCGCCGCAATTGCATCAGCGGCACATTATAAGGACTCTTACGGTGCAATGCGGCAATCGCCGCGCAAACAAAAACGCCCACGGCATCGACAGCCGTAGGCATTGGAGGGAGGCAGCGGGCTCGCCTAACCGGCCCGATGTGGCTTGCTTAGCCGGCGGCGACTTCGCGCAGCACCGTGCGACGGCTGCGGCGCAGCAGTGCCTCGTACGCATCGACATAGCGTTGCGCCATCACCTTCGATGTAAAACGGGCCTCGAATGCCGCCCGCACGCCGGCGCGCGACAATGTGTGCAGCCGGTTCACCGCGGCAACTGCGCTCAACTCGTCTTCGACGACAAAGCCCGACACGCCATTCTCGATCACTTCCGGCACCGACCCGCGCTTGAATGCGATCACGGGCGTGCCGCAAGCCATTGCCTCGATCATCACCAGGCCGAACGGCTCCGGCCAGTCGATCGGAAACAGCAACGCATGCGCGCCCGACAGGAACTGCGCCTTCTCGGCTTCCGAGATCTCGCCGATGTACTCGACGTGCGGCAGCGACATCAGCGGCTTGATCTGTTCGTCGTAATATGCGCGATCGGCCTTATCGAGCTTCGCGGCGATCTTGATCTTCATGCCGCACTGCTGTGCGATACGAATCGCGGTATCCACGCGCTTTTCCGGCGAAATACGACCCAGGAAAGCCAGATAGCTCGGCTCGATGTTGGTGCGCGGCGTCAGCAGATCGATGGGCAAACCATGATGCACGGTCGAGAGCCAATTGGCTTGCGGTAACGGGTTGCGCTGGTTGTCAGAGATCGACACGACCGGCACGTCATCGAATACGTTGAAGATCGGCTGCAGCTCGGGCAAGTCGAGCCGGCCGTGCAATGTCGTCAAATGCGGCACCGGCTGGCGCGAAAACAGCGGAAACGGGTAGTAGTCGATATGGAAATGCAGTACATCGAACTCTTCCGAGCGTCGGCGCACCTGCTCGAGCAGCAACATGTGTGGCGCCATCGTGTCGCGGATCGACGGATCCAGTCGCAACGCCTGCGGCCATACCGCATCGAGCTTGGCCGACGTCTGCGAATCTCCACTGGCAAACAGCGTCACATCATGTCCGAGTTCGACCAGCGCTTCGGTGAGATAGGACACGACGCGCTCGGTCCCACCGTACAGCTTTGGGGGAACGGCCTCGTGCAGCGGCGCGATTTGAGCGATTCGCATGTCGGTAAACTCCTAAAAAAGTCAGGCGAAGTGACTGCTTCGGTTTAATACGGCTCAGGAATCCCCAGTTTGCCGCCCGGGCCGCCCCGCCTGCGCCATCGGCGCAAGCGCGTGCCGGTCTTGCTGCAACGGTGCGGTACGGTTGTGCAGTCTCTCGGTTTGATCCGTCTGCCGCGCTCAATGCCATCGCCTTCCGACGGTGTGCAAGCCATAAACGCTCAAAACGTCAAGCTGTTGACTGTTCGGCAAAACTGCCTAGGGGCTGAACCGGACTCGATTATCGATGCCGCATAGCACAAATCCAGGCCTGCCTTTCAAAGTCTTTACCTTGTTACAGTATTGATACACTTTGCTAAGCCTTGTTCTAAAAGGCTGTTCTAGATTATGTGCAGGGCTGGCAACGCGGGCCGGAGGTCGGGCTGCGCGACTTAACGCAACGCAACGCGCTGTCACTTATCGCAGGCTGACGTGTCATTGTATCTTAAAATACAGTCGCCTACGGACATAGAATGTCGCTTGCTCGCCACGCCCGATCGGCTGCCGTCGAGGCCCATAGCCATACGTGCCTTGGCCTGCCGATTCGCACATCGCCCGCCTGAACCGTTCCCGGCGCGTTTACAATCCCGTCTTTGGCAGTCCGTCTGCCAGGGTCACCACTGTTCGAGGCCACCGCACTCGCCATGGCAAACACCGATTCGACGCTTTACCCCGACCAGATCGAGCGCCTAACCACGGCCGAACGCAATGCGCGCAATACGCGGCTGGCGAGCTACGCCCATCGTCCACTGGCGTTCCTGTTTCGCTACATCCGGCATCATCCAGTCGCACATGCCACCGTACTGGCAAGCGTATTCGCGGCAGTCGGCTGCGCGCTGGCGTCGCAGTATGCGATCAAGCATTTGATCGATGTGCTCAGCCACGGCCGCAATCACCCGCTCGAGCTATGGGGCGCGTTCGGGCTGCTGGTCGGCTTGATTGCCGCCGACAACCTACTATGGCGGGTCGGCGGCTGGATCGCCGCGCATACGTTCGTAGTCGTCACAGGCGACTTGCGCAAGGACCTGTTCCGCTATCTGAGCGGCCATTCGCCGACCTATTTCGCCGAGAAACAGCCGGGGATGCTAGCCAGCCGCATCACTGCCACGTCTAATGCCGTCTATACGGCCGAGAACATGATGGCGTGGAATGTGCTGCCGCCTTGCATCGCCGTATGCGGCGCGATCGTGATGATCTTCGCGGTCAACCCTCTGATGGCCAGCACACTGCTGGTAGCCTCCGCCATTCTGGCGATCGTACTGTTCAAACTGGCTCAACGCGGCAGCGCGCGTCACCAGGCCTTCGCGACGCGCGCTGCGTCAGTGGACGGCGAACTGGTCGACGTGATTGGCAATATGGCGCTGGTGCGCGCCTTCGGCATGACGCTGCGCGAGCAGCGGCGCTTCGGCATGACCGTGCGCGCCGAGATGACCGCACGCCAGCAAAGCCTGCTGTACCTGGAGAAGCTACGGCTGTTGCACGCGGTAATCACGGCACTGCTCTCGGCCGGGCTGCTCGGTTGGACACTGTGGCTATGGACGCGCGGGCAGGCAACCCCCGGCGACATCGTGCTGGTAAGTTCGCTGGGCTTCACGATCCTGCATGGCACGCGGGACCTCGCAGTCGCGCTGGTGGATGTCACGCAGCACGTGGCGAGGCTATCCGAAGCCGTGCAGACGCTGCTCGAGCCGCATGACATGCCCGACCGCAACGACGCCACCGAGCTGAACACGAATGGGGGGCGCGTCGATTTCGAGCTGGTCACGTTCGCGTATCCGCGACGCCGCCCGATTCTCGATCATTTCGAATTGCATATCGAACCGGGCCAGCGAGTTGGGCTGGTGGGCAAATCCGGCGCCGGCAAGTCCACCGTACTGGCACTACTGCAGCGCTTCTACGAGCCGCAGGTCGGCGTGATCCGGATCGACGGGCAGGACATCTCACGCATCACGCAGGACAGCTTGCGCAGTGCCATTGCTCTGGTGCCACAGGATATTTCGCTGTTCCATCGAACCGTGTATGAGAATATCGCCTATGGCCGGCCCGATGCGTCTCGCGAAGAAGTGTTCGCCGCAGCGCGCGAAGCCCGCTGCACGGACTTCATCGAGGCGATGCCGGAGGGGTTCGAGACAATCGTCGGCGACCGTGGCGTCAAGCTCTCCGGTGGACAGCGTCAACGCATCGCGATCGCGCGCGCCATCCTGAAGGACGCCCCGATTCTGCTGTTGGACGAAGCGACGTCCGCACTGGACAGCGCCTCTGAGGAAGCGATCCAGCAGGCGCTGGACCGGCTGATGCAGGGCCGCACCGTGGTGGCGATCGCGCACCGGCTCTCGACACTGCAGAACTTTGACCGCATCATCGTGATGAGCGCGGGCAAGGTCATCGACGATGGCACGCCAGACGAGCTAAAGAACCGGCCCGGCCCGTATCGAGACCTGTTGACAAAGCAATCGGGACGCGCAGTGGCCCATGACCACGAACTGCGGCTCGTCGAGCACGCTTAACGAGGCTGGCACGTCCTTGGCAACGAGGCTGGCGCATCTCTGACGGGGCCCGGCCCGCGCAGTCATCCCACCGCTGCGTGTGGGCGTCGCCGCGTGTGCGTCGCTGCCACCCTCTTTGACGGCGCGCTCGCTGTCAGCCTCCGCCCGGCGCCGGCAAGCGCAGGTCGCCGAGGAAGTGATCACGCCACACAGACACGTTGTTCTCACGCAACTGCGTCATCATATCCGCGTGACGCTGCCGCCGTTCAACCAGCGGCATGCTCAGCGCGCGATCCAATGCCTCAGCCATACCCACAAGGTCGGCGGGATTGACGATCAACGCGCCGTGCAGTTCCTGCGCAGCGCCGGCGAAGCGTGACAACACCAAAACGCCCGGATCGTCGGGATCTTGCGCGGACACATACTCCTTGGCCACCAGATTCATGCCGTCGCGCAGCGGCGTCACGTAGCCGACATCGGATATCCGGAACAACGCGGCCAGCACCTGTCGCTCGTACTGCCGATGAATGTAGCGGATCGGCGCCCAATCCAATTCGGCGAAACGTCCGTTGATCCGGCCCGCCTCCGCCTCGAGCTGCAGCCGGATGTCCTGGTACGCGTTCATGTCAGCGCGGGTCGGTGGCGCAATCTGCACGAATGACACCTGGTTGCGGTGCGCAGGCGTCGTCTCGAGCAGCTTCTCGAACGCACGGAACCGCTCCACCAACCCTTTCGAATAGTCCAGCCGGTCCACGGCCATGATCAGTTGCCGCTCGTGTAGCGTTGCCTTCAGATTGCGCACGTAGCTAGCGCTCTCGCCGGCCGCGGCCAATTGCGCGATCTCGTCCGGGTAAACACCGATCGGATAGGCGCCGGCGCGCAGCGTGCGATCATACGCCCGCACGCTGCATACCCTGGCGTCGATGCGGCGTTCGACCTGCCCATGTGCCTCATGCTCGATGTAGTCGACGAATGCGCGCAGATCCCCTTCAGTCTGAAAACCAATCAGATCGAAGCAACACAGCGCCCGCATCAGTCCCTCATGCGGCGGGACGGTCAATAGCAACTGCGCGGGCGGAAACGGAATATGAAGGAAGAAGCCGATACGGTTCGCCACGTGCCGCGCACGCAGTGCCTCGGCAAACGGAATCAGATGATAGTCGTGGACCCAAATCACATCATCGGGCCGGATCAGCGGTACCAACTGATCCGCCAGCCATCGGTTGACCCGACAGTAGCCGTCAAACTCCTGCCGCTCAAAATGGGCAAGGTCGCAGCGATAGTGGAACGTCGGCCACAGCATCGCGTTCGAAAAGCCGCGGTAGTATTGCTCGTAGTCGCGCCGGGACAACGCGATCGTCGCAAAGGTCACCGGGCCACGCTCGTCGAGCTTGATCGGCCCGATCGGGCCGGACTGCGTGTCGCCGCTCCAGCCGAACCACATGCCGCCGGTCTCTTTTAACGCGTCATAGACGCCGATCGCCAATCCGCCGGCGGCGGGTCCCCCCTCGGAAATCGGCGCAACCCGGTTCGAAACGATGATCAACCGACTCATGCGGCACCGTACAGGTCGTCGCCGTGCATCCAGCAGTTCATGCGTGTGGCGGCCGCGCGCCAATCAGCGTCGCGAGCCAATCGCGGAACGCGGCGACAGAAGGGAGTCTGGTGCCAGCCCGCGTGTCGCCGTCACCAATCTTGATCGACACGCCGCCGCGCGCATTGACCACGTCGAAGCCCTTTTCATCCGTCAGGTCATCACCTGCAAAAACCGGCACGCGACCCACGAACGGCGGCTCGTCGAGGAATGCCGCGATCGCCCGCCCCTTGTCGACATGCTTCGGCTTGATTTCGTACACCATCTTGCCGGGCTGCAGCACATACGCGTCGCTGTATTCAACGCACAACCGTTCGGTCTCGCGTCTTGCCACCGGCTCTCGATCCGGCGCATTCCGATAGTGCAGCGCCAGTGCCGCGCCCTTGACCTCGAGCAGCATGCCAGGATTGTCACCGACTACGCGCTCAAGCTCCCGTTCGATGCGCACGAGTCGTGGATCGTTGAACCCCACGCGCAGCACGTCGCCATTCGCATCGCGCCGCTCCGCACCATGCAACCCCGCGATGGGCAGGCTTGCCAGTGCGTCCGACGCGAGCAGCGTGTCAATGCTGTCGATGCCGCGCCCGGACACCACCGCGAGCGCGCCGTGCGATGCTTGCCGCAGCCCGTCCAGCAACTGGATGAGCACCGGCTCGACGACCACACGATCCGGCGCCCCCGCCAGTTCCACCAGCGTGCCGTCGAAATCGAAGAAAAATGCTGCATCGAGCGGGTTGATGCGAGACAGTGCAACAAATGAATCGGATAAGCGTTGCATCGAACGGATAGTCTGGATTAAAGAGACAGCGGCACAAGACGATGAACCGTCGACGCACATCATGCACGTTGCCGCATCGTCCGGCCTATTGTCGTGGCATCTTACCGCAACGGCAACGCGCGGCATATTGCCCCACCGCTGTGCATGGGTCGCCGTGCGCAACGAAATGCGCTACAGTATCTCATTCGGTGGATGCGTCGATACGCTCCGCACCAAGCCCCTACCCCTGTTCCGTTTTCCGATGTCCATCCCGTTGCCTCGATCGCGTATGCGAATTCCGCGCGCGCCCCGCCGTCAATCGGTGCTGCGCCACGCCGTGCTCGCCGCGTGCGTCGGCTTATCGGTTGCATTGTCAGCGTGCACGCGGGATGACGGCCAGTGGAAACTGACCAACGTCTCTGGCCACCTGCCGGATCTCGGCTTTTCGCTGCAGGCGGACAATGGGCAGACCGTGTCCGGCGCGTCGTTCGCCGGCAAGACCACGCTAGTCTTCTTCGGCTACACGCATTGTCCGGATGTATGCCCAGAGACCATGGCTCGGCTAATGCAGGTTCTCGAGCAACTGGGCAACGACGCCCGCGACGTGCGCATTCTGTTCATTTCGGTCGATCCCCACCGGGACACGCCGCAGACATTGCATACCTATGTGCAGGCGTTCGATCCGCAGCACGTGGTCGGACTGAGCGGCTCCGAAAAACAGATTGCTAATCTAGCGCGACGCTATCGCGTCGCGTATCAGACCGAGAAACCCGACGGCAACGGAAATTACGAGGTCACGCACAGCTCGGCGATCTATGTGTTCGATCGTACCGGCCGCGCGCGTCTGCTCGCTACCACATCCGACTCCGCAGACATGATCACCGACGACCTGAAGCTTCTGATCGAGCAAACGTCCTGACGCAGCCCCATCGTCGCGCTGTGTTCGCGCGACGCAAGATGCGACGTCAGCACGCGGCCGATGACACGATCGGCGCAATCATCGTGCTGCGCGGCGGACAGCACCCGGAGGTAACCCGCGAGTGGATGGCCCGGCAAGCGTGTATCGCGCGCAAACAGGTGCCATGCATGCCGATCCATCTGATCATTTCATCCGTCCGTCCCAGCGTGCATGGGTCGTACATGCTCCAAAACGATCTCAATGGAGGACTATATGCGAACGCACTTGTTGACGAACTCGAGGGCGGCAACCCTGAACGAGCTCGCGTGGCTGTGGCACAAACAAAAAACCCCCTTGAAAACTAGGGGGTTTCTGGAGGCGCGAGCCGGAGTCGAACCGGCCTAAACGGCTTTGCAGGCCGCTGCATAACCGCTTTGCTATCGCGCCGTGGCACCTGGAGCGGGAGACGAGTCTCGAACTCGCGACCTCAACCTTGGCAAGGTTGCGCTCTACCAACTGAGCTACTCCCGCAAGCATCAACTACTGTGCGTCGTGGAGCGGGAGACGAGTCTCGAACTCGCGACCTCAACCTTGGCAAGGTTGCGCTCTACCAACTGAGCTACTCCCGCACGATGCTGCTGCTGTTCACGCGTTGGCGTGTTCAGCAGAGTTCGAGATTATGCTGAAAGTGGCGCGCAGTGTCAAGGACAGAGGCCGATAAAATATCGTGCAATCAGCAGGGATGCCCGCTCCACTCCAATCTATCATGTGGCCCGATCGCGGATCTGCGGCCAGGCCAGTTTCATGTAATAGAGCATCGACCAGATCGTCAGCACGGCCGCCAAGTAGATCAGCCACTCGCCCACAACGTGCGTATTGATCGCGAACTGCCCCGGCACGCCAATCGGCGCGTAATACAGCAGCATCGGAATCGCGATCATCTGGCACGCGGTCTTGAACTTGCCCAGCGAGTTGACGGCGACGCTTTTGGATGCGCCGATCTGCGCCATCCATTCACGCAGCGCGGAAATCGTGATCTCACGGCCCACGATCACCAGCGCAATGGCCGAATCGAGCCGCATCAAGTGCACTAGCATCAGCAATGCGGCGGTCACCATCAGCTTGTCCGCGACCGGGTCGAGAAAGGCGCCAAATGCCGAGGTCTGGTTTAGCTTGCGCGCAAGGAATCCGTCGAACCAGTCGGTCAACGCCGCCAGGATGAAGATGGCCGCAGCCGCTTCGTTCTTGTCCTGCGCGACCAACATCGTGTCCGGCAGATAGTACACGCCAACGATCAACGGAATCAGCACGATCCGTAGCCACGTCAGAAAAATAGGTAAATTGAAAGGCATCGAAGCGAACTGGCGATGAAAGGTTGCGCAGAATTGCCATTGTGCCGCGTGATCCGGCACGTCACAAGCAAGCAGCGCGCGCGCCGGCCGCCATGCTCAGTGCAATTGACGGTAGATCTGCTCGGCCAGCGTGCGCGACACGCCTTCGACGCTGGCCAATTCATCGACGCTGGCGGACATCACGCCACGCAGCCCGCCAAAGCGCGCGAGCAATCGCTGCCGTCGCTTCGCCCCCACCCCCTCGAGTTCCTCCAGACGCGAGCTGTGACGCGCCTTGGCGCGCTTGGCCCGCATCCCGGTGATGGCAAAGCGGTGCGCCTCGTCGCGGATCTGCGCGACCAGCATCAGCGCGGCGCTCTCCTTGCCCAACTCGAGCGGTGCCCGCCCGTCCGCGAAGACCAGGGTCTCAAGACCGACCTTGCGACCCTCACCTTTCGCGACCCCGACCAGCATGCCGGCGTCCAGTCCCAATTCCGTGAAAACCTGACGGGCGATCTCAACCTGTCCCTTGCCGCCGTCGATCAGCACGATATGCGGCAGCACGCCAGCACCCGCGACTGCCTGCGCCGTGGGCTGCGTGTTGCAGCCGGGTGCGGCGCCGCCAGCCGTTTGCACGTCGGCCGGCGAAGCCGATGATGCGCCGGCCAACTGCGATACGATTTTCTCATAGCGCCGCGTGAGCACCTGTCGCATGGCAGCGTAGTCATCGCCCGGCGTGATCCCCGTGATGTTGTAGCGCCGGTACTCGGCGGACTGCATCTTATGATGGTGATAGACGACACATGAGGCCTGGGTGGCCTCGCCCATCGTGTGCGAGATGTCGAAACACTCGATGCGCAACGGTGACAAGTCCTCCAGGTCAATCGATAGCACCTGAGCAAGCGCGTGCGTGCGGGCTTGTTGGGAACCCTGCTCGGACAGCAGCCGGGCGAGCGCAAGTCGTGCATTCTGCTCGGCCATCGATAACCATGCCCGCTTCTGGCCTTGCGGCTGGCGGATCAGCGTGACCTTGTGCCCGCACTGCTGCGCCAGCACGTCGACCAACTCACGCGTGGCCGGCGCATGGCTGACGATGATCACTGGCGGCACCGGGTGGCCGATATAGTGCTGTGCGATGAACGCGTCCAGCACCGCTGCCTCGATGCCGTCCCGCGCCGCCTTCCGGGTGTCACGGTCCGCCGCCAGGACATCAGCGGCTACCAGCGCCTGACCCACCGGCAGCCTATCGGCGACACACGCGGTGCTTATGGCCTCCTGCACGCTGAGTTCGTCCGGCGTGGCCAACGCAGTCTCGACGTGGGACGGGAAATAAGCCTTGTCGCCGAGATGGCGGCCGCCACGCACCATGGCCAGATTCACGCATACGCGCCCTCCTTGTGCGACCACCGCCAGGATGTCGGCATCGCCGCTGCCACGCTCGGTGCCAACCTCGATCGCCTGCTGTTGCAGCACCTTGGACAGCGAACTCATCTGGTTGCGTACCGCGGCCGCCTGTTCGAATTTCAACTCGGCCGCGTAACCATGCATCTTGTCCTCCAGTTCCTTCATTACCTCGCGCTGACGCCCCTGCAGAAAGCGCGCCGCGTTGGTCACATCACGCGCATAATCTTCGTCACTAATTGCGCCAACGCAAGGCGCGGTGCACCGGCCGATCTGATGCAACAGGCAGGGACGGGTACGGTTGTTAAAGACTGAGTCCTCGCAGGTTCGCAATTGGAATACGCGCTGCAGGATCTGGATGCTTTCGCGCACCGCCCAGCCACTTGGGAACGGGCCAAAATACTGGTTATGCTTGTCGACGGCGCCGCGATAGGACGTGATGCGCGGGAAGCGATGCCCAGTGAGCTTCAGGTACGGATACGACTTATCATCGCGAAACAGGATGTTGTAGCGTGGCGTCAACGCCTTGATCAGGTTATTCTCCAGCAGCAATGCCTCTGTTTCGGAGCGCGTCACCGTGGTTTCGATGCGCGCGATGCGCTGGACCATTAACGCAATGCGCGGCGAGACTAGCGTCTTCGTGAAATAGCTCGATACACGCTTTTTCAAGTCGCGCGCCTTGCCCACGTACAGTACGGCGCCTTGTACATCGTAGTAGCGATACACGCCGGGCAGGTGCGGCAGCTGCGCAATGACACGCTTAGGGTCGAAATCCGCGTCGGACTCGGCAACGGTCGGAGGAACAGACGGTTCAGTCATGTAGCCAATACCGGATCAGTCCCGTGCGGCGCACGGGATCTGTGCTTTAAAATAAGCAGTTTAGATCATTCGTCAAGCGGCCTGCGCGTCGCGCGCGCGTCCCATGTCCTCCTGCCCCGCCCTGCTCGCCGGCGCGCGTGCGCCGCTCACATGCGACATTTTCTGCACGGTAATCGACAATTTCGGCGACGCCGGCGTCTGCTGGCGGCTGGCCCGGCAGTTGGCGAATGAATACGGCTGGCAGGTGCGTCTGTTCATCGATGAGTTGACCACGCTCGCGCGCCTGGCGCCTGGGTTAGATGTCAAGCGCGAGCGGCAAGTGCTGGCCGGTGTCGCCATCGAGCATTGGCATGAGTCCCAGTTCGCTGGGCTTGGCGCGGCGACACTGAACATCGCCGATGTCGTCATCGAGGCATTTGCCTGCGATCTGCCGGCGTCATACCTTGCTGCGATGGCGCAACGCTCGTCGCGGGTGGCCTGGATTAACCTTGAATACCTATCGTCGGAAGATTGGGTGGCGGACTTTCACTTGCGCGCGTCGCCCCATCCCCGCCATGCACTGACCAAGACGTTCTTCTTCCCCGGCCTCGACGCCCACACTGGTGGAGTGCTTCGCGAGCAAGACCTGGACTCGCAGCGCCGCGCGTTCGTCGAATCGGCGGCCGAACGGGCAGGCTGGTGGGCGGCGCTCGGGCTGCCGCAGCCCGAGCCGGCCGCCACGGTCGTATCGCTTTTCTCCTACGAGAATCCCGCCCTCGACGCGCTGCTCGAACAATGGCGCGATGCGACGGATCCGTTGGTGCTACTGGTTCCACAGGGGCGGATCTCCGGCTCCGTGGCACGGTTCTTCGGTCATCCCGCAGGGCCCCGCGCATTCGCGGCGGGCACAAGCGCGAGCGCAGGCGCGCTGAGCGCGCATGCGTTGCCGTTTACCGACCAGCGCGGCTACGACAGACTGTTATGGAGCGCCGATATCAACTTCGTGCGTGGCGAGGATTCGTTCGTGCGCGCGCAGTGGGCACGCAAGCCGTTCGTCTGGCACATCTATCCGCAGGCGGATGATGCGCATCTGCCGAAGCTGGACGCGGCCCTCGCGCATATCGGCTCGGCGCTGGAACCGCGCGCGTGCGACGCATTGACACGCTTTTGGCACGCATGGAACGGCAATCCAATGCATGGCCTGCCCGATTGGCAAGATTTCATCCAGCATCGGGAGGCGTTCGAGGCACGCGCGCACGTATGGGCGGATGAGTTGGCTGCCATCGGCGACCTAGCCGGACATCTGGCCGCATTCGTCCAAAATACGCTAAAATAATGGGTTTTCAAGAGCTTAGGATCGCTTGCCGGACTGCCCAATGCGGGGGCGTGCCGTCAGCCATTCGCCATACCCATTTATCGGACAGGACAGTGTTATGAAGACCGCTCAAGAACTGCGTACGGGCAACGTCATAATGATCGGCAACGATCCCATGGTCGTGCAAAAGACCGAGTACAACAAGTCGGGCCGCAACGCCGCGGTCGTCAAGCTGAAGTTGAAGAACCTGCTGACCGGCGCGGGCAACGAGTCGGTGTATAAGGCCGATGACAAGTTCGACGTGGTCGTGCTCGACCGCAAGGAAGTCACCTATTCGTACTTCGCTGATCCGATGTATGTCTTCATGGATGCAGACTACAATCAGTACGAAGTTGAAAGCGAAATGATGGGCGATGCGTTGCACTACCTCGAGGACGGCATGGCGTGCGAAGTGGTGTTCTACAACGACAAGGCGATCTCAGTCGAGTTGCCGACCACGCTAGTGCGCGAAATCGTCTATACGGAACCGGCGGTCAAGGGCGATACGTCGTCTGGTAAGGTACTCAAGAATGCCAAGCTGGCTACCGGCTTTGAATTGCAGGTGCCGCTATTTTGTAACATCGGCGACAAGATCGAGATCGACACGCGTACGCACGAGTACCGCAGCCGCGCGTAACAGCGCCTCGAACGTTCTCAATGCCACAACGCAAGCGCTCCGACTGGAGCGCTTTTTGTTTACGGGGGCCAACGCGACGCGACACCGCTGCACGGCGGTGGAAGAATTTACGCGCCAAACGGGAAAAATTTGCCGCATCGGGACCGTGCGCGCGTCACCCTGTTACGGCAACGCGTTGATTGGTAAAGTACGACGAATTGGCACGAAGCATGCTCTCCCCGAACCGCCACCGCAGCGCTCCAAAATTCGCCGCAGATAATACCTCGTCGCGCTATGCCACACGCCTTGATCGTTGAAGACGACCCTAACAGCCTGTCGGGACTGTCGGCCATCCTGAGTACCGATGGTTTTTCCGTCGACACTGCAGCCACGCTCGTAGAAGCGCGCGCCGCGTTGCAGCGGTTCATTCCCGATGTGGTGTTGGTCGACTTGAACCTGCCCGACGGCAGCGGGCTGGACGTGCTGCATTCTCTGCCGTCACAGCCGGACGGCGCGACGCCGGTCATCGTGATGACCGGTAATGCGACGGTGGAAAGCGCGATCGAAGGGCTGCGCCACGGCATTTGGGACTACCTACTCAAGCCGGTCAATATCCCGCGATTGCGCAGCCTGCTGGCGCGCATTCCGCGCCCATACGAGCTTACCGAGGAAGTCCAGAACCTGCGTGCGGCATTGCGGCGCGTCGGCCGCTTCGGCTCAATGATCGGTCGCGGTGCGGCGATGCAACAGGTCTATGACACGATTGAGCGTATCGCGCCGACGGAGGCAGCGGTGCTGATTGTTGGCGAGCCGGGAACCGGCAAGGAGATCGCTGCGCGAACGCTGCACGAGATGAGCCGCCGCAAGAAAGGCCCGCTGGTGAAGCTGGACGGCGCGGCGGCCAGTCACGCAGGCGCTGAGCCGTGGGAAAGCATGCTATTCGGTCACCAGCGCGGCGCATTCGATGGGGCGGAAACGAGCGGAGCCGGCGTACTGGAGCGGGCAGCCGGCGGCACGCTGTTCATCGACCGTGTCGATCTGCTGCCGGCCGCGCAGCAAGAGGCACTCGCACGAGCGCTGGGGGCACGCACGTTTCGCCGGATGGGCGGTACCACCGATCTAAGCGCCGACTTCCGGGTGGTTGCGGCCACCGTCGAATCGCCGCAGCAGGCGCTGGCCCGCGGCACGCTGCGCACTGACCTGCTGCAACGGCTAAACGTGGCACCGCTGACATTGCCGCCGCTGCGCGAGCGCGGCGAGGACATCGAACTGTTGGCCACTTATTTCGTCGACGTGCTGAACCAACGCCACGATTCGGTCAAGCGGCTCAGCCCGCTCTGCGTGCGCGAGCTGATCGAATACGAGTGGCCAGGCAACGTGCGCGAATTGCGCGACGTGATCGAGCGCTCGCATCAGGCATCCGAGGACATGATCGAAAGCTTGTCGCCGGACGACGAAGGCGGCCGCACTGGCCGTTCACGGTCAAACAACCAGGTGCAGATCGCGGTCGGCACGCCGCTTGCCGATGTCGAGGAGATGCTGATCCGTGCCACGCTCGATGCGGTGGGTGGCACCCGGCATCGTGCAGCGACACTGCTTGGCATCAGCCCCAAGACGCTGTACAACAAGCTTCAGCGAATGAAGGTGACCTAAAACCAGTCCGCCCCGTTCACCGTAGGCTGTCGATCAGCTGGCGCGCTTGCGGCTCGCATAATTGCGGGCGAACAAAATCACGCTGCCGGTCAGCGGATCGGCGATCTGGCGGGCATCGTCACGACTCAACGAAGTGCCGGCGACGTCGAGCATCGCCGGACCATATTTGCGCTTGCGGTTGTTCAACTAGGGTTTCTGAGGTCAGTCGCGTGCCGGTCCATCGACCCGGCACCGGGGCCATCCATTGACGCATCGACTTCGGCGATGACGAACGACACCGCATAATCGCGTTCGTCGCTGACGGATACGCGTGCGCTGAGTCCGCGCTCGGCCATCCACTGGGCCAGCTCACCGGTCGCGACGATCACCGGCTTGCCGCTTTTCTCGTTGAGCGTCTGCACCGCGCGCCACGTCATCGGCCAATGCATGCCGAGCCCGATCGCTTTAGAGAACGCCTCCTTCGCGCTAAAGCGCGTGGCCAAAAACGCCACGCCGCGCACTTCCGAGCGTGCCGCGCGCGCGCGATAGACCGCGAGTTCCTGCGGACCGAGGATTTTCTCGGCAAAGCGGCCGCCGGTACGCTCCATCACGGCGGCGATGCGGGTGACCTGCACGATGTCCGTGCCGATCCCATAGACAGCGCGGTGCACCATCGGTGCGGCTCCGGTGCTCATGCACGCGCGCCGACGCGCGCTGCGACGATGATCGCCTTCATTTCCCGCACGGCATTGTCCCATCCCGCAAAAATGGCATGCGCGACGATGGCATGGCCAATGTTCAGCTCGGCAATGCCATCGAGCGCGGCAATGCGCTGTACGTTGGTATAGTGCAGGCCGTGACCGGCATTGACTTTCAGGCCCAGCGACCGCCCCAGGTCGACACCCGCGGCAATCCGCTCGAATTCCTGTGACTGCCGAGCGTCGTCATCCGCGTCGGCGTAGCGTCCGGTATGCAACTCGATCACCGGCGCACCGCTTTCGTGGGCCGCCCGAATCTGTTCCGGCTCGGCGTCGATGAACAGCGATACGCGCGTGCCCGCATCGGCCAGTTGCCGGCTCGCCGCCTTGACCGCGTCGAAGTGCGTGACCACGTCCAATCCGCCTTCGGTGGTCAACTCGGCGCGCTTTTCCGGTACCAGGCAAACGTCATGTGGACGCACGTCACAGGCGATGTCGAGCATTTCCTGCGTCAATGCGCACTCCAGGTTCATTCGGGTCTTGAGCAACGGCCGCAACGCGCGCACATCGGCATCGACGATATGGCGGCGGTCCTCACGCAGATGCAGCGTGATCGCGTCGGCGCCGGCAGCCTCAGCTTGCAGCGCCGCGCGCAGCGGGTCAGGATACGCAGTGCCGCGCACGTTGCGTAACGTGGCGACATGGTCGATGTTGACACCCAACTCGATAACAGGTGTCGGCGACGAGAAAACGTTCATAGGTTTTGCAGGTCGATCAGGATTTGGCGCGTCGCAAGCGGCGTGCCGCCAAGATAAGTATTCAACAAAAAACGCATCAGGGTCTTGCTTTGCGCGACGGTCTGCGCACGCGAATAATCATCGCGCTCCATGTCGAGCAGCGTTTGTCCGGCGATGACCGGCCCGCGCAACGCGTCCGCCTGAGGCTCTAGCATCTCGACGTCGCATACGCCTCGCTCGGGATCGAACACGTATGAGCGCCCGGCCACGACATTCTGCCTCGTCACGGTCCGATCGAGCGACATAGCATAGCCGGTCTCACGCAGTAAGACACGTTCGAACGAACGCAATACCTGCACCGCCGGTTCGTCATGCGCGAGCCGCGTCAACGTCAACAAGTAATGGTCGAACAACGCGGTATGCGGATCCTCCCGCGCACAGAACCTGACGAGCAACTCATTGACGTAAAAGCCACACAGCAGTGCATCGCCAGCGAGCGGACGCATTCCGCCGACCCATTCAGCCTTAGTCAGCGTCCGCATTTCGGACTTGCCGGCCCATGACAGTGCGAGCGGCTGGAACGTCTGCAGCACGCCGCGCAGCGCCGAATGCGGCCGCTTCGCCCCCTTCGCGACGAGCGCGAGACGGCCGTGCGCGCGCGTGAACACGTCGATGATCAGGCTCGTCTCGCGATACGGGTAGGCGTGCAACACGAAGCCCGGCTGCTCGGCGATACGGTAGTCCGAGCGCAGCGCAGCGGCGCGGCGACGGGTCGGCGCGGCGTAACCTGGCGCGGACTGCGCAACATCGCCCGACGCGCCCGGCGGCACGCCGTCGGGCGCCAGTCCGGGTGCTACGCCGACGTCGAGTTGCCTGGTCTCATCTGGATGACCCAGCCAGACGTCATTCGTACCCATAGGCGCGCAATCCCGCCTCGTTGTCCGCCCAGCCGCTCTTGATTTTCACGAACGTCTCCAGATAAACCGGACCATCGAAGAGCTTAGCCATGTCGATGCGCGCCTCGGTGCTGATCTGCTTCAGCTTCGCGCCCTTTTGCCCGATGATCATCGCCTTGTGGCTGTCACGATCAACAAGAATCGTTGCGAAAACCCGCCGCAGGCGGCCTTCCTGCTCGAACTTGTCGATCAGTACCGTACTCGTGTATGGCAACTCGTCTCCAGTCCAGCGGAATACTTTCTCCCGCAGGATCTCGGCCGCCAAGAATCGCTCGCTGCGGTCGGTCAGCTCGTCCTCACCATAGATTGGCTCACCGAGCGGCAACGACGGCCGCAAGATCTTCAATAGCCGCGTGATATCGTCCGGCTGCTTCGCGCTCATCGGTACGACGTCACGGAACGCGCGCAGCGCCGCTGTGCTTTTCAAGAATGGCAGCAGTGCGCTCTTGTCCGAAAGCTTGTCGACCTTATTCGCGATCAGCACCGTCGGCACCGACGGCGGAATCAACTCCAGCACCCGTTGATCGTCCGGCCCGTAACGGCCTGCCTCGACCACGAACAGCACGACGTCCACCGAGGTCAGCGTTGAGGTGACCGCACGGTTCAGCGAGCGGTTCAGCGCCGAGCCGTGCCGGGTCTGGAAGCCGGGCGTGTCGACAAAGATGAATTGTGCATCGTCCAGCGTCCGGATACCGGTGATTCGGTGCCGCGTGGTTTGCGCCTTGCGTGACGTGATGCTGACCTTTTGCCCAACGAGGGCGTTCATCAGCGTCGACTTGCCGACATTGGGGCGCCCGACGATCGCGATCATGCCGCAACGAAAACCGGTTTGTTCAAGAGTCGAATTCATGGCAAGCGGACCTGCAGGAAATACCGCTGACGTGGGCGCGGAGCGCCCGACCTCGGCTGTCGGGTTCAAAGAGTAAAGCGCGGCAAGTCATGCTGCGACACGCCGCATTGGCGCGGTCGCGGTCACGCGCCGGCATCGGCCTTGCGCGGCGTCGGATGAAGCGCCGTATCGCGGGGCTCATCGAGCGCCTGTCCGGGCCCAGCCGGCACATCGACAACCACGGTGGTGGCGGCAATCGCTGCCGCCGCCTTGGCCAATGGCGCATCGGACGCTGTGGCCGCGGCGGCCCCCTTGTCGGCCTGGCGTGGCGCCCGCTCGACCGAATGATCGGCATGCGCGGCACGCATCATCGCGACGGCGCTCGGCACGCCATGCGACGACGGCGCGCTGCTCACGCGTTCATGGTCATTGCCCCCCCGCTCCATTGTCTGCATCGCTCGCTCGGCGGGATGGGCGACGCGCTCGGCACGGCCCAGCCGCTCGGCCTTACGATCCAACGTGGGGCGTAAATCCAGTGCACCCTGCACCCCGGTGCCATGCGACGGTACGTCCTCAAATTCGCGCTTGGCAGCGCGTGCCGCACTCCTCGATCGCTTCGGCTTGCCGAGCAGCTGCGGCGCCACCGCCATCACTTCTTCGAGCGCCTTTTTTGCGGCAGCCTGCTCGGCCGCGCGCCGACTGGCACCCGTGCCGAACACCTTGATCTCGAGCTTCGGCACCGTGCACTCGACCTCGAACTGCTGATTGTGGGCTGCGCCCGTGGTCGCGATCACCGCGTAGCTCGGCAATGCGATCTTGTGGCCCTGCAAATACTCCTGCAACAGCGTCTTGGCATCCTTGCCCAGCGTGCGCGGATCGATATGATCCAAAATGGGGACATAGAGTCGCTTGATCACCGTTTGCGCCGCGTCAAATCCCCCATCCAGGAAGATCGCACCGAGCACTGCCTCAAACGTGTCAGCCAGGATCGACGGCCGTCGGAAGCCGCCGCTGCGCAATTCCCCCTCGCCGAGCCGCAACGCCTCTGCGATATTCAGCGCCTGGGCAATTTCATATAGCGACTGTTGCTTGACCAGGTTTGCCCGCACGCGGGATAGGTCGCCTTCATCGAGTTTGCCAAAACGTTGAAACAAAAGGGCCGCCACCACGCAATTGAGGACCGAATCGCCAAGGAATTCGAGCCGCTCGTTATGCGTGGCACTGTGGCTGCGGTGGGTCATCGCCTGCCGCAACAATTCCGCATTGCGAAATTCGTAGTGCAGCCGGCTTTCCAGCGGTGACAAAGGCATGGATAGAAGTATAACGCGTGCTGCAGCCTGAGCCGAGCAACGCTCGCGCGTCATTCGAACGAGCCGATTCGCTTCAGGTTAGAGAAATTCAGCCAGATGAAGAACGCACGGCCGACCAGATTGCGGTCAGGCACGAAGCCCCAGTAACGACTGTCGGCACTATTGTCCCGGTTGTCGCCCATCACGAAATAGTGGCCCGGCGGTACTTTGCAAATCACGCCGCGGTCGTTGTAGTGGCAGTTGTCGCGATAGGGATAATCGTCTGCGCCAATCACGAACGGCGGCACGGCCGGATCGTTGAGCAACGCATGGCGCTTGCCCCCGAGCGTCTCGCTGTACTGCTTGACGTATTTGGCCGGCTGCCCCATCGACAGCCGGTCCTCATCCAGATAATCCGACAGCGGCGTTTCGAGCACCACCTCGCCATTGATCGTCAGGCGCTTGTCCTGATACGCGACCACGTCGCCCGGCACGCCGACAACGCGCTTGATGTAATCGACCGACTCGTCCTTCGGATAGCGGAATACAACGACGTCGCCGCGCTGTGGGTCTCGGTTCGGGATGATCTTCTTATCGATGATCGGCAAGCGGACCCCGTAATCGTACTTGTTGACTAGAATGAAGTCGCCGACAAGTAGCGTGGGCACCATCGAGCCGGACGGAATCTTGAACGGCTCGACGATGAATGAACGCAGCACGAAGACTAGCAGGATCACCGGAAAGAAGCTCGCCGAATACTCGAGCCACCACGGCTGGCGCAGCCGTTCTTCGCGCAGCCTTGCCCGTGTGCGGGCGGCATCTTCGTCGCGAAAGCGCTCATCCATGCGCTGTTGCTGCTGATCGAACTCGTGCGCGGCGGCATCCGCGGCCCGCCGGCGCTGAGGGAGAAAAACCAGCTTGTCCGCTACCCATGCAATGCCGGTCAACACGACCAGGATAAAGAGGATCAGCGCAAAATTCATGGAGATTCCGTTTTTCGGTTATTTGTCTTCGACTTTGAGAATAGCGAGAAATGCCTCTTGAGGAATCTCGACGCTGCCGACCTGCTTCATCCGCTTCTTGCCTTCTTTTTGCTTTTCGAGCAGTTTCTTCTTGCGCGAGATGTCGCCACCGTAGCATTTGGCCAGCACGTTCTTGCGCAGCGCCTTAATGTTCTCGCGCGCAATGATGTGCGCGCCGACGGCCGCCTGGATCGCAACGTCGTACATCTGCCGGGGGATGATTTCGCGCATCTTCGCGGCTACCTCGCGACCGCGATACTGCGACTGCGATCGATGCACAATCACCGACAGCGCATCGACTTTGTCGCCGTTGATCAGCATATCGACCTTGACCACGTCTGATGCCCGGTATTCCTTGAACTCATAATCCATTGACGCGTAGCCGCGCGATACGGACTTGAGCCGATCGAAGAAGTCCAGCACGATCTCGGCCATCGGTATCTCATAGGTGAGTTGCACCTGGCGACCGTGGTAGGTCATGTTGACTTGATTGCCGCGCTTGCTCGTGCATAGCGTGATCACCGCGCCGACATAATCCTGCGGCATATACAGGTTCACCGTCACGATCGGCTCACGGATCTCGGCGATCCTGGATGGCTCAGGCATCTTCGCCGGGTTCTCGACCATCACCATCGAGCCGTCCTGCATCAGCACCTGGTACACGACGGTCGGCGCCGTCGTGATCAAGTCCATGTTGAATTCGCGCTCGAGCCGCTCCTGCACGATTTCCATGTGCAACAAGCCTAGGAAGCCACAGCGAAAGCCGAAGCCCAGCGCCTGCGAGACCTCGGGTTCGTATTGCAGCGACGCATCGTTGAGCTTGAGTTTCTCGAGCGACTCGCGCAACGCATCGTACTGGTTGGCCTCGACCGGATACAGCCCAGCGAACACCTGCGGCTTGACTTCCTTGAAGCCCGGCAACGGTTCAGCCGCCGGCTTCGCCGAATGGGTGATCGTGTCGCCGACCTTCGCGGCCGTCAACTCCTTGATACCAGCGATCACGAACCCGACCTCGCCCGCGCACAAGACGTCACGGTTTTGCGACTTCGGTGTGAACACGCCCACGTGCTCGACCGGATACTGCGCGCCGGTCGCCATCATCCTGATCTTGTCCTTCGGGCGCAACGCGCCATTGATGATGCGCACCAGCATCACGACGCCGACGTAATTGTCGAACCACGAGTCGATGACCAGCGCCTGCAGCGGCGCCTGCGCGTCGCCGCGGGGCGGCGGCACCTTGGCGATCAGCGCCTCGAGTACGTCCTGCACACCCAGGCCGGTCTTCGCGCTGCACTGGACTGCGTCCGTGGCGTCGATGCCGATCACATCTTCGATTTCGGCCATCGCGTTGTCCGGGTTCGCCGCAGGCAGATCGATCTTGTTGAGCACCGGCACGACCTCGACACCCAACTCGATCGCGGTATAGCAGTTTGCGACGGTCTGCGCCTCGACCCCCTGGCTCGCATCGACGACTAGCAGTGCACCCTCGCAGGCGGATAACGAACGGCTCACTTCATAGGAAAAATCGACGTGGCCCGGCGTGTCGATCAGATTCAGGTTATAGACACGACCGTCCCGCGCCCGGTACGTCAACGCGGCGGTCTGCGCCTTGATCGTGATGCCGCGTTCGCGCTCCAGGTCCATCGAGTCGAGCACCTGCGCTTCCATTTCGCGGTCCGACAGGCCGCCGCACAGCTGGATGATGCGGTCGGCCAGCGTCGATTTACCGTGATCGATGTGCGCGATGATCGAAAAATTACGAATATGATCCATTCAATGCCGATCAAGCGAAAAAGGCGCGCTCGGACAAAAGCGGAGCACGCCTTGCGATAAAATCAAGAATCCGCGCATTTTAGCGGAAAACGCATCCGATCAGGCTGGACCCGCAGGCCATTGCCCCGCATCGAGCTGCGCCCGCATGTCGTCGCACAGATGGCACCACGCGCGGCCGTACAACGTCAGACGGGGCAGGCGGCGCGCACCGTGCGCCATCATCGAGCATCAGCCCGCACTACTTCTGCACCGGCGCAGCCCGTGGCCTGACCGGGACAAACTGCGTATTGTCGCCGCGGCGCACCAGCAACGCTGCGCTCTTTTGCGGATCGAGTTGCTGCACGAGCGCCTCAAATTGTTTCGTATTCAAGACGTCAGTATCGCCGATTCGCAAGATGATGTCGCCCCGCTGCAACCCTGCGCGGGCCGCTGGACCGTGCACGCCATCGACCTGCACGCCGCCTTTCAGATTCATTGATTTAAGCTGCTCCGGCGACAGGTCGCTAACCGCCAGCCCAAGCTGGTTCGATGCACGCTCGCGCGGCGGCGCGCGGCGGCTAGTTTGCGCCTTCGCCGTCTTGTCCGGCTGCATCTCGGCCACGACGACCGACAAATCCTTCGTTTGGCCCTTGCGCCAGATCGTCAGCGTCGCCTGGGTACCGGGCTTGGTTTCGCCCACCATCCGCGGCAGGTCCGTCGCCGTATCCACATTGCGCCCATTGAACTTCAGGATGATGTCCCCCGGCTGCACGCCGGCCTTGTCGGCCGGGCCGTCCGCCTCGACGCTGGACACCAGCGCGCCTTGTGCCTTAGGCAGACCCAGCGAGTCCGACACGTCCTTGGTCACTTCGCCGATCGCCACCGCGATCCGACCCCGCACAACCCGCCCGTTGACCTTGAGCTGGTCTGCGACGCGCATTGCCTCGTCGATCGGGATGGCAAACGAGATCCCCATGAAACCGCCGGTACGGCTGTAGATTTGCGAGTTGATGCCAATGACCTCGCCCTGCATGTTGATTAACGGCCCGCCCGAATTGCCGGGATTGACTGCGACGTCGGTTTGGATGAACGGCAAATAGTCGCCGGTATCACGCCCCTTCGCGCTGACGATGCCGGCCGTGACCGTGTTGTCCAGCCCGAAGGGGGAGCCGATCGCCACAACCCATTCCCCGACCCGGACCTTGTTCGAATCGCCGATCGTCACCGTCGGCAGGCTCGCCGCATTGATCTTCACGAGCGCCACGTCGGTGCGCTCGTCCACGCCGATCAACTTTGCCTTGAATTCGCGTTTGTCGGTCAGCGTCACATAGATCGTGTCCGCGTCATCAACCACATGCGCATTGGTCATCACATAGCCGTCGGCCGACAGGATAAAGCCGGAACCCACGCCGCTGCTCTGCTCCGAGTCCGACGGATCTGAATCGCCGCCTCCGCCCCCTCCGCGCGGCGGGTTCGGCTTGCCTGGCTGCTGTGGCAACGGAATACCGAAGAAGCGCCGGAAGAACTCGGACATGTCGCCGTCATCCAACCCAGGGGGCAAGCCCGTCGGGCCCTGTTGCTGCGCATGCGTCGCAGTGCGGATATTGACGACCGCCGGGCCGACCTTGTCGACCAGGTCCGTGAAATCGGGCAGGTTGGCGGCGGCTGGCGCCGCGGCTGCGCACGGGGACACCAACGGGATACAGATGGCCATGGCGGCCGCGAGCAGAAATCTGCGCACCGGATGGATACTCATATTGTCGACAAAAAGAAAGAGACCGCGCAAACTATCGAGGAGCCTTATATTCTATGGCAGAAGTGAACTGTTGCAGCGTCGTCATCGGTACTTCGCCCAACGCGGTGACCCAATAATCACCATGACGCTTGACCAGGATGTGCGTGGCTCCGCTCGCACCCGAGCCTTCCTTGCGGGAATTGCGCTCAAATGGCTCGACGAAGATCGAGATCGCACAAAGCCCATCAGAAAACACCGCCTGATCCACGGCAATGGGCGACGACGACGGATCGCGCGCAGCCATCGGCCGGCGCAGTTCCCGCACCTTGCGGAACCCGGGAATCTGATTCGGCAGTTGCCAGCCCGCTGCTTCCATATTGACCGGCTCCACCGGGGGGCGTACGCAACCGGATGCGTTGCGCACGGCCTGGGCAATCGCGTTGCGGTCCGCCGTCACGCCGAGCCGGACCTGTGAAAAGGCAACCTGCTCGAGCACCTGCCCGTCGCTGTCCAGCGTCTGCTCGCGCAACAGCAGGCCGCTCTTCTGGTCGGCCCATAACTTGTACGTGTAGCGCAGCGCATCCTTCGGACGCAATTCGATCACGGTCGCGTTAAGTCCGGCGACACGGTCGGCCCCCAGCAGCTGCGGATCGTAGACACTCAATACGCGATCGCTGCTCGCGGACAATAGCGCGGGGAACGAATCCTTGCTCTGCCGATGCTCGAACACGCACAGCTTGCGCTCGGGCACAAACGTGTAGACCTCGTCATTGTGCCGCAGCATCCGGCGCGGTTTGCCGTCCAGGCTTTCAAGCCTTTCATATTCGCCATCACCATGATCCGCGAAATGCACGATGCTCGATGACTGCACCGCCGAACCGCGCTGGTAGACGAAAATCCCTTCGTAGCTCTGCTGCTGCGCTGCCTGGTGGATCCGGTTCAGCCAATTGGCCGCCTCGCGCCGCGCGACGAGCGAGTCGTCGGTGCGCGACTGAGCGTGGACGGCCGCGCAGACCAGCGAAATGAATACGGCTGCGACGAACCTCGTTCCCCGCAGCCGCCCCCGTGCGTCGATTGTTTTTGACCGCTGAAGCTGCATCAGTTTATTTGCCCCCGGAAGCCGCGGCGGCACGGATCAAAGGTGTGGCGGATTGGACCATCGGCTGCTGCGCGAACTGCTGGTGCGCGGCCAGATATTGATCTAGATCCGCATCGCGAACAATGCTCGCATCCTGGATGCCCTGCTGCACGCTGCCATCCACCGGCGTGGACGCCAATGCGACGCGCTGCATTGCATCCGCACCCGGGTCGCTGACCAAAGCGACTTGTGCCGGCGTGCCTGCACTGCCAAGGCCCTGCAGTTGCGGCACGACCATCCAACTCAGCGTCGCGGCGGCAGCGGCCACCGCGAACACTGGTAACATGCGGCGCCGTAACGCCAGCGTGCGCCGCATGTTGGTCCGCAACGCCGACGGCGCCAACACGTGCGGCTCATTGGCCAGGCGCGCGGAAAACCGGGCAACGAACGCCGCGCTCTTCGCGGCATCCTTGGCCAACTCATCGGAGCGCAGCGCATCACCAATCAGATGATAGTCGATCCACAGGGCCCGCCCGTCGGCATCCAGCGTCGACAGGAACTCGGCCAGCCTATGCGACACGCGCGCGCGCCCGCCGCTTTCCAGCGATTCACCATCCAGCGCGGCGGAAATATGCTCGGCAACCGGAATGTGACTCGCCGACTCGTTCATTTGCAATGGAACGGACCCCATGATGCTCCCCATCTGACTGACAACCCCGTAGACTCCCCCGCTCGACCCTTACCGCTACCACCGCTTTCCTTCGGGGGTATCCAGCAACGGACGCAACCTTGTCGCAATGGCTTCGCGAGCCCGAAAAATCCGCGACCGAACGGTGCCGATTGGGCAACCCATCATCTCGGCGATTTCCTCGTAGCTCAGTCCTTCGATCTCGCGCAGCGTGATCGCCGTGCGCAACTCCTCGGGCAACAGCGCCATCGCGGCGTTGACTGTCTGTGCGATCTGCTTGCTCATCAACACTGATTCAGGCGTGTTGATATCTCTTAGTTGGTCGGCATCGGAGAAAGTTTCAGCCTCCTCCGCGTCCGCTTCCGTGGACGTCGGCGCACGCCGACCCTGCGTCGCAAGGTAATTCTTTGCGGTGTTGACGGCGATCCGGTACAACCACGTATAAAACGCGGACTCGCCGCGAAATTGCGGCAGCGCGCGATATGCCTTAATGAATGCGTCCTGCGCGACGTCCTCAACTTCCGCGGGATCGCGCACGAGGCGCGAAATCAGCCTGATGATCTTGCGGTGGTATTTGGCGACCAGGAGTTCGAACGCGGCTTTGTCGCCTTTCTGGACGCGCTCGACCAGCGCCTGGTCGATTTCTTTTTCGCTCACCTGAAAAATCCGTTGTCTGTATAGATTGCGACGCGAAAGGACGCCTATTGTAGCGCCCCCGTGGGCAGGCAAGCGTTACAACGGTTACAAGGGGCCGCGCGGGCGCACTGCGGGGCAGCGGTTCATCCCGGCCGCCGGCGCTGACGTGCCAGCGCGATCGCCAACTCGCGGAAATGGGACGGCTCGATTGCGTCCGCCGCGATCAGCACCGAACCCGGCCCTGCACTGTGCCGCGTCGCCCGCTCGTCGTCAGGCGCCAGGCGCAGCACCAGCAGGCCGGTAGCAGGGCGCGCATGCCCAAGGATCCGGTGATATCGCACCGGCGCGCCCTGGCGGTGCCACGTGACCGCACCGTCCGGCCCGACTTTGATCGCAACAGGCCTCATGCGTTCCTGCCACTGTGAAAAAACAGCCAATACGAGCGCCACCGCGAGCGCTGCCGCTGCGGCGGCGATGAGACCGATGCGCGGCGCCAGCACCAGCATCACCGCCAGCGCGCACGCGCACGCGACGGCCACGCCCAGCGCCGCGAGCATCCGCGAGTGCCGCAAAACCATTGCGTCGTCGCGCGCCGTCGATGCGATACCGGAGTGTAGCGACGGTGCGGACCGGGACCCCGCGAAGACGGCGCGATCCGTCATCAAACGCGCTTGAACACCAGCGTACCGTTCGTGCCGCCGAAGCCGAACGAGTTCTTCAACGCGACGTCGATCTTCATTTCCCGCGCGGTATTCGCGCAGTAATCCAGGTCGCACTCCGGATCCTGATTGAAAATGTTGATCGTCGGCGGCGATACTTGGTGATGGAGCGCCAACACGGTGAACACCGACTCCAGGCCGCCCGCGCCGCCAAGCAGGTGGCCAGTCATCGACTTGGTCGAGTTCACGACCATGTGCTTCACGTGGTCGCCGAACATGCGCTTGATGCCGATGGTCTCCGCCAGGTCGCCCAACGGCGTCGATGTGCCGTGTGCATTCAGGTAGTGGACTTCATCCAAGTTCACGCGAGCGTTCTTCAACGCCGCCAGCATGCAACGGCGCGCGCCGTCGCCGTCCTCGAGCGGCGCCGTAATGTGGTACGCATCAGCGCTCATGCCATAGCCAGCGACTTCGGCATAGATCTTCGCGCCGCGCGCCTTCGCGCGCTCGTATTCCTCGAGCACC
Organism: Mycetohabitans endofungorum; assembly: GCF_002927045.1. Classification (GTDB taxonomy): domain Bacteria; phylum Pseudomonadota; class Gammaproteobacteria; order Burkholderiales; family Burkholderiaceae; genus Mycetohabitans; species Mycetohabitans endofungorum. The sequence goes on along the minus strand of NZ_PRDW01000001.1, from coordinate 255,982 downwards.
ATGACGCCGGCGCCCTCGCCCAGCACGAAACCGTCACGGTCCTTGTCCCACGGACGACTGGCAGTGGTCGGATCATCGTTACGCTGCGACAGCGCGCGCGCGGCGGCAAAGCCGCCGATGCCCAGCGGCGACACGGTCGCTTCTGCGCCGCCGGCCAGCATCACGTCGGCGTCCCCATATTCGATCAACCGCGCCGCCTCGCCAATGCAGTGCAGGCCGGTCGTGCATGCGGTCACGATCGCCAGGTTCGGCCCCTTGAGGCCGTAGCGCATCGACAGGTGACCGGAGATCATGTTAATGATCGAGGCTGGAACGAAGAAAGGAGAAATCCGCCGTGGCCCGCGGTTGAGCATCTCGGTTTGCGTGACTTCGATCATCGGCAAGCCGCCAATGCCCGAGCCAACGACCACACCGATACGCTCCAGATCCTCGCTTGCCGTGTCGATGCCCGCGTCCGTCATGGCCTGCACGCCGGCAGCAAAACCGTAGTGGATGAACGTATCCATGTGGCGGGCCTCTTTGGCCGCCATGTAGTCCTCGACATTGAAGCCCTTAACTTCACCGGCGAAACGCGTCGAAAAATTCGATGCGTCAAACTTCGTGATGTTCGCGATCCCCGATTTGCCAGCAACCAGGTTCGCCCAACCGTCGGCAACGTTATTGCCAACGGGCGAAATCAGCCCAAGGCCGGTAACTACCACACGACGACGGCTCACGATATTCCCTTTTTCATACATAATAGAAAATCAAAAGCCACAGCGGCCGCACGGAAACCCGTGAGCCCTGTGGCCGCGACCTGCGACAGAAAACCCAGACGCTTAGGCCTTGACGTTAGCCCGGGCGTAGTCGATTGCCTGCTGGACCGTCGTAATTTTCTCGGCTTCCTCATCCGGAATCTCCATGCCGAACTCGTCTTCCAGCGCCATCACGAGTTCGACAGTGTCCAGCGAATCAGCACCCAAATCGTTGACGAACGAAGCCTCGTTCTTGATTTCCGCTTCAGCCACGCCGAGCTGTTCTGCGACGATCTTCTTGACGCGCTGTTCGATGTTGTCCATGCATCCCTCCAGGGAAAATGAGTTCAAAAATGCAAGTGCGCGCATTTTATCAGGTTTGTCCCGCAAAAAATGACGCGCGACCAGTTTCGCCGCAACCCTTGCGAGCACCGCGGCAAGCGCAGCCGGCACCCGTCAGGACATGTACATGCCGCCATTGACGTGCAACGTCGTGCCCGTAATGTATCCCGCCTGCGCCGAAGCGAGGAATGCAACCGCGTGGGCAACGTCTTCCGGCGCGCCCAGCCGGCCTAATGGAATCTGCGCGTCGAGCGCTGCGCGCTGCGCCTCGGGCAACACGCGGGTCATATCCGTGTCAATGAAACCCGGCGCCACGCAGTTGACGGTAATGTTGCGGCTGCCAATCTCGCACGCCAGCGCCCGCGTCATGCCGGCCACCCCCGCCTTGGCCGCTGCGTAATTGACCTGCCCCGGATTACCGGTCGAGCCGACGACGGACGTGATGCTGATGATACGCCCGCCGCGCGCCTTCATCATCGGCCGCAGCACGGCGCGCGACAGGCGGAACACGGCCTTTAGGTTGGTGTCAATCACCGCGTCCCACTCGTCGTCCTTCATCCGCATCGCAAGCTGGTCCTGCGTGATGCCGGCGTTGTTCACTAGGATGTTCAATGCCCCGAACTCCTTGACCACCGAATCAACCAGCGCATCGGCCGCGAGGCCGTCGTTGACGTCCAGTACCGCGCCGCGACCGACAATGCCCTCGGCGCGCAACGCGTCACTGATCGCCGCCGCTCCATTGTCGGACGTGGCGGTGCCAATTACCGTCGCACCGGCCCGCCCGAGCACGAGCGCAATCGCACGGCCGATGCCGCGCGATGCGCCGGTGACCAACGCAATCTGTTTGTCGAGCGATTTTTCCATCCCGTCTTGGCTCCGAATCGAATGATAAATCCCGGTGACAGCCCGGCATTCAACCTTGCAACAGTTTCAGTGTATCGTCGAGCGACGCCGGATCAACGATCGCGCCGCCCACCAGGTTGGCATCAATGCGCCGCGTCAACCCGGCCAACACCTTGCCAGGGCCGCACTCGATCACATGCGTGATCTGCTGCGCGGCGATCGCGCGCACGCATTCAACCCAGCGTACCGGCCCGGCGGCCTGGCGCACTAGCGCATCCTTGATGCCGGCCGGCTCCGACACCATCGCCACGTCGATATTGTTGACCACCGGGATCTGCGGCGCGCGCACGTCCACATCGGCCAGATACTCGCGCAGGCACTCAGACGCCGGTTTGAGTAGCGAGGAATGAAACGGCGCTGACACTGGCAACAACACCGCGCGCTTTGCGCCCTTGGCCTTGGCGATCTCGCATGCCTTGTCCACGGCAGCCTTGTGGCCAGCGATCACGACCTGCGCCGGCGCATTGAAGTTGACCGCCTCGACGATGCCGGCCGACCCCGCTTCCGAGCATGCGGCGCGCACCGCGTCATCATCCAGCCCCAGGACTGCCGCCATCCCCCCGGCCCCGACCGGCACCGCCTGTTGCATCGCCTGCGCGCGAAAGCGCACCAGCGGCAACGCGTCACGAAATGTGATCGCGCCCGCGGCGACCAGTGCCGTGTATTCGCCGAGGCTGTGGCCGGCAACGACCGCCGGTGCCACGCCGCCGGCTTGCTGCCACACGCGGTAAATCGCGTATGCGGCGGTGAGCATCACGGGTTGCGTATGGGTGGTTAGGTTCAGTTCATCGACCGGCCCCTGTGCGATCAGGCGGCCGATATCCTGGCTCAGCGCATCGGACGCTTCCTCGAGCGTCGCCTTTACAACAGGATGATCGCCGAATGCATTGAGCATGCCGATCGATTGCGAGCCTTGCCCGGGGAAAACGAACGCGAACTTCATATCGTCCTCGAATAGAAAAAGCAGCGAAACGGCATGCGGGCGGACGGCGCCACAAGCGCCTGCGCATGCTGTACACGCGTCTACATACGGATGACTGCCGCACCCCAGGTAAATCCACCGCCAACGCCTTCGATTAGTACCCGGTCGCCGGGCTTGATGCGTCCGTCCCGCACCGCCACGTCCAGCGCGAGCGGAATCGATGCGGCCGACGTGTTGCCATGCTCGCCGACCGTCACGATCATGCGCTCCGATGGCAATCCGAGCTTGCGACACGTGCCTTGCATGATCCGGATATTGGCCTGATGTGGAATCAACCAATCGATCTGGTCCGCCGACATGCCGGCCTTAGCCAGCGCTTCGAGCGCCACCTTCTCGAGCACGTTTACCGCGAGTTTGAATACCGCGGGCCCGTCCATGTGCAGAAACGCACTACCTTGAATAACACCGCCGTTGATGTTGCCTGGCGTGCATAAGATGTGCGCGTGGCTGCCGTCCGCGTGCAGTGCGCTCGCCAGCAGCCCTGGCTGGTCCGAGGCGCCGAGCACGACGGCACCAGCGCCGTCGCCGAACAGCACGCAGGTGGTTCGGTCCTTGAAATCGAGCAGCCGTGAAAACGTTTCGGCGCCGATCACCAGCGCGTTGCGATGCGCGCCGCTGCGGATCAACCCGTCGGCCACCGCCAGCGCATAAGCGAACCCGGAGCACACTGCTTGCACGTCGAATGCCGCGCCGCCGTTGCGGATGCCGAGCTTGTCCTGCAGCAGGCAGGCCGTACTCGGGAACACGAAGTCCGGTGTGGACGTGGCGACAATGATCAGCTCGATCGCCTGCAAATCGATGCCAGCCGCTGCGATCGCGCGCTGTGCGGCCACCAATGCAAGGTCGCTGGTGGCTTGCTCGGGCGACGCGAAATAACGGGCACGGATGCCCGTGCGCGCCACGATCCACTCATCGCTCGTCTCGACCCCCTGCTGCGCGAGCCGCTCGGCCAGCGCCTGGTTGGTGACGCGCGTCGGTGGTAAGTAACTGCCGGTACCGAGCACGCGCGAGTAAATAGTGGGATGAACCATCATGCCTTCGGGGATAGCGCAGCCAACGGCTCAGGCGCGGATGATCCCGCGGGGCCGCCGGTGGTCGTATTGGAAAGTGCTTGTGCGCCAGACACGTCAGGTTCGCCAGAACCGGCGCCGGCCGCGCGAGCGAGCGGGTCGGCATTTTCCTCCAGCGCCCGCGTCAGACGCTCGAGAACACCATTCTTGACGGCATCATACCCGCGTTTGATAGCCCACTCAAACGCGTACGCATCTGCCGAACCGTGACTCTTGATCACCAGATTGCGCAGGCCGAGCAGCGCGGCGCCGTTGTATTGACGCGAATCGACCCGCTTTTTGAAACGCGACAGTACCGGGAGCGCGAGCAGCGCCATCAGCTTCGTGGCCCACGAGCGACTAAACTCTTCACGAATCATGTCGGCAAGCATCCGCGCGAGTCCTTCGGACGTCTTCAACGCGACGTTGCCGACAAAGCCATCGCAAACGATCACGTCGACCGTGCCCTTGTAAATGTCGTTGCCCTCGACATTGCCGCGGAAATTGAGCGTGCTCGCGCGCAGCAGTTCGCCGGCGCGCTTGATAATATCGTTGCCCTTGATTACCTCTTCACCGATGTTCAGCAACCCGATCGACGGACGGTCCTTGCCCTCGATCGCGGACACCAGCGCGTGCCCCATCTCGGCGAATTGCAGCAAGTGCTGCGGCTCGCAGTCGACATTCGCGCCCAGGTCGAGCATTGTCGTGTAGCCACGCTGATTCGGCAGGGCGAACGCGATCGCCGGCCGCTCGATGCCGGCCAGCGTCTTGAGCACGTAGCGCGACACCGCCATCAACGCGCCGGTGTTGCCGGCCGAGATGCAGGCTTGCGCATGACCCTCTTTTACCAGGTTCAACGCGACGCGCATCGACGAGCCCCTCTTCTTGCGCAACGCGACCTCGACGGAATCGTCCATCGCGACGACCTCGCTCGCATCGACGATCGACAGCGTCGGCATGTCGAGCGCCTTGCATCGCTTGAGCTGCGCGCGGATCGCGTCGTTCAAGCCCACCAGCACAAGTTGCGCATCTGGATGCGCACGCGCGAAACTGACCGCGGCGGGAACCGTCACGGTTGGACCGTGGTCGCCTCCCATGCAGTCGATTGTGATCTTTATAGTCATGGGATGCGGCGAATTTCAGGCACAAAAAAGCGGCAGGTCAATGCCGCTTTCTTGACGAACCGATGGCAATTCAATCGCGAACGAAAGGTGAGGCAGGCGACCATTGCCGCCAGGCACTTAGTCGTTTTTGGTCTTGACGACCTTCTTGCCGCGGTAGTAGCCGTTCGGGCTGATATGGTGACGCAAATGGACTTCGCCGGTGCTCGGCTCGACGGCCAGCGGTGCGGCGCCCAGGAAATCGTGCGAGCGGTGCATGCCGCGCTTCGACGGCGACTTCTTGTTTTGCTGAACTGCCATGGTAACTCCAGAAAAATTTCGTCAATTTTAACACAGGTCCCCACCCCGCCTGCCACCCGCCAAACAGCTGATGACAGGCCGGCGCGACCGGCCGCCTGGCCTCTGGACCGCGTCCACGCACTCAATGCGTCGGTCCGGACTTCGGCCCGCCACCCTTGAGCACCTCGAGCGCGGCGAACGGATGCTCGCGTTGCACTTCGTCACCGGCCAGCGATTCGCCGGCCTCAGCATCGGGATCGCGCGCATGCTCGCCCGCCGCGCCGGTCACCAGGCTCTCGTGTATCTGGGTGCAGACCTCATGCTTCGGCACCAGCGGCAACGACAACAACAATTCTTCCTCGATCAACTCGACGAAATCGAACTGACGCGAACCTACGATCACATCAAATGACGTGTCGTCGAGCGCGCGCTCATCCGCCTCGTCGTCGCTCTCGACGATCCGGTATTCGGCATCGATGCCCAGTGGCACGCGAAACGGTTCCATGCAACGTTGGCACTGCAGCCAGATCGCGCCATGCACGACCACCCGCAGGCACGGCTCGTCGAGCACGGTGCCATCGGGCTGCAGTTCGCGCACCGATCCACCCTGCGCGTGCCAGCGCAACGCCGGATCATAATCGCCGAGCGTCACCGCGTCGGCGGGCACTTCGGCTGCCAGCCGGGCCAACTCGCCAACGTCGAACTGTCCCATCGTTTGCCGACCCGTTCGCGCAAACTCGAACAGGTCCAGCGCATGCAGGTTGAGCGCCGCCTCACGGCCGGTCGACGCGCTTCGCTTGTCCGTTGACTCCGCCACCTGGACCTCCTCCCGCGTCATCCCGCCAACAGGCGCAGCCGGTATCGCCGGCCGCCGCGCCGCGACGTTTATGGACCGCACCGATGAAAAGCCCGGTATCATATCGCTTTTGTCTTTACGCGTCAATCACTTAAGCCAGCACCGCGCGAGCTCGTGCAACGCGCCGCGCGCCAGGTGCCGGCCGTGGTCAAATCGCGCATTCCGGACCGCTTCCGCCCATGCAGCCCATATCCGCTCCAATCGCCGCGCGCCGGCTGATTCTCGCTTCCAGCTCCCCGTACCGGCGCGCACTGCTCCAGCGGTTGCGCGTGACTTTCGACGTTGACGTGCCAGCCATCGATGAAACGCCATTGCCGCATGAAGCGCCGGCCGGCACCGCCCTGCGACTGGCCGAGGCCAAGGCCCGCGCCGTGGCCGCGCGCAGCGGCGATGCGCTGGTGATCGGCTCGGATCAGGTCGCCACGCTCGCCGGCCGGCAGATCGGCAAGCCTGGGGACCACGCGCGCGCACTCGAGCAGCTACGCACGATGCGCGGGCGCGACGTCGAGTTTCACACCGCGCTGTGCCTCTATGACCCGCGCAACGACACCGCACGCTGCACCGACGTCGTCACACGGGTACGCTTTCGCAACTTGCCCGATACGGAACTAAACGCTTACTTGCAGATGGAACGGCCCTACGACGTCGCCGGCAGCGCCAAGTCGGAAGGGCTGGGGATCGCCTTGCTGGAGGCAATCGACAGCGACGACCCCACGGCCTTGATCGGCCTGCCGCTGATCGCGCTGACCGACATGCTGCGCCAGGCCGGCGTGACGCTGCTGGGCACCGCCGACGCCGCCTCCGAAGCACCGGAGCAGGCGCGATGACCGGCGTGCTGTATCTGGTGCCCAATGCGTTGGGCGACGCCGCTGCGCTAGCGGGCGTGCTGCCCGAACCCGTGCGCGCGCTCGCGGCGCGGCTGACCTATTATGTCGGCGAAAACGCGAAAAGCACGCGGGCGTTCCTGAAAAAAACGGGTGGCACTGTTCCGATCCAGGACATCGAGATTCGCGAATTGAACGTCAATACGCCGGCGAGCGCAATCGATGCGCTGCTCGCACCGATCATCGCAGGCTGCGACGGCGGGCTGCTGTCCGAAGCCGGGTGTCCGGCTGTAGCCGATCCAGGTGCGCTGCTGGTGCGCCGGGCGCACGAGCGCGGCATCCGGGTCGTGCCACTGGTCGGACCCAGTTCGATCCTGCTGGCGCTGATGGGCTCCGGCTTGAACGGCCAGAGCTTTGCCTTTCACGGCTACCTGCCGGTGGATGCCGCACAACGCACGAAGAAGCTGCGCGAGCTAGAGCAGCAGTCGCGCCGGGCCCGGCAGACACAGATTTTTATCGAAACCCCTTATCGCAACCGTGCGATGCTCGATGTGCTGGCAAGCGCGTGTGCGCCGGACACACTCGTGTGCGTGGCCGTCGATCTAACGCTACCGGATGAGCAAATCGTCACCCGGCCGGTGTCAGTGTGGCGTAAAGAGCCGATTGAACTGCATAAACGACCGGCCATTTTTCTGATGTTGGCGAACTGACAGTGACCCGGCACGCGGGGCCGACCGGGCCCCGCATGCCCATCCCAAGTCAACGCGTGGCAAGACTGTGCCCGGTCCACGGCCCAACGCCTAAGTTGACGGCCAGACTCAGCGTAGGCTTGGCGCGGCACCGAGCGCCAGCACACGAAGTGCCGCGCCGCCGACCGCCGCGCCGAACTTGCGAGCGACGCGATCGGTGATGCTCTCCTTGACCGTATAGTCGACGATACCCGGTGCCTTGATGACCTCGCGTGCGACATAGTCGGTACTGCCGAATCCATCGGCCAGCCCGAGTTCGACGCTCTTGTCGCCGGTCCAGAATAGCCCGGAAAACACGTCCGGCGTTTCCTTCAGCCGCTTACCCCGACCTTGCCGCACCGCAGTAATGAACTGCGCATGGATATCATCGAGCATGCGCTGCGCATGCTGCTTCATTTTGTCGCTCTCGGGCGAGAACGGATCGTAGAACCCCTTATTTTCACCGGACGTGTGCATCCGGCGCTCGATACCGAGCTTGTCCATCAGTCCGGTGACGCCGAACCCGTCCATCCGCACGCCGATCGAGCCGACGATACTGGCCTTGTCGACGTAAATCTTGTCGGCGGCCGCCGCCACGTAGTAGCCACCCGATGCGCAAATGTCCTCGACCACCACATACAGCGGCTTGGACGGATACTTGTTGCGCAAACGGCGGATCTCGGCGTTGATGATGCCAGCCTGCACCGGGCTGCCGCCCGGGCTGTTGATCCGCAGAATCACCCCGGCGGTATGCGAGTCATCAAAGGCATTCTGCAACGCGGTATCGATGTTCTCCGCGCTCGCATTCGAGTTCGCCGCGATCTCACCGTCCAGTGAAACCAGCGCCGTATGACGTGCGGCCGAAACCGAACGTTCACCCGACAGGTTGAACACGCTCCAAGTGAGCGCGATCAACACGGCGAGGAACGCGCCGCGAAAAAAAATCCGCCAGCGGCGCGCCGCCCGCTGCTCGCGGATGGCCGCCAGCGCGACGCGCTCGAGCGCATCGCGCTGCCAATCGTCGGGCGTGCGGCCGGTGGCGTCGGCCCGTCCCCGCTGGGCGGGCGTGGAGGTTCGCGGGTTGTCGTCAGTCGAATAGTCGGTCATGCGCAATCAAGTCCTGCTTCAAGGGAAAGAGGTCGGATTTCGCGGCGCATCGGATGCCGCGGCCGCGTTCGGCGAGTTCGTGGGTCATCCGTGCTCGCGCAGCCAATCGGCCAGCGACGTGACGTCGGCGGCGCAAAAGCGCGGCTCCAGCTTAACCAGTTGCTCGGCTGGATGGGCACCATAGGACACCGCCACGGCGGCGGCCCCGGCGTTAGCCGCCATCTGCAGGTCGTGCGTCGTATCGCCAATCATCAAGGTACGCGTAGCACCTTGCCCCAATTCCCGTGTCAATTCATGCAGCATTGCCGGGTGGGGCTTTGAAAACGTCTCGTCCGCGCAGCGGGTCGCATCGAACATCGTCATCAACCGGACCGAGTCCAGCGCGCGGTTCAGCCCGACCCGTGATTTGCCGGTCGCCACCGCGAGCAGATAGCCCGCACCGCGTAATTCGTCCAACATCTCGCGCACGCCGGCGAACAACTCGATATGCGGATCACCGCTCAGGTAATGGAACCGGTAGCGCTGTGCAAGGCGCGGATAGTCGATCGGATCGAGCGTGGGCGCGGCGATCTGCAGCGCGTCGCGCAACCCCAGCCCGATAACATAGCTCGCCGACAACGCGTCGGGCACTGGCAAGCCGAGGTCGCGACACGCCCGCTGGATGCTACGCGTGATGTGCGCGGTCGAGTCCATCAGCGTGCCGTCCCAGTCGAACACGATCAAGTCAAACTGTTTGCGTGTCATCCGCGCTCAACGTATCCGTCAATTGTTGCAAAAAATTACCGCATTCGGCTGGCAGCGGCGCCTCGAACGCTAGCGGCGTGCCGCTGGTCGGGTGCTTAATGCTCAGCCGCCACGCATGCAGGAACATCCGGCGCAATCCCGGCCGGGCGCCGGGACGAGCAAGATCCTTGTTCAGCGAGAAATCCCCATACTTGTCGTCACCGACGATCGGCAAACCCAGATGCGCGAGGTGGACCCGAATCTGATGGGTCCGGCCGGTCTTCAGTTCCGCCTCCAACAATAAATAGTCGCCCAGTCGCCGGCGCAGGTTAAAGACCGTATGCGAGGCCATTCCGTCGGGCTGCACGCGAACCCGCCGCTCGCCGTCGGCAGTCAAGTACTTGTGCAGCGGCGCCTTCACCGCGCGGCGCACGCCCCAGTCCGCGGGCCACGCGCCCCGCGCGCACGCCAGGTAGCGCTTATCCAGCCGGCCCTCGCGGATCTGCTCGTGCAGACCGACGAGCGTAGCGCGCTTCTTGGCCAGCAACAGCACGCCGGACGTTTCCCGGTCGAGCCGGTGGACCAATTCCAGCATGCGGGCAGCAGGACGCGCGGCACGCATTTGCTCGATCACGCCAAAACTCACCCCGCTGCCGCCGTGCACCGCGATGCCGGCCGGCTTGTCCAGCGCAATCAGGCAGTCGTCCTCATATAACACCGGGAACGTCGCAGCCGGCGCGCTCACCGGGGAGCCAGCCGGCTGTGCCACCCGTATCGGCGGCACGCGCACGGTATCGCCATGCTCGAGCCGGTACGAGGCGTCAACCCGGCCTTTGTTGACCCGCACTTCGCCGCTTCGCAAAATCCGATAAATATGGCTTTTTGGCACCCCTTTGCATACGCGCAGAAGGAAATTGTCGATGCGCTGGCCGGCCGACGCGTCGTCTACGTTCAGCCACGAAACACGGTCGGCAGCTGCACCATTTTGCGATATTTTGCCTAACTCATTCATTCTGCATATAATTTGTCAGACAGCCCGTGCGCCGGTGGCGACCCGCCCGGCAAGCGACGGGCTGTTTCGGTGCAAGCGCCCTGTGCGTTATTCTACCTTGCACCCCAGGTCGGCTGCTCGCCTGGAAGGCGAGAGCAGCAAGTTGCACGCATGTCGTTGCACGGCGCAGGGATATCGCCCACAGGCGGATTCGGCATCGTCGACGGCAAGCCGGTAACGGAAATTTTGGTCATAAAGAATTTTTTGCGCCCAGCTCACGGCACTTCCACGTCGGCCGACGTGGCACGCACGAGCTGGACGGATTGCGAATAACACGCGCGCAGCAGTCGGATCGAGACAGCGCGCGCGAACGAGCGAGACACCCGGGCCACGGTGCCAATGGTCCGCGCACCCGCGCAGGATCCGGTTCGCGCGCGTATTGTGTGACGGCGGCCCGCCGGCAGCAGTGCATCGTACGGTTTGACGCCGCGCGTCACGCGCTTGATGGCGCAATGCGCGGCTGCACCGCCGTGTTTTGCCGTGGTTTTGACCTATTCGCAGGTGCCCGCGGCACGCCGCGCCTTGGTTGGCGCGCGTTCCGGTCAAGGCAATTCTCCCCAGCCAGAGTTTCCCGCTCCAGCGTGCTTTTTTTGACAAAAAGAGGCGGCGCGCCGCTGCCCGTTCCGGTTCCACTCTGGACCGTGGCGGGACGCGCAGCCGCACTGGAGCCGTTCAATGAAACGCATGTTGTTCAACGCGACGCAACAGGAAGAGTTGCGCGTGGCGATCGTCGATGGGCAGAAGCTGATCGACATCGATATCGAAACCGCCGGACGCGAACAGCGTAAAGGCAATATCTACAAAGGAGTCGTCACGCGGATCGAGCCTTCGCTCGAGGCGTGCTTCGTCAACTACGGCGAGGATCGCCATGGTTTTCTGCCATTCAAGGAGGTCGCCCGACAGTATTTCAAGGATGGCGTCGAAATGCGCTCCGCGCGCATCCAGGACGCGCTGCACGAAGGTCAGGAACTGATCGTCCAGGTCGAAAAGGAGGAGCGCGGCAACAAGGGTGCTGCACTAACCACGTTCATCTCGTTGGCCGGCCGCTACCTGGTGCTGATGCCTAACAATCCGCGCGGCGGCGGCGTGTCGCGACGCATAGAGGGCGACGACCGGCAAGAATTGCGCGAAACGATGGCGCAGCTCGAATTGCCGGACGGCATGAGCATGATCGCGCGCACCGCGGGCATCGGTCGCTCCGCCGAAGAGCTGCAGTGGGACTTGAACTACCTGTTGCAATTGTGGCGTGCGATCGAGGCAGCGGCGAACGGCACGCGCGGGCCACTGCTGATCTATCTTGAATCGAGTTTAGTGATCCGCGCGATCCGGGATTACTTCCAGCCCGACATCGGCGAGATCCTGATCGATACACCGGATATCCACGATCAGGCTCGCGCGTTCATGGAAGTGGTGATGCCGGACAATCTCGGCAAGGTCAAGCGCTACCATGATGACGTGCCGTTGTTTTCCCGGTTCCAGATCGAGCACCAAATCGAGACCGCCTATTCCCGCACCGTGCCGCTGCCCTCCGGCGGGGCCGTCGTGATCGACCACACGGAAGCGTTGGTGGCCATCGACGTGAACTCGGCTCGGGCGACTAAGGGCGCCGACATCGAGGAAACAGCGCTGCGCACAAACCTGGAGGCGGCCGATGAAGTGGCGCGCCAGTTGCGGCTGCGCGACTTGGGCGGGCTGATCGTGATCGACTTCATCGACATGGAGTCGGCCAAGAGCCAGCGTGAAGTCGAGCAACGGCTCAAGGACGCGCTCAAGCACGACCGCGCCCGGGTCCAGATGGGCAAGATCTCCCGCTTCGGCCTGATGGAGCTGTCGCGTCAGCGGCTGCGTCCGGCGCTGTCCGAGGGCAGCCATGTGACCTGTCCGCGCTGCAATGGCACCGGCCACATCCGCGACACCGAATCGTCCGCGCTGCAAGTGCTGCGAATCATTCAAGAAGAAGCGATGAAGGAGAACACCGCGGCAATCCATTGCCAGGTGCCGGTCGAGGTGACCGCCTTCCTGTTAAACGAAAAACGCCAAGAAATCAATAAGATAGAATCGCGTTTCAAGGTCAACGTGGTGCTGATTCCCAATAAGCACCTCGAAACGCCGCACTACAAGCTCGAGCGACTGCGTCATGACGACGTGCGACTCGACGAGCCGCGCGCGTCGTGGCGCATGGCCGAAGAAGCGGCGCGCGAACTGGAATCGGAAACCGGCTACAGCAAGCGCGACGGCGACGCAAAGCCGAAGCAGGAAGCCGCCGTCAAGGGCATTACGCCGGAAATGCCGGCGCCCAGCGCCGCGCCACGCCCGGTGTCACCAGCCCAGCCGCGCACACCGGCCGCACCGGCGGCCGTGGCAAGTGGCGGATTCATCGGATGGCTCAAGCGCATCTTCAGTGGCGAGCCTTCCGCCCCCCCGGCCCAGGCCACTGGCAAAGCCACGCCGGCACGGCCGACCGGGGAACGTGCCAGCGGCGAGGCTCGTCAAGGCCCAGAGCGCAACCGGTCCCATCGGCGCGGCCAGCAATCCGGTAGCCGTGACGCGGCACCACGCGACGTCACTGCTCAATCGGGTCGTGGGCCGCGTCGCGATGAACGCGATACGCGGGACGAACGCGCTGCGCGCGACGAGCGGAGCGTACGCGATACGCGAGTCCCCCGCCAGGAACGGCAAGCCGATGCCCGCGTGGAGGCAGAACAACCAGCGCGCACCGAACGGCCGCCACGTTTCGAGCGTACCGAGCGCGGCGAGCGCCGTGACCGCAACGAGGCGGCACGCGGCGAACGCGCCGAACGAAGCGAACGGGCGGATCGGGGTGAGCGTGGCAGTGAACGGGCGGATCGGGGCGAACGCGGTGAACGCCACGAGCGCGCCGAGCGGCCTGACCGAGCCGACCGTGGCGAACGCAAGCAGCTCGAGCAGCCGCCGTTCGAGTCACTACGCGACGAGCAGGAGGTCGAACAGGGCCGGGAGGCGGCGCCGAGTGCCGGCGCGGCACCGGAAACCGATCTCGGGCGTGATGGCGAGGAGCGGCGCCGCCGCCGGCGCGGACGCCGCGGCGGTCGCCGCGAACGCGACGAGGACGGCATCAACCTGACTCATGCCGCAGACGTGGCCGAAGGAGAAGGCGAAACGGGTGCCACTGCACCGAACACCGCGGCTGGCGCCCCCACCGCGATGACAGATGACGCAGTGTCGGCTCGCGAGCACGTGCCAGTGCCAAGATCAGAAGCGGCGGTCGAACACGCCGCGGACCGATCCCCCGCGTCGCGGGAAGCCAACGAAGCTGGCGGACACCGGGCAACGGTGCAGGTGCCCCTAGCCACGCCTATGCAACCGGCTGCGGTCGCGGCGCAGCCGCAGCCGCGGGTTGTCGAGCCGGCGCATGATTCAGGTGCAAGCCCCAGCATCAGCGGCGAGGTTACCCGGCAGCAAGCGCCCCTTCCTCAGCCGTCGGTGACGTCAACGGTGGTGACCGCCGCCGCGACAGCGGATCCGCTCGAATCAGCGCCGGCACGACGCGACGAGCCGGTGCCAGTACGAGGTGATGAGCCGACACCGGTAAGCCCGCTGAGGGCAGACGAGCCGACATCGGCGATACCGGCGCACGCCCACACGCCGGCTGCGTCGGCTCAGGTCCCGGCTGCGCAATCGGACGACACGGTAACCGGCCGCGCCGAAGCGGGCCATAGGCAAGCCGTCGTCGGCAACACACCGGCGGGCGCGCACGAAGCGCCGTCCCAACCGAGCAACGCCGACGAACCAGCCCCGGTCGCCACCCTCGCCCCAATGGCTCCGTCGGCAGGCGCGTTATCAATCGACACGCTAGCGCCGATCTTAGAGTCCGCTGGACTGGTGTGGGTCAACACCGATGCCGACAAGCTGCGCGCGGCGCAGCAAGCCGCGCAAGCTGCCCAGGAACCGTTGCGCATCGGCCGTGAACGCAAGCCGTTGCCGCCGCCGTCCACGGAACCGATGCAGCAAGTCGAGACCCGACACGAGGTGTAACCGGACGGGCACGTCGCACCCGTCGTGCGCCGCTTTGCGGCTCATAATCGATGGCCCTCGCCTCGGCGAGGGCTTTTTATTGGCCCTCCCCGGTTATCCGGCGGGCTCGCTGCTCGCCCTGCCGCCGATCATCGCAACCGCGATATAGGACATTGCACCGCAGCAACGCCGTACTCGGCGCATTCGGATAAAATCTTTAGCTGAACTGGCCTGTGTGGCAACCATGAATCGACGTGTCATCCCGCTGAACGAACTGAGCGCGGTCCCGGCGTTCTCGAGCGCCCCTGGAGCGCCGCGCGGGTATGTCGTTGACCGGCTCGCCCGCCCGCTGCGCGACCTGCGTATCTCGGTCACCGACCGCTGCAATTTTCGCTGCATGTACTGCATGCCGCGAACCGTTTTTGGCCGCGACTACCCCTTTCTGCCACACAACGCGCTGCTGACCTTTGAGGAAATTGAGCGCGTAGCGCGGCTGTTTGTCGCGCAGGGGGTCGAGAAGATCCGCCTAACCGGCGGCGAACCGTTGTTGCGCAAGCACCTCGAACGCCTGGTCGAACGCCTTGCTGCGTTGCGCACGTCCGATGCACGAGCACTCGATCTGACGCTGACGACGAACGGCGCACTGCTCGCCCGCAAGGCGCGTGCGCTGAAAGACGCTGGACTCACGCGCGTGACAGTCAGCCTCGACGCACTGGACGATACCTTGTTTAAACGCATGAACGATGCCGATTTCCCGATCTCGAGCGTGCTGGACGGGATCGAGGCCGCGCACGCGGCAGGCCTTGGCCCACTAAAGATCAACATGGTCGTCAAGCGCGGCACCAACGACAGCGAAATCGTGCCAATGGCCCGACATTTTCGCGGATCCGGCGCCGTATTGCGCTTCATTGAATACATGGACGTAGGCTGCACCAATGGATGGAACATGGCCGAAGTACTGCCGTCCGCCGACGTCATCGACCGAATCAACACGCATTGGCCGCTTGTGCCCCTAGACGCGCATTATCCGGGCGAGACCGCGCAGCGCTGGCGATACGTGGACGGCGCTGGGGAGATCGGCGTGATCTCCAGCGTCACGCGTGCATTCTGCTCCAGTTGCACGCGCATACGGCTGTCCACTGAAGGCAAGGCGTATTTATGCCTGTTCGCCAACACGGGCCACGATCTGCGCGCGCTGTTGCGCGACGGCGTCACCGATGAGCAGATCTCCGATGCGATCGCGCGACTGTGGCGAGCTCGCGAGGACCGCTATTCGCAGTTGCGAGGGCAAGCCGCTGGCGGCCCGCGCGTCGAAATGTCGTACATCGGCGGCTAGGCCGATGCACACCGTGATCCGCACATGATTTCGCGCGCCAGCACCATCGGGCTGATTCTCGCTGGCGGCCGCGGCACGCGGATGGGTGGACGGGACAAGGGGCTGCAACTGCTGCATGGGCGCCCGCTCATCGAGCATGTCGCACAGCGCTTGCGGCCACAGGTGTCGCGCCTGCTGATCAGCGCCAATCGCCATGTTGATCAGTATGCCCGGTTTGCCGATCAGGTGCTAACGGACGCCACGTCCGATTTCCCCGGCCCGCTGGCCGGCATTCTCGAAGGGCTATATGCGCTCGACAGCCAAGCGCTGATGCACGGCGCGCTACTGGTCGCGCCATGCGATTCTCCATTCGTGCCGTTGAACCTGGCTCAGCGCCTCGCCCAGGCGCTAGAAGTCACGCACGCACCGATTGCTTATGCATGCACCGCATCGCCCGATGCCACTGCGCCGGGCGCGCCCGCCACGCCTCTATCGTCGTCGGCCGACACGCCGGCAGCCGGGCGTGCTCATTTCGTATTCGCGCTGCTGCGCACCGGGCTGGCAGGCGATCTGGCGACGCAGTTGGCTCAAGGCGAGCGCCGGGTGCGCACGTGGTACGCACGCCACATGGCGGTACAAGTGCCATTCGCCGACAAGCGCGCGTTTTACAATGTCAACTCGCTGCAAGAATTATACAAACTCGAGCGGCCGGACATCGGGCAATGAGCGTGCCTGGCGTCCTTTGCCCGGTTGCATCCGCCCCGTTTCCGCCGTCCCCGTGCCATGACCTCGCTGCAAACCATCGCAAGCTGTATCGCCGACTATGATCCGAACGCACTGCCGGTGAATGCCGCCCGGGCCATTGTGAGCCAGTGGGCAACGCCGGTGGCCACCATTGAGCGACTCGCGCTGCGTGACGCACTGGACCGCGTGCTGGCTGACGACGTGGTATCGCCGCTGGACGTACCAGCACACGACAACTCCGCCATGGACGGCTATGCGTTCGACGGCGCCACCCTCGAGCGCGGCGGCACGATCCGGTTGCGCGTAGCGGGCACGGCGCTAGCCGGACGCGCATACGATGCGCGGGTACGCAGTGGCGATTGCATTCGCGTGATGACCGGCGCGATATTGCCGGCCGACTGCGATACCGTGATCCCGCAGGAGCAGGTTGCAATCAACGGCGACGGCTCGATCCAATTCTTGGCCGCCGCGCTGGCCCGCGGCGCCAACCGCCGACGCGCCGGCGAAGACCTGCGCAGCGGACATGCGGCCCTATTGGCCGGACGTGTGTTGCGCGCGTCCGATCTGGGCCTGCTCGCCTCCCTCGGGCTCGGCGAAGTACCGGTCCGACGCCGCCTGCGTGCCGCCTTCTTTTCGACCGGCGACGAATTGCGTTCGCTGGGACAACCGCTTGCGCCCGGATGCGTATACGACAGCAATCGCTATACGCTGTACGGGATGCTGCGCCGCCTGAACGTGGAGGTGATCGATCTCGGCGTGGTGCCCGATGACCGGCACGCGCTGGAAGCAGCGCTGCGCAACGCGGCGGCGTCAGCGGACGTCGTACTCAGTTCCGGCGGCGTATCGGTCGGCGACGCGGACTACACGCGTGAACTGATGGGTCGGCTGGGCGACGTCGCATTTTGGAGTATCGCGATGCGGCCGGGACGCCCGTTCGCGTTTGGCCGCATCTGGTCGGGCAAGCGCGTGGGCGAAGGCCACGATGCGCTCTACTTCGGCTTGCCGGGCAACCCGGTTGCCACGATGGTCGCCTTCTATCAGATCGTGCGCGACGCACTGATTTCGATGACCGGTGCACTGCCCCGGCCCGTGCCGCTGATCGCCGCGAGCGCGCTGGACCCAATCAGCAAACGCCCCGGACGGACCGAATATCAGCGAGGCATTGCGCGCCGGCGCGACGACGGGCGCTGGGAAGTCGCGCTGACCGGCGCACAGGGCTCCGGTATCCTACGCTCGATGAGCGATGCCAATTGTTTCGTTATTTTGGATCATCAACGAGGGCCGGTGGCCGTGGGCGACACGGTCGACATCATGCCTTTTGACGGATTGATCTAAGCCTTTAACGGACTGATCTGGTCTTTTGGCGGGCTGCTTTAACCTTTTGATGGATTGAACTCACGCATACTCGCCGTTTTCATACAACTTCAGCGCGCGCCCCGCGCGACCCTTTTCGCGAATGACCGCCGACGCTTCGATATGAAAAAACAAATCTCGTACATTGCCCCGGGGCAAACTGCCAAGGCGCTGATCTTCGTGTACCTGACCTTCAGCGTGCCGATCGTCCTGCTCGGTATGCTAGTAGCATTCTTGCGCTACGGCGCTGTTGAGCTATCAACGTTGTTCAGCGCGTTGATACTCAACGCCGTGCTTGGCTTCGTCCTGCTATGGATCGCATGTCACGCATACAACTGGGTGGCATCGCGCTTCGGCGGCATCGAGATCATGCTCTCCGATGCACCGGAGGAGGCATGACTTCGCCATTGGCTATGCTGCCGGACGGCACGACGATCCGCCCATGCGACCCCGGCCGACGCGGCCTGTATCTAGAGTATCTATACATGCAACCGGCGCAGCGAGGCACGCACGGGACTGGGCACTGAAATGCTGCGCGTGCTGGCCACGCTCGCTATCGAGCGGCAATGCACCCGTTTCGGGTGGACCGTATTGAATTGGAATACGCCAGCGGTAGACTTCTACGCGAAACTGGGCGCAACCGTGTTACCGCAGTGGCGCGTCGTGCGCGTGACCGGAGAGGCCCGGCACCGTCTCACGGGTCTGCAAGCGCTGCCTGACGATTCGTCGATCTGACGGATCCGCTTCCACCACGGCCGCACCGGCTTATTCGCTGCTGTCGTCTAACGTCGCTTGCGCTTGCCCTTCATCGCCCAGCAGCTCGGCAGCCTGCTCGCCAGGTAGCGCCTCGACGTCGCGCAACTTCCTGTGCATCTGTCGTGTCCGGGTCTCAGCCAGTTCGATAGACCGGGCAACGGTCGCAAGCTGGTTCTTCGTTTTCGCCAGAACATCGCCGAACTTGCCGAACTCCGTTTTCACCGCGCCGAGTACCTGCCAGACTTCGCTCGAGCGCTTTTCGATCGCCAGCGTACGAAAACCCATCTGCAAGCTGTTCAGCAACGCGGTCAGCGTAGTGGGTCCGGCAATCGTGACCCGGTAGTCGCGCTGCAATGCGTCGGTCAGCCCAGGCCGGCGCAGGATTTCCGCATAAAGCCCCTCGGTCGGCAGGAACAGAAGGGCAAAGTCCGTCGTATGCGGCGGCGACACATACTTGTCTGCAATTGCCTTGGCCTCCAGCCTGACGCGCGTTTCCAGCGCGCGGGCCGCCTCCTCGACGCCAACGGGGTCAGCCCGATCCTGTGCGTCAATCAACCGCTCGTAGTCCTCACGAGGGAATTTCGCATCGATCGGCAGCCATACCGGCTGCGCATTGCGTTGGTCGCTTTCGCCCCGGCCCGGTAGCCGGATCGCGAATTCGACGCGCTCGCTGCTGCGCGGCACCGTTGCCACGTTCTTCGCATACTGATCGGGCGTGAGCATCTGCTCGAGCAGCGCCTGGAGCTGAACCTCGCCCCAGGTCCCGCGCGTCTTGACATTGGTCAACACCTTCTTCAGATCACCGACGCCTGCAGCGAGCGTCTGCATCTCGCCCAAACCGCGATGGACCTGCTCGAGCCGGTCCGACACCAGCTTGAACGACTCGCCCAGGCGCTGCTCCAGCGTGGCATGAAGCTTTTCATCGACAATGCGTCGCATCTCATCGAGCTTGGCCGCATTGTTCGCCTCGATATCCTTAAGCTTTTGCTCGAGCGTCGCCCGCACTTCGGCAAGACGCCGCTCGTTGCTCTCCGAGAGCACGGCCAATTGCTGGTTCAGCGTATCGCCGAATCGCTTCAATGCGGCGGCCTGCTCCTCGCGCGCATGTTGCGCCTGCTGTTGGCCGGACAAACGAAACGCATCGAGCTGCTGCGCATTGCTCTGCGTAAGTTTGGCCAGTTGCTGCGCGAAGCCGTCAATCTGGTTGTTCTGCACTGTAGCGATACTCGCGAGTTGCGCCGCAAGCGCCTGTTGTAGTTGCGTGACGCCAGCGCCGGCATCGGCGCGCGACACACGGGCGCTTTCGATCAGCTCCGCGCGCAACTCGCGCTCCAGCCTTTCCTGGGAGCGCGCGTGCGTGTCGCCCAGTTCGCGCATCCGCTCCGCGAGCGCTTGCAGCGATGCCTCAGTCGCGTTGCCGGCATCGCGTTGCCGCATCGCGGCCGCGACAATGAGTAGCGCGGCGGCCAATACGGCCACTGCGACTGCCAGGATGATTGTCAGCATGTGCGCTCCAGTCTAAGTTTGTGCCCAGCGCTCAATGCCGAAAAAAGAGCCATGTCGTCATCGCAAATACCGGCAGCAGTACACAGGCTGACCATCCAATGAAGCCGAAAAAGCTCGGCATGCGCACGCCGCGCGACTCGGCAATGGCCTTGACCATGAAGTTCGGCGCGTTGCCAATGTACGTATTCGCTCCCATAAATACCGCGCCGGCGGAAATCGCCGCGAGTATCGACGCACCGGACGTCATCAACGTCTGTGCGTCACCGCCCGCGATGTTGAAGAACACCAGATAGGTCGGCGCATTGTCCAGGAACGATGACAACACCCCCGTCGCCCAGAAGTACAAGGGTACGGCGGCTTGGCCGTCTTGCAGCGTCCACTGCACCGCGTCGGCGAACGCGCCCCGTTGTCCGGCGTGCAGCATCGCGATCACCGGTGCAATTGTCACGAAAATGCCGGCGAAGAGCTTGGCGACCTCATCGATCGGCGCCCAGCTAAAGCCATTGCCATCACGCGCAGAGGGTGGCGTCACGCGCAGCGACACGAACAGCACGACCAGCAGTCCGGCGTCACGGAGCATGTTCTGCAACTGGACTGGCACACCGAAAACGTCAAATTGCACGTGAGGCTTCCAGACGCCGCTCATCAGCACCAGGACGATGATGCACGCCAGCAGTGCGAAGTTCACTTTGCCGTCGATTGCAACACCGCGCGAGTCAGATGTCAGATCGACCCGCGCCGGCCCGGCGTTGCCGTCACGCCTGAAATAATAGCTATCCAGCATGTAGAATATCGACAGCACCGCGGCAGTAACGAACAGGGCCGGCAACGCCAAATGCACGGTCGTCCAGAAAAAATCGACGCCATTCAGGAAGCCGAGAAACAATGGCGGATCGCCGAGCGGCGACAACGCGCCGCCCACATTCGCAACCAGAAAAATAAAGAACACCACCACATGCGCAACATGCCGGCGATTGTCATTGGCCCGCAGCAACGGCCGGATCAGCAGCATCGCCGCGCCCGTCGTTCCCATGATGCTCGCGAGCAGCGTGCCAAGCGCGATCAGGCCTGTATTGAGCGCAGGCGATCCGTGTAGATTGCCGCGCACGCAGATACCGCCGGCCACCGTATACAGCGCAGCCAGCAACACGATGAACGGCACATATTCGGCAATCACGGCATGAGCGAGCGATGCGAGTGCTGCGCCGGCGCCGAACGACGCGGCAAACGGCACCAGGAATGCCAGTGCCCAAGCCGCCGCGATTTTGCCGAAGTGTCGGTGCCAGAACGTGGGAGCCAGCAGCGGCAGCAGCGCGATGGATAGCAGCATGCCCGCAAACGGCAGTGCCCAGTGCAAGCCCAGTTGCGCGCCATCGACGTCGGCCGCGTACGCGGCAAGCGGGGTACAGGCGAGTACTACACCCGCCGGCAGGACAGCAAAAAACCTCGTCATGTGTTGTATCGGAAAATAGCAATCACGCGTCACGAACAACGACTGCATGAACGCGATAAGGACCATGCGCACCCAGCACAATGGTTTGTTCGATGTCGCCGGTACGCGACGGACCTGAAATGAAGTTGACCGAGCTCGGCAATTCGCCGCGCTCGGCACGCATCAATGCAAACGCGTCCTCAAGGCCGCCGACGAACAGCTCAACGAGATCGCCCCGCAGATCGGAACGCTGGCCGGCCGGGTGCCGCACCAGATAGTCGGTGAGCGCCTCGTGCTCCACCGCCCCAGGCTGCGCCGGCCGGCACTGCGCCGCGCGGATGCGAGCGATGATATTGCGGCGAGCCGCCGAAGTGTTCATGTAGCGATCCTCTGTTAGTGCGTCGGCAACGCCTTCGCGCAGATTATACCGGCGGGCGCGGCGCGGCCATTGGCCGGACGGCCATCGGGGATCCGATGGCCATGATGGCATCCAGCCTGCAGCGGGACACTGCCCGCGCGACGCAGTACGATGCGAGAGGGGGGCACCGCGTGCCGCGCGTGCCGGCCTCACCGGTTCAGTGGCCCGCCTCCAACGGCGTGTCGATCTCGAACACCTGCCGCAAGTACGCGATGTACGCGGGATCGTCGCACATGTTTTTGCCCGGCGAGTCGGACAATTTCGCAACGGGCTGGCCATTGCAGCGGACCATTTTCATCACGATCTGCAGCGGCGCATAGCCCAGGTCGTTAGTCAGATTGGTGCCCACGCCAAATGCCAGTTTGCAGCGGCCGCGAAAACGCTCGTACAACTGCAGCACCTTCGGGATATCAAGTGCATCGGAAAAGACCAGGATCTTAGTGCGAGGATCGCAGCGATTCAACTCGTAGTGTTTCAATAGCTGCTCGCCCCATTCAAACGGGTCCCCCGAATCGTGCCGCGCACCGTCGAACAGCTTGCAGAAGTACATGTCGAAGTCACGCAGGAACGCCTTCATGCCGTAGACATCGGACAACGCAATGCCGAGATCGCCGCGGTATTCCTTGGCCCACATCTCAAAACCGAAGATCTGCGAATCGCGCAGCCTCGGCCCCAGTGCCTGACACGCCTGCAGGTACTCGTGCGCCATCGTGCCAAGCGGCGTCAACCCGTGCTTCATCGCATAGTAGACATTGCTGGTACCGGCAAACTGCTCACCGAGCCCCGCCATCAGCGTCAGGATGACCTCCTCGTGCCACTGCTTCGAAAAGCGTCGCCGCGTACCGTAGTCGGCAATCTTGCAATCGGCGTAGTCAGGCCTCGCGCCGAGCATCGCCATCTTGCCAGTCAGCCGCTCGCGTCCCTCGTGGTACGCCGGCGAGCGCTGCGTATTACGGAAATAGACCTCGTTGACGATCGCCAGCACCGGGATCTCGAACAGAATCGTATGCAGCCAAGGTCCGCGCACGACGATCTCGATCTCACCGTTGGCCTTCGGCGACGGCCAGACGCAAATGTACTTCTCATTGAGCTGGAACAGCGCGAGGAAATCGACGAAGTCGCTCTTGATAAAACGCAACTGGCGCAAGTAGTCTAGCTCGTCGTCGGTAAAGCGCAACTGGCACAGGCGGCTGATCTGCTCCCGGATCTCGTCCACGTATGGCACCAGGTCGATGCCGTGCGTGCGACAACGGAACCGGTACTCGACGCTGGCGGCAGGAAAATGATGCAGCACGACCTGCATCATCGTGAATTTGTAGAGATCGGTATCGAGTAACGAAGTGATGATCATGGTCGCACAGCCAGACACAGGCCGGAAGCTCGGACGCGCCGCATCGCCGCATATAAAGACATCACCAAAGTGTATAACAGCATCGGGCGGGAAACAGCGACGTGGCAATGCGGTGCGCTACAATAATTATTTTGTACAATGGTGGTGTCTGTGGCTTCATTGCGCGCCCACATCGCTATACACAGAGTGCAGGAGCTTCAATGACTCACGTTGTGACCGAAAGCTGCATCAAGTGCCGCTATACCGACTGCGTCGACGTATGCCCAGTGGACTGCTTTCGCGAAGGTCCGAACTTCCTCGCAATCGACCCGGATGAGTGCATCGATTGCGCGGTTTGCGTGGCGGAATGCCCGGTCAATGCGATCTATGCGGAAGAAGACGTCCCCGGCGACCAGCAACAATTCATCCAATTGAACGCGGAACTGGCGAAGGACTGGCCCAGCATCACGAGGACCAAGCCTGCGCTGCCGGACGCGGAGGAATGGAAAGACGTGAAAGACAAGCTGAAGCTGCTCGAGCGATGAGCGCGACGCACGCGCGCCGGGTGCGTCGATGATCGATGACATCACGCTTGGACGCACCCTGTTGACAAGACGATAAGACGCCGATAGAATTTCATTTCTCTGCTGTTCCCCGATAGCTCAGTCGGTAGAGCGCCGGACTGTTAATCCGTAGGTCCCTGGTTCGAGCCCAGGTCGGGGAGCCAAAAAAATCAAGGGGTTGCGTGAAAACGCAACCCCTTTTGCTTTCAGTTACTTTTCTATATTAGACAGTGTCTAATATTCCTCGTTGTTGGTCGTTATTCGGGATGAAATTCTTGCGCAAGCACGTCATCGACGGACCACGGCAATGCTTCGGGGAACACATCAAGGTCAAGCCCCGTTTCGTTGCTCGCGAGGCTACGCGCCTTTGACCACACTATATCGAGCCACGCCGCATCGCTGAACTTGCCGCGCAGGCTCGGCGCTTCATTGAGCACGTAGGCCACTTCCTTGCGTTGCGTGCGGATCGTGAACTGCCAGCTCTTGCTGCGACGTGACGGCTGAAACTGCCACTTCAGCAGATGCGCAAGGAGAACCGACATGTGGCTCGCCAGTTCACGTTGCTCGCTCTTGCCCACGTCCTCGATCTCCTCGGCGATATGCTCAACGTCGATGGCTGACAACTTGCCAGCACGCAGCAGCGCAGCTTGCTCGCCTGCCCACGCCACCACGTCCTGTTCATATCTCGTTCCCATGAACGCACTCCACTGAAAACGTAGGACCATACTATACCCCGATGGGGGTATATCAACCCTTTTTCGTCGTCTAATTTCTGTCAATAAGATCCCTCTCTGTTGCAATGCTTCATAGAGGCCGTCTCGTTGTCGTCTACGTGGTCGCAGTGCGCCACAACGTGCCGTTTGAAAGTCGCTACAGCGTTCCGATGTGATTGCCGCGGTTGGGACCGCAAAGAGGGTGAAGGAATCGCTGCGGCGACGTAATCAGCCTAAATGAAGCGTTCGGCTCTGGCAGTGCAAATAGTTAAATCGAATCCACTATCTGATCGCCTTGAAGTCTGTTTGTCCCTTCCACATAGAGAGCAGTACGGTCGCTAATTTGCGCGCGGTGGCGACTATCGCCTTGCGAGCGCCAATGCGAGCAATAAGCGTTAGTGCCCATCGTCTCAAATCGCAGTCCTGCCGGTATCGGCAGATCAGAGAGGACGCTGCTTCGAACAGTAGATGGCGCGTAAGCCGGCATCCTGCCTTCGAAATGCCTGCGTTGCGATCGACATTGCCGGATTGATATTTTGTCGGAGTCAGCCCAAGGTAGGGTCCAATGTCACGCACACTCCGGAAGCGCTCAGCATTGTCAACAGCCGATGCAAACGCCACTGCAGTCAGTGAGCCCACGCCGGGAACGGTCATCAAGCGCCGACAGACCGAACTTGCTTGAGCAACGCGACGGATGGCCTGATCGAGTGCATGAATTTGAGTTCCAATATGGCGCAAGCTGTCTATTAGGATATCAAGTACGCCTTGTACGAGCGATGAGGGCGGCATGTTTTGCTCGACAAGCCGTTCGAATGGCACACCTTTACCTGCCGGCAGGATGACACCAAACGTCTTAAGTACGCCCCGAATCTGGTTATATAAACCGGTTCGCATGCTCACAAGTTTTCCGCGCGCGGCCAGCAGAAGTCGCACTTCGTGGCTAGCCATGCTCTTGACCTCGACACCCCGGTACCATCCGCTGCGCGTGAGCTGAGCGATGCCACGTGCGTCGTTGGTATCCGTCTTGTTCAGTTGGGTCGCCAGAGCCGCGTGGACGTGGCGAGCGTGAATGCAATCGAGCGGGATACCCTTGGCTCGCAATCGATGATATAGCCATACGGCGAGTGGACCCGTTTCCATTCCGACCCGCACCGCCTCCGGTGCATGCAGACGAATAGCTCGGGCGATCTCTTCAGGATTCGAGCTTACATTTCCATGCCATACGGTCTTCCCATCGCGATCAACAACGCAAATCGCCGTAATCTTTTGGGACACATCGAGACCCACATACGTTTCCATGTTCGCCTCCAAAGTAAGTCGCAGAGACAATTACAGCATGTGGTTCATCGAGGATTTCGCGGACATATGCCCAAACGACGCCCGGCATGCTTCGATAGTCGCCGGTATCGAAGAGAGCCAGCCATTTATTTAACGTCTTTTCGGGCACGCTGATTCGTGCGGCAAAAGCAGATCGCGTAAGCTCGAGTGACCGCATCGCCTCTCGCAAAAATTCCCGTTGCGTTTACACCTTGGTTTTACCTCCTGCCATCAAATCACTCCACGAACAATCGAGGCAAAGGTTTGCTGGGTCACTGCCACGCCGCTGCCCGGATTGCCCACGCGATATCCAGCGGTTTTCCCCGGGGTTATGCACCGCGGACAGGCCAGTTATCCCCAGCTTGTCCACAGCGCGCCAGCTTACCGGTGATGCGGCGCGCCGATCAGCTCACTTGCCGCATTTCAGATTGCATGCATCGCCGGACGGATCGCCTCGATCGGCCCGCCGCCGCCGCTCGTCCGGCGGACCATGTTGGAACTTCGAGTCGGGCGCAGAAGCGGCAAAATGCATCTGCGGGTGCTCGTTGAAGCGGAACTGGTCGCTCAGAATACCGTCCGGCACGCCAGGCTTGTTTTGTGCCCACGCTTCGGCCGGCAGGCTCAACACGAGGGTCACGACGCCCGCGCAAGCGAGCAGGGCGGCACTCGAGTGCGCGCGGTGCGGCGCGCCACCGCAAGAGGGCTGACGTGGCGCACGCCGATACAGGGGCGGGGCGTTGACGGAACAAAGCGACAATCGTTTGAACACACGCATGGTGGCAAGCAAGAAAAATGGCGATTTCAATCAGCGCCGCCCGCATGGCATAACGCCGCATACTTGTTGTGGCCCGCATGCGCAGCGAACTGAGACCATAGCGTAACGGAAGAACGGCGTCGCTGCTCCGTTGGCCAAAAACGCCGGGTTCGATTTCACGTTACGCAGGGTTACCCGCGTCATCGGCGCCGATCGTTGCGACATTGGTGGTAGATTGAACCGTGTACCCTTGCGCCGCCCGGGGCCGCCGACTTATTTCAAGTGACCATGATGCCATCCTGCCTTTCGATGCCGTGCCTTGCATTCTCCTTTGCCCGACCGCCTAACGCCGTATGGGCGATGCGCGCGGCGCCCGATCCAGCCACCACCGTCGCCGCGGCACGGGTCCGCGCGCCGACCGCCGTGCGGTCAGACATTGAGATGGCTTCGTCAAGCATCAAGCGAACGGCGACGGGTGTCGCGCTGGCCATCGCCGCGCTGCTGTGCTGGTGCGCGACGGCCCGTGCAGAAGAGATCGGAAGCGTCAATACGAATTTTCGAATTACCGGGTCGGACCGGGTCGTGGTCGAGGCCTATGACGATCCGGCTGTCAACGGTGTCACCTGTTACGTGTCGCGCGCGCGTATTGGCGGGGTCAAGGGCGCGCTGGGCGTTGCCGAGGATCCGACCGAAGCGTCGATCGCCTGCCGGCAGGTTGCCGCCCTGCAATTCAAGGCGCCGCTGCCGCTGCAAACCGACGTCTTCTCGAAACGGATATCGCCAATCTTCAAGACATTGCATGTCGTGCGCATGGTTGACCGCAAGCGCAATGCGCTGGTCTATCTGACCTACAGTGATCGTGTCGTGTCGGGCAGTGCGAAGAACAGCGTGACGGCTGTACCGGTGCAGGACCAGTCCATCCCGCTCAGGTAACCCGTGCCCGGCGCCGATCCTCCTGCGACCGAGACCACGCGCTATTGGCACAGGGGCGCGAACCTGTTGTGCGAATCGCAGCAGTACAACCGCTGGGCCGAGATAAAGCACATGCATAATACGTACATGCGCCGATTTCCGGGCATCTGTTGAGAAGTCAAAAGTGCTACGGCACGCCGACCTCCTCGCGCGTCGCATCGGGCAGATCAGGCGTCAGTTCGGCCAGGAGCCACTCCTTCCAAAAATAACTGGCGGCGCATTGCATCGAGCACGCCGGGCCGGCCGTCGTGCCGCGCGCGCAAGCCGGCGATCAGCGCGGCAAACGCCGGCCACGCGCGGGCAAAATGCATTCGGCCAATGCGAGCGACGGATCAAACGCCACCGCCAGCTCATCGCGGACTCATGCGGACATCGCCGGGACGATGCCAGGCAACTCCAGGCCGGAACCACTCCAGGTAGATTAGAGCAGCAGGCGACGGGTCGGCGCGCGCCGGCGACGGCGGCGCCACCCGCATCACCGATCAGTTCTGCGCGCCCTTGTCGGCCGCCGCCGCGCCGCCCGTTTGCTCATTGAGCGTCTGGGCCGCGTCCCGCTTGGCTGCCTTACGCTGTTGCTTGGCCGCCTTCAACTGGCTGTGGTACTCCTGCTTGAGCGCCTTTTTGTTGGCGCTGTACTCCGCGTTGGCCGCCGCGTCCGCATCGCGCTTCTGCACGAGCGGATCGACTGGAGCCGGTGCGACGATACGCTGACCGGTGCCCGTGCCACTGCTGCCCGCCGTGGAATCCGCGCCGCTGTACGCGCCCACGCCAACGGCTGCGCTAGCGGTCTCGCCGCCTTGAACCAGCGTTTGCGCAAAGGCGGCAACAGTGGCGGCCGTCAACGCGGCGCCCAGCGCGATACAACGGATTTGACAAATTGCAGTCATTAGATGCCTCCCTATGAAGTCGATCAATGAAACGGCACAAGGCCGCATGGTCAAACGCTCCCACGCGCCTGCCGGCCTGCCCGTGCGTGACAGCCTAGCATAGCGTGCACGCATCGGTCCTTTAAACTAACTCGTGCTGGCGCGGGAGGTTCGCCGCGGTTTCGATTATTACCTGTCGTTTCGTTCACCAGCGTTTGCTTACAACCGGTGATCGACCCCGGCATTTCGTATGCGGACACACCAAACCGGAGCTTTTTCCTTAGTAGACTGCGCTGTTAAGATCAGCAATTACCTTCCGGTTCGCTTTTAATGACAAATCTTGGTACTGCCCAGGGCACACTGGCACACCATCACGGCAAGCCTACGCTCGCTCATCATGCAACCGCGACGGCGCGCCTAGCAGCGCCGCTCGCCATCGCACAACTGGCGCAAATGGCGATGGGCGTCACCGACACAATCCTGCTCGGCTCACTGGGTCCCGACGCGCTGGCGGCCGGCGGACTTGGCGCCAATCTATTTTTCACCACCATGACCCTGCTGCAAGGCGTGCTCCAGTCGGTCAGCGTGACGGTCGCACAAGCGCGCGGCGCCCAGGCAGAGCATCGCGTGCCGTCGATCTACTGGACGGGCCTTGCGCTATCGCTGGCGCTGGCGGTGCCGGCGTTCGTGCTGCTGAGCTTCGCGGCACCGCTGCTGGTGAAAGCAGGCCAGCCGTCGGCGTTGGCCGAACATGTCGGCCAATACACGGGCGTGTTGCGCTGGGCGGCACTGGGCAGCCTGATCGGCATCGGCATGATGCGCGCGTTCCTACCGGCGATCGGCGCCGCGCGACGGCTGTTGTGGGTATCGGTGGGTGGCCTCGTGCTGAACGGCGTGCTGAACTATGGGTTGATCCATGGCGCATGGGGCTTGCCGCGCATGGGGTTTCTCGGCTCCGCGGCGGCCACGACAATCACGATCTGGCTGACCGCGCTCGTGCTACTCGCGCTGTTGCACCTGCCCGAACGATTCCGGCACTTCGTCGCTGGCTCGCGCCGCCCGCGCTGGTCCGTGATGTCCGAGCTGCTCGCGCTCGGCTGGCCGATCGCCGTGACGTACGGTGTCGAGACGATGCTATTCCTCGCGACGAGCCTGGCGGTGGGCACACTCGGCGCAGCCGCCCTCGCGGCGCACCAGATTGCGCTGAACGTCGCATCGACCACTTTCATGGTGCCGCTGGCCATTGCGCAGGCCGCCAATGTCCGGGTCGGGTACTGGGCGGGCGCACGTCATCCCGTCGAGGCACGCCGCGCCGGGTTCGTCGCGCTGGTGTTGGGAGGTGGCTTCATGGCGGCGTCCGGCGCCGTGATGACGTGGGCGCCACACGGCATCATCGTGCTTTATCTGAACCCGCATGAGCCATCCAATGCAGCGACGATCTCGCTGGCCGCATCGCTGCTGACAGTGGCGGCTGTATTCCAAATCGTGGACGGACTGCAAACCGTCGGAGCCGGCTGCCTGCGTGGGCTGCGCGACACGCGCGTACCGATGCTGCTGGCCGCCACCGGCTATTGGGGCATCGGCTATCCGACCGGCTATTGGCTCGCTTTCCATGCCGGCCTGGGCGCGAAGGGATTATGGTGGGGTCTGGCCGCGGGGCTGGCCACGGTCGCGTGCCTGATGGTCGCCCGGTTTTACTGGAAAAGCCGGGCGCTCGGACGTGGCTCCGCGGCATAACGGCGTGGCAGATCGCAACGGCGGCGCCCGCGCGAGCGCGCACACCGGCCAGCAGGCCATACCGGCAACGGGCCGGATTCAAATAAAATGAATATTCGCGCAGAATCACCGCGCGCAGCGCCACGCAGCGGCGAAGCGGCGCGGCAACCACGACAGCACCGCTCGGGTACCGGCGGGCTGCCACTCAATACGCCGGCGCGCACCGGCCAGATCGGAGCAAACGTGAGCGCAAGCGGGTGCCGAACCACGGGCCTTCCGGCTCGCACCTGGATCCCCCGGAGGCGCCAAGCGGCCGCGGCGACACGCATGGCCGTGGCCGGCGCGGCGGCACGGTGGCGGGCGATGCTGCCGGCCATGCTGTTGCTCGCGATATCATCGATGCTGTGTGCCGGCTGCACGATGCCTCTGCCGCAGGCTGGCGCGCGTGCGGCGCCGGTGACCCGTGCGCTGTCCGGCGACACCGTCACGCCACTGTCGCGCGCCGTGCAGGCGGCCTCGTTGGCCCATGGCGGCCTGGACGGATTCCGCTTGCTCGCCGACGGCACCGACGCGCTGCAGATGCGCGTCGCGCTCGCGCACGCGGCCACGCGCACATTGGATCTGCAGTACTACATTGCTGAAGAAGACAACACCGGTAAGCTGCTGCTGGCCGCGGCGCTCTACGCGGCCGATCATGGCGTGCGCGTACGCATGCTGGTCGATGACTTGAATTTCAAGGACATCGATAAGACGATGGCCGCGCTGAACCTGCATCCGAGCATCGAGATCCGTGTGTTCAATCCGTTCTCGTGCGCCGAGGTCGGCTTGCTAGGCAAAATCACGAACCTGCTGACGAACCTGGACAAGCTGACGCACCGGATGCATAACAAGGCGATGATCGCCGACAACCAGATCGCGATCATCGGCGGACGCAACCTTGGCGATGCATACTTCAACGCCAGTACAGACCTGGACTTCCGGGACTTGGACGTGTTCGCCGCCGGCCCGATCGTGGCCGGCATCTCGGCAAGCTTCGACGCGTACTGGAACAGCGACCTGGCCTATCCACTCAAAGCGCTGAACCGACAGCGTTTCGATCCGGACGATATCGATAAGGTGCGCGTAGCGCTGCGTCGGCACTGGCGGCAGACGGCCGATGCGCTCGGCGCGAGGCCGTTGAACGCGACGCCGCTCGCGCAGCAGATCCGTCTCGGCCAGTTGGGCTTGACGTGGGCCCCTGCACAGCTCGCTGTTGATTCCCCGCGCAAGGCGAAGCTGCCAGTCGGGCACTATGAAAGTCCGCCGATCAAGCGCCTGATGGAACGGGTTCTTGCCGCGCGCAGCGAAGTGCTGGCGATTTCACCCTACTTCGTGCCACGCGATAGCGTCATCGCATTGACGCGTCAATTGGTTGGCCGTGGCGTGCGGGTGGCGGTACTGACCAATTCGCTGGCGGCAACCGACGCCCCCGCCGTGCAGGCGGGCTATGCACCGTATCGCGAACCGCTGTTGCGTGCCGGCGCACAGCTCTACGAATTCAAGTCGATCGCGCGCAACGGCAACGGCCGCACAACGCCCGGCATCAGCGGCTCCCGCTCCCGTTCGAGCCTGCACACAAAAGCCTATGTGATCGACCGCGAGACGCTGGTCATCGGCTCGATGAACCTCGACCCCCGCTCAGTCCATTTGAATACGGAGTTGGCGTTGTTCATCCATAGCAAGGCGCTCGCCGAGCAGCAGGCGCGGCTGTTCGAACGCGCGATCGCTCCAGAATTCAGCTACCAACTACGCCTGGCCACGCCCGAGGAACGGGCACAGTTGCGCGCAGTCGGCGCGCCGGCTTCACCGCTCGTCTGGACCGACGTCGAGGATGGGCATGTCGTCATGTATAACTTCGACCCGGACGCCGGCCTCGCACGCAATGTGCTCACCGGCTTGCTTTTCTTCCTGCCGCTGCGTGATCAACTGTGAACGGCCGCCGCGGCAGCCCTGTCCGATCACTATGGACCTCGTGTCCGCACTTCTGGAGCATAAAATGACAGAAAATGTCAGGATGGAACGTGACACGTTTGGCGCCATCGCCGTGCCTGCGGACCGGCTGTGGGGAGCGCAAACCCAACGATCGCTGCAATATTTCAAGATCTCCACAGAGAAGCAGCCATCGGAGTTGATTCACGCGCTGGCGATCGTCAAGCGCGCCGCAGCGCAAGTCAACCAAGCGCTTGGCGTGCTGCCCGCCGATAAGGCACGCGCAATCATTGCCGCGGCAGACGAGATCCTCGCCGGCGAGCACGCGGCGCAATTCCCACTGGCGGTCTGGCAAACGGGCTCGGGTACGCAAACCAACATGAACCTGAACGAGGTAATCGCCAACCGCGCGAGCGAGTATCTGGGCGGTGAACGCGGCGAGGCGCGCCTGGTGCATCCGAACGACGACGTGAATCGCGGCCAGTCGTCCAACGACGCGTTCCCGACTGCGATGCATATCGCCGCCGCACAAGGCATCGCAACGCGGCTCAAACCAGCGCTGATCAAGCTGCGCGACACGCTCGCGCACAAGTGCGCCGCTTTTGCCGACATCGTGAAGATTGGCCGCACGCACCTGCAGGATGCCACGCCACTGACGCTGGGCCAGGAATTTTCAGGCTACGTCGCCCAGCTCGACCAGGGGATGCGCCATCTGGACGCGACGCTGCCCCATCTGTACGAACTCGCGCTTGGCGGCACCGCAGTCGGCACCGGATTGAACGCCCATCCGCAATTCGCGCAAAAGGTCGCCGCGGCAATCGGCCGGCTCACCGGACTGCCGTTCACCACCGCGCCGAACAAGTTCGAGGTGATGGCTGCCGCCGACGCACTGGTGGCCGCGCACGGCGCGCTGAAAACGATCGCCGCAAGTCTGATGAAGATCGCCAACGACATCCGCTGGCTCGCGTCGGGACCCCGCTGTGGGTTGGGTGAGCTCACGATCCCCGAAAACGAGCCGGGCAGCTCGATCATGCCCGGTAAGGTCAATCCGACCCAGGCGGAGGCGCTGACGATGCTATGCTGCCAGGTCTTCGGCAACGACGTCGCCGTAAATTTCGGCGGCGCGAGCGGCAATTTCGAACTCAACGTTTTCCGGCCGATGATCGCGCACAATGTGCTGCAATCAATCCGGCTGCTGACGGACGGCGTGCTGAGCTTCAACGATCACTGCGCGATCGGCATCGAGCCAAACCGGGCACGGATCGACGCGCTGCTCAACGAGTCGCTGATGCTGGTCACCGCGCTGAACCCCCACATCGGCTATGACAAGGCAGCACAAATTGCCAAGAAGGCACACCACGAAGGCACCACGCTGAAGGCCGCCGCGCTGGCGCTCGGCTATCTGACCGCTGAGCAGTTCGATGAGTGGGTTCGACCGCGGGACATGATCGGCACACGTGGCTAGCCGGCCGCACCGCCGGTGCCCGCACGGCAGTCCTAAGCTTTCGTGCCGCCGTCGGTCAACTCCTCGGGCTTAAGCTCGACAATCGCATCGAGCGCCTGCCTGACGTCCATGGCGGTCACGTAGAATAGTGCATTCGCCGTTTCCAGCCACTTTCCCCGACCGGGTCCGCAACCCGGTTCCAGACCATGGATGCACCGTATCTGTCTATTCTCAAGGATTTGCTCGAACGCGGCACGCTCAAGAGCGACCGCACCGGTACGGGCACGCGCTCACTGTTCGGCGTGTCGTACCGGCATGACTTGTCCACTGGCTTCCCGCTGCTGACCACCAAGAAACTGCACGTGCGCTCGATCCTGCACGAGTTGCTGTGGTTCCTGCGCGGGGACACGAACATCCGCTACCTGCATCAAAACGGCGTGACGATCTGGGACGAATGGGCGACGCCCGACGGCGAACTCGGCCCCGTGTACGGCGCGCAGTGGCGGTCTTGGCCCAATCCCGATGGCACCCGGACCGACCAGGTGCAGGCGCTGCTCGACTCGCTGCGCACGAAGCCGGACAGCCGCCGGCACATCCTCAACGCATGGAATGTATCGTTCCTACCCGACGAGTCGAAGTCCCCGGTGCAGAACGCGCTCGAGGGCCGCATGGCGCTGCCGCCGTGCCACATCCTGTACCAGTTCTACATTGCCGACGGCAAGCTGAGCTGCATGCTGACCCAGCGCTCCGGCGACTGGTTTCTCGGCATTCCATACAATTGCGCATCGGTGGCGTTTCTGACCCATATGATCGCGCAGCAACTCGGCTTGCAACCCGGCGAAATCGTCCACTCGATCGGCGACGCCCACTTGTACCTGAATCACGTCGAACAGGCCCGGCTGCAGCTCACCCGCACGCCGCGGCCGCTGCCCCGGTTGATCATCAAGCGACAGCCGGACACCCTATTCGCCTACCGCTTCGAAGACTTCGAGATCGCCGGCTACGATCCGCATCCCCATATTGCTGCCCCGATCGCTGTGTAGACGGACAGCGCCGGGATCTGAGCGGCCCCGGCCCGGGCCGGCCGGCGGCGTCAACCGCGATTGCCGTGCTCATGCCCGCCGCCGCTCGCCGAATGCGGATTCGCGTGGCGTGGTGGCACGGGCTGCGGCCGCTTGAGTCGAAGAATCAACTGAACCGAGCAGTCGGCTACAATCGGGCATGCGCGGCCCGCCCTCGCGCACCCTGCTTGTTTAACTGACGGTGGATCAATGACGACGCTTTGCCTGATCGTCGCGCGCGCACGCAACGGCGTGATCGGACGCGACAACGCGCTGCCCTGGCGGCTACCCGAGGATCTTGCGCACTTCAAGCGCACCACAATGGGTGCACCGCTGATCATGGGACGCAAGACCCACGAGTCGATTGGACGCGCGCTGCCGGGCCGCCGGAACATCGTCGTGACGCGCGATGCGGCGCGACGCTTCGATGGCTGCGACACCGTCACGAGCCTGGACGCGGCGCTCGCGCTGTGCGAAACGCTGCATGCGCCACTTGCATACCTGATCGGCGGCGCCCAGTTGTATCGCGAAGGGATCGGGCGCGCCGAGCGACTGATCGTCACCGAGATCGATCACACGTTCGAAGGCGACGCAACGTTTGCCGCGCCGTCACCGCAGCACTGGCGGGAGGTGTCGCGCGAAACCCATCGCGCGGGCCCACCGGACGACTTCGACTACGCGTTCGTCGAATACGAAAGAATCCGCTGACCCGCCGCGCGACTCACTGGCCGGCAATCGTCATCTGCTCGATCAGCACCGAGCCGGTTTCCTTCGTGCCGCGCACGATCTTATCGGCGCCGATCGCGACGATTTGCGCAAACATCTGTTGCAGCGTGCTGGCGACCGTGATCTCTTCGACCGGATACTGAATCTCGCCATTCTCGACCCAGAATCCGGACGCGCCACGCGAGTAGTCGCCCGTGACATAGTTCACTCCCTGCCCCATCAACTCGGTCAACAGCAGACCGGTGCCGAGCTTGCGCAACATCGCGCGGAAATCATCGTCGTCGCGCGTGAGCGTGCTGGTCAATGACAGATTGTGCGAACCGCCGGCATTACCGGTGGTCTGCATGCCCAGCTTGCGCGCCGAATACGTCGACAGGAAGTACCCCTGTACGACGCCGTCGCGCACGACGTCGCGCCGCGTGGTGCGCACACCCTCCTCGTCAAACGGTGCACTGCCCAGCGCGCGGGGCACATGCGGATCCTCACGCACCTGCACGTGCGGCGCGAATACGGGCTTGCCGAGCGAATCGGTCAGGAAGCTCGTCTTGCGATACAACGCCCCGCCGCTGGTCGCCTGCACGAACGCACCGAGCAGACCAACGGCGAGCGGCGCTTCGAACAATACTGGGCATTTGCGGGTATCGAGCCGGCGTGCGCCGATACGCGCCAGCGCACGCTCGGCAGCATAGCGGCCCACGGCCTCGGGCGTGGCCATTTCGGCTGCGCAGCGGCGCGTCGTGTACCAGTCGTCACGCTGCATCTGCTGGCCACTGCCGGCAATCGGCGCGCAGGCGATATAGTGCCGGGAGTACGGATAGCCGCCGACAAAGCCGCGCGAGGTGGCCAGCACGAACTGCGAATGCTGCGCGGACACGCTCGCGCCTTCACTGTTGCGGATCCGCGGGTCGGTGTCGAAGGCCGCCTGTTCGGCGCGGCGCGCGATCTCGACCGCGTCGTCGGCATGCAGCTCCCACGGGTGGAACAAATCCAAATCCAGCGGATGCCTCTCGAGTAGCTCCGCTTCGGCGAGCCCGGCGCAGTTGTCCTCCGCGGTGAACCGCGCGATGCTGTACGCGGCCGATACCGTATCGCGCAGCGCCGCCGGCGAAAAATCGGACGTGCTCGCATTGCCGCGCTTGTTGCCGATGAATACGGTCACCCCCATCGTCTTGTCGCGGTTGTGCTCGATTGTCTCGACCTCGCCTCGCCGTACCGACACCGATAAGCCGTCGCCCTCCGAGATCTCAGTCGCGGCATCGGTTGCGCCAAGCGCCTTTGCGTGTCGCAGGATGTCCGCCGCGATGTCCTTCAGTTGCGCCTGGGTGTGCGGAAACACGCGCTGGTGTGCTGCCATGTCAGTTCGATCCTCGGTTTTCATGATGCGATCATAACAAGCCGTTTGCCCAACCGCGAGGACGGCACGCGACACGCGCTAAAATACGCGCATGACGCGCAAGACACGAACCACGGCGGCGACGCAGCCGCAACCGCTCGCCGACCACCAGGGCGGCCGCGATGACACACGGCCGAGCAAATCGCAACTCAAACGGGAAATGACGGCGCTGCAGGCGCTGGGCGCCGAGATTGTTGAGCTGCCCAAGGATGCGTTCAAGCACATGCCGTTACCCGAGGACCTAGCTGACGCGGTACGCGAAGCGCGCCGCATCACGGACCATGAGGGCAAGCGACGGCAATTGCAATATGTGGGGCGGCTGATGCGCGGGCTGCCGGACACCGACGTGGCAGCACTGCGCACCGCGCTGGACACCTACAACGGCACGAACAAAGCCGAGACGGCGCGATTGCACTGGGTCGAGCGCACCCGCGCGCAGTTGCTCGCGAGCGACGAGGCGCTCACCGAGTTTCTGCGCGCCCATCCGGGCGCCGACGTCCAGCAAGGCCGCACGCTGATCCGCAATGCGCGGCGCGAGGCGGTCCAAAGCAAGCCGCCGCGCTATTTCAGAGAACTGTTCCAGTGGATCAAAGAGGTAGCCGGTGATCCGGACCCACGCGCAGAACACGCCGGGGTCCCCGCTTCTTCCGACGACGAGCAAGACGATGACAACACCGCATGACCGTGCCGACAAACTGGTCGTCGGCCTGGTTTCGATCAGCGACCGCGCCAGTGCCGGGGTCTACGAGGACCAGGGCATCCCCGCGCTACAGGCATGGCTGAGCGACACGCTCACGAGTCCGTGGCAGGCGCACGCGCGGCTGATCGCCGACGATGCAACCACCATCTCACGCACGCTGATCGAACTCGTGGACGAGGCTCACTGCAACCTCGTGCTTACCACCGGCGGCACCGGCCCCGCCCGGCGCGACGTCACGCCGGAGGCGACGCTGGCGGTGAGCACTCGGACGATGCCCGGTTTTGGCGAGCAAATGCGCCAGATCAGCCTGCATTTCGTGCCAACGGCGATTCTGTCGCGCCAAGTGGCGGTCATTCGCGAAACGGCCGATCACGCGGCGCTGATCGTGAACCTGCCCGGCCAGCCAAAGTCGATCCGTGAAACGCTCGAGGGCGTGCGTGACGCGCGGGGAAACGTGATCGTCAATGGCATCTTCGCCGCCGTGCCGTACTGCATCGACTTGATCGGCGGCCCGTATATCGAAACTGACCCGGCGCATGTGGCCACATTCCGGCCCAAGAGCGCGATCCGGCCAAAGCCGCCGGCCGCAACCTGAGCGCGGACCGCGCGGTACCGGCCGGCTCGGCCCGCGCAGCCGACTCAGCCAGCACAGCCGACTTCAGCCGGCGCGTCAGCCCACCTGCGGCATCGCGGCGGCGTCGGACGCTCGCAGGAAATGCTCACGGTAGTACTTCAACTCGTCGATCGACTCATGAATGTCGGCCAGCGCGGTATGCAATGCGCGCTTCTGGAATCCCTTGTAGACCGCTGGCTGCCAGCGGCGGCACAACTCCTTCAGCGTGCTCACGTCGAGATTACGATAGTGAAAGAATGCCTCCAGTTCTGGCATCCAGCGCGCCATGAAACGACGGTCCTGGCAAATCGAGTTGCCACACATCGGCGACTTGCCAGCCGGCACGTATTGCGACAGGAACGCGAGCAATTGCGCGGCCGCGTCAGCTTCGGTGACCGACGATGCACGAACCCGTTCGATCAGGCCCGAGCGGCCATGCGTGCTCTTGTTCCATTGATCCATCGCATCCAGCGTCGAATCCGACTGATGGATCGCCAGTACCGGACCTTCGACGACCACCGCCAAGTTCGAATCGGTGACCACCACCGCGACCTCGAGGATCCGGTCGGTGTTCGGCAGCAAGCCGGTCATCTCCATATCCAGCCAGATCAGGTTGAATTCGCTTTTGGCCAACATGGGCTGGCCGCCGGGTTGCTGCAGGTCAGGACTCATTCAAACGCCTTAAAATGGATTCCTCGCTATTTTGCCCGAAGCGACGCAGCGGCGACACCCGCAGCGAACGTGCGAGAATAGGCGCATTACAGCGTTCCCATGGATAACGGATGTTTACGATCCTCTTTGTCGTCGCGCTCGTCGCGATGATTGCCACCCGGCTGTGGCTCGCGAGCCGACAGATCCGGCACGTCGCCAGCCATCGTAATGCGGTCCCCGACGGGTTCCGCGACACGATCTCGCTGCAGGCCCACCAGCGCGCAGCCGACTACACGGTGTCGCTGACGCGGCTCGCCATGCTGGAACTCGGCGTGGGTGGCGCATTGCTGGTCGCGTTGACGTTGTTGGGCGGCCTGCAATGGTTGGATACCTTGCTTAGTGGATGGCTGGGTCGCGGATATGCGGGTCAGATTGCGCTGGTGGCCGCGGTCGCCGCCATCATGGGACTGGTCGATTTGCCGTTCGATTATGCGCGGCACTTTGTCATCGAAGCACGGTTCGGCTTCAACAGGATGTCGCGCAAGCTTTTTTTTGCCGACCTGGTGAAGGGAACGTTACTCGGCGCGCTGTTTGGCCTGCCGCTGTTGTTCGTCGTGCTGTGGCTGATGCAGCAGGCCGGCGCGATGTGGTGGATTTGGGCGTGGCTCGTCTGGGTCGCGTTCAGCGTCGGCGTGCTGATCCTGTATCCGAGCGTAATCGCACCACTGTTCAACAAGTTCGAGCCGCTGACCGACGTATCGCTGCGTGAGCGCATCGAATCGTTGATGCACCGTTGCGGCTTCGCCGCCAAAGGGCTGTTCGTGATGGACGGCAGCCGGCGCTCCGCGCATGGCAATGCCTACTTTACCGGCTTTGGCGCAGCCAAGCGGATTGTGTTCTTCGACACGCTGCTCAGCCGGCTCGATGGCAGCGAGATCGAGGCGGTGCTAGCGCACGAACTCGGTCATTTCAAGCACCGGCACGTGCTTAAGCGCATGATCATCACGTTTGCCTTGTCATTCGCGCTGCTCGCGTTGCTCGGCTGGCTCGCCCAACGTCCGTGGTTCTACACGGGCCTGGGCGTTACGCCGTCGATGACCGGCTCGAACAACGCGCTTGCATTGATCCTGTTCTTTCTCGTGATGCCGGTCTTCCTGTTTTTTGTGACGCCGCTCACCAGCCTATCGTCGCGCAAGCATGAGTTCGAGGCCGACGCCTTCGCTGCGACGCAGGCACGCGCACAGGATTTGATCAGCGCGCTGGTCAAGCTCTATCAGGACAATGCATCGACGCTGACGCCCGACCCGGTCTACTGCGCGTTCTATTATTCCCACCCGCCCGCGGCGCAGCGCATTGAGCGGCTGCTGGCACGCGCACGCGCATGAGCAGCCGCGCAGTGCGCGGCGCACCGCGTCGCACGGGCCCGGCAGCAACACAACGCGGCGGCGATCACGACCGAATAGAGGACCCCGGCAAGGGCCGGGTCATCGCCGCACATGGCCGGCATTATGTGGTTCAGCCCGACAGGGGTGGTTCGCTACTGCAGTGCTTTCCACGCGGCAAAAAGAGCGAAGTCGCCGTTGGCGACCGCGTCAGCTTCGAGGCGACATCCGCGGACCAGGGGGTCATCGTCGCGACCGATGCGCGACGCAATCTGCTGTTTCGCTCAGACCAGTTCAAATCAAAGCGCTTTGCGGCCAACCTCGATCAGTTACTGATCGTACTGGCCACCGAACCGCATTTCAGCGAGGATTTGCTCGGCCGCGCACTGGTGGCCGCCGAAGCCCATCAGCTCGAACCAGTGGTGCTGCTGAACAAAGCCGACTTGCTCGACGCACTGCCGCTTGCCCGCAAACGCGTCGCATTCTACGCGGCACTCGGCTACCGGGTCGTCGAGGTGTCCGCGACCGGTGCCGCCGATGCCACGCACGCCACACTCACACCGCTACTCGCGCATCGCGCTACCCTGCTGCTCGGCCAGTCCGGTATGGGCAAGTCAACACTGGTGAATCTGCTGGTGCCGCACGCAAACGCCGCGACGCGCGACATTTCATCGG
The DNA here is from genome assembly GCF_002927045.1 of Mycetohabitans endofungorum. Lineage (GTDB taxonomy): Bacteria > Pseudomonadota > Gammaproteobacteria > Burkholderiales > Burkholderiaceae > Mycetohabitans > Mycetohabitans endofungorum. Next base: position 214,922 of record NZ_PRDW01000001.1, on the reverse strand, counting down.
CGCTGAACAGCGGCCGCCATACCACCACGTTCACTCGCTGGTATGCGTTACCGAACGGCGGGGCGTTGATTGACTCGCCAGGTTTCCAGGAGTTCGGACTGTATCATTTGACCGAGGGCCAACTCGAACGCGCCTTTCCCGAATTCCGCCCGCTGCTCGGCGGTTGTCGTTTCTACAATTGCCATCATTTGCACGAGCCGGGCTGTGCGATACTGGACGCTGTGGCGCAAGGCCACATCGCGCCGGCGCGCCATGCGTTGTATGCGCAGCTGCTGCACGAAGCAAGCCAGGTGGTCCGATAGCGCGCCGGAACTATGGCTCGTCGATGAGCGCGATGCGCCTCTTGCGCGACAAATGCTGCTCGCGGGGTGACGAGCGATGCCGGCGTCCGGCGGCCGGGATGGCACTGCCCACGCTGTGGCGAGAGGCTTGAAGCACAATTCACGCTGTGCTGGCAGTGCGACACCCCTCGCGATCCACGCGACGGTTGATGCAGCGGATGCGTCACGATGCCGCTCGCCTAGCCGACCCACACCGCCACAGTCAGCATCAGCAATAACAACATCCACAGGATGACGGCGCGCCAGACGAGGCCCACCGCCGATTGCAATGTCCGCGGCGTGCAATCCTCGCCCACCGGTACCGGGCCGACATCGGTGGAGAACAGCGCGTCGACGCTGGACGGCTCGGCCAGCGGGCCCGCCAGGCGTGCCCCCAGTGCGCCGCCGCCGGCGGACAGCAACACATCCTCGTTCGGATCCGGCCACTGCTGCGTGGTATTGCGCCAAGCGTAAATCGCGTCCTCGAAGTTGCCGACGATCGCGAAACCCATGGCGGTCAGCCGAGCCGGTAGCCAGTCGATGACAAAAAACGCCTGCCGCGCAAAGGCGGCAAAGGCTGGCGTGCGGTCCGATACCGTATCGTTCCAGGTCCGCGCCAAATGCTCAGCCACTCGATAGAGGACGGCGCCGGCAGGTCCGATCGGCACGACGAACCAAAAGAACACGCCAAAAACATGCCGGTGCGACGCGATCACCGCGCGAATCAGCGTATGGCGCACGATCTCGCTGACCGGCATGTCGACCGTGTCCAGGCCGGTCCACTGCGCGAGGATTTCACGCGCGCGCGGCACGTCATCGTTGTTCAGTGCGAGATGGATGTCGGTGAAATAATGGCTGAACTGCCGGAAGCCAAGCGTCAAATAGACGATCACCACATTCCAGAGGAACGCCAGTACGAAACTGATCCGATACAACAGGTAGTAGATCAGCGCGACCGCTAGCGTCCATGGAACAGCGACGGAAAGCCATGCAAGCAATCCATGCTTGCGCTTGCCGGCATCGAACGCTTGCGCCGCACTGGTCGCGTGATAGTGAAGCAGCATCGACACGGGATTGTGCGGCGACAGCGCCCGCAACTGTTCAATAATCAGAGCCAGCAATACGGAAAAAAAGGTCATGCGCAGCGCCGTAATACGGTTTGGTACAAGAGTACCGATGAAGATGGCGTAAAGATAGCACAGTGCCTCGGCTCGACGGTCATTGATCTGGAACTTGTTACGCAGACGCGATAGACAGCAGTTGGACAACGCTGGTCACGGCACGACACAACCGTGCGGCACACGGCGGGACGCCGGCTGCTATGCGGTCAGAAACCGATACAGGTTGCGCAGCATGCCTGCAGTGGCACCCCAGATGAAATAGTCGCCGCGGCCGTCCAGTCGTGGATACGGCATCGCAAAAAAACGGCGCTCCGCATTTTCCGAACGAAAAACGCGTATTTGATGATGGGACGGATCCATCAGGAAGGCGAGCGGCACCTCGAAAATCTCTGCCACTTCATAGCCGTCGGCCACCGTCGAAAAGGGCGGATGAACCAAGCCGACGACCGGTGTGACGCGAAATCCCGTGCCGGTCAGGTACTCGGGCAACGTCCCCAGCACCTCGACGCGATCCCCCGGCAGGCCGACTTCTTCCCGTGCCTCACGCAAGGCCGTCGCGGTCGCGTCTGCGTCATCCGGCTCGCGTCGCCCGCCCGGAAAACTGACTTGCCCGGCATGGTCGGTCAGCATGTCTCCGCGCTGCGTCAACAATACCGTGACAGCGTCGCGAATCACCAACGGCACCAGCACCGCGGCCTGCCGCGGGTCGCCGCGCGTCCATCGCACCTCATGCGGCTCCGCAGTCCAGCGCAGTTCCTGCTGGAACCGCTCGCGCAAGCCGCGCGGCGTCAACCGGCCCGGGGCAACCAGCGCCAAGGGCGTATCGCTCAACTCAACGGGCAGCAGCTCAGGATTGAAGATCGGCCGGCTCATGGTGCAATAGGATCACCAACGAAAAAAGCACCCCGGCGGGGGTGCTTTTTCCAGTGCTGTGCTTAATCGTGGGACGCTGGGCGTTCCTTATACGACAGCTTTTCCTTGATCCGAGCGGACTTGCCCGAACGCTCGCGCAGGTAGTACAGCTTCGCACGGCGTACGTCGCCACGGCGCTTCACGACAATGCCGGCGATCAGTGGCGAGTACGTTTGAAACGTCCGCTCGACGCCTTCGCCCGACGAAATCTTGCGGACGATGAACGACGAGTTCAGGCCACGATTGCGCTTCGCGATCACCACGCCTTCATACGCTTGTACACGCTTGCGAGTGCCTTCGACCACGTTCACGTTGACTACGACCGTGTCACCCGGCGCAAAGGCCGGGATGGTCTTGCCCGCGAGCACGCGCTCGATTTCTTCCTGCTCGAGTTTTGCAATCAGATTCATGACTGACTCCTGTAACCATCTTGCCGGCGTTTTCTTACCCCGATCACGATCAAGGTCCCGGTAGAGGATGGGTTGACTTCCGGCAGCCGACTTCGGCCACCGCCTTGCCCTCGCACACCGGCCATCAATGTTCCGATGCCACGAGAGTTGCGAGCCATGCCTCATCGGCACGGCTCAACATCTTGTTACGCCGGGCACGCTCGATCAGGTCGGGGCGCTTGACCAGCGTATTGCGCAGCGCCTCGCGACGCCGCCACTGCTCAATCTGCGCATGATGCCCGCCGAGCAGCACGTCCGGCACCCGCACGCCCTCATATTCCTCCGGGCGCGTGTAATGCGGACAGTCGAGCAGCCCATCGACGAAGCTGTCCTGCACAGCCGACTGCGCATCGTTCAATACGCCAGGCAACTGCCGAATCACCGCGTCCATCAGGGCCATCGCAGGCAACTCACCGCCCGACAGCACGAAATCGCCGAGGCTCACTTCGTCGTCTACCTCGCGATCGATCAGCCGCTGGTCGATCGCCTCGTATCGGCCGCACAACACGATCAACCCGGGCAGCGCCGCATACTCGATCACCTTGGCGTGGTCTAGCGGCCGGCCTTGCGGCGACATCAGCACGACGCGCGCGCGATGCGGCGGTGACCCAGCCCCACCCGCGCATTGTGCCCCCCGGGCAGCAGCGATCGCATCGGCGAGCGGCCGGGCCAGCATCACCATGCCTGGACCACCGCCGTACGGACGATCATCGATCGTCCGGTAGTTGTCCGTCGTGAAGTCGCGGGGATTCCATGTGCGCAACGTATAACGCTGTTGCTTAGCGGCCCGGCTGGTAATCCCCCAGTCGGTCAGAGCGCGAAACATGTCCGGGAACAGCGTGACGACATCAAATTGCATCGCGCGCTCCATCAATAATCGACTCCCCAGTCGACCACGATGCGGCGGTCCGACGGATCGACCGTTTTCACGTAAGCGTCGACAAACGGAATCAGCCGCTCCGCCTTCGTGGCGCGCCCGTCCTGCCCGACCTCGTCGTACTCCACGCGCAGGATGGAGTGCGCGCCGTTATCCATCAGGTCCACGACCTGACCCAGCGCGTCACCGGACTCGTTGACGACCGCCAAGCCGATCAAATCAACCCAGTAGTACTCGTCACGCCCGAGCGCCGGAAAATCCGTGCGGCGCACGTGCACCTTGGCACCGCGCAGCGCGAGGGCCTGATCGCGATCCGCGCACCCGGCAAGTTGCACGACCACATTAGCGCTATGCGCCTTGCTCGACACAACCTGTGCCGCACGACACACGCCACCCTTGACGAGCCACCACGATCTTGCACGCAGCAGCGCACCGCCACTCGAACCGACGCCGGCATGCGGCGTGATCTTCAACCAACCCTTGACACCGTAGGCATCGACAACCGCACCGACTTCGATTGCGTCGTCCGGCAACGACGCCACGCTCTCGACGCCGGACTCGGACGAACCCGCACGGCCACCACCCTTCACCGGACGGCGCACAAAATGGCCAAACGACACAGGCCGGGTCAACGACACACGGGTTGACATCTGCTCACATCCCAGCGTTTGACCGTTCGCGCACCGCACTCCGACAGATGCCGCGATACCGCACTCGACAAATGCCGACGGCCTACATTAAGCGGGTTACGCGGACGGTTGCGCAGCTTGCGCCTGCTTGACCAGGCGGGCCACGGTCGGCGACAGCTGCGCGCCGACGCCTCGCCAGTACGTCAGGCGGTCTTGCGCGATGCGCAGCGATTCGCCCTTTGTCGCGACCGGATTGTAGAAACCGACGCGCTCAATGAAACGGCCATCGCGGCGATTGCGCGAATCGGTTGCAACGATATTGTAGAACGGGCGCTTCTTCGAGCCGCCACGAGCCAAGCGGATGATGACCATGCTGTGTCCTTACCTAAATAGCCTGGGTATTGACCAGCAACACCCGGGTTTTCGATCTGCCGAAACGCGCGATTATAACCTGAAAATAGCGCTCCAACAAATACTTACCGTGTCGGTGACAGTGCTGGTGGCCAGCGTGCTTGCGTGCCACCTCGCCGCGGCGCTGCCTGTGGACGCGATCCGGGTGCCGCTCGGCGTTGCCTGGCACGATGGTGCGCGGTATCTCGGCGGTGTCGCGGATCGAGCCCCTGGACAGCACCAAGGTCGGCTACTGCGGCGCGCGGGTAACCTCGACGATGCCAGCGCCATCTATCGCGTCACCTACGCGAGGCGCTAACGGCACGACGTACAATATCGACCCTGTCATCGTATTCCTGTCCGCCATGTCCATCTCTTCCCGCATGCGGTCCGACGGCCGCGTGCCGCCGGCCCCGCCACCCCGGTTCAAGTCCAAGAACCGCGCCGCCCTTGCCGCGTTCCTGCTCGGTTCGCTTGGCGCACACCGGTTCTACCTGTATGGTCCGCGCGACGCGCTGGCGTACTTGCATATTGCCGCGACGGCGCTCGGCGTCGTCGGCGTGCAATGGCTCGTCGCGACGCAGCGAACATCGGTCGCCGGGTGGGGACTATCGGTGCCCGGTGCCGTCTCACTCCTGACTGCGTTCCTCGCCGCGATCGTCTATGGCCTGCGGCCGGACGATAAGTGGGACGCCCGCTTCAACCCGCACGGCGACCGCCGGAACCGTTCCGGCTGGGGTGTCGTGTTCATTGTGATCCTGTCGCTGTTCATCGGCGCGATGTTGCTGATGGGCGCGCTGGCGTTGGCGTTCCAGACCTACTTCGAGGCCACGGTCCAGCCGCTGAGCAGTGTCGGCCTCGGCGCGTTAACGTGATTGCTTGATCGCGGCGCGACTTCCTAAGGCAGCCTCAATACGATATAGGACGCGCTGCTCGCGCCCGCCTGCGCGCAAGCGTCGAGCACCCGCTCCAGATCCAGCTCGGTGATGAACGGAATAACCGGCGCAATGCTGACCCCTACCGGAATACCCGCATCGGCCAGCGTCCGGATCGTGCGCAGCCGGCGCGACGGCGTCGCGGCCCGCGGCTCGAGGGTGCGCGCGACGTCGGCATCCAACGTGGTGACCGTTATCGCGACCAACGCCTGCCCACGGTGCGCCATCGGCGCGAGCAGATCGATGTCCCGTTCGATCAGCAATGACTTCGTGATCGCTGCCACCGCATGCCGATGCCTGTTCAAGACATCGAGCACGCGTCGGGTAATCCGCAGATCCCGTTCGACCGGCTGATAGGCGTCGGTGTTGACGCCCAGCGCGATCGGCTCGGGCACATAGGACGGCTTGGTATCACTCACCCGCCGCAACCGTCAACGTTTCCTTGATTTCCTCCATCACGACATAGCTCTTGGACTGCACCGCCCCGGGCAATTGGAGCAGAATGTCACCCAGTAACTTCCGATAGTCGGACATCTCGCCGATGCGCGCCTTGATCAAATAGTCGAACTCACCGGAGACCAGGTGGCACTCCAATACCTGTGCAATACGCTCGATTTCGCGCCGGAACTGGCCGAACATGTTGCCGCTTTTGTGATCCAGCGTGATCTCGACGAAGACGAGCAGACCGGCGCCAAGCTTGGCCGGATCCACCCGGGCATAGTAGCCGGTGATCACACCGTCGCGCTCCATGCGCCTGACGCGCTCGATGCACGGCGTAATCGACAATCCGACACGCTCAGCAAGATCCTTCATTGCCGTGCGCCCGTCGGCCTGCAACAGATTCAGTATCTTGTGGTCGAGCTTGTCGAGCGCCCGCACGGGCTGCCTTTGGGTTCTCATGATTAGTTACTAAAAATCATAAAAATACAATAACAATACCTGGATGACTCGCAATAGGATAGGTCGATTTACTACCAATCCGCCGACTTGCAGTACTGAGTCGAGATTCAAGCGAATCGGAGCATCGCATGCGTGTCATCGTCCTAGGCAGTGGCGTGGTCGGCGTGGCAAGCGCCTATTACCTGGCGCGGGAAGGCCATGAAGTCACCGTGGTCGACCGCGAGTCGGGCCCCGCGCTGGAGACCAGCTTCGCCAACGCCGGCCAGATCTCGCCGGGCTATGCCGCGCCGTGGGCAGCGCCGGGCGTACCGCTAAAGGCGCTCAAATGGATACTCCAGCAGCACGCGCCGCTGGCCATTCGACTCGATGGCAGTGCATTCCAGCTCAAATGGATGTGGCACATGCTGCAGAACTGTACCGCCAGCCGGTACGCAATCAACAAGAGCCGGATGGTGCGGCTAGCCGAGTACAGCCGCGACTGCCTACAAACGCTGCGCGCGCAGACCGGCATCGCGTATGAGGGACGCCAAGGCGGCACGCTGCAGGTGTTCCGCACGCAGGCGCAGTTGGACGATGCCGCGAAGGACATCGCGGTACTCGAGGATGCAGGCGTTCCGTATGAACTGTTGTCGAGCGCCGAGTTGGGCAAGGCCGAACCGGCGCTGCAGCGCGTCGCTCACAAGTTGACCGGCGGATTGCGGCTGCCCAACGACGAAACCGGCGATTGTCAGCTTTTCACGATGCGACTAGCGCAATTGGCCATTTCGCTGGGCGTGCAATTCCGGTTCAACACGCCAATTGACTCGCTCGCAATCGCCGGCGGCCGGATCACCGGCGTGCAATGCGGCTCCGAGTTGCTGCGCGCCGACGCCTACGTGGTCGCGCTGGGCGCATATTCGACCCGCCTGCTGGCCGGTATCGTCAAGGCCCCGGTTTATCCGCTCAAAGGCTATTCGATCACTGCACCGATCGTCGACGCTGCCCGTGCGCCGGTATCGACCGTGCTGGACGAGACGTACAAGATTGCCATCACCCGGTTCGACGACCGGATCCGCGTCGGCGGCATGGCCGAAATCGTCGGCTTCGATACGTCGCTGCGCGATGCGCGCCGCCGCACGCTCGAAATGTGCGTCAACGACCTGTTCCCGGGCAGCGGCGACACGGTGCAGGCAAGCTTTTGGACCGGCTTGCGGCCGATGACCCCCGACGGCACACCGATCGTCGGCCGCACGCCGATGCCCAATTTGTTCCTCAATACCGGTCACGGCACGCTCGGCTGGACCATGTCGTGCGGATCGGGGCAACTGCTCGCCGATCTGATGTCCGGTAGGCGACCCGCGATCCAGGCCGACGACCTATCCGTGCATCGCTATCTCGCCGACGGGGCCGGCTCGCGCCGCCCCGCTTACGTCGGCGCGTGAGCGTGCAGGTCCGCAGCCGCCGATCGATCACGAGCACCCTGCCATTGACGGGCGGAACATAACGCATCGCTGCCCGCCCGGTTAAAGTGTAATGTCGTCATATGGCGACGCAGAAACGACAAAGGGCGCACGATGCGCCCTTCTGCCAAGCTCTATCGCGCGTGCATCACGCGACGTGCCAGCCGCTCATAGCACGTTAACCAGTTCTGGCACCAGCGTGAACAGATCGCCTACCAGGCCATAGTCGGCAACGCTGAAAATCGGCGCCTCCGGATCTTTGTTGATCGCCACGATGACCTTGCTGTCCTTCATGCCGGCCAAGTGCTGGATCGCACCGGAAATCCCTACCGCGATGTACAGCTGCGGCGCAACGATCTTGCCGGTCTGCCCCACCTGGTAGTCGTTCGGTACGTACCCCGCGTCGACTGCCGCGCGCGAAGCGCCCAGCGCGGCGCCGAGCTTGTCGGCCAGCGGCTCGAGCACCTGCGTATAGTGTTCGCCGCTGCCCAGCCCCCGTCCGCCTGACACGATGATCTGCGCGCTGGTCAGTTCCGGGCGCTCCAGCTTGGTCAACTCGCGGCTCACGAAGCTCACGCCGGGCGCTGCCGGCGCCGCGTCGATCGCCTGCACCGACGCGCTGCCGCCGTCGGCGGCGACCGGATCGAACGCCGTGCCTCGTACCGTGATGACCTTGATCGGATCCGCCGATTGCACCGTTGCGATGGCGTTGCCAGCATAGATCGGTCGCTCGAAGGTGTCCGCGCTCACCACGGCCGTGATGTCGCTCAGTTGCGCAACGTCCAACTTAGCGGCAAGACGAGGCGCCACGTTCTTGCCGTATGCGGTCGCCGGCAGCACGATGTGTGTGTATTCGCGCGCGATCGGCAGCACCGTCGCCTCGACGTTCTCCGCCAATCCTTCGCTGAGCTGCGGCGCATCGGCCAATAGCACCTTCGCGACCCCGGCCACGTTGGCCGCCGCGTCGGCCGCGCCGCGCGCGTTGTGCCCCGCCACTAGCACGTGGATTTCGCCGCCCAGTTTCTGCGCGGCCGCTACTGTGTTCAGCGTCGCTGCCTTGAGCGCCGCGTTGTCGTGTTCTGCAATGACCAGTATCGTCATGTCTGCCTCTTTGCGCGTTGTGCGTTACAGTACTTTTGCTTCGCTCTTGAGCTTGTCGACCAGCGTGGCGACATCCGGCACCTTCACGCCCGCGCTGCGCTTGGGCGGCTCGGCCACCTTCAGCGTTTTGAGCCGCGGCGCCACGTTCACGCCCAAGGTCTGCGGCGTGACGGTCTCCAGCGGCTTTTTCTTCGCCTTCATGATATTGGGCAACGTCACATAACGCGGCTCGTTCAGCCGCAGGTCAGTGGTCACCACCGCCGGCAGCGTCAATGACAGCGTCTCGGCGCCGCCGTCCACTTCACGCGCCACCGTGGCGCGGCCACCTTCGACCGTCACCTTTGAGGCAAACGTGGCCTGCGGCCAGCCGGCCAGCGCGGCCAGCATTTGCCCGGTCTGATTCGAGTCGTCGTCGATCGCCTGCTTACCGAGGATCACGAGTTGCGGCTGCTCCCGCGCGACCAGCGCGTTGAGCAACTTGGCGACTGCCAGCGGCTGCAACTCCTCTTGGGCTTCGATCAGGATCGCTCGGTCCGCGCCGATCGCCAGCGCGGTGCGCAGCGTCTCTTGGCACGCCGGCACCCCTGCCGATACGGCAATCACTTCCGTGGCCACGCCCGCTTCCTTTAACCGCACCGCCTCTTCCACCGCGATCTCATCGAACGGGTTCATCGACATCTTCACATTCGCCACGTCCACGCCCGTGCCGTCCGATTTCACGCGGACCTTCACGTTGTAGTCGACCACTCTCTTGACCGGCACAAGAACTTTCATTCCACGCTCCAAAGTTACGAATACGGCAACTCATCAACGGCCATTATAACGACGAACGGTCGTTCTATTTTAATGACAAAAAAGACCGGCGAGAAGCCGTCAACCTGACTCAAACCTCTAGTCCAGACGCCCGATCATGTAAGCTACGACAGGCCTAATGCGGATTCATCGTAGCACCGGCGGCAACCGCAGCCCCGACCCAACCATAGCCCCGGCAGCCACAGCGACAGCCCCGACCCAGCCACAGCCGTAGTCGCCGTTGCCATATGCGTGGGCCGACGACGGGCGTTCCCCCATGGTCACCACCCGGCCGCTACGGCACCGCCGTATCGGCTATCAATGTACTGCTTGACTTCCGGCGAATGGTACGCAGCGACCAGCTTCGCGACCCAGGGCTTGTCGCGATCAGCCTGGCGCACCGCAAGGATATTTACGTACGGACCATTCGCGTCTTCGATCGCGATCGCATCCCGCCTGGGCTGCAGGCCTGCCTCCATCGCGAAATTCATATTGACCGCGCCTGCATCGACATCAGCCAGCGAACGCGGGATTTGCGCCGCGTCCAATTCGACGAGCTTGATCTTTTTCGGGTTCTCGACGATGTCCAGCGGCGTGGCTTTCAGCCCCGCGTCCGCGCGCAGCTTCAACATGCCGAGCTTTTGCAACAATAGCAGCGCGCGCCCGCCATTGGTCGGGTCATTCGGCACCGTGATCCTCGCGCCACTGGGCAGGTCCTTTAGCGACTTGACCTTTTTCGAGTAGATGCCCATCGGGAACATCACGGTATCGGCGACCTTGACGATCTTGTAGCGGCGATCCTTGACCTGCGCGTCGAGATAGGGCTGATGCTGGTAGCTGTTCGCGTCGAGGTCACCGGCAGCGAGTGCGGCATTCGGCTGCACGTAGTCGGAAAATTCAACGATCTGAAGGTTCAGCCCGTTCCTGGCTGCGACCTTCTTCACAACCTCGAGGATCTGCGCGTGCGGGCCGCCGGTCACGCCCACCTTGATCCGGTCTTGCGCACGCGCGGCGCCCATGAAGAACGCTGCGGTCCCCAGTGCCGCAACCAGCTTGATCATGAAACGGCGTTGCATCGATTTTCCCTTTTCTCTGAGTCAGTATGGGACTTCTCACCCGGCGGCAGCGCGTGCCGGCCAAGCCGCGGCGCATCTGCGCCGTGCCGCTATTTGTGGCTGAGCCGGCGCACCAGGTAATCGCCGAAGGACTGCACCAACTGCACGAAGACGATCAGCACGAACACCACGGCGAGCATGACTTCGGGCAGGAAGCGCTGATAGCCATAGCGAATGCCCAGGTCACCCAAGCCTCCGCCGCCGATTGCCCCCGCCATCGCCGAGTAGCCAACCAGCGATACGAACGTCAACGTCAAGCCCGCAACGATACCGGGCCAGGCCTCAGGCAACAAGACCTTGAACACGACCTGCGACGTAGTCGCCCCCATCGCCTGCGCGGCTTCTATCAGGCCACGATCTACCTCGCGCAGCGCGGTCTCGACCAGACGCGCAACAAACGGCGCGGCGGCGATCGTCAGCGGCACAACGGCGGCGGCGGTGCCGATCGACGAGCCAACCACCAAGCGGGTGAACGGAATAACCGCCACCAGCAGGATAATGAAGGGCGTGGAGCGCACCGCGTTGATCACCATGCCGAGCACACGATTAAGGATCACGTTCTGCAGCACGCCGCCACGCTCGCTCAAGTGCAGCAGCACGCCGAGCGGCAGGCCGATCGCGCCGCCGATCGCCCCGGAAATGCCGACCATGATCAGCGTCTCCCAGAACGACTGCACGAACATGTCGAACATTTCACTCCACATAGTTCAACTCCTCCACAATGACACCTTGCTCGCGCAGAAAAGCCATCGCCTTTCCGACATTGCCGGGCTCACCGCTGGCAAGCACGGCAAGCGAGCCGAACGCCTGACCTTGGATCTCATCGATCTGGCCATGCAGAATGCTGAAGTCGAGCGCATATCGCCGGATCGTCTCAGACAGCACCGGCTGCTCAACGCCGCGACCTGAGAACGCGAGTCGGAACAAATGGTCGCGCCCCGCCTCTAGCCGCTGCTGGACCCTGTCCTTGAGCGCAGGCGGCAATTCCTGCGCGATCACGTCGCCGATCAGCGCGCGCGTGACCTCGTGGTGCGGTTTCAGAAAGACGTCGATCACGTTGCCCTGCTCGACCAAGCGCCCCGCGTCGAGTACCGCGACGCGATCGGCCACTTGCTTGACCACATCCATCTGGTGAGTGATCAACACGACCGTTAACCCCAATTCCCGATTGATCTGGCGCAGCAGTTCCAGTATCGAGCGCGTGGTTTCCGGGTCCAGCGCCGACGTCGCCTCGTCCGACAGCAATACCTTTGGCCGGCTCGCCAACGCCCGCGCAATACCGACACGTTGCTTCTGCCCACCGCTGATCTGCGCTGGATACCGGTCCCGCTGCGCGGACAATCCGACCAGCTCTAGCAACGGCAACACGACCTTGTCGATCTCCATGCGCCGCTTCCCCGCCAACTCCAGCGGCAACGCGACGTTGTCGTAGACCGTACGCGAAGACAGCAGGTTGAAATGCTGGAAGATCATGCCGATTTCGCGCCGCGCCGCGCGCAGTCCATCGGCAGACAACGCGGTCAAGTCGCGACCGTCGACAATCACGCGGCCCTCGCTGGGTCGCGTCAGCAGATTGATGGTGCGCACCAGCGTACTCTTGCCCGCGCCGCTGCGTCCGATGATGCCGAACACTTGGCGCGGCGGCACCGTGAGCGTAACGTTGTGCAGCGCTTCCACCCACCCGCGGGGTCCGGGGAAACGCTGCGAGATGTTGTGCAGTTCGATCATGGAAGATGAAAAAACGGCGGACGACCGTCTCGTTGCCACAGTCCGCCGCCGCAGTGATCCGTTTTTTCGACCGGCCATTTTATCAAACTGCCACATAGCTGGAAATAATTGTTTCTAGCCAATTTATAACTTACAGAAATTAGACGCGCGTACCGATAACCGTCCCGCTACGACCGGGAGTGCGAGTGCGCAAATTCTTTGCCGCGATGGATTGCATCGCGGCCAAGCGCGCGACATTGGCGATCCATGGCCCTGCATGCCGCCGACCCACAAATGACAGGCGCTACAAATTGGCCAGCGCTTTCAGGTGCGCGACGACACTGCGACCGAGCGCCGATAGGCTGTAGCCGCCCTCCAGGCAACTGACGATGCGCCCGTTCGCGTAACGCACGGCGACATCACGCACTTGCCGCGTGATCCATGCGTAGTCATCCTCGACCAACCCCATGTTGCCGAGTTCGTCCTCGCGGTGCGCGTCGAAGCCGGCCGATACGAATATCATCTGCGGTCGGAACGCACCAAGTCGTGGCAGCCAGATCAAGTCGATTGCCTCGCGTACCTCCATGCCCCGGGTGCGGGCCGGCATGGGCAGGTTCACCATGTTCGGTGCCTGATTGTCAAAGCCACTGAACGGGTAGAAAGGATGTTGGAAGAAGCTGCACATCAACACCCGCTCGTCGCCAGCGAATGCGGCTTCGGTTCCGTTGCCGTGATGGACGTCAAAGTCGATGATCGCCACGCGCGCCAGCCCGTGCACGTCCAACGCATGACGCGCCGCGATCGCGACATTGTTGAAGAAGCAAAAACCCATTGCCCGCGCCGGTTCGGCATGATGGCCGGGCGGGCGCACGCTGCAAAAAGCATTGTCGTAGCGGCCCGCAATGACCGCGTCTGTGGCCGCCACTGACGCGCCGGCGGCGCGCAGCGCCGCCCGCCAGCTATGAGGATTCATCTGCGTATCGGCATCGATTTCCGCGTAGCCCTGCTCAGGTGCGGTGTCGCGCACGAAATCGATGTACGCGCGCGTATGGACCCGCGCAAGCGACGCTTCTTCCGCCAAAGGGGCCCACTCGTGATGGATCAGCGGATCGATGCCGTTGGCGATCAGCTGATCCTCGATCGCGGACAAGCGCGCCGAGCATTCCGGATGCCACTGCCCCATTTCGTGCAGCCGACACTCCGGGTGGGTGAAGAAACCTGTTGCCATCGCAATACGGTCGGTTGGGTAACGAACGCGCCCGTGACGCGCCGCCTCTTTATTGGTCCCGGCCACCGCATGCGGCGACCCTTCGATTAAATTACCACACCACCCTCGGTTATACTGCGTTGACCCTGCCCACCCGGCGTGCCGCCCTTTGCGCATCGGCGCATTGTCTGGGCAACACCAACGCACTGCCGTATTCGTTCGCCGCTTTACTTGTCACGCCTTGCCATGACCTTCTTGTTCGACCTACTGTCGCGCCACCGTTGTCCCCGTTCTCAATCGAGACCTAACCGCGTGATGACCCGCGGGACGCAGGCGTTGCTGTTCATGCTCGCCACCGCGCATGGCGCGGCGCTCGCCGCGCCGAGCAGCACGGCGCCGAGCGGCTCCCACCCGATGATCGTCGCCCAGGCGCAACCGGAGACGCCGGTTTCGCCAGGCCAGACGTTCGAGGAGGAAATCGTGCCACAGCGCTATGCGGCCAATCCGAATGTCGATGCGTTCATCAACGACATGGTCGCCCGGTACGATTTCGATTCGAAGGCGCTGCACGCGCTGTTCAACCAAGCCGTGTATTCGAAAACCGCGGTCAAGCTGGTACTTCCCGCTCCAACGCCAGCACTCAAGGATTGGCAGGCATACCAGGCACGCTTCATTGAACCGGTGCGCATCGACGCGGGGGTGAAGTTCTGGCAACAGAATGAGGCGGTGCTGCAACAGGCTAGCGAACAATTCGGCGTGCCGCCGGAAGTGATCGTCGGCATCATCGGCGTCGAAACATTGTATGGCCGGTACATGGGCAACTTCCGCGTGCTCGACGCGCTGACCACCCTCGCGTTCGATTATCCGGACACGTCCAATCGCACGCAACGCATGGCGCTGTTCCGCAAGAACCTAGAGGACTTCCTGGTCTGGACCCGCAGCGCCGGCATCGAGCCGACCACGGTGCTGGGCTCCTACACGGGCGCAATCGGCATCCCGCAGTTCCTGCCGAGCAGCATCATCGAATACGCGCTCGATTACGAGGGCAATCACCGTATCGACTTACGCAACAGCCCGGCCGATGCAATCGGCAGCGTCGCCAACTATCTGAAGCAGCACGGCTGGGAAAGCGGCCGGCCGGTCGTATGGCACATTCGCACGGATGCCGGCAGCATTGGCATTGCGCAGGCCGCCGCGCACGGGCAGGCCGAACCTCGCTGGGCGCTGCAACAACTGTTGCGCGCCGGCATGCTGCTCGATGAACGCGGCGTCGATACGGCAAGCGAAGCCGGAACACCCGTGACCGTGGTGGAACTGCCCACCCCCGGACAACCCACGCAGTACATGCTCGGGTTAAGAAATTTCTACGTGTTGACCCGCTACAACCGCAGCTTCTTTTATGCACTGGCGGTGTATCAACTGGGCGAACGGGTCAAGGCGCAGATGCAAGCCCTTTCCGCGACACCGCCTCGGCCGGCAATATCCGCCGCGCCGTCCGCGCTGCAGTAGCAGTTACGCGCAGAACACGCCTGTCGACAGGTACCGGTCGCCACGGTCGCAAACGATGAACACGATAGTCGCGTTCTGCGTTTGCCGCGCGATGCGCAGCGCAACCTCGCAGGCCCCACCAGACGAAATGCCGCAGAAAATGCCTTCGACGGCGGCCATCCGGCGCGCCATCGCCTCCGATGCCGACTGGCTCACATTCTCGATGCGGTCCACGCGCGCGCGGTCGAAGATCTTCGGTAGATAGGCGTGCGGCCACTTGCGAATGCCCGGAATACGGGAATCCTCGTCCGGTTGCACGCCGACGATTTCGATGCGCGCGTTCTGCTCCTTCAGATATTGCGACACACCCATGATCGTGCCGGTGGTGCCCATGGCCGAGACGAAATGTGTGACGCGCCCCTCGGTATCACGCCAGATCTCCGACCCAGTGCCCTCGTAGTGTGCAACCGGGTTATCTGGGTTGGCAAATTGGTCGAGTATCACGCCCTTGCCGTCGCGCTGCATTTGCTCGGCCAGGTCGCGCGCATACTCCATGCCGCCTTTGACCGGCGTCAGCACGATCTGCGCGCCATACGCGGCCATGCTCCGCTGTCGCTCGACCGACAGATCCTCCGGCATCAACAGCACCATCTTGTAGCCCCGGATCGCTGCCGCCATCGCCAGCGCGATGCCCGTATTACCGCTGGTCGCCTCGATCAGCGTATCCCCGGGTTTGATGCGACCGCGTTGTTCAGCCTTGCTGATCATTGACAGCGCGGGGCGGTCCTTCACTGATCCGGCCGGATTGTTTCCCTCGAGCTTAGCCAGAATCACATTGCCCCGGCTGCGGATGTCATCTTCAGGCAGCCTGACCAGTTGAACTAGCGGCGTGTTGCCGATTGTGTCTTGAATTGTTTTATAAGCCATGGCTGCACTTGCCCGGGAAAGGTCGCAATTTTTTATTGTAAAGCGGAACCGCGCACGCGCGCTCGCGCACCGTTGCCGCAATGCGGGTTACCGCACGCTCGCGGCTGCGGGCGCGCAGTACTGTTCCGGCGACGCGGCATCGAAAACCAGGCCCTGTGCCTGCCACTTCGCCACCGACTTCGCACCCACGCGCTTGACGCGCCGCACGAGGTCGTGCGCACTACTGAACGGGCCCTGCGCGTCCCGAGCTTCGATGATTGCCTGCGCAGTGGACGGACCGATCCCGCGGATCGTCTGCAGCATCGCGTCATCCGCAGCGTTGATCTGCACGCGTGGCGCCGCCGCGGCCAGGCCCGCGGTCAGCCACAGCACCACCGCCATGCGCGGCGCGTTCAGCGTATTGAGAAGCGTACCCATCGAATCCCCCAACGAACTCGCACCGGCGGCCATCGCCGGCACAGGATGCCAGTCTACGAAGGACGAGGGTGCCGCCGCAGTCAGCCGTTCAGCCAACGCACGTAGCGCGCCACGCCTTCCTGCACGGTCAGGAACGGAGCCTCATAGCCGGCGGCGC
The DNA here is from genome assembly GCF_002927045.1 of Mycetohabitans endofungorum. Classification (GTDB taxonomy): domain Bacteria; phylum Pseudomonadota; class Gammaproteobacteria; order Burkholderiales; family Burkholderiaceae; genus Mycetohabitans; species Mycetohabitans endofungorum. The sequence goes on along the minus strand of NZ_PRDW01000001.1, from coordinate 198,039 downwards.
GCAGCTTGGTGAGATCGGCCTGTGTGAAGCACTGGTACTTGCCGCGCAGCGCGTCCGGAAATGCGATGTACTCGATCGTGCCGTCCTGGACCAGTTCGGGAAGCAGCAACGCCGGCTTGCCATCAAGTTCGCGCAACGTGTTCACGACAGTCATCGCGATATCGTTGAACGGTTGCGCACGGCCCGTACCAAGATTGAAAATGCCCGACTTGTCCGGATGATCGAAGAAAAAAAGGTTCACCTTGACCACATCTTCGACGGACACGAAATCCCGCGTCTGCTCGCCGGCCGCATAGCCGTTGTATTCGCCGAATAGCTTGACGTGGCGTTGCACACGAAACTCGTTGAAGTTGTGGAATGCCACCGACGCCATACGCCCCTTGTGCGTCTCGCGAGGACCATAGACGTTGAAATAGCGGAAGCCCACGATCTGGCTTGCTGCGTCGGGCAGCATGCGCCGCACAACCTGGTCGAACAGAAACTTCGAGTAGCCGTAGACGTTCAACGGACTTTCCGAACTCCGCTCCTCGACAAACGTCGTCGAGCCGCCGTAGATCGCCGCGGACGACGCGTACAGGAACTGTGCACGCTGCGCGACGCAGGCTTCCAGCACCGCGCGGCTGTACGTGAAATTGTTGTCCATCATGTAGCGCCCGTCCGTTTCCATCGTGTCGGAGCAGGCACCTTCGTGGAATACTGCACGCACCTTGCCGAAGTCATGACGGCGCAAGCGCTCGACAAACTCGCGCTTGTCGATGTAGTCGTCGATCTCACAATCGACGAGGTTGCGGAACTTGTCCGCGCGTGTCAGGTTGTCGACGGCGATGATCCGGCGTTCGCCGCGCTCGTTCAATCCCTTGACGATGTTACTGCCAATGAAGCCGGCCGCGCCGGTAACGATGATGGTCATGAATTGCGCATCCGTGGAATGAGTTCAGGCACGTGCCGCACGTCAGGCCGATGCCGGCGGGTCAGGGAATAGTTCGTCGTAGCTCACGGTCGCGGTACCAAGCTTGCCGACCACGACGCCGGCGGCGCGATTCGCATGACGAACCGCCTCGGCAAGCGGCACGCCGGCGCCGAGCATGGTCGCCAGCGTCGCGATGACCGTATCGCCCGCGCCCGACACATCATACACTTCGCGTGCAAGCGCCGACTCGTGCAACACGCCGGCATCGGTGAACAGCGTCATGCCTTCCTCCGAACGGGTCAGCAGCAATGCGCAGAACTGCAGCGAGGCGCGCAATGCGTCCACGCGCGCATGCAGTTCCGCCTCGGACTTCCAGCGGCCGACGACCTCAATCAACTCCGCCCGGTTCGGCGTAATCAGCGTCGCACCGCGGTAGCGCTCCCAGTCATCCCCCTTCGGGTCGACCAGCACGGGCTTGCCGGCCGCCTGCGCGGCCTCGATCATCCGCCTCACGTGCGTCAGGCCACCTTTCGCGTAGTCGGACAACAACACAACATCATGGCCGGGCAGCAGCGTCTCGAACTTCGCCAGCCCGGCCAGCAATACCTCGTGCGCCGGCGTCTTTTCGAAATCGATCCGCAGCAATTGTTGCTGGCGCGACAAGATGCGCAGCTTGATCGTCGTCGGCAATGCAGGATCGCGCTCCAGGTGCGCGTTCACGCTGCTCTCGCTGAGCAGCTCGACGATACGCTCGCCCGGCTCATCATGTCCCACCACGCACAGCAGTCCCGCCTGAGCACCAAGCGCCGATACGTTGCGCGCGACGTTGGCAGCACCGCCCAGACGATCCTCGGTGCGCTGCACATGGACAACAGGCACCGGCGCTTCCGGCGAAATCCGCGTGACATCGCCGAACCAATAGCGATCCAGCATCACGTCGCCGACGACCAGCACGCGCGAAGCGGCAAGCTGTGGCCGCCGCACAGTCGGCACCTGTTGCGACGCGCTCGCCGCGCCGGCGATGGCCGCTTCCGCGGCATGCAGCGCCAAGCGCGAAATCGGCTTGTCAGACACGCTGCACCTCACTGAGCGTCGCATTGGCCGGCACCGCACCGCGGCCAATCGCGTAGTATTCGATGCCAAACTCGGCCATCGCATTGGGCTCGTACAGGTTGCGTCCGTCGAACACCAGCGGCGCCTTCAGCGCACGCTTGAGCGCGTTGAAGTCCGGACTCTTGAACGCCTTCCACTCAGTCATGATTGCCAGTGCGTCCGCGCCGTGCACCGCCTCGGCCTGCGTGGGAACGAACGACAGCCGCGCCTGCGCTTGCGGCTCATCACGCAGATCCAACGCCAACACCCGCCGCGCCTCCTGCATCGCCACCGGGTCGTACGCGCGCACCGTCGCCCCGCGCCTGAGCAGTGCCATGATCAACGTGCGGCTCGGCGCCTCGCGCATGTCATCCGTATTCGGCTTGAACGCCAGACCCCACACCGCCACCGTGCGCCCGCTCAAGTCCTGTCCCAGCCGCGCCGTGATCTTATCCACCAGCACGCTCTTTTGCGCGTCGTTCGCTGCCTCCACCGCCTCCAGGATCCGCAGCGTACGCCCATACTCGTGCGCCGTACGCATCAGCGCCTGCACGTCCTTCGGAAAGCACGAGCCACCGTAGCCCGCCCCCGCGTACAGAAAGCTGTAGCCGATGCGCGGGTCTGAGCCGATTCCCCGGCGCACCGCCTCGATGTCCACTCCCACCCGGTCCGCCAAGTTTGCCAACTCGTTCATGAACGAGATCCGTGTGGCCAGCATCGCGTTGGCCGCATACTTGGTGAACTCCGCTGAGCGAACGTCCATGTACATCGTGCGCTCGTGGTTCCGGTTGAACGGCTTGTACAGCCGCTTCATCTGCTCGCGCGCGTACTCGCCGGCCTCGTCGTCGTCGCTGCCGATCACGATCCGGTCAGGACGCATGAAATCGTCCACCGCCGCGCCCTCCTTCAGAAACTCCGGATTCGACACCACCGAGAAACCGTGCCCCACCCCGCGCCGCGCCAACTCCTCGGCCACGGCCGCGCCCACCCGCTCGGCCGTGCCCACTGGCACCGTCGACTTGTCCACGATCACCTTGAAGCCCTGCATGTGCCGGCCAATATTGCGTGCCGCCGCCAGCACGTACTGTAGGTCCGCCGAGCCATCCTCGTCCGGCGGCGTGCCCACCGCGATGAACTGCACATCCCCGTGCGCCACGCTCGCTTCCACCTGCGTGGAGAACTGCAACCGCCCCGCCGCGCGGTTACGATCGATCAGCTCCTTGAGCCCCGGCTCGTGGATCGGCACGCCCCCGCCATTCAAAGTCTCAATCTTGCGCGGATCCACGTCCAGGCAGAACACGTCGTTACCCAACTCCGCCAGGCACGCGCCAGTGACCAGGCCAACATAGCCTGTGCCGATAATGGTGATTTTCATGCTTATTTAAATCCGATGAGGTTCACGGTCCTTTTGCCAGGGCCGCGCGCAGCACGCCGATCACAATCGGCGTGTCGTGCACCGTCAGTTCGCCGCCGCGATCGGCTCGACCCGCCGCGGCGCGTAGGTTTCCCAGCCGCTGCAGCCGGGGCACTGCCAGTAGAATAACCGCGCCCGGAAACCGCAATTCTGGCACGTATATCGCGGCAGGTTCTTCGTGCGCTGCCGGATCAACGTGCGCATCAGTTCCAGTTCGCCCTTGCGAGGCTCTTCGGCCACTGCAATCTGCGCTTCGAGCAGCCGCGTCATGTCCGCCAGGTTGGGCGACTTCTGCATCTGCGTACGCGCCAGCGCATGCGCGGCATCCGCGCCGCGCAACTCGGCGATGTGCTTGTAGGCGGCGTCAAGCAGATCGTTCGACGGATACGCCTCGACATAGTGCGTCAACAGCGCGGCGCCCTGCGCCGACCAGCCGGTCGCCGCATACGCTTGCATCAGCTTGTTGGCAACCAGCGGCAAGTAGGCAGGATTCTGCTGCTCGACCTGTCGCCAATACTCGAGCGCCCGCGTCGGCTCGTTACACGCCATCTCAACATCGCCGCTCAGGATCGTCGCGCGCACATTCTGCGGGTTGCACCGCAGCGCCTGTTGTAATGCGTTGCGTGCATCGTCTATCCGCTTATGCTGCAACGCTTCCTGCGCAAGCTCGCAGTGGAATTGCGAAATCTCCTTGCCCAGCGGCGGCGCGCCCATCGCCTCGATCCGTTGCGCCGCCTCGATCGCCTTGTGCCAGTCCTTCTCGATTTCGAAGATGGTCAACAGCGCCCGCAACGCACCGAGTGCGTAGCCGCCACTGTGCAACCGCTGGAAGGTCTCTTCCGCCCGATCGAGCAGCCCAGCTTTTAAAAAATCCTGGCCAAGCTCGTACAACGCATGGTCGCGCTCGTTGGCCGGCAAGTCCTCACGCGACAGCAGGTTCTGATGAACCCGGATCGCGCGCTCCGTCTCGCCGCGCCGACGAAACAAATTGCCCAAGGCAAAGTGAAGCTCGGTTGTCTCCGGATCTAGCTTCACCACTTCGATGAACGCGTCGATTGCTTGATCCGGTTGCTCATTGAGCAGGAAATTCAAGCCCCGGAAGTAAGAGCGCGGCAAGTTCGCGCTCTCGGACAACAGGTGTTTCAGGTCATAGCGGGCCGCGACCCAGCCCAACCCGAAGGCCACCGGGATGATGAGTAACCACCAGAAATCAAGATCCATGAATGTGATTCGTTGAGCATACGCGTGCCGGACGCGTCAGATGATCGGCGGCATCGGCGGTTCGTCCGCCGTCACCGGCGTCTGCCGGGCCGTCTTCAGCTCGCGCTTGAGCCGGCCGTTTTCGAACCGCAGCCGGAAGACCGCCGGCAGCGCCGACACCAGCCCGGCAAGCAGACCGACCACGAAAAATGCGAGCCCGATCACGATCAATGGCGCATTCCACGTATAGCCGGCTAGGAAGTTCAGTGTCACGCCTTGCGTGTTGGCAAGCGCCAGCACCAGCAGCAACACGAATACGATGACACGGATCAGCCAGACAATGAGCTTCATGGGCAATCTCGATGACGGCGACCGGACAGCGGATCGCCAGCGAATTGGACAAACGACCCGCACCCGCGCATCGGGTGGCCAGGCCGTGGCAGGGAACCGAACCGTGGCCGGGGCCGGAGAAAGTGCCCGTATTGTAATGGAAGCGCTCGCACTCACCTACTGGCGCGCCCAACGGCGTGCGTGTTTGGCCACACCCGGCCGCCAGAGCCGCCGGCACCATGCGATGCCAGTAAAAGAAAAAGCGCCAAATGGCGCTTTTTCCATGGTTGCCGAAACAGCAGGCCTTATCCCGATATTGCCGTCATGCGTCGTCCGACGCATCGACGCTGTCGGCCTTCATCGGTTGGCCGGCCTTGCCGTCAACCCGCTCGCGCAACTCCTTGCCCGGCTTGAAGTGCGGCACCCATTTCTCCGGGACCTGGACTCGCTCGCCAGACTTGGGGTTGCGTCCGACCCGGGCCGGACGACGATTCAGTGCAAAGCTGCCAAAGCCGCGTATCTCGATGCGATGACCATTGGCAAGCGCGTCGGACATCGCATCGAGCATCGCCTTGACTGCAAAATCCGCATCCTTTAGGACAAGTTGCGGAAATCGCAGCGCCAGTTGAGCGACCAACTCGGATTTGGTCATGCTGCCTTACTGGTTCTGTTGACCGTCCAGCTTTGCCTTGAGCAACGCACCGAGGTTGGTCGTGCCGCTGGCGGCAGCGCTGCTGTCGGCTTGCAGGCCGCGCATCGCTTGCTGCTGCTCCGCGGAATCCTTCGCCTTGATCGACAGCTGGATGCCGCGTGATTTGCGGTCAATGTTGATGACCATCACGTTGACCTTGTCACCTTCCTTCAGCACGTTGCGCGCGTCCTCGACACGGTCCTGCGCGATTTCCGACGCCCGCAGATAGCCTTCGACCTCGGCGCTCAACTGGATCACGGCCCCCTTCGGATCGACAGCCTTGACCGTGCCATCGACGGTTGAGCCCTTGTCGTTCATCGCCACGAAGTTGTTGAACGGGTCGCCTTCCAACTGCTTGATACCCAGTGAGATGCGCTCCTTCTCGACATCGATGCCAAGCACCATGGCCTCAACCTCGTCGCCCTTCTTGTACTTGCGAACCGCTTCTTCACCGGATTCGCTCCACGACAGGTCCGACAAGTGCACCAGGCCATCAATCCCGCCCGGCAGGCCGATGAACACGCCGAAATCGGTAATCGACTTGATTGCGCCGGTGATTTTGTCGCCCTTCTTGAAGTTGCGGCTGAAGTCATCCCACGGGTTCGGCTTGCATTGCTTCATGCCGAGGCTGATACGGCGGCGGTCCTCGTCGATCTCGAGCACCATGACTTCCACTTCGTCACCGAGCTGCACCACCTTGCTCGGCGCGACGTTCTTGTTGGTCCAGTCCATCTCGGACACGTGCACAAGGCCTTCGATGCCCGACTCGACCTCGACGAACGCACCGTAGTCGGTGATGTTCGTGACCTTGCCGAACAGCCGCGTGCCCGATGGGTAGCGACGCGAAATGCCTTCCCACGGATCGTCGCCGAGCTGCTTGATGCCAAGCGACACACGGTTCTTCTCCTGATCGAACTTCAGGATCTTCGCGGTCACTTCCTGGCCCACAGACAGCACTTCGCTCGGGTGACGCACGCGACGCCACGCGATGTCGGTGATGTGCAGCAAGCCGTCGATGCCGCCGAGGTCAACGAACGCACCATAGTCGGTGATGTTCTTCACGACGCCATTGACGATCGCGCCTTCCTTCAGCGTCTCGAGCAGCTTCGCGCGCTCTTCGCCTTGCGTGGCTTCGATCACCGCGCGGCGCGACAGCACGACGTTGTTGCGCTTGCGATCCAGCTTGATCACGCGGAACTCGAGCGTCTTGCCCTCGTACGGCGTCGTGTCCTTGACCGGACGGGTGTCAACCAGCGAGCCGGGCAGGAACGCACGGATGCCGTTGACCATCACGGTCATGCCGCCCTTGACCTTGCCGGTGATCGTGCCGGTCACAAGCTCGTTGTTGTCCAGCGCCTTTTCAAGCGCAAGCCACGAAGCAAGACGCTTGGCCTTGTCGCGTGACAGAATCGTATCGCCATAGCCGTTCTCGAGGGCGTCGATCGCGACTGATACGAAATCGCCCGCCTGCACCTCAACCTCGCCCTGATCATTCAGGAACTCTTCGATCGGAATGTAGGCTTCAGACTTTAGACCCGCGTTGACGACCACGAAATTGTGGTCAACGCGCACGACCTCGGCGGAGATCACTTCGCCTGCACGCATGTCCTGGCGGGTCAGCGACTCTTCGAACAGAGCCGCAAAAGATTCGGTATTCGGGTTAGAGGTTTGCAGGTCGGACATAAAAATGAAATGGTGCATGACGGGACTCGGCTTCGTGATCGCCGACGACCGCATGCGGGGTTAAGGGTTGAAAACACATCCCACGTCACCGTGGAATACTTACGGTACTGCTACTCACTACAACTGCATCGGGCGCTGCGAAGCCCCCGCCGCATCACTGCCCGGTGAGCCGCAACGCTCATACCTGCGGGCCTTGCCGGCCATGGCCCGCCTTCGTGGCACCGGTGGCCGGCTCGATTTGCTGGTACCAGGCTACGACCCGGTCGACCGCTTCGCCGATCGACAACGTCGACGTGTCGAGCAGGCGCGCGTCCCCCGCCGGTTTCAGCGGCGCGCTTGCGCGATTCGCGTCGCGCGCGTCACGCTCGCGCAGATCCCGCAGAAGGTCATCGATATTAGCAGGAAACCCTTTTTGTATCAATTGCTTATAACGTCTCTGCGCGCGGGCCTCCGCGCTTGCCGTCAAAAACACCTTCAATACCGCGTCGGTAAAAATCACCGTACCCATGTCGCGGCCGTCTGCGACCAGGCCGGGCGGCTTGCGGAACGCGCGCTGTCGGGCCACCAACGCGCCGCGCACCGGCGCATGAACTGCGATCGCCGAGGCCAGCTTGCCGACGGCCTCATGCCGAATTTCGGTCGAAACGTCCACGCCATCCAATTGCGCGCAGCCTTCGCGAAAGGTGATATGGAGGTCATCGATCAGCGCCACCAGCGCGGCGACGTCGTCCTTGTCCACTCCATAGCGTTGCGCCGCCAGCGCCGCCAGCCGGTACAGCGCGCCGCTGTCCAGCAAATGAAAGCCCAGGTGCGCCGCCACCAGTTGCGCGACCGTGCCCTTGCCGGATGCTGTCGGCCCGTCGATCGCGATGACTGGCACGGGTTCATGAAATGGACGATTGGACTTCATTACTCTATTTGGAGACTAAAATACTTCAAACGGCCGATCGCACGCACGCGGACCGGCCCGGCGCCGCATCAAGGACGCGCAATCGCGGCAAATCTATCGAAATAATCGGGAAACGTCTTGCCGACGCAACCGGGATCGTGAATCCTTACCGGGACATTGCCCAGGCTGACCAGTGAGAAACACATTGCCATCCGATGGTCATCATACGTGTTGATCACGGCATTGGGCGTCAGCGCGGCGGGCGGCGCCACACGCAGGTAGTGCGCGCCTTCCTCGACGTGCGCTCCCAATTTGCGCAGTTCGGTGGCCATGGCGGCGATCCGGTCCGTTTCCTTGACCCGCCAGCTGCCGATGTTGCGCAGCGTCGTCATGCCGCTGGCGAACAACGCGGCGACTGCGATCGTCATCGCGGCATCCGGAATCAGATTAAAATCCATGTCCAGCGGCTGCAACTTGCCATCATCCGATTCGACCCCGCGCACCTCGATCCAATCGTCGCCGATCATCACGTTGGCCCCCATGCGGGCCAACGCATCGGCGAACCGCACGTCGCCCTGGATGCTGGCCCGTCCAACCCCTTCGACACGCACCGGCCCGTGGGCGAGCGCGCCGGCCGCGAGAAAATAGGACGCCGACGACGCGTCGCCTTCGACGACGATGCGGCCCGGCGAGCGGTAACGCGCGCGGCCGGCGGCCGGCACGATGAAGCGCCGCCAGCCGTCGCGCTGCACGTGCACGCCGAAGCGCTCCATCAAGCGGATCGTGATCTCGATATACGGTTTGGAGATGAGCTCGCCCTCCACTTCGACCACCGCCTCGCCGCCGGCCGTCTCCACCAGCGGCAGCGTGATCAGCAGTGCAGTCAGGAACTGGCTCGATACATCGCCTCGCACGCGAATCGGCGCGTTCGCACGAATCGACGCCGGATGCACGAGCAACGGCGGAAAGCCCGGATTGGCTTCATAGTCGATTCGTGCTCCGAGCTGCCGCAGGCCATCGACCAGGTCACCGATCGGGCGCTCGTGCATTCTCGGTACGCCATGCAGTCGGTACTCGCCGCCCATGACTGCCAACGCCGCGGTCAACGGCCGCACGGCGGTTCCCGCGTTGCCGAGAAACAGCTCCGCCCGCTTGACCGGAAACACGCTCCCGACGCCTGTCACGGTGCAACGCAACTGCGCGGCGTCATGCCGCAGCGCGACGCCCAGCTGTTCGAGTGCAGCCAGCATGACGCGGGTATCGTCCGAATCGAGCAGGTTGTCGATCGTCGTAACGCCCTCAGCCAATGCCGCCAGCAGCAGCACGCGGTTCGAGATACTCTTAGAGCCTGGCAGGCGCACCGTGCCGGTCGCGCGCGTGTAGGGTCCGAGGTCGAGGTATTCCATGATAGAAGGTCCTTTCAGCACCGCTTAAACTCGGAAGCCCCGTCACGCTCGCGGCCCCATTGCGCCCGCGCGCTGCGCGAGCGCGCGAACAGCGCTTCGAGCGTCGCACCATCGCCCGCAGCGATCGCTGCGCGCACTGTCGCGAGCACGGCCGAGTAAGCATCGATCCCATCGAGCAGCGCATCACGGTTGGCCACGCAGATGTCGCGCCACATTTCCGGACTCGACGCCGCGATCCGCGTGAAGTCGCGAAAGCCCCCGCCAGCGAACGACAGCTTCAACGCCGCATCCGGTGCACGTAGGATCGTCTCGACGAGCGCGAACGACAGCACATGCGGCAAGTGGCTGACGGCGGCAAAAACCGCATCGTGCTGCTGCGCCGTCATCTCATGCAACGAGGCTCCGCTCGCCTCCCACATGGCGGCCACCCGGTCCACCACGGCGCGCGGGTTCTCCGCAAGCGGACACAACACCACCTTGCGTCCCACATACAGGTCGGCGAGCGCCGCCTCGACCCCACTGGATTCGCGCCCGGCAATCGGATGCCCGGGCACGAACTGCGCAAGCCGCGCGCCTAGCGCGGCGCGGGCGGCGGCAATGACGTCGTGCTTCGTGCTGCCCGCGTCGGTAACGATCGTGGATCGCTCCAAGTGCGGCGCGATGGCATCGAGCAGCGCACGGGTCTGCGCGACGGGCGCCGCCAGCACGACCAGATCCGCGCCGCGCAACGCGCCGGCCAGCGCGGCGTCATCGTCGACCACAACCGCCTCATCGATGACGCGCCGCTCGAGCGCCGTGCGCAGCGAGCTGGCGCCGCGGCCAACACCGACGATCGTGCCGGTGCCGCCGTGGCGCTCGCGCAGCGCCAACGCCAATGAGCCACCGATCAGCCCGACGCCGACGACGACAAGTTTATTAAAAGAGAACGCGGCCACGATACGATAGCGTAATGAGGTGCACGGTATGCGCCTGCTGAACCAGGATGAGGGCGTCACGACGATCGACATCCTGCTCGGTGCCAGCGCCTTGTGCAGCGCGGCGAGGAACACTTCGTTTTGGGGCAAACGCACGCACGTGGGACGGACCGTATTGCATGGCTGACATGATGTTTAGGCTCCAGACAAATGACGACGACGAGGTTGGCCAACGGCCGTGGCAGGCGATGGCGATCACACGCCGGCCGCCACCGGAGGGTCCGCCGGCGCGGATCCTACCGGGTCCGCGGATAGGAACCGAGTATCTTCACATAGGCCGCGGCACGCTCCAGCTCTACGAGCGCGGCCGCGACCGCCGCGTCGTGCCGATGGCCTTCGAGATCGATATAGAAAAAATACTCCCACGCACTGCTGCGCGCCGGGCGCGACTCGAAACGGCTCATCGACACACTATGTCGTGCCAGCGGCTCGAGCATCTGGAACACTGCACCCGGCTCGTTCTTCACCGAGAAGATCACCGACGTCTTGTCGCAGCCCGTCGCACCAGGCGGATCGCCGCCGATGACTAGGAAACGCGTGCGATTGTGCGGATCGTCTTGGATCGACGCGAACGCGGTCTGCAAACCGTACTGCGTCCCGGCGCGTTCGCTGGCGATCGCCGCCACGGTGGGCTCCGCCGCTGCCACCCGGGCAGCCTCAGCATTGCTTGACACCGCCTGGCGCTCGAGCAGCGGCGCGTTGGCAAAGAGCCAGTTCTGGCACTGTGCGAGTGCCTGCCCGTGCGCACACACCCGCGTGACCCCTTGCAACGTGCCACTTTGCGTGAGCAGATGATGCTGGATCGGCAGCGATAGTTCACCGCTGATCTGCAGCGACGTCTCGAGCAATAGGTCCAGCGTGCGCGACACTGCGCCTTCGGTCGAATTCTCGACGGGCACGACGCCAAAATCGGCTGCGCCCGCCTCGACCGAGCGGAACACCTCGTCGATCGACACGCACGGCAGGCCGGTCATTGACTGGCCGAAATAGCCGAGCATCGCCTGCTCGCTATAGGTACCCTCCGGGCCCAGGTACGCAGCCCGCTGCGCTTTCTCGAGTTGGCGGCTCGCCGCCATAATCTCGCGCCAGATCAACGCGATATGCTCGCTGCCCAACGGCCCGGCGGATAACGCCTGCAGACGCGAGATCACCTGCTGCTCGCGCTCCGGCCAGAACACTGGCGCGTGATACGCCTTCTTGACCTCACCGACCCCGAGGACAACCTGCGCGCGCTGGTTCAGCAGCGCGATCAATTGCCGGTCGATCTCGTCGATGCGCTCGCGCAATGGCTTGAGTTTCAGATTCAGTTCTTCGTCCATCGCAACATCGGCCCGTGGAAAAAAACCGGCCCTGGGTCCACGCGACCTCAGGCGCGGCGTTGCTCGAATTCCTTCATGTATTCGACGAGCGCCTTTACGCCGTCCAACGGCACCGCGTTGTAAATCGATGCCCTCATGCCGCCAACGGACCTGTGGCCCTTCAGCTGCAATAGCCCCCGCGCATTCGCGCCGGCCAGAAAATCGTCGTTGCGCGATTCGTCAGCAAGAAAGAACGGCACGTTCATCCTCGAGCGCGACCCGCGTTCGACCTTGCTCGAGTAAAAATCGCTGCCGTCGATGAAGTCATACAGCAGCGTGGCCTTCTCGATATTGCGCGCTTCGATCGCGGTAAGACCGCCCTGGCGCTTCAGCCATTGGAACACCAGCCCGGCGACATAGATCGCATACGTAGGAGGCGTGTTGTACATCGAGTTGTTCGCGGCAATCGTCTTCCATTCGAACGCTGACGGGCAAATCGCGAGCGAGCGATCCAGCAGATCCTCGCGCACGATCACGATCGTCAAACCGGCAATGCCGATGTTCTTCTGCGCGCCGGCAAACAACGCGCCGCACTTGGCCACGTCCATCGGACGCGACAGAATGTGCGACGACGCATCGACCACCAGCGGCACATTGCCCAGGTCGGGAAACTCGAACATTTCGACGCCGTCAATCGTTTCGTTCGAGCACACGTGCACGTACGCAGGATCATCGCAGAGCTGCCATTCCGACACTGCCGGCATCCGCGTGAAGCCTGCATTGGTCTTGCCCGATGCGGCAATATGCGCGCTGCAATACTTCTTTGCCTCGTGATAGGACTTCTGCGTCCAGGCGCCGGTCAACACGAAATCCGCGCTCGAGCGCGAGCCGAGCAGGTTCATCGGCACAATCGCGTTCGCGCCAAGCCCGCCACCTTGCAGAAACAGGATCTGGTGGCTGGCCGGCACCGCCAGCAGTTCCCGCAGGTCGAGCAATGCCCGCTCGTGGATCGACGAGAACTCACGGCCGCGATGACTCATTTCCATCACGCCCATGCCACAGCCGTGCCAATCGAGCATCTCGTCGGCAGCCTGTTGCAATACCTCTTCAGGCAGCGCCGCGGGGCCTGCCGAAAAATTGAACGCTCGCATCTGGGACTCTGGCTGAAACGGACGCAAACAACGCGTCTGCGTCGAAAAAAGCAATGGCCGCTTGCAGCATTGCAAACGGCCATTATGACATCGCCATCGCGGCACCGCCAAACGACTGACGGCGCCCGGCCCGCCGCTCACGCGCCGCCGCATCATCCGCGTGGCGGCGCGCATCCGCGGCCGACGTTACTTCGCCTTGACCGCAGCCACTTCCTTGTCGGCCTGGTCGCGCGTCGCCTTGATCGATGCCGGCATGTACTTCTGCATCAGACCGCTAACCACGTCGCGGCCCACCTGATCCTGCACCTCGATGAATTTGCGACCGGTTGGGCTCTTATAGAACGTCGTCAAATCCTTGATTTCCGAAGCCGAATAGTACTTCGCATACGCCTCATACTGCGCCTGCATCGCATCCTGGCGGAATGGCTCGCTGTTGAATACCGTGCCGGCGGATTCCACGAGCTTGGGTACGGCATTCTTTTGCAGCGCCGGCACGGCGGCCTGCTTCTGCTTGTCGTTGAGCGCCTTGTTCTCGGTCAGCGCGTCGGACAGGATCGCCGGCACCAGTTGTTTGGCTTGCATTTGGGCGCTGTTGGCAATGGCGCCGACCAGCTTCGGCGCGTCGATCGCCTCGAGCAGGTCCTTGATGGCGGCCTGCTTGGCCGGATCGATCGGCGCTGCACTGGAGGTCGAAGCCGCGCCGCCCTGGGCAGGCAGCGCCTGTGCCATCGCCAATGTCGGCACGAAAAGGGCCAGCAACATCCACTGCTTGAATTGTTTTTGCATCACGACTCCCATGAAAAAGTTGTTCTGTCGCCCCGGCGGCCGCTCAGCAGCCGCACCCGGCTGACATGCCTCCAGCCAGCCGTCATTCGTCGGCGCCATCAGTATTAGCGTCGGACTCGGCGTCGGCTTCCGCGTCGGTCTCAGCGATCTGCTGCAAGCCCGACAGCTTGGTGCCCTCGTCAAGGCTAATTAGTGTAACACCTTGCGTTGCACGGCCCATCTCGCGGATTTCGGAAACGCGGGTACGGATCAGCACACCGGCGGTCGTAATCAGCATGATCTCGCTGTCCGGCTCGACCAGCGTCGCGGCGACCACCCGGCCATTGCGCTCCGAGGTCTGGATCGCGATCATGCCTTTCGTGCCACGCCCATGCCGCGTGTATTCGGCAATCGGCGTGCGTTTGCCGTAGCCGTTCTCGGTCGCGGTCAGCACCGATTGCGACTCGCCGCCGGCCACCAACAACGCGATCACCTGCTGGCCGTCCTCGAGCTGCATGCCGCGCACGCCGCGTGCTTCCCGCCCCATCGGCCGCACGTCGTTCTCGTCGAACCGCACCGCCTTGCCGGCGTCGGAGAACAGCATTACGTCATGCTGCCCGTCGGTGATCTGCGCGCCGATCAGGAAATCGCCATCATCGAGCCCCACTGCGATGATGCCCTTCCTGAGCGGCCGCGAGAACGCCTCCAGCGGCGTCTTCTTCACGGTGCCAAGCGACGTGGCGAGGAACACGAACTTGTCGGCCGAAAATTCCTTGACCGGCAGCACCACGTTGATTTTCTCGCCTTCCTGCAGCGGGAACATGTTCACGATCGGCCGGCCGCGCGAATTGCGTGAGCCCTGCGGCACCTCATAGACCTTGAGCCAGTACACGCGCCCGCGGTTTGAGAAGCACAGGATGTGATCATGCGTGTTCGCGATGAACAACGTCTCGATCCAGTCGTCGTCCTTCATCACGATCGCCTGCTTGCCGCGGCCACCGCGCTTTTGCGCACGATACTCAGACAGCGGCTGCGACTTGATGTAGCCGGCGTGCGACATCGTGACGACCATGTCCTGCGGCGTGATCAGGTCCTCGGTGCCGAGTTCGGTGGCGTTCAATTCGATCTGCGAGCGCCTCGGGTCACCGAATTCCGCCTTGATCGCGACCAGCTCGTCGGCAATGATCGTGCGGATCCGCTCCGGCTTGGCCAGGATATCCAGCAGATCAGCGATCTGCGCCATCACCTCGCGATACTCGGCGGTGATCTTGTCTTGCTCCAGGCCGGTCAAGCGTTGCAAGCGCATCTGCAGGATTTCCTGCGCCTGCGTGTCCGACAGCTTATACAGCCCATCGGATTGCATGCCGAAGATTGGCGCCAGCCCATCGGGGCGGAACGCATCGCGCCCGCCCGGGGTTTCGCCTTGCGCGCGCGATAGCATGTCGCGCACTAGCGCCGAGTCCCACGCGCGCGTCATCAACTCCTGCTTTGCGATCGGCGGCGTCGGCGCCGCCTTGATGATCGCAATGAACTCGTCGATGTTCGCCAGCGCCACCGCCAGGCCTTCCAGCACGTGGCCGCGCTCGCGCGCGCGGCGTAACTCATAGAGGGTGCGGCGCGTGACGACTTCGCGCCGATGCGACAGGAAGCACTCCAGCAACTCGCGCAGGTTCAGCAGCTTCGGCTGGCCGTCGATCAGCGCGACCATGTTCATGCCAAACGTATCCTGCAGCTGCGTATTCTTGTACAGATTGTTGAGCACGACCTCCGGCACTTCGCCGCGCTTAAGCTCGATCACCACGCGCATGCCGCTCTTGTCGGACTCGTCACGGATATCGGAGATGCCCTCGATCTTCTTCTCGTTGACCAACTCGGCGATGCGCTCGAGCAGCGAGCGCTTGTTCACCTGGTACGGCAACTCGTCGACGATGATCGCCATGCGCTGGCCGCGGTCGATCTCCTCGAAATGGGTCTTGGCGCGCATCACAACGCGGCCGCGGCCGGTACGATAGCCGTCACGCACGCCTTGCACGCCGTAGATGATCCCCGCCGTCGGGAAATCGGGCGCCGGGACAAGCTCGATCAGCTCGTCGATCGACGCTTGTGGATGGTTTAGCAGATGCTGGCACGCATCGACGACTTCGTTCAAGTTATGCGGCGGGATGTTCGTCGCCATGCCAACTGCGATACCGGACGAGCCGTTGATCAACAGGTTCGGGATCCGCGCCGGAAGCACCTGCGGCTGGGTCTCGCTGCCGTCGTAGTTCGGCTCAAAGTCCACCGTCTCCTTGTCGATATCGGCCAGCAGCTCATGGCCAATCTTCGCGAGCCGGATCTCGGTGTAGCGCATCGCCGCGGCGTTGTCGCCGTCGACCGAGCCGAAGTTGCCCTGCCCGTCCACCAGCATGTAGCGCAGCGAGAAATCCTGCGCCATGCGCACGATCGTCTCGTAGACCGCGCTGTCGCCGTGCGGGTGGTATTTACCGATTACGTCCCCGACGATACGCGCGGACTTCTTGTACGCGCGATTCCAGTCGTTGTTCAGCTCATGCATCGCATAGAGCACGCGCCGATGCACCGGCTTAAGTCCATCGCGCGCATCGGGCAGCGCGCGGCCCACGATCACGCTCATCGCGTAGTCGAGGTAGGAGCGGCGCATTTCCTCTTCGAGAGAAATGGGCAGGGTCTCTTTGGCGAATTGATCCATTTATTGGTGTCTTTGACGAACTCTGGCGGTGCCGGGCCGCGGGCGTGGCGTGGGCGCATGTGCCGGCGTGGCGGTGGCGGTGGCGGACAACGCGTATCACGCGATTCTAGCATGCGAGCCCCGGCGGCCTCGGCGCGCAATGCCGCGCGCGAGCGGGCACACAGCCTCACCGGCGCGCTAATCCCGAACCTGAAGCGCCGTGCCGCGCCAGAGGGCACATCGGACGCGACGACTCGCGCGTGAATGTCGCGGGTCGCCGCCCGATTCATCCCCCTTTCTCGACGGCGTCACGAACTCCTGTCTACAATGCCGCACAGCCAGGCCTGACAGTGTTCTTCGGCGACTGTTGCGAGCAAACCACAATTGCCGGATCAAGGCCTAGCGAGGAGGATAAATTTATCGTTGGATAGGACCGGTATGGCAAAATGTGGCGCAGAAGCCAGTCACTGTTCGAAGTGTATACATCGGTTTTTCGCACTGCCATAATGTTATACTTCGCGCAATGTCTGACTTGTCTTCGTCAACAGGCTCGCAGTAAAGCTGCGGTAATCTCAATTTCGAGAGGAGAAATATGAATAAACTTTCAAAGCTCGCGTTCATTGCAGCTACCGCGGTCATGGCTGCATCCGCATCGGCACAGTCGGTGCCAGCTTCGCGACAAGCTGCCAACGACAACTGGGCAAACGGCACCGGCGAATACGTGTGGATGAACGGCACGAGCGAGCTTTGCTGGCGCGATGCGTTCTGGACCCCGGCCACCGCGAACGCGAAGTGCGACGGTGCGCTGGTGGTTCAGGCTCCGACGCCGCCGGCTCCCCCGCCGGTCGTACCGGCTCCGGTCATCACGAGCCAGAAGGTCACCTATCAGGCGGACACGCTGTTCGACTTCGACAAGGCGGTGCTGAAGTCTGCCGGCAAGGAAAAGCTCGATGATCTGGCATCGAAGATCCAGGGCTTGAACCTCGAAGTGGTCGTCGCCACGGGCTACACCGACAAGATCGGCTCGGACAAGTACAACGACCGTCTGTCGCTGCGCCGTGCGCAAGCGGTGAAGGCGTATTTGGTCAGCAAGGGCATCCCGGACAACCGTATCTATACGGAAGGCAAGGGCAAGCGTAATCCGGTCGTGACGGACTGCAACCAGAAGAACCGCAAGGCGTTGATCGCGTGCCTGGCACCGAACCGCCGTGTGGAAGTGGAAGTCGTCGGTACGACGAGCCAGCCCGTCGATACGTCGAGCCAACCCGCCGGTACGACGAGCCAACCCGTTGATACGTTGAGCCAACCCGTCGGTACATCGAGCCAGCCGCAGCAATAAGTCAGCTCGCTCGCAACCGAGATAACTAGCCCTGCATCGGCAGGGCTTTTTTTCGCCCTCATCCGAGCGTCACCCACGGCGCCGCACTTTCCGCTCAACGCCAGTCGCGACATAATCGCGCGGGCACCGCTTTGCCGGCGCGCCAACGGCCCGATATACTGGTAATTATTAGCCGCGCGAGCAGTTTGCGGCGGCGCGCCGCGCCGCCTTGCTGCCGCCCCTGCCTTGCCCGTCATGACCAACGCCGATCCACACGAACTGCAGAAATTCAGCGATCTCGCTCATCGGTGGTGGGATCCCAAAGCCGAATTCAAGCCGCTTCACGACATGAACCCGCTGCGACTGTCGTGGATCGACTCGCACGCCCATTTGCTCGACAAACGGGTGCTCGACGTCGGCTGCGGTGGCGGCATCCTGTCGGAGTCGATCGCGCAACTGGGCGCCGCGTCGGTCAAGGGAATCGATTTGTCCGAGAACGCACTGGGTGTCGCCGACCTGCACAGCCTGGAGAGCGGCGTGACAAACGTCGAGTATGAAGAAATCTCCGCGGAGGCACTCGCCGATCGCGAGCCGGCGACCTATGACGTGGTCACTTGCATGGAGATGCTGGAGCACGTCCCGCAGCCGGCGAGCATCGTACGCGCCTGCGCGCAGTTGGTGAAGCCAGGCGGCTGGGTGTTCTTCTCGACGCTGAACCGAAACCTGAAGGCCTATTTATTCGCGGTGATTGGCGCCGAATACGTGATGCAAATGCTGCCGCGGGGCACGCACGACTACACGCGCTTCATCAAGCCATCGGAGCTCGCAAAGTTCGTTCGTGACGCCGGATTGCTCGCGCATGAGTTCAAGGGGGTAGCCTATCATCCGATCGGCCAGCGCTTTGAGCTAACCGAAGATACCCGCATCAATTACATGCTCGCGTGCCGACGCACCGCGTGAACCGCGATGACATGACAGACACTCTCTCGTCGTCCCCCTCGTTGCCCGCCGCCGCGCTCGCGACGTGCCGCGCGGTCTTGTTCGACTTGGACGGCACGATCGCCGATACCGCGCCGGATCTGGCGGCGGCGGTCAACAAGATGCGCCGCGTGCGCGGCTTGCCGGAGGTGCCGCTGCAGAGGCTGCGTCCGCTGGCCTCGGCCGGTGCACGCGGGCTGCTCGGCGGCGCATTCGGCATCGGGCCACACGACCCCGATTTCAGCGCGATGCGAGAAGAGTTTCTCGCCAACTACGAAGCCGATCTTTGCATTGACACGACGCTATTCGACGGCATTCGTCCATTGCTTGACGGACTGTCCGCGCGCGGCATTCAGTGGGGCATTGTCACAAACAAGATCGAACGGCTGGCATTGCCGCTGGTCGCCCGGCTGGGCCTGGGCGCCGCCGCCGGATGCGTCATCGGCGGCGATACCACACCTTACCCGAAACCCCACCCTGCGCCGCTGTTGCTGGCCGCACAGCGGCTCGGCATCGCACCGACCAGCGCGGTCTACGTCGGCGATGACCTGCGCGATATCGAAGCCGGCACAGCGGTCGGCATGATGACCGTCGCAGCGGCTTATGGTTATTGCGGCAACGAGGGCACTCCGTTCGATTGGGCGGCCGATCACGTAGTTGAAACGACAACGGAACTGCAGCGCCTGTTCGGAGTCGTGGCGGAGTAATACGGACCCGGTATGCGGGGCGTGTTCGTCACTTGAAAGCCGACCCATCGACCGCATCTGACATTCTGTGAGACAATAGGCGTCTACTTTCGGGGCCGACCTGGTTTCGACGTGGGTAGCGAAGCAATTCAGGGCATACCGAGGACCCGTCACCTCGTAAATCAATGGGACTTAAGTAACTGCGAACGACGAAACGTACGCACTGGCCGCTTAACACCGGCCTGCCTCGCACTAGCTCGCTGACGGGCTAGGGTCGCAAGACCGCGCGAGGTCATTCACGTCAGCTAATCCCTGGTGAAGTCACGGCGCCGGGGCCGAAAATTCAGTGACTCGCCGTAGCGAAGCGTGTTCGTCCGCGTCGGTGCGGTTAAAGCAAAAGACTGGACTAAGTATGTAGAACTGGTTGTAGAGTGCTTACGGACGCGGGTTCGATTCCCGCCGGCTCCACCAATACACGCTCTAGCAGTGCCTGTTGGAGTAGAACATCTGCGGCGGAATCACCGCGCAAACGATATTTCACGACGCCGACACGTTGTTACGCCGTCGATGACGCTTGCTTAGCGAGACGCTGGAGAACCATCGCTTCAGCAAAGACGGACGCTGGCGTTCGGGCAACGGCGGCATCGGGGTTGCTTCAGGCAAAACAGGGGTGCGTTCCGAGACCTTTGACATCGATTGACTGCGCTCGATGGTGCGATGACGCATGACCGGTGTTGCATTGCCGCTCACCGGTACGTCCTGCTGCGAGCTTTTCATGGGTTCTGGCGTCTGATCGTTGCGGCTGGGGTACGTGGCACTGAAAAAATCACGCACGTCCTCCCATCTAACATTAAGCATCGGTTCGACTTGATGGAAGTACCGATCTGCTGCCTCTTCTGCAGACTGCGGCTCTTTTGCAAGATTTGCGTTCGCATACTGTGTATTCCATTGGGAGTACGTATTCCTAATGTACCTAATTACATTAGAAGTACGGACGTTTCCATGGGCGAATTGCTCCTCTATAAATTGCGCCGGCGACTGCCTAGGTTTAACGGTACGCTGATCCTCCCTGAGTTGCGCGAGTAATCCTGTCCCGTGCCGTGCGCTGGGGGCGGTAAGCCGGTGGCGATACAGGTTTGCTAACGGCACAGCATCGTCTGTTTCCAATGTCGACGAGTCACTGACACTGCTTGATTGTTGGTTGTACTTTAGCACTCCGGTGGGACTCGGTGAATTCTGCTGAATCGTCATATTATGTGTAAACAACTCTATTTCGTGGCAAAAACTCACACTACACCAGGACACCGGCAATCGAGGCGCATACGCGATCACACATCAGCATCGACGAAACAAACGAACATCCTGCATTTCTTTCATGACCTGCAACGTCCCTAATTCAATCTCGAATTCCCAACGCTTGATAAACCACCACGCAACTGCCGCAGCGGCGGACATCCTATCCTTCCAGTCAGGCAAGCATGTCTCGAAAGGCATCACTGCGTAACTGGACGGCGGTCATCGACAAGGGTGACGTATGAACTGCATCCCCATAGCAATCAAAATAGGAGTCTTTATTAACTATTAGTATGAACTCCGCGCCCAATTAGACAGCCGCCGGCTGCACGCCGAATCCGACATCGACCTTGCCACTTGCAACGCATACCGCAATCGCCGAGTAAGTGAGCCTAGTGGACGAGTGCCGTTGATGCACGTTGGATCGATACCGAGGTCGCGCAGCATCAGGCCAAGTCGATCAAAATCCCCCTACCGGCAAATGGAAACCGGCCAGGCACACTCGCGGCGCGACAACGACGCGATCGCATCCACGCTGTCTCGATATTCGAACATTTATCGGCATCTGTACATCGGCCAGCATTTGCGTCAATGCCGCGACCGAATGCCCTTGTGATGCATGAATCCGCACATCGCGTCGAGCCGGCATAACGAGCCGCCCCATCTCGTCCGACACTTCGGCACTTAGCGACTGCAGATCAAGCCGCTCCACACGCATGCACTCGGCCCAAAGCAACTTTTCGTTCATTGGCGGCAGCATCGGGTCTTGACCATGGACATTGACCAGCAACAGGCCGCCGAGCCGCTGCTACTGGCCGCACAGCGGCTCGGCATCGCACCGACCAGCGCGGTCTACGTCGGCGATGACCTGCGCGATATCGAAGCCGGCACAGCGGTCGGCATGATGACCGTCGCAGCGGCTTATGGTTATTGCGGCAACGAGGGCACTCCGTTCGATTGGGCGGCCGATCACGTAGTTGAAACGACAACGGAACTGCAGCGCCTGTTCGGAGTCGTGGCGGAGTAATACGGACCCGGTATGCGGGGCGTGTTCGTCACTTGAAAGCCGACCCATCGACCGCATCTGACGTTCTGTGAGACAATAGTCGTCTACTTTTCGGGGCCGACCTGGTTTCGACGTGGGTAGCGAAGCAATTCAGGGCATACCGAGGACCCGTCACCTCGTAAATCAATGGGACTTAAGTAACTGCGAACGACGAAACGTACGCACTGGCCGCTTAACACCGGCCTGCCTCGCACTAGCTCGCTGACGGGCTAGGGTCGCAAGACCGCGCGAGGTCATTCACGTCAGCTAATCCCTGGTGAAGTCACGGCGCCGGGGCCGAAAATTCAGTGACTCGCCGTAGCGAAGCGTGTTCGTCCGCGTCGGTGCGGTTAAAGCAAAAGACTGGACTAAGTATGTAGAACTGGTTGTAGAGTGCTTGCGGACGCGGGTTCGATTCCCGCCGGCTCCACCAATATTCAAAACCCCAACCACGCTCGGTTGGGTTTTTCTTATGTGCTTCCGCCACGCCTCTCTCCTTCCTCTACGCCCCAAAAACTGCCAGAGCCCGCAGGCAACACGTCTCACGCTCATTTAAATCAATGGGTTGGGTGTTGTTCAACCAAGCGGTTGTTTTCTGGCAAGGCCAGATCACGCTACCCAAGCCAATCCGCCAAGCGCTCGGTGTGGACTACGGCGGCAAGGTGGCGTTCGACCTGCACGGCTCGCAGGTCATCGTGACCCGGGCCGAGGATTCTGCCCATGAAGATCCGGCCATCGGGAGCTTTTTGGCATTGCTGGAAACAGACATTCGAAACGGGCGACACCTGACCGCCTTGCCCAACGATCTCGTGCAAGCCATGCTGGCGACACTGCCCCAGTTTGTCGACCTGGCCGCAGACATTGAAGGCGATGTGGCGCTGTGATCCAGCGTCACGGGTGGAATGTGCTCTTTCACGAATGTTTAATTGAGCAGCTAGTAAAACTGCATGCTGCGACTCAGCGTGCGCAACAGCAAGATCCGCAGGGTTTCGAGTCCAACGCCAACGTCCGGCTGCTGTTCGATGCACTGTCGAAGTTGATATTCGAGGCCGTGCCGAGTGATCCGAACCGCGAGGAATACCGCCAAGGCAATACCATAGGCGCTGAGTTTCGGCACTGGCGGTGCGCAAAAATCGGTCGACGATTCCGGTTGTTTTTTCGGTTCGACTCGAAAACCCGGATCATCATTTTCGCGTGGGTGAATGATGAAAACACCTTGCGCTCTTCCGGCAGCAAAAGTGATCCGTATGCCGTCTTCTAACGGATGCTGGAGCGCGGGCGCCCACCAGACGATTGGGCTGCGCTGGTGTCGGCGAGCCAGTCCGATTGGAAGTAGGCCGGGCGGCGGCGCCGAGGGTAAGCCAGCCGTCGCGGCGACGTATTGCCGCACGGCCGAGCCCTCGGGCGTGTGGCCGTTTTAAGCCGGGTTAGGTAACCGCTGAATCAGCGCTTAGGCTTGCGTGCCTTGACGTGGTCCGGCAGCGTGGGGATCGGCGGGACAGACGACTCATCGGCGGGGCGCGAGGTGACGACGGTATCCGACATCGACTTACGGCGCTTCACACTAAGTTTTCTCGTCAATGTCGAAAAACCGTTGCGAAAATTGTCTACCGACGCGCTGCGCGTACGAAGCTTGGACTGCTGCTTCGCTGACGAAGCGGGCGTTGTATTCACCGCCGCGGCAGCAACACCTGGCACGGTTTGGTTGTTTAGCTCCATCGATTGGGTCGAGCTAGAGCGTCGTCGCCCTATGCTTTGGAGCGAGCTGGCCAAGCTGCTGAAGGTTCCTCGACGGCGTTTACCCGACTGCTTAGGCGCCTCGGGTTGGACGTCATGCTTCGCATACTTATCCCAGCCGCTAATGGCCTCATCGACAAGTTTGATCATCAAATCGGCTTGCGCATCGATTCCCTTGGCAAGATGATCAATGAATCGTTTGACATCCGTCTTTAGCTTCGCGTCCTCTCCTGCGAGATGATCGGCAAACCGCGCCGTAGCCGTCTTTGACTTTGCCTCCCCAACGCCCAGATGATTAACAAACGGCTCCACAGCCGTTTTTTGCTTCAAGTTCTCAGCTTTTTGAGACCAAGTCTTTTCCTCTTTGGTAGATAGTAGCTCAACGAACCGGCTCCTCAGCTTCGGTGAACTCGTACTTTCGAAGGATTGCCTGCTCGATTCAGCAGGCGAACGCGTCACCTCGCTCGACTCTTCGTTTCCGCGATGCCGGGAACGCAGGCCTGCCAGCTCACCCGGCCGCCCAGTACTTGGCGCCCTGCTCCGACTCTTCGGTGATAGCGAATCCGTATCTTTAATGTTTAACAAACGATCCAAGCCGATGTCCATCGGCAAGTCTGTCACGGAAATCTGCTGCGGTGAGTACACTTTCGTCATAGCGCTTGACATCCTTCTATCGTGCTGAATCCGCACACTACATCAATGCACGACTCGGGCTATTCAGGTACACGATCACATATTGCCGTGCGCGAAGGCCCCGCTCACCGCCGTCCTGACGCTCTGTCAATAATCAGAAAACCGAATAGAATGCCGCGGCCCCACCCCTTCCTGAATCGGGACGCAGTCGCCGCAACGCGCGGCATCGTATCCGTGCAGCCGCGCCACCGCGCCCTTGAACGCGTCGTCGCGCAGCACGTCGACAATCGCCAATAACGGTGCCATATCAAGCGAGGCTTGCTCGCACGCGAAGTAGTAATCCTCATCGACGATCGGAACGAAGTCCAGCCCGAAATACGCAGCCGCCGGCTGGACGCCGAACCCGACATCGGCCTTGCCGCTCGCCACGAACGCCGCGATCGCCGAATGCGTCAGTTCGGTTGACGCGTAACCGTTGATGCGCGTCGGATCGACACCGATATCGCGCAACATCAGCTCGAGCAGCATTCGCGTGCCGGAACCCGGCTGGCGATTGACAAAGCGCAAGCCTTCGCGGGACAGGTCGACGAGGCCGCCGATGTGTTCTGGATTGCCCTTCGGCACGAACAACCCCTGCTTGCGGCGAGCCAGGTGAATCAGCACGTGACGCCTGTCGTCCAGCCATGGTCGGTAGACAGCCGCGCATACTGCGCGGAACGGCCCAATCGGCAAGTGGAACCCGGCCAGGTCGCATTCGCCGCGCGACAACGACGCGACGGCATCCGCACTGTCCCGATACCGAATCTCCACCGGGGTGCCGCCTTCGGCGAGCGCTTGTACGAGGGCCGCGACGGCATACCCGTGTGATGCGTGAATCCGCACATCGCGCCGCGCTGGGGCCAACAGTCGCCGGATTTCATCGGTGACTTCGACGCCGAGCGACTGCGCGAGCGGCCCCAGCCGTTCGATACGCACGCGTTCGGCCCACAGTAGTTTTTCGCCGAGCGGCGACAGCAGCGAACCCTGGCCCCGAACCTTGACGAGCAATGGACCGCCCAGGCGCTGTTCGGCCGCGCGCAGCACGCCCCATGCGTGCCGGTACGAGAGACCGAGCGCCTGCGCCGCGCTCGCAATACTGCCTAGCTCGACCAGTTGCGTCAGCAGCAGAATCACGTCCGACAAGCGCACGCCCGGCTGATCGGTACCTGTAATCCGCCATTCGGACACTGCTTCGATCCTGGGCATGCTCATATGCAATTTACTTTCCTATTGAAATCGACAGCAGCAACGTCTAACGTTCGGAAACAACGTTAATCCAACGAACGGTATATGAAGCTATAAATCATATACTACCCCCGATCGGAGGCCCCTTGGCAGAACCCGCTACCGGCCACACAACGGGCGCCACATTGGCGCCGGACGCGGCAGCCCGGCTTGTCGCGCACCACACTGGTGCGGCAGCGCGCGCCGTACCGGGACATTCACTATTAAGCGTCTTGCACGCGATCCAGGACGACGTCGGTTACATCCCCGACGGTGTCATCGCCCCGCTTGCCCACGCAATGAACTTATCGCGCGCCGAAGTCCACGGCGTGATCACGTACTACCATCACTTCCGCACGTCGCCGCCGGCCCCCGTGACCGTCCACCTATGCCGCGCCGAATCCTGTCGCGCGATGGGCAGCGAATCGCTGGCGCGGCATGCCGAGACCCACACGGGTCGCCGCTTCGATGCGTGTCACCACGGCGACGACCATCGCGTTGCGCCGCCGGCATCGGCCAGCGCCACGCCGCGGGCCGATAACCACCCAGCGGTCGAGCTACAATCCGTGTACTGCCTGGGCTTGTGCAGCACGTCGCCGGCGATGATGGTCAATGGCAAGCCCTATGCCCACGTCACGCCGGCGAAGTTCGATACAGCGCTCGCCGCGGCGATCGGCGACGCGCGATCGGGAGCACGCTGATGGCGATTCGCATCCACGTGCCGTCCGATACGACCGCGATCGCGCTCGGAGCAGACGAACTCGCGCAGGCCATCGCCGAACGAGCCGCGCGGCGCGCACTCGACATTGAATTGGTACGCAACGGCTCGCGGGGACTGTCCTGGTTGGAGCCACTCGTGGAGGTCGGCACGGCCGCCGGCCGCATCGGTTATGCCAACGTTGCGCTGGAAGACATCGACGCGTTGTTCGACTCGGGTTGGCACGCCGATAACGAGGCGGCGCAGGCGCGGGCAGCGGCTCATCCGAAATGCGTCGGCCTCGTCGAGGCCATCCCGTACCTGAACAAGCAGCAGCGATTAACCTTTTCCCGGATCGGCATCGTCGATCCGCTGTCGATCGACGACTATGTGGCGCACGGTGGCCTGCAAGGCCTGCGCCGCGCATTGCAGATGGCGCCGGCCGCCGCCTGCCAGTTACTGATTGACGCCGGACTGCGCGGACGCGGCGGCGCCGCGTTTCCGGCAGGCATCAAATGGCGCACGGTACTGCAAGCCCAGGCAGACCAAAAATACGTGGTCTGCAACGCGGACGAAGGTGACAGCGGCACATTCTCGGACCGCCTGTCGATGGAATGCGATCCATTCGGCTTGATCGAAGGCATGATTATCGCCGGCGTGTCGACCGGCGCGACGCAAGGCCACCTCTACGTGCGCAGCGAATACCCGTTGGCGATCGCGCGATTGAACGCGGCGATCGCCCGTGCGCGCGCCGCCGGCTGGCTCGGCCCAGACGTGCTGGGCTCCGGTCGGGCCTTCGATCTATTCGTCGCGAAGGGCGCCGGCGCGTACGTCTGCGGCGAGGAGACGGCGCTGCTCGAATCGCTCGAAGGCCGGCGCGGCATCGTGCGCGCCAAGCCACCGCTGCCCGCGTTGGCCGGCTACCGGGGTAAGCCGACGGTGATCAACAACGTGATCACCCTGGCGTCCGTGCCGATCATTTTCGCGCGCGGCGATGCGTTCTACCGGGACTTCGGCATGGGGCGCTCGCGCGGCACGCTGCCGTTCCAGCTCGCCGGCAATGTACAGCGCGGCGGGCTGGTCGAACTCGCGTTCGGCGTCACGCTGCGCGAACTGGTGTTCGAATTCGGAGGCGGCACGGCAAGCGGACGCCCTGCGCGCGCGATCCAGGTCGGCGGTCCACTCGGCACCTATCTGCCGCCGAGCCAGTGGGACGTGCCGCTGGACTACGAAGCCTATGCGGCGATCGGCGCCGTTGTGGGCCACGGCGGTATTGTGGTCCACGACGACACCGCCAACCTGGCCGAGCTGGCGCGTTACGCGATGCACTTCTGCGCGCTCGAATCGTGCGGCAAGTGCACGCCGTGCCGGATCGGCTCCACGCGCGGCGCGGAGGTCATCGACAGGCTCCGGGCACCGGAGCAGGACGCGCACGCGCGCACGCGCCACGTGACGTTGCTGCGCGAGTTGTGCGACACGATGCTGCACGGCTCGCTGTGCGCGATGGGCGGGATGACCCCCTACCCGGTGCTGTCCGCGCTGGACCATTTTCCCGAAGACTTCGGCCTCGTGGCCGCCGGCGGCGACGCGCCATACGAGCCTGAGCGCAGCGCCGCGGCATGATGACACACGCGCGCCGCTTCGCACGACGCGCAGGAGCAGACAATGAATGACATGAGCCAGGATGGCCTTCATGGTGGGTGCGGATCCGGATCGTGCGCCTGCCGCGCGAACAACGTGCCGCTGGACGACGTCGATTTCGGTACGCCGGCACGCCACGGCCCAAGCGTGTCGCTGCAGATCGACGGCGTGCAGGTGGACGTGCCGGCAGGCACCTCTGTCATGCGCGCGGCGATTCACGCCGGCATTCGCGTGCCGAAACTGTGCGCGACCGATTCTCTGGAGGCGTTCGGCTCGTGCCGGCTGTGCCTGGTCGAGATCGAAGGCCGCCGGGGTTATCCGGCCTCTTGCACGACGCCGGTCGAGCCGGGCATGAAGGTACGCACGCAGAGCGACAAGCTGCAGGCGCTGCGCCGCAACGTGATGGAGCTGTATATTTCCGATCACCCGTTGGACTGCCTGACGTGCCCGTCCAACGGGCGGTGCGAGTTGCAGGACATGGCGGGCGTCGTAGGGCTGCGCGAGGTTCGCTACGGCTACGATGGCGCCAATCACCTGCGCGACGCGAAGGACGAATCGAACCCGTACTTCACTTATGACGCCAGCAAGTGCATCGTATGCAACCGATGCGTGCGCGCGTGCGAGCAAACGCAAGGCACCTTTGCGCTGACTATCGCCGGACGCGGCTTTGAGTCGCGCGTCGCAGCAAGCGAAGGCGTCTCGTTCATGGCCTCGGAGTGTGTCTCGTGTGGGGCGTGCGTGGCCGCCTGCCCGACCGCGACGTTGCACGAGAAGTCGATTGCTGAGCTGGGCCAACCGGAGCATGCCGTCGTCACAACCTGTGCCTATTGTGGTGTCGGCTGTTCGCTAAAGGCCGAGATGAAGGGCAATCAGGTGGTGCGAATGGTGCCACACAAGGACGGCCGCGCCAACGAAGGCCATGCTTGCGTGAAGGGGCGCTTTGCATGGGGCTATGCGACACACCGCGACCGCATCACGCGCCCAATGATCCGCGCGTCGATCGACGCGCCGTGGCGCGAAGTCAGCTGGGACGAGGCGCTGGACTACGCGGCCAGTGCGTTCCGGCGCATCCAAGATAAGTACGGACGCAACTCGATCGGCGGCATCACATCGTCACGATGCACGAACGAAGAGACGTACCTAGTGCAAAAACTCGTGCGGGCGGCATTTGGCAACAACAACGTCGACACCTGCGCCCGCGTGTGTCACTCGCCGACCGGCTACGGTCTGAAGACCACGCTTGGCGAATCGGCCGGCACGCAGACCTTCGCATCGGTCGCGCATAGCGACGTGATCATGGTGATCGGCGCCAACCCGACCGATGGCCATCCGGTATTCGGCTCACGGCTCAAGCGGCGCCTGCGCGAAGGCGCGAAGCTGATCGTCATCGACCCGCGCCGCATCGATCTGGTCCACGGGCCGCACGTCAACGCGCAGTATCATCTGCCAGTGCGCCCCGGCACGAACGTCGCGATCATCAATGCGTTCGCGCATGTGATCGTCACCGAAGGCCTGCTCGACACGGCCTTCATCGCCCAGCGGTGCGAGCCGCTCGCATTCGAGCAATGGCGGGATTTCGCGGCCCAGCCGCAGAACGCGCCGGAAGCCACCGAGTCGATCACCGGTGTGCCGGCAGCGCAGGTGCGCGAAGCCGCTCGGCTGTATGCCACCGGCGGCAATGCGGCGATTTATTACGGGTTGGGCGTCACCGAGCATTCGCAGGGCTCCACGATGGTGATGGGCATCGCAAACCTGGCGATGGCCACCGGCAACCTCGGCCGCGAAGGCGTTGGTGTCAACCCGCTGCGCGGGCAGAATAACGTGCAGGGCTCCTGCGACATGGGCTCGTTCCCGCATGAGTTGCCGGGCTACCGACATATCGGTGACGCCGCCACGCGCAGCCTGTTCGAGGCCGCTTGGAACGTCACGCTGCAGCCCGAGCCGGGTCTGCGCATTCCGAACATGTTCGACGCCGCGCTGAGCGGCACGTTCAAGGGCCTGTATTGCCAGGGCGAGGACATCGTGCAGTCGGACCCGAACACGCAGCATGTCGCCGCGGCGCTGTCGTCGATGGAGTGCATCGTCGTGCAGGATATTTTCCTGAACGAAACGGCCAAGTACGCGCACGTTTTCCTGCCGGGCACATCGTTCCTGGAAAAGGACGGCACGTTCACGAATGCGGAGCGCCGGATTTCCCGCGTGCGGCAGGTGATGCCCCCGCTGCCCGGCATGGCCGACTGGCAGGTGACGATCAAACTGGCCGGCAAGCTCGGCTACGCGATGGATTATTCCCATCCGAGCCAGATCATGGACGAAATCGCGCGGCTCACGCCCACCTTCCACGGCGTATCGTACGCGCGGTTGGACGAACTGGGCAGCATCCAGTGGCCATGCAATGAAGCGGCGCCGGACGGCACCCCGACCATGCACGTGGGCACCTTTGTGCGCGGCAAGGGACGCTTCGTGATCACGCAGTTCATCCCGACGCGCGAAAAGGTCACCCGCCGGTTCCCGCTGTTGCTGACCACGGGCCGGATCCTGTCACAGTACAACGTCGGCGCGCAGACCCGTCGCACGGACAATTCGCGCTGGCATGAAGAGGATCGGTTGGAGATCCACCCGGTAGACGCAGAGGACCGGGGAATCAAGAGCGGCGACTGGGTCGGCATCGCGTCGCGCGCGGGACACACGGTACTGCGCGCGCAGGTGACCACGCGGATGCAGCCTGGTGTCGTCTATACGACGTTCCACTTTCCGGAATCCGGCGCTAACGTGGTGACCACCGACTCGTCCGACTGGGCGACCAATTGCCCGGAGTACAAGGTGACCGCGGTGCAGGTCACGCCGGTGGTCGGGCAGTTGTCGGATTGGCAGCAGCGCTATGCCAGCTTCAGCGACCGGCAACTGGCGCTGCTTAACGAACGTACCCTGCTGGACGCATCGAGCGTCGCGACGGCCAAGTAGGAAGAGGAATCGACGATGGCAATGCCGCTGCACAATCTGGTCGACATGGTCAACCGCATTGGAGAGTTCTTCGAGTCGATGCCCGATCGGCACGCCGCGCTCGAAGGTATCGCCGATCACCTGACGCGCTTTTGGGAGCCGCGCATGCGGCGCACGCTGCTCGACGCGTTCGATCGCGGCGTGGATCCGGCATTGGACGCGTTGATGCCGGTCGCGCGCGAGGCCCTTGTGCGCTATCGCGACAGGTTAATGCCGGCCACCGCGCCGGCATGACGCGCGCCCATCGCAGTTCGCTAAAATCCGGGATTTAGTCTACCGGGCAGCGCCCGAATGGAACCCGCAATGCTTTCATCAATGGCCGCAGTCGCGCTAGGCGGCGCGCTCGGCTCCCTGCTGCGCTGGGCGCTCAGCACTCGCTACAACAACCTGCTTCCCGCGTTGCCGCTCGGCACGCTCGCCTCGAATCTGATCGCCGGCTATGTGATAGGCGTGTCCATTGCGTACTTCGGCAAACATGCGGATCTCGCGCCACAGTGGCGGCTGTTCGTCATCACCGGATTGATGGGCGGCTTGTCGACATTTTCGACCTTCTCCGCCGAAATCACCGCGCATCTGCAGGCCGGACGCATCGGCTGGGCCGTCGGCGAGGCCGCGATCCATCTCGCTGGCTCGGTACTGATGACGCTGGCCGGGCTGGCCAGCGTCGCATGGCTTCGCCGCTAGCCGCTAACGGGTCGATGCCACCGTCGTTTCACGCGCACGCTGCGTTTGCGGCAGCGCGCCAAACCAATCCTCGCAATAGCGCAGCAGCGCGGGAGCGTCGCTCAGCAGCCGTCCGCGGGCCGCAACGTAGCCGTCCGGGCGAACTAGGTAGAAGCACGGGCGCGTGCGTCCGTAGCTAAAGGCCAACGACGAGGCGGTCTCGTCCGATGCATCGCACGGCTGTTGCGTATCGCTCACCCGCCATGTACGTACGCGTGCACGAAGCAATGCCTCGATCTTGGCGGCAAAGCTGCCCAGGGCGCCGGCCTCCTCGCCTGCACTCGGCTCGTCATCGTCGGCCGACGCAATCACCAGCAAAGTAAAGTTCGCCGGATCGTACAAGTCGAACAGTCGGGCCACATACGGCGCCTGACCGAGCGGGCCATCCATCACGTGCACCAATGCGTCCGGCGCCCGCTCGCCAGCGCGCACGCCTCCGTCGAGCGGGCGCTCCAACGTCAGCGGACTGCGCCGGTACTGAACCGCAAGCTCGCTCACGGCGCGCCGCGCCGCATCACGAACCGGTCCGAGCGACGCGATTAGCGGCATCAGCTGGTCACGCACGAGCCGCAGCACGCCGTGATCGGCCTCGACCAGGTGCGTAGCGAAGCGGGTCTGCCGCAACACGCCGCGCTCAATCGGATTGCGTTCGAGATAGTACGTATCGAGCAAGTGATCCGGAGCGCCACCGTTGAGTACCTGCGCCAGTTTCCAACCTAAGTTCAGCGCCTCATGGATCCCGGTGTTCATCCCCTGCGCACCTGCCGGGCTATGCACGTGCGCGGCGTCTCCGGCCAGGAATACGTTGCCGGTGCGCAGCCGCTCCACCATCCGGCTGTGAATATGGTAATACGAAGACCACGCCAGTTGCGACAGCCGCACCGGCACATGGATGCGGCGCTCGACCCACTGCTGGCATTCATCGAGCGAGGGGCCGGCGTTGTTGTCGTCCGTGTCGCGCCCCCAATCTTCGACGTCACCGACCTGTGCCAGGCGGTCCCCAGCGGGACGGCCTTCGGGCTGTGCGCCCGCTCCGACAGCCGGCGACGATGCAGGATGGAGCAACCCGATGCGCACCGCGGCCTGATGCGCCGCGCCGACCGGCGGCCGGTCCGCGATCAGCCGGTAGCGATCACCGCCCAGCGGAAAGATCCCTGCCAATCCTTCGGCGCTAGCAAATAATTGGAATTCGTCGACCGGCAATGCCCAATCCACACGCAGATCCGCCAGCAGGAAGGACTGCGCCAGCGTTTCGCCAGCGAACGCGCCGCCCAGTAAGTGGCGCACCGTGCTGTGCGCACCGTCGGCGCCGACCAGATACCGTACCCGCTGCGTTTGCACGCGCCCATCGGGCAGCCGTAGTGTCGCGTCAACTCCCGCTGCGTCCTGTTGCAGCCCGATCAGCTCGACGCCGCGCTCGATGTCTACGCCGAATGTGTGCAGATGTTCAGCAAGAATGCACTCCGTCTGCGACTGGTCGACGAACAGTAGGTAAGGATAGCGGGTCTGCAGCGGGTCGAAATCGAGCCGCAGCAGCGTTTGCCCGTTCGAGTACAGATGGGCGGCGCGACCCCGATGCCCGATCTCGATGAACGGCTCCACCACGCGATGCAATTCGAACAATTCAAGCGTACGCGCCTGGATCCCGATCGCGCGGGACGTGGTTGCAGGACACGGCGCGCGGTCGATGACGCGTAGCGCAATACCCGCGCGTGCCAGGCTCATCGCGGCAGCCAGTCCCGTCGGGCCGGCGCCCACGATCAGCACCTGCGGTGGCTGTAGCGAAGAATGGGCCATGCTGCGCTCCGTCACTGTTGTTCGGTTCAGTTTAGGCTATTCGGCGGCGCTTCCCATGCCGCAACGCAGCAGCAAGAAACGCACCTACGCCAGCTTGTACCGGTTGCGCGCCGCCTCGCTGCGGTACAGGACCAGCGTCGCGATCAGGCCGCACAGTGCAGCGGCCGTCATCCACAGACCCGGCGCCGCCTTGTTGCCGGTCTCATGGATCAGGTAAGTCGAGATCGCCGGCGTGAAGCCGCCGATGGTCGTGGCCAGGCTGTACGCGAGCGAAAACCCGGCGGTACGGACGTCAGCGGGCATCACCTCGGTCAAGCCGGCCACCATTGCGCCGTTATAGCATGCGTAGATGAACGAGAGCCACAGCTGCACCGCCAGCAGCCGCTCGAACGATGGATGCGCGACCAGCCATTGCATCGCCGGATATGCGCTCACCAGTGCGATCAGCGTGAACGCGACCAATACCGCGCGGCGCCCGATCCGGTCCGACAGCGCGCCACTGACCGGCAGCCAGAACAAGTTCGACAGGCCGATGCAAATCGTCACCACGAGCGTATCTACAGCGGACAGCTTGAGCACCTCCTTGCCGAAGGTGGGTGTGTACGCGGTGATCAGATAAAAAGACACCGTGGTCATGATGACCAGGCCCATGCCGGCGATCACCGTGCGCCAGTTCGCGACCATCGATGCGAAGATCTCGCCCATCGTCGGGCGATGCTTGCGCGCTAGAAACTCGTCCGTCTCCGTCAGCGATCGCCGGATCAGGAACAGAAACGGAACGATCAGGCAACCCACCAGGAAGGGTACCCGCCAGCCCCACTCCCCCATTTGGTCGGCCGGCAATACGCGGTTCAGGACCACGCCGAGCAACGCGGCGAAGACCACCGCCACCTGCTGGCTGCCCGACTGCCACGCGCAGTAGAAGCCCTTGCGCCCCTTGGTCGCAATCTCCGCCAGATAGACCGATACGCCACCGAGCTCGACCCCGGCGGAGAAGCCTTGCAGCAGCCTGCCGGCCAGCACCAGCGCCGGTGCTGCAAGCCCGATCGTCGCGTAGCCGGGCACGAGCGCCACTGCCGCGGTCCCGACCGCCATCAGCGACAAAGTCAAGAAGAGGCCCTTGCGGCGCCCATGATGGTCGATGTACGCCCCTAACACGATCGCCCCGAGCGGGCGCATTAGGAAGCCGGCGCCGAACACCGACAACGACAGCATCAGCGACGCGAACGCACTGCCAGCCGGGAAGTACGTCTTCGCGATCGCCGACGCATAGTAGCCGTAGACCATGAAGTCGTACATCTCCAGGAAATTGCCGCTGGTCACGCGGAATACGGCACGCGCTTTCGATTCTGACACGGTTGTCGCAGTCATCTGGCCTCCTGAGGGAAAACATCGACAGTTAGAAGCGGGTCTCGCGCGCCGCGCGCAGGAACGTATCGAGCAGCGGCGTGCAGTCGAGTAGCTCGGCGCCGCCCGCCCGGTGGAATTCGGGATGCCACTGGACGCCGACGACGAACGGCGAGCGGCGATAGCGCACGGCCTCCACCAGGCCATCGTCGGCCGAGATCGCCTCGACGTTCAGGTCACGCCCGACGGTCCTCACCGCCTGGTGGTGAATCGAGTTGACCAGCGCGTCGCGCTTGCCAGGGAACATGCTGGCCAGCGTCGAACCTTCCGGGAATAGGATGGCATGACGATGCCGGTCGTATTCCTCGTTCACATGGGGCACGGCGTCGGGCAGGTCGGTGGCAATATCCTGGTACAGCGTGCCGCCGAACGCGACGTTGATCAATTGACAACCCCGGCAAATGCCCAGCACCGGCTTGCCCGACTCGATGAATTCGTGCAGCAGCTCCAGCTCGTACATGTCCCGCACGCAGTCGCCCGGCCACTCGGGCCGCGCGTCACTACTGTCTGCATAGGTTTGCGGCGACACGTCGGCGCCGCCTTGCAGCACCAGGCCATCCAAGTGACGAGCATAATCGCGCAGCCTGATGTTGCTAGGATGCAGCCTGCCGGCATGTCCGACCGTGGGGATCATCATCACGAGCACGTCGCGCGACATCACCCAATGTGCGACGGACTCTTCCAGGTATTGCAGCGTCTTGCCGCGCAAACCCTTGCCGCCCGGCTCGGGATGGAAGATGCGCGCCGACACCCCGATGCGCAGCGTGCGCTGTGTAATGCGCTGGCCTGCACGGTCGAATAGTTGCCGCGCACGCGCGGCGATGATGCGCCCGAACACGCTCCACGCCGAATCGGACTGTTTCAGGTAATTGGGCCGCGACGCCGGCTCGCGCGCATACGCCTGCGGCGGCGGATAAGAGGACGCGCCGAAGTCGGGCACCGTTTGATAGGGATCCTTGGGCGGCACGCCCAACGGCACACCGCCCGCCGTTTCGGCCTCGGGCCGCGGCTTGCCGGATGAGGCGTCGGCGGCCGGCGGCGCAGGCGCCGCGCCTTGCGCCACAGGGGCGGCAGCCGCGAATTCGACGCGAGGAGTCGAGTGTTCGCTCATGGTGAATCGTCAGACGTGCAGATCCGCACATCTTCAGCCAGGGTTCGCGCATTATCCGCGGTTCACCGCACACGGGCAAACGAGGGCCATCATTCGCATACAATGCGTGCGCAGCGCGGCGTTTTCCACGACGCCGCCACGACCTCGCATTGCTTGCCGGATGGGCTTCGATCATGACTGTTTCCCGCACCGCTGATTTCACGCCTCTGCCGACGTTGTCGGCACTTGCCGCCGCGCTGCAAGCCGGCACGAGTACCAGCCGCGAGTTGGTCGAGACCGCACTCGAGCGGATCGCCGCGCCGCAGGGCCAAGGCCGCTCGGTGTTCATCGAGGTGCACGCGCAGGCGGCTCGCCAACGCGCGGATGCGCTGGACAAGCTGCGCGCCGCCGGCACGGTACTATCGCCGCTGATGGGCGTGCCGGTCTCGATTAAGGACCTGTTCGACGTCGCCGGCCAGGTCACTCGCGCGGGCTCGGTCGTGTTGTCCGACGCGCCGCCCGCCCGCACCGATGCGAGCACGGTCGCACGGCTGCAGCAAGCCGGCGCGGTCATCATCGGACGCACTAACATGACCGAGTTCGCCTTTTCCGGCCTGGGACTGAACCCCCACTACGGCACGCCGGCCTCGCCATGGCAGCGCACCGCCGGCGACGCCGAACGCCGCATTGCCGGCGGCTCTTCGTCGGGGGCGGCCGCCTGCGTTGCCGACGGGATGGCCGCGGTTGCGCTCGGCACGGACACCGGCGGCTCGGTCCGCATCCCAGCCGCGTTGTGCGGATTGACCGGTTTCAAGCCAACCGCGCGGCGCATTCCGACTGATGGCGTGCTGCCCCTGTCTTCGTCGCTCGACTCGGTCGGTCCCATCGGCTCGTCGGTCGCCTGCTGCGCCGTCACCGACCGGATCCTGGCCGGCCTGCCGCCTGTCGTGCCGCCGTCGCGGCCAATCGAAGGCGTGCGGCTCGGCGCGCTGACCCACCTAATGCTCGACGACATGGACCTGAACGTGGCGCGCGCCTATGACGACGCCCTCCAGCACCTATCGGCGGCCGGCGCGCGGGTCAGCGAGCTGCGTTTCGCGCCGCTCGAGCGTCTCGCGCACGTCAACCGGCTGAGCCTGCCGTCAATCGAGTCGTTCGCATGGCACCGCAAGCTGATCGAAAACCGTGCCAGCGACTACGACCCGCGCGTGCTGGCACGCATCCGCAAGGGCGAGCGCGCTAGCGCGGCCGACTATATCGAGTTGCTGCGCGAGCGAGCCGACATCATCGCGCAGGCCGAGCCGCTATGGCACAGCTTTGATGCCATTGTCTGTCCGACCGTGCCCATCGTGCCGCCGCGCATCGCGGAACTGCAAGCGGATGACGCTGTCTATGCGCGCGTCAATGCAACGATACTGCGCAACCCGAGCATGATCAATTACCTCGACGGCTGCGCGCTGTCGTTGCCGTGCTCGCGTCACGGCGAAGCGCCGGTCGGCCTGATGCTGGCCTCAGGCACCGGCCGCGACGCTGCGCTGCTCATGCTGGGCCGCGCGGTCGAAGCCGTGCTCGCACCGCTGCGATGACCGCATGCTAGCTTGTCCGACGCGTCCCGACGCGTCTTCACTGAGTAAAACACTATGAATGATTCGTTGAGAATGCGCCGTGAGCGACGCCTGCTGGTCTTGCTGGGACTGGCTTGCATCGCCCTGATCGGCGGCGCGTTGTATCTACAGTATTTCAAGCATGAAGCGCCATGCCCATTGTGCATCATCCAGCGTTACTTCTTCTTGCTGATCGCTGTATTCGCGTTCATCGGCGCGACGCTGCGGGGATGGCGCGGCATCGCAGTATTGGAGACACTGATCGTCGTTGCGGCGGCCGGCGGGATGGCTGCCGCGATCCAGCATATCG
The DNA here is from genome assembly GCF_002927045.1 of Mycetohabitans endofungorum. Lineage (GTDB taxonomy): Bacteria > Pseudomonadota > Gammaproteobacteria > Burkholderiales > Burkholderiaceae > Mycetohabitans > Mycetohabitans endofungorum. Next base: position 160,325 of record NZ_PRDW01000001.1, on the reverse strand, counting down.
AGGTCCAGGCCAATCCGTCGTTCAGTTGCGGCTCCGACACACTCGAGCCGATCGTCGATGCGCTGCCGCTCGCCAAGCTGTGGCCCGGCGCGTTCAAGGTCGCGGGACTGTGCGAGATACCGTACCCGCCGATCCTCGGACTGAGCCTGCCGCAATGGGGACTTGTCGCGTTCGGCCTCACGTTCGTGCTCGTCTCGCGCAGTCTGTGGCGCACACGCAAGCTGCGCGCATTGCGCCAAGCGTGACGCGTAAGGCGTGACGCGTCACGCTGCGCATTCAGTATCGACCCTACCCCATTGGCTTGGATGATGTACCCAATCGGCATCGAGGGCCTTGCAAGCCAGGCACCCGCATCAATTGCAATCGCCGTAGCGGCACAACTGTTGCGTGTGGTAGAACAACGCCATCCCCACACGATGTCACCGTCGCCATGAACCCGATCCTCGCTGACAAGATCGCGCACGCGCCGAAAGCGGAGCTGCATATCCATATCGAGGGCTCGCTGGAGCCAGAATTGATTTTCGAACTGGCCCGCCGCAACGGCGTTGCGCTGCCGTACCCGACAGTCCAGGCGCTGCGCGACGCGTACGCGTTCACCGACCTGCAGTCGTTTCTGGATATTTACTACGCCGGCGCAAGCGTACTGCTGCACGAACAAGACTTCTACGACATGACCGCGGCGTACGTCGAACGCGCAATGGCCGATCACGTCGTCCATGCGGAAATCTTCTTCGACCCACAAACCCATATCGAACGTGGCGTGTCGATCGAGACCATGGTGGCCGGCATGGAGCGGGCGCTAGCGGAGGCCGAGGCGCGGGGGTTTTCCAGCAAGCTGATCCCGTGCTTTCTGCGCCATCTGCCGGAAGAACATGCGTTGCAAACGTTCGATGCCGCGCTGCCGATGTTCGAGCGGTATGGGCACAGGCTGATCGGCGTCGGCCTGGATTCGTCCGAGTACGGTCATCCTCCATCCAAGTTCGCGCGCGTGTTCGCCCTCGCGAAGGAGCGAGGCCTAAAGCTGGTCGCCCACGCGGGTGAAGAGGGGCCGCCGGCATACGTCGTCGAGGCGCTCGACGTACTGGACGTGCATCGCGTCGACCACGGCGTGCGCAGCATCGAGGACGCGGCATTGGTCGCGCGGCTGGCGGACGCGCGCGTTGCGCTGACCGTGTGCCCACTGTCGAACCTGAAGCTGTGCGTCGTCAACGACATGACCGAGCATACGCTGAAGCGGCTGCTCGATGCCGACGTGATGGTGACGATCAATTCTGACGATCCGGCTTATTTCGGCGGCTACATCAACCAGAATTACCTGGCGATCGCCGATGCGCTGAAGCTGACCGACGACGAGTTGTACAAGATCATCCGCAATGGATTCGAGGCATCGTTCGTCACCGATGCGCAACGCGCAGCCTACCTGTCATTACTGGACGCGTACTGGCATGCGCCGCAAGCCATGCCATAACGCACTGAAGCGAACTTAGGAGAAACAAGCCATGGAAAATCAACGCGGCGCGGCAGCCAACGCTTCGCTGCCGGAGCGGTTCTTCAGCGTGCGCGAGAGCGGTTCGAGCGTGCGCACCGAGATACTGGCCGGTATCACAACGTTTCTAACGTCGATGTACATCATCGTGGTCAATCCCGCCATCCTGTCACAGGCGGGCATCCCGTTTCCGGCAGCGCTCAGCGCCACCGTGCTGGTCAGCTTCGCCGGCAGTTGCGCGATGGGCTTGTACGCGCGCAACCCGGTGCTGGTCGCGCCCGGCATGGGAATGAATGCGCTGTTTGCGTTCGTCATGGTGCACGCAGGCAACATGCCGTGGCAAACGGCGCTGGGCTGCGTGTTCTGGTCGGGCGTGATCTTCGCCGTGCTAGCCGCCTTCAACGTGCGTCGGCTAGTGGTCGACGCAATCCCGGCCAATCTGCGGCACGCGCTGTCGTGCGGCATCGGTCTGTTCATCTCGCTGATCGGGCTGGTCAATGCGAAATTCGTGGTCTCCGATCCGGTGACCATCGTGCGTGCCGCGTCGCTGAACCCGGTCATCGTCACGTTCCTCGCCGGCCTGGCGGTCACCACGGTGCTGGTGGCACGTCGCATCACCGGTGCGCTGATGATCGGCATTGTCGTCACGACGATCCTGGCGATCCCGATCGGACGCCTGTGGGGCGACGGCAGCGTGTACTGGCCGGTGACGATGGCCACGCCCACGCTGGTGAACTGGAACGGCCTGGTCGCGGCGCCGGACTTCTCCGCGCTGTTTCAACTTGACCTGGTCGGGGCGCTGAAGGTCGCATACTGGCCGTTTATCTTCGTGATGCTGTTCACTTCGTTTTTCGATGCGTTGTCCACCTTCATGGCCGTGTCCAACGCCGGCAACCTGCTAGATGCCGATGGCAACCCGCGCAACATCCGACAATCGATGATCGTCGACGCGTTCTCGGCATTGGTGTCCGCGCCGCTGGGCACGTCGCCGGCCAACGCCTACATCGAATCGGCTGCGGGCATTTCCGCGGGCGGGCGCACCGGGCTGGTCGCGGTGGTCGCTGCGGTGTGCTTCCTGCCGTTTCTGTTCCTCTCTCCGCTGCTGTCGCTGGTGCCGGCGATTGCCACCGCCCCGGCGCTCGTGCTGGTCGGCGTATTCATGATGGAGCCGATTACGCGGATCGAATGGCACCGCTTCGATGAGGCGATACCCGCGTTCATCGCGATGATCCTGATCCCGCTCACGTACTCAATTACCGCTGGCATCGCGTATGGTTTTCTGGCTTTTGTCGTGCTGAAGCTGTTCGTCGGCCGGGCCCGCGAGGTCAAGCCAGCCATGTGGGCGGCCGCGGCGCTGTCGGGGCTGCTGCTGGCCCAACTCTGAGCGCGGCCCGAACCCGCGATCCGGTTGCTATAATCGCGTCCCATTGCGGAGTAGCCGCCCTGCACGCGATGCGCAGCGGCATTCGTCAACATACTTGGCCCGCGCGACGTGTGCGGCCATGGCAGGTGCAGCCTCGGGGTCTGGCGAGACCGGTGATCCACGAACTGCCGGAACAGGCCGAGCAGCGCGTGAATCGTCGTTCGCGCATCCACGGCCTGCGAATAACCTCATTGATGACCGAAGCTTTCCTCGTTTCTGCCGGCGGCGTCGCACTCGCCGAGATCGGCGACAAGACACAACTGCTGTCCCTCGTGCTCGCCGCCCGCTATCGCAAGCCCTGGCCGATCGTGTTCGGCGTGCTGGCCGCCACGCTGGCGAACCATGCCGGCGCCGGCGCGCTCGGCCAATGGCTGTCGTCGCTGCTCACTCCCAGCGCGATGCGCTGGGCGCTCGCGCTGTCGTTCATCGCAATGGGCGCGTGGGTGCTGGCGCCAGATAGATTGCGCACCGAAGACGCGCGGCCCGCGCGGACCCGGCTGGGCATCTTCGGCACGACGGTGCTGACGTTCTTTATCGCGGAAATGGGCGACAAGACGCAGATTGCGACGATCGCACTGGCCGCGCGATTCCACGATCTGCCCAGCGTGGTCATCGGCACCACGCTGGGCATGATGCTTGCCAACGTGCCAGCGATTTTTCTGGGCGAGCGCTTTGCCCACCGGTTACCCACCACCGCGGTGCATGCGGTGGCCGCGGTCATGTTCATCGTGCTCGGCGTGCTGGCCCTGTGCGACGTCGGCCTCGGCAGTCAATGACCCCGTTGAGCCGCACGCGCTCAACGCCCCACGCTTGGTGCTCAGCGCCCCGCGCTCGGTGACGCATCCGGGGCTGGCTGCTCGTCGCGCATCGGCGAGGCCGCCGGAACATCGTCGCGCATCGGCGACGCGGCCGGAGCAGCCTTCTTGTTGGACGACGGCGGCGCGCCGCCCGCCACCTGTCCGCGCAACTCGGCGGGCAGGCGCACCTGCCGAGTCGTGCCGTTCTGCAATGGGAAGTCGGCCAACGCGCTGCGTATCAGGTATGGCATGGCGAGCGGCAACGACTGGCGCGCGGTCGGCGTCGTCGCAGTGACCTTGTATCTCTCCTTGCCGTTCGCGCGCTCCGTCATGCGGATCGTCAGACTCTGCACGAACACGGGTAATACCGTATCGACGTAGGTCGGCATCATGCCGAACGGCCACCAAGGGCCGGGGCGTCCCCATCCCGGCCACCATGGATCGGTATAGACCGGTTGCTGCACGACAATGCTGCCGGCGTGCGTGCCATAGGCCAGTTCGACGTCATAGTGGGCACTGGTCGGCGCCACCTGTCGGAAATTGTAGCGCGACAACTCGTCAGCGAGCTGCGCCTCATAGGTGCGCTGCTCGATGCTGTTCTGCTGCTGCGCATCGCGCTTGAATGCAAAAGTGCGGTCGCGGTCCGAGGCGCTGGTGCTCCACGCATTGAACGCGACCACGTCCGAAGTCACATAGCTGGCGCACCCCGACAGCACCAGCATCGCAAGCGAGCCGGCCACCCATTGGCGCCCACGTGTCATGCGCTGCAAAAATCGTCTGAACATCATGGTTTTCCTTAGATTTGGCCTTCGTGCCGGCCGCCCGGCGAAACGCCCGCGACGCAAGACCATTATCTATTTTGTACAATCGTCGGATCAACATGTCCACGGCCTTGCCGCGGTCACTCGAAACGTTAGACACCGGATCACGCCATTCTTTCCCGACGCGGCTCGTAACGCCGTGCGACGGCGCGGCCCGGGTCCATTGCCATTGAACCGCCTTTCGACGGATACGCCATGTCCAAGCCTGCTGAAGCCACTGTCATCCGCCGTGCGGATTACACACCGCCCGCGTTTCTGATCGACACCGTGGAACTCGAATTCGATCTCGTGCCGGAACGCACGCTGGTGCGTAGCACACTACGCGTGCGGCGCAATCCGCAGGCCGGCGACGCTGCCGCCGACCTCGAATTGGCCGGAGAAGCATTGGAGCTGTTGTCATTGACCGTCGATGGCCGCACGCACGATGCGGTCACAGTGCACGATGGCGGCCTCGTCGTGTCGAACGTGCCGGAGGCGTTCGAACTGGTGATCGAGAACGCGTGCCGCCCCGCCGACAACACGACGTTGTCGGGCCTTTATGTCTCCAACGGCAATTTTTTCACCCAATGCGAAGCCGAGGGCTTTCGTCGCATCACGTACTTCCTGGACCGGCCCGACGTGATGGCGACCTACCGCGTCACACTACGTGCTGACCAAGCCGCTTATCCGGTACTGTTGTCCAACGGCAATCTGGTGAACAGCGGCACGCTGCCGCACGGCCGGCATTATGCGAAGTGGGAGGATCCGTTCCGCAAGCCGAGTTACTTGTTCGCGCTGGTCGCCGGCAAGCTCGTTGCCCGCGAACAAACGATGACGACGCGCTCGGGCAAGGAAAAGCTGCTGCAAGTATGGGTCGAGCCACATGACCTGGACAAGACCGGTCACGCGCTCGATTCGCTGGTGCGTGCGATTCGCTGGGACGAGCAGCGCTTCGGGCTCGAACTGGACCTGGACCGCTTCATGATTGTCGCCGTCGGCGATTTCAACATGGGCGCAATGGAGAACAAGGGACTCAACATCTTCAATACGAAGTACGTGCTTGCGAACGCGCAAACCGCGACCGACATCGACTTCGCGAGCATCGAATCGGTTGTCGGGCATGAGTACTTCCATAACTGGACCGGCAATCGCGTGACCTGCCGTGATTGGTTCCAGCTCAGCCTCAAGGAAGGGCTCACGGTGTTCCGCGACCAGGAGTTCTCCGCCGACATGGCGGGCGGCGCCACCGATCCGGCCGCCGCCGCAGTCAAGCGCATTGATGACGTACGTGTGCTGCGGCAGATGCAGTTTGCCGAGGATGCCGGCCCGATGGCGCATCCAGTGCGACCAGAAAGCTATGTTGAGATCAATAACTTCTACACGGTCACCGTCTACGAGAAAGGAGCGGAAGTCGTGCGGATGTACCAAACGCTGTTCGGGCGCGACGGCTTGCGCCGAGGCATGGACCTGTATTTCGAACGGCATGATGGCCAGGCGGTGACCTGTGATGATTTTCGCGCTGCGATGGCTGACGCGAACCACCGGGATCTGGCCCAGTTCGAGCGCTGGTACAGCCAGGCCGGCACGCCCCGTGTGGCGGTGCGCACCGCGTATGATCCAGTGGCCCGCACCTTTACCTTGACGCTGACGCAGCACTATGGGGAATCGTCGCCGCATGTGGCGCAAACGCAAAAGGGACCGCTGTTGATCCCGTTCGCGCTCGGCCTGGTCGACACGCAAGGGCGCGACATGCCGCTACGCCTGCAAGGTGAACCGGCCGAGGCCGGTGCGGCGACCACGCGTGTGCTCGAGCTCACCGGCACACAGCAATCCTTCACGTTTGTTGACGTCGCCGAGAAGCCACTGCCGTCGCTGTTGCGCAATTTCTCCGCGCCGGTGATCGTCGAATACGACTATACCTGCGACGAACTCGCATTCCTGCTCGCGCATGACAGCGATCCGTTCAACCGCTGGGAGGCTGGGCAGCGCCTGGCCACGCGCGCCTTGCTGTCGCTGGCCACACAGGTGCAGCAGCACGCGCCGCTCGAGCTACCGGCGGCGTTCATTGCCGCCTTTGGTGCCGTGCTGTGCGACGCATCGTTGTCGCCGGCATTCCGCGAACAAGCGCTGACCCTGCCGTCCGAGACCTATTTGGCCGAGCAAATGGACGAAGCCGATCCGGCCGCCGTCCACCAGGCACGGCAATTCGTGCGCCGCAGGCTGGCAGCTGCGCTACGCGAGGATTGGCTCGCTGTGTACGACGCATACCGCACACCGGGCGAGTACGACCCGAACCCGGCCGATGCCGGCAAGCGTGCGCTGAAGAACCTGGCGCTACACTACCTTGCGGAACTGGACGATCCGACGGACGCGTTGCGGCTCGCCCGCGCGCAGTTCGACGAGGCCAACAACATGACCGACCGCGCTGCCGCGCTCGCTACGCTGATCACGTTGCGCGCGAACGCGCCCGCTCAAGCGCAAGCTGCAGCGCAGGCCGCGCTCGACGCGTTCTACCGCCGCCACGAGGGCGACGCGCTGGTGATCGACAAGTGGTTCGCGCTGCAGGCTCAGCAACGCGGCGGCGCAGGCCGGCGCACGCTCGACACGGTGCGTGAGCTGATGCGGCACCCGGCCTTCAACCTGAAGAATCCGAACCGGGCCCGCGCGCTGATCTTCAACTTCTGCGCGGCCAACCCGGATCAATTCCATCTGCCGGACGGCTCCGGCTACGCGTTCTGGGCCGAGCAGGTCATCGCGCTCGACGCCATCAATCCGCAGGTTGCCGCCCGCTTGACCCGCTCATTGGAGCGCTGGCGTAAGTTCGTGCCGGCGCTGCGCGAGCCGATGCGCGCGGCGCTGGAAAAGGTCGCCACCAATGCAAGTTCGAAAGACGTGCGCGAGATCGTCGACAAGGCGTTGGCGTAGCCGTTGCTTAGCGCGTCGGCGGCGCAGTGTCGCCAACGCTCACGCCGATGTGGTGCAGTGATGGTCAGCGCGGCGGACGGGCGGGCTGTCGCGCAACGCCGCCCGCGCCGTGCGAGCCGCCGCGACGAGGTTGGACAACACCGTCTGCACGCAGTGCCAATCGGCCGCTGTCGACCCGCAATCCGCGCTCACCCACAAGCGCGGCGCCGGGATACGCGTGAGCACGGCGTCGATCGACGCGAGCATCTGCGTGTTGTCCGGCGCGCACGCCACATGAACGCCATCGATGCCGGTTCCGATTGCGCTCGGAGACGGCAACGCCGCCAATGCGTCGAGCCGGGTCCTCGCGAAACGCCCGGTGCCGAACAGGATCACATCGGCATCCAGCGCGGCGATCGCCGGCAGCATGTCATCGGCGGCATCGCCCAGATGGACGTGAATCTGCGTGTCGTTCGCCGCGTCGCCGGTGGCCACCTGGAACGCGCGCACCACCCAGTCCAGATAGGCGTCGCGCTCGGGCTGCCGGAGCGGCAAGCCCTCGCCCAGCGCCGGCTCGTCGATCTGGATGATGCCGATTCCCGCGGCCTGGAGCGCGGCGACCTCGGCCCGCAGCACGAGGGCGACCTGCAGCGCGGTCATGGCGCGCGGCTGGTCGTCACGCACGAACGCGCGTTGCAGCATCGTCGCCGGGCCGGTCAGCATACCCTTGACGGGCTTGTCGGTCAGCGACTGAGCATACGCCACCCACCCCACGGTCACCGGCTCGGGCGCATAGACGTCGCCGTAGATCAATGCAGGCTTGACGCAACGGCAACCGTCCACTTGCACCCAGCCGCTGTCGGTGACGGCCATGCCCCACAGCTGTTCGGCGAAATACTCGACTGGCTCATCGCGCTCGGCTTCGCCGTGTACGAGCACGTCCAGACCCAGTGCGTGTTGGCGCTCAACCGCATGACGGATTTCGGCGCGCATCGCTTCCAGATAATCGAAATGGGGCAACTCGCGTTGTCGATAGGCAGCATGCGCGGTGCGGATCGCGTCGGTCCGCGGCAATGGGCCAAGCGCCGTGGTCGGCAAAACGGGAAGATTGAATCGCGCGCGCTGGGCGGATTCCCGCACTGCATAAGGGGCAGCGCGCCGCGTGTGTGCGGTATCCAGCCGCGCGACGTCGCGCTGCACCAGCGCATGATGAACCCGTGCCGACGTGCGGCGCGTGTTCAGCGCCGCCGTACAAGCATCGAGCGCGTGCGCGACGTGCGGCGCGGTGCGCCCGGCCGTGACCGCATCCCGCAACAGCGCGATCTCGGTTGTCTTTTGCACCGCGAACGCCATCCAGCTGCGCAACGCATCGTCCAAGCGGGTCTGCTGCGCAAGATCCAACGGCACGTGCAGCAACGAGCAGCTGGACGCGACCCAGACGTTGTCGCCCAGCCGCGCATGCACCTGCTCGAGTAGGTGCAGTGATGCGGCCAGGTCGTTGCGCCACACGTTGTCCCCGTCCACGATGCCGCACGACAGTATCTTGTCGCGCGGCCATTGCTCGGTGAAGGCGGACAACTGCTGCGGCGCGCGTACCAAATCCAGATGCACGCCATCCACCGCCGACGCCTTCAGCCACGATGCATGGCCACTGACATCGCCGAAGTACGTCGCGAGCAGGATGCGCGGCGCGCCGCCGCTAAGCTGCCGATAGGTGTGTTGCGCGGCATCGCACCACGGTTGCGGCAAGTCCAACGTCAAAACAGGCTCGTCGAGCTGGACCCATTCCACGCCGGCCACCTGTAGCGCGGCAAGCAACTTCTGGTAGGCCGGCAACAGCCGGGGCAGCAAGTCGAGCCGATCCAGTTCCGCGCCGTGCACGTTGGCCAGCCATAGCAGCGTCAATGGGCCGACCAGCACAACCTTGGCGCGATGGCCCCTGTGCTGTGCGTCGCGCAGTTCGTCCAGCAACCAGTCCACACCGCCGTCAAAGCGCGTGGCTGCGTCGAACTCGGGCACCAGGTAGTGATAGCGCGTATCGAACCATTGGCGCGCTTTTAGCGGCGGCTGTTGCCCATGACCGCGTGCCAGCGCCAAGTACTGGGCCAGTGTCAGGTTGCGCGCCTCGAAGCCGAATCGGGCGGGCAGCCCGCCCAGATGCACCAGCGTCGTCAGCACATGGTCGTACCAAGCAAAATCGCCGACTGTCACAAAATCCAGCCCCGCGTCTCGCTGGATGCGCCAATGTTCACGTCGCAGCGCCCGTCCCGTCTCGAGCAGCGCCGCCTGCGCGTGTTCGCCCGCTCCAGCCTGCCAGTACCGCTGCAGCGCGACCTGTAGTTCGCGCTGCGCGCCGATGCGGGGAAAACCCAGTACATGTGCGGCAATCATCGCGGCCTCCGATTCCAGTGTTGCGCAGTATCCATTGCACTGATATATGATTCAAACGAAATATTTTTTCGATTATCTTTAATTCTTTTCAAGTACGATGATCCGTTCGCCGCTGGAGTTGCGCCACTTGCAAACCCTGATCGCGCTGCGCGAAGCCGGCAACCTATCGCGCGCCGCGCAGTGGCTGTGCCTGACGCAATCCGCGCTGTCGCATCAATTGCGGGCGATCGAGGACCATTTCGGCCTGGCGCTATTCGTGCGCAAGTCCTCGCCGCTGGTCTTCACGCCGGCCGGCAAACGGCTGCTGGCGTTGGCCGACCACGTCGTGCCCGCGATCGAGGAAGCTGAGCGCGACGTCGCGCGCCTCGCGCAGGGCAGCGGCGGCACGCTACGCATTGCAGTGGAATGCCACACCTGTTTCGATTGGCTGATGCCCGCCATGGACGCCTTCCGGCAGCGCTGGCCCGACGTGGAGTTGGATATCGTGTCCGGCTTCCACGCCGACCCGATTGGACTGCTGCATTCGGACCGGGCGGACCTGGCGATCGTCGCCGAGGCCGATCCTGACGAGAACGTCGAGCATCGGGCGCTGTTTCGCTTCCAGATTGTCGCGTTGCTCGCGCACGACCACCCGCTCGCCGGCCGTGACGCATTGACGGCCGACGACTTTCGCCACGAGACGCTGATCACCTATCCGGTACCCGACGACATGCTCGACATCGTGCGCCAAGTGCTCCGGCCCGCTGGCATCGAGCCCAAGCGCCGCACGTCGGAATTGACCGTGGCGATTTTGCAGCTGGTCGCCAGCCGCCGCGGGATTGCCACGTTGCCGCTATGGGCTGTCGCGACCTATCTCGAAAAGCGCTACGTCGCGGCGCGCACTGTGCTGTGCGGGCCGCCGCGAAAGAGCGCGCCACTGTCCGGCGAGCTTTACGCGGCGATGCTGCCCGCGTTCGCCCGGCGGCCGTACGCCGCCGACTTCGTGTCGACGATGCGTGAGACCAGTTTGCTGAATCTGTCTCAAATCGAATTGTTATAGCGCAGGCTCGCCAACGCACCGACGCGCTACACCGCCCATGTAGAATGGCGGCCATGCAAATCGCGGCGCGGTGCTGGCGACAGTGCCCGAAGACAGCGATCGCGCCTCTCGAACAGCGTTTTTCGGAGCTCATCATGGAAGCGACTCGGCCCCCCTCACGCCGCACGACTCTCACCCAGTACCTGATCGAACAACAGCGCGAACACAACAACATCCCGGCCGATCTGCGGCTGCTGATCGAGGTCGTGTCGCGCGCCTGCAAGCTCATCAGCTATCACGTTAGCAAGGGTGCGCTGGGTGAGGCACTGGGCAGCGCCGGCAGCGAGAACGTCCAGGGCGAGGTACAGAAAAAGCTCGACATCCTGTCCAATGAAATCCTGCTCGAGGCCAACGAGTGGGGCGGCAACCTCGCCGCGATGGCATCGGAGGAAATGGAGAGCATTCATCCGATCCCCACGTTCTTCCCCAAAGGCGAGTACCTGCTGCTATTCGATCCGCTCGATGGCTCGTCCAATATCGACGTGAACGTGTCGATCGGCACGATCTTCTCGGTTCTGCGCTGCCCAGATGGCGCCCATCCGACCGAGCAATCATTCCTGCAAAAGGGCTCTCATCAGGTGGCAGCCGGCTTTGCGGTGTACGGCCCGCAAACGGTGCTCGTGCTGACCACGGGCCACGGCGTCAACTGCTTCACGCTCGATCGCGAACTCGGCTCATGGGTACTCACGCATCGCGACCTGCGCATCCCGGTCGACACGCGCGAATATGCGATCAATGCGTCGAACCAGCGCCATTGGTACGCACCGGTGCAGCGTTATGTCAGCGAGCTGATGCAGGGCGTAGACGGCCCCCGCAAGACGGACTTCAATATGCGCTGGATCGCCTCGATGGTGGCGGACGTGAACCGCATCCTGCATCGCGGCGGCATCTTCATGTATCCGGCCGACAAGCGCACGCCGAACAAACCCGGCAAGCTGCGTCTCATGTATGAAGCGAATCCGATGGCGTTCATCGTCGAGCAGGCGGGCGGCGCCGCGACCAACGGCGAAAAGCGAATCCTGGACATTCAACCCCAAAGCCTGCACGAGCGTGTCGCCGTGTTCCTCGGCTCCAAGAATGAAGTTGACCGCGTAACGCGGTACCACCTCGAGGGCTGAGTACGCTATTTGGATGCGAGTGCCCTGACACCGGGTGGTGCTCAGGGCGCTGACGCCGAGGTGGCGACACAGGCAGCGTTAACGTTGCGCTGACACATGCTGACCCAGGGATGTCGCGGACACAGGGGTTGCCAACCCGCGTCATCCACTCTTATAATCTCGCTTCTGTTGCCGGTGTAGCTCAGTTGGTAGAGCAGCGCATTCGTAATGCGAAGGTCGGAAGTTCGAGTCTTCTCTCCGGCACCATGGATTCAGCCCGCAAAACCTACGTTTTGCGGGCTTTTTGTTGTGCCCTTCGCGTGGCGCGTCGCCGCCTGCTCATCCTAACGCCGTGCGCATGCGACACCTCGTCTGCATGCCACACACCGCCAGCATGGCCGTCCGTTGTCGGCTGCCGTTGCGATGCGCTCACTCGTCTCGCGGCACCAACGGCGTCAATGTCTGGCGCCGATGTTCGGCCGAAGGCCTCGGTACGGTAGCGTCCAGTCAACCGCCCGCAAATAGCCCACAATGGGTCATTCGCTGGACGAAACACGGCGCGTTGTCACAATGTTTCCTTGTTTGATGCAATGCACGCGGATATTTTCCCACCGCATTGTTTTCTATTGGACTACTGTGCTGTTATAGCAACAGAGGGGAGAGAAAAACGCGTCGTGGCCACGTGGCACTAGCACACGATCGGACCCGAGGCGGATAATCGATTCGCAACAAGGAGAGTCACCATGGAAACCAAACCCACCAAGATTCCGTCGCCAGACAAGGTCGCTAGCCCAGACCCGGAACCGGTGGGCGTCGAGTTTCTCGCAGACCTGCCCGAGCACGTCCGCGCATTCTTTGACGAACAACGCAAGTCCGGCACCCCGCAGTGAGGGCGCGATACTCGCGTCGGTTCTTATCGTGTCGGTGCGACTCAGCTGACCGCGCGTGAGCATTACCTGTGTCCAACGGGGTTAATCGGCGACGGCCGTTTGCCATGCATTCGCATGCCGCGCCGGGGCCATTGTCGTATCTGCTGTCTTCTCGGACACCCTGGCTTCGCCGCCGCCGTTGCACCCTGGTGCTGTGCTGCCCCTCCCGGATTCACTCTAACCGTGACCCGACCCATGCGCTCTAATCGTCCAGCATGAAGATGCTGCGTCCCTTGCCGCATCCCGCCCCAGTCCCCTCACGCACCCTGCCTGCCGCGGCACATTGGCCACGATCGTCGGCAGCTTGTTTGCGCTGATGCCCGTTGCGTCGAACGCCGACACCGATGCTGACCCGGCGCTGCCCCATGGGGTTGCGCTGGCCGGGCGACGCCTGGCTCTGGCAGAACCCGTCGCGAAATGAAAGTGGGCTCATTGCCAGCCCCGACCTCGCCACGGTGATCCGACCCCAGCTCAATGCGCTCGACGCTACCTTGCTGCCGGCGCTGGCGCGCATGCAGGCACGACGCAGCACGCCAGATTGCCCCGGTCTGCGTGGCCAGGACACTGACCGACTGGAAAATGATGACGGTCTATGGCGCATCGCGCTTTGCAGCGCTGCGCACCGCGGTGTCCCATCTATGCGCTAATGACGGCGTCGGCGCGGTAGGGTGGGCAGCGTCTGGTGGCGCCAGCTGGCCGTGGTGGCTGGCGGCCGGCGCCACGTCCGCGAGCCGCTCCACGACCAGCCCGCCCCGCGCCAGCCGCTGCGCAAGGATCCGGGCAATCGCTGCATTGAAGGCCGGTTCCACAACGCCCAGTAGGCCAGGCTGAGCCGTCACGGCCTGCGCGGGCTGGACAACATCGCGCGCGTCGCTGCACGCCGCGCGGAACTGCCGATGTGCATGGAGCAACGCGCGCGCCCGATCCAAGTCGGCGGCGGACCCGAGATATTGCCACGCGTCCAGCAGATGTACTCCCTGCGCACCACGATCGGGGCCTGACCGCTCGATCAGTGCGACAGGTCCGCCGTAGGGCCACGGCATGGCGCCGCGCGGTGGCTGCACCGTTGCCGCCACACGACGACCGAGCCGAGGGCGCAGCACAGCACTCCAATGCGCATCCGCCAGCAACAGCCCGACCTCACCCACCACCGGATAGACGCGCACCTCATGCACACGCGCGGCCAGTTGCGCGTCGCGGCTCGAGCGGCGCTCGCCAAACAACTGCGTGCGCACGCGTTGCCGCAGCTTGGCGCTCTTGCCTACATACAACGGCACGCCATCGCTGTCGAACAACGCATAGACGCTCGAACCGGCCGGCAACACATCGGTCATCGCGTCGGCCCCGCCCCCGCGAATCAAGCGACTCAACGCTGCGTCGATGGCGGAGCGTGGATGCAGAGCATGGACGCGCTGCCAAAACTGCCACACCAGATCGGCATCGGCCAACGCCCGATGCCGACCACACACAGTCAAGTCCAGCCGCTGCGCGAGTGCATCGAGCCCGTGCCGGCTTTCGCGCGGAAACAGTGCGCGGGATAGCCGCACCGTGCACAGTACGTCGGGATCGAAGCGGATGCCGATCCGATCGAACGCATTCTTCAGGAAACCGTGATCGAAGCGCGCGTTGTGCGCGATAAACAACTTGCCATCGAGTCGGCGCGCGAGTTCAGCGGCAAGCGCATCAAATGTCGGTGCGCCGCGGACCATCGCGTCTGTGATACCAGTCAACTGCTGCACAAATAGCGGGATTGGCTGCAGCGGATCGACCAGCGTGCTCCAGTGGCGAACGCCATCACGATCAACTTCGATCACGCCCACCTCTGTGATGCGGTCGACTCCAGGGCGCCCGCCCGTCGTCTCCAGATCCACAAACGCGAGTGGTCGTGCATCGGCATCGTGGATCAGGCTGGCGAGGTCGGTCATGGCAACGCAACAATGGCATAAGGAGTGCGAACGCGCACATTGTCGCCCAAAATGACCGGCGCCGCGCGCGTCGTTGCGCGGCGCACGGCGGGGAAAAGGAAAAGCCCCGACGCGCGGGGCTTTGGGCTGCCGCCGACATTGGTCAGGGCATCGGATCCCGGATCGGGCACCGCGTCACAACGGCCGTATATTCGCCGCTTGCTTGCCCTTCGGACCAGTCTTCACTTCGAACGATACGCGCTGGCTTTCCTTCAGCGATTTAAACCCATCCGAGCGGATTTCGGAGAAGTGTGCGAACAGGTCCTCGCCACCCGAATCCGCAGTGATAAAGCCGTAGCCCTTAGCATCGTTAAACCATTTGACGATACCAGTTTCCATAAATCGTGCTTCCCCTCAAGTGTTGACGTAACAAACTTCAGTTCATCTGCAGAAAATCATGAAACAAGGGTTCCCGCGTTATGCGGCAACCTCGCATCCTGAAAATCCAGCGGTATTGTTATAAATAGAAACGGGACTGTACGTCAAGCAGAAAATATGTTGCCTAGCGATTGTCAAGGTTTTATCAATCCCCCGGGAAGGCCCACCCAGTGGGCCGCAGCAGCCGATCAGCGAAGCGTGCAGCCATGTCATTCAGCTTCCCTTATCTGAATTGCACGAGTCGTTTTTACTTGAACCGTGATATTAAATTATGAAGTGACAGAAATTTTTACCGATTATCTGCAACAAATTGTAAGTGTTTATGCTGATTCTATTCCGAAGCGGTTCGTGCAATTATTTACGGGAACGATTCGATGTAGCAGGAGGCAATACGATGCTGACGCCACTTAAGCCCCTTTTCGGCTGGCTACGGCATGATTCCCGCCATGCTGCAGATCAGCCCAGCCCTGTGCCGATCACCGCGCCCGACCCTGCGGGCTTGACCCGCTTCGATATGGTTTGGCACGGCGATCACAGGCAAAACCTTTTGTCGGCACCGCTAATGGATGCACGTCATTACGTGATTGAGGATTGGATAGCCAGCGACTGGACGTTGCACCGCTCGGCGGGTGCCTAGCGCCGTCTCGCCTCATCGGAATGAGTCGATGGCATCGATGCCGACTCCGGCATCAATGTCGGCTCGATGGTTTGCACGCCATCCGCGGCGTCCCAGCCACCAGTGCAATGGTGCGATGGACGACGGCGCAAAAAAAACGCGATCAAGACGACCGCGCTGATAAGGTTTGGAGATCTTTTCCCGAAGAAAAAGCTGCTAGGGGAAAGCAGTGATTGCAGTATAGCCAAATCGGCGCATCCCATTGTTAATCAATTCGACAATCCTTTATTGTGGCCGCTGAAACAATGGACGCGACACATTGATTGTCCATTGGTTCCCTTCATTTAGCTGTCGTACAAACACAACGGCGAGCGCTCGTCCACCATTGTCGAAATCGAGTTGAATCGCCGCTCAGCCTTACTACACAAGGCTCTGCGGGGTGCCAACCATAATTGCGCAATAATCAATATATTGTTGCGAAATTCGGAATGTTCGCATCGCGACCTCATCTTTACACTTTGCCTTTCCAGGAAGCAGGTGCGTCATCTGGCTAATCGTTTCAATGCCGCACCACTTGAAATACATGCTGCCAACTCACTGGCGGCCTCGTTTCCTCAAAGCTTGGGTAAGGTTTCCCATACGTATTTGGAGTTCACAAAGATGAAAAAGACGCTCATGGTTGCAGCCCTGTCGGGCATGTTCACGACGGCTGCCCACGCGCAGAGCAGCGTGACGCTGTATGGCTTGATCGACGCCGGCATCACGTACACGAACAGCCAAGACGGTCGCTCGAACTGGCAGGAAACCAGCGGCTCGGTAAACGGCAGCCGTTGGGGCCTGCGTGGCGCTGAAGACCTCGGTGGTGGCTTGAAGGCGATCTTCACGCTGGAAAATGGTTTCAACATTGGCAATGGCGGGGCAAGCCAAGGAGGCCGCCTGTTCGGCCGCCAAGCCTTTGTCGGTCTCGCGTCGGACCAGTACGGCGCCGTCACGCTCGGCCGTCAATATGATTCCGTCGTTGACTACCTCGGCCCGCTGGCACTGACTGGCACGCAATACGGCGGCACGCAGTTCGCGCACCCGTTCGACAACGACAACCTGGACAACTCGTTCCGCGTCAACAATTCGGTGAAATATCAAAGCCCGAACTTCGACGGCTTCAAGTTTGGCGCGTTGTACGGCTTCTCGAACCAGGCGGGCAACTTTGCGAACAACCGCGCATACAGCGTCGGCGCATCGTATAACTACGGTCCGTTGAACGTGGCTGCCGCGTACCTACAGCTGAACAACAGCACACCGAACGCTGGTGATCTGTCGTTGGCGTCTTTCAACAAGGCGGGCGCAGTATCGGATGGCATCACAGGTCTTGTCGGTCGCCAACGCACATGGGGCGCAGGCTTGAACTACGCGTTCGGCCCGGCAACGGCAGGCTTTGTGTTCACGCAAACGAAGTTGAACAACCTATTCGGTGTTGCAAACTCGTCGGACTCATTTGAAGGGGTTGCCAGCAGCGACGTGCGCTTCAACAACTATGAAGTCAACGGCCGCTACAACCTGACGCCGGCATTGAGCGTCGCGGGTGCGTACACGTACACCGACGGCAAGCTCAACGGCGAATCGCCGAAGTGGCATCAATTTAGCCTGCAAACCGCGTATGCGCTGTCCAAGCGTACCGACGTGTACCTGCAGGGTGAGTACCAAAAGGTTGTCGAAAGCAAGACCGGCTTCACCGCGAACATCAACGGCCTGGCTCCGTCGTCGTTCGACAAGCAAGTCGCTGTGACCGCTGGCCTGCGTCACCGCTTCTAAGCTTAAAAGCAGACAGGACGCCAGTCGTCCTGTGCACCAGCCCAAAAGGCGCCTTCGGGCGCCTTTTTTACTATCTATCACTCTGCCGCAAGCGCTGTCATGACAGCAGCCCGTGAGCGCTCGTGACAGCAGCCCACGTGCAGCACACCCACACGCACTCAGTGCGAGGCGGCTGGATATTGCACGTCGAGGACATCAATTTGCTCAATCCCGCCTGGCGTGTGTAGGGACACGGTGTCCCCGATCCGCGCTTTCAACAACGCCCGCGCAATCGGCGAGATCCAGCTGACTCGCCCCCGGTCCAGGTCCACCTCGTCGACGCCCACAATGGTGATCTGGTTCTCGGCGCCGTCGGATGTTGCATAGTGGACTGTTGCGCCAAAGAACACCTGGTCAGTGTTTTCCTGCCGACTGCTGTCGACGACCTCGGCTAAGTCGAGCCGCTTGGTCAGGAAACGGATGCGCCGGTCGATCTCGCGCAAACGCCGCTTGCCATAAATATAGTCGCCGTTTTCGGACCGGTCGCCGTTCGACGCGGCCCACGATACCGTGCGCACGACCTCGGGCCGCTCGACGTCGATCAATTGCAGCAACTCGTCCTTCAGGCGGCGGTAACCCTCTGGCGTCATATAGTTTTTTGCGCCAGTCGGCATTTCCGGTTGCGGCAGGTCGTCGTCTTGCGCCGAATCATCGCTTTCCTTCACAAATGCCTTGTTCATTGTGCGAATCGACTGAAACTATGGAATGTCCTTTTGACTATTATACGAACGGGCAAACGCTTGATGGCCGGCATCCGGCGTCTGCTCATCACCGGCATGCAAAAAAATCGCGCCAGGGGCTTCACATCTTCAAAGAAGTTGCTATAATTTCACTTCTTCGCGCGGCTGTAGCTCAGTTGGATAGAGTACTTGGCTACGAACCAAGGGGTCGTGGGTTCGAATCCTGCCAGCCGCGCCACTTCTTTAAAAAAGGCCTTCCAACCGGAAGGCCTTTTTGCTTTGTGTAACACGGACGGATATCGCACCGCACGAGAAGCCGTCCAGCGGTCCAGCGGCAACCCGTAGCACTGGCAGTATGCCGCGAACAGCCGGGGCCGTACGAACTCCCGTTACGCGTCAATAGTCACCGCGGTCACGCTCGATGCGCATTCCACCGTCGTGCCGATGGTGGCCGTCATCGGACGCCCGCTCACGGCCAATCCGGATCACATCAGGATTGGTCCGGGTACGCCGGATCACATTCGCCAAATGGACCCGGTCACTGACCTGGATTAGAAAGCGCAGCGCCATCGATTCTTGGGCCAGATCCTCATCCATCGCCACGTGCACGATATTCGCATCAGCGGCCGTGATATCGGCGGCCACGCGTGCAAAAACGCCGCGCGTGTTCTTAACTAGCACCTTGACCGCTACATCGAACAAACGTCCCGGCTGCGGCGCCCACGCGACATCGATCCAGCGACCGGGATCGCGCCGATGGATACGCTGTGCGACACGGCAATCGGTCGTATGGATCGACATGCCGAGGCCCATTCCAATGTAGCCCATGATGTCATCGCCGGGAATCGGCCGACAGCAGGGCGACAGTTGCACCGCCATCCCCTCCGTCCCGGTAATCAATACCGGCGGTCCACCGCTGGCATGAGCCGGCGCATCGGGGCGCGGGTGCTCGTCGGAGTCCCCGTCACGGCCGCTAAGCAACAATTCGATCCGCTTGGCGAGCACCGCTGCAATGCGACGTCCCAACCCGATATCGGCGAATACTTCTTGCTGCGACTTATTGCCGGTCGAGTGCGCGATCTTGTCCCAGATCTCCGGCGTAACTTCGGCAAGTGACAACCCGTACGCCTTGAGCACCTGTTCCACGAGCCGCTCACCGAGTTGCACCGACTCGTTCAAGCGCATCGTCTTCAGGTAATGGCGAATCGCCGAACGCGCCTTGCCGGTCCGGACAAACCCCAGCCAAGCAGGGTTCGGCTTCGAGTACGGCGCCGTGATGACCTCGACGATATCGCCACTCTTAAGCTCGGTGCGCAACGGCAACAACTCGTTGTTGATCTTGACGGCAACGCACTGGTTACCTAGATCGCTATGCACTGAATACGCGAAGTCCAGCGCAGTCGCGCCACGCGGCAGCGCCATGATCTTCGATTTGGGCGTGAACACGTAGACCGCGTCTGGAAACAGGTCGATCTTCACGTGCTCAAGGAACTCGCTGGAGTCGCCTGCCTCGCTCTGAATGTCGAGCAACGACTTGAGCCACTGGTGCGCCCGCTTTTGCACGTCGTTCAGATCCGCGCTGCCGTTCTTGTACATCCAATGTGCCGCAACGCCCGCCTCGGCGATCTCATGCATCTTCAGCGTGCGGATTTGGAACTCGATGGGCGTGCCGAATGGGCCGACCAGCGTGGTATGCAGTGACTGGTATCCGTTGACCTTTGGAATCGCAATGTAGTCCTTGAACTTGCCCGGCACCGGCTTGTACAACGAATGCAATACGCCGACCGTCATATAGCATTCCATCGGCGTGTCAACGACCACGCGAAAACCGTACACGTCGAGCACCTGCGAAAACGACAACTGCTTGTCGCGCATCTTTCGATAGATGCTGTAAATCGTTTTTTCACGCCCGGTCACGTCAGCATCGATCTTCGCGTCGGCCAGCGAACGCTGCACCGCCTCGAGGATCTTGCCAACCACTTCTCGCCGGTTGCCGCGCGCCGCCTTGACGGCCTTCTCAAGGGTTGCATACCGGCGCGGATTGAAATTCGCGAAACTCAGCTCCTGTAGCTCACGATACGTGTTGTTGAGGCCAAGCCGATGCGCAATCGGTGCATAAATATCGATCGTCTCGCGCGCCACCCGCCGACGTTTTTCAGGCGGCACCGCACCGAGTGTGCGCATATTGTGCCGCCGGTCGGCAAGCTTGATCAGGATGACGCGCACGTCCCGCGCCATCGCAAGCAACATCTTACGGAAATTTTCCGCCTGCGCCTCCTCGCGGTTGCGGAATTCCATCTTGTCCAACTTGGACAGCCCGTCGACCAGCTCAGCCACCTTCGGACCGAAACGCTCAGCCAGTTCCGTCTTCGTGACGCCCTGGTCTTCCATCACGTCGTGCAGCAGCGCGGCCATGATCGACTGCGAGTCCAGCTTCCAGCCGGCGCAGATCTCGGCCACCGCCACCGGGTGCGTGATGTACGGCTCGCCGCTTTGCCGATATTGGCCCAGGTGGGCCTCGTCGCTGAAGTGAAACGCGGCCTTGATCTCCTTGATCTCGGCTGGTGTCATGTACGAGCCCAACTCTTCGGTCAGCTTCGCGATCGATACGACTTCGTGCTTGCGTGGCTGCTCGGGCGTGGCGGTCGGACCAAACAAGTGCCGAAACGATTGTTCGAGCACTGCATCGATGTACGCGCGTGCAGGCGACGTTCTGGTCGCCTTGCCAGCGCCGTCCGACGCATGCGCGCCGGCCGGTGACGTGGACGGGTGTTTCGCCCCGGCCTGCGGGCGATGCGACGCGGCCTCGTCAGTAGCGCGCGCTGCGGACGACAACGTGGAGGCGTGCGATGGATTGGAACTCATTTGCGCCTCCAGATCTGTTGCGCAGTGTCGTCACATGGCGGGTGTGCCGGTCAGACCGGCACTTTCTTCAACATCTCGATGCCAACCTTTCCTTCGGCAATCTCGCGCAGCGCGAGTACCGTCGGCTTATCCTTGCTTTCGATCTTTGGTGTGTGGCCCTGCGCGAGTTGGCGCGCACGATACGTCGCCGCAAGCGCAAGCTCGAAGCGGTTCGTGATATGTTCCAGGCAGTCTTCGACGGTAATGCGAGCCATATTGGAATTCCTTGTTGCTATAAATCTATTTTAACTCACCGCGCGATCAATCCGCCTGCGATGAGTGAATGCCCAACTCGACGAACAGCTTCTCGTGGCGTGCACGCTGCGATGCGAAACGCAGCCGTGTCGCGGCGACCACGGTCTGCATTTCGGTCAACGCACGATCGAAATTCTCATTGATCAACACGTATTCGAATTCGGGCGCATGCGAGATCTCGCTGCCGGCGGCCAGCAGCCGGCGCACAATCACGTTCGGCTCGTCCTGCCCACGCTTGCGCAGACGCTCCTCGAGCGCATCGAGCGACGGCGGCAGAATAAAGATGCCGACCGCGTTTCGGAACTGCTTGCGCACCTGCTGCGCGCCCTGCCAATCGATTTCGAGCAGCACATCTACGCCACGCTTCATCTGCTCTTCGATCCACACGCGCGACGTGCCATAGTAGTTGCCATGGACTTCGGCACTCTCGAGGAATTCACCCTGGGCATGGCGCTCGAGGAAGTCGGACGCCGGGATGAAATGATACTGAACACCGTTTGTCTCGTTCGGCCGCGGCGGCCGGGTAGTGTACGACACCGACAGCCGGATCGACGGGTCGCACGCCAATAGCGCGTTGACCAGCGTCGACTTACCCGCACCGGATGGTGCGACCACCATGAACAGGTTACCGGGATATTCTCCGGCGTAGGGATTGCGATTGTTCGTCATCGTGTCAGACTATTCCAAATTCTGAACCTGCTCGCGCATCTGCTCGATTAGCAGCTTCAGCGTCATCGACGCGTCGGCCAGTTCTTTCGCCGCGGCCTTGGACCCCAGCGTGTTCGCTTCCCGGTTCAGTTCCTGCATCATGAAATCGAGCCGCTTGCCAACCCGGCCGCCCTTTTCAATCACATGGCGAGTCTCGGCCAAATGCGCACTCAGCCGCGACAGCTCCTCGGCAATGTCAATACGGATGCCGTACATCGTCACCTCTTGGCGGATCCGTTCAGCGATTTCCTCATGCGAGACGAGTTGTGGTGAGCCATCCAACACCGCCACACCGAGTGCTACTTGCAACCGCTCGACAATCTTTTGCTGATGACGCGCGACCAGCTCGGGCACCAATGGCGTAATACGGGTGACAATCGCCTCCATCTCGGCCACGTTGGCCAGCAGCATCGTGGCCAGTTGCGCCCCCTCGCGGCCACGCACGTTGACCAGCTCGTCCACAGCCTGCTTACCGCATGCCAGCACCGCGTCGCGCAGCAACGCGGCCGACAGGCCGCTATCGGCGATCACGCCGGGCCAACGCAGGATTTCACTGGTGCGCAGGCCACCCGCGCCGGGAAACACATCCAGCACGGAGCGCTCCAGCGCCGCCAGTTGCAGCAACGCGTCGCGATTGAGCAAGCCGGCCAGCGCCGCCTGCTCGCTGCGTTGCACGTTGATACGGATGTCGACCTTGCCTCGCGAAAGGCGGTTCATCAGCATTTCGCGCAACGTCGGCTCGCACGTGCGCACCTCTTCAGGCATGCGAAAATTGATGTCGAGAAACCGCGAATTCACGGTGCGCAACTCGACCGATACGCTGGCAGTATGGGTAGTGCCGCCGACCTCGGAGGCGCCGTCGACGACCAGTTCCCGCGTCACGCTCGCATAGCCCGTCATGCTGTAGATCATTGTGCGCCTCGCGAAAAGTTCTGGTAAAAAGACAATTATCGCACTGAACGCCTACCTGCCCCCGGCAACGGCGGCCAGCATCGATGGAACGCATCGGGCCACCGAGGGCAATCCGCGTTTAGCGCTAAGATGCGGGTTTCGGGTCGGCGCAGCTGACCTCCAACCGCATCCACTTTCCGACCGTTCCAATATGAAAGTCCCGACTCCGCGGCCCAGCGGCCGCGCCGCCGACGCACTGCGAGACGTGTGCATCACGCGCCACTATACGAAGCATGCCGAAGGTTCCGTGTTGATCGAATGCGGCGACACAAAAGTGATCTGCACCGCCAGCGTGCTGGAGAAAGTGCCCGAATTCCTGCGCGATCGTGGGCGCGGCTGGCTCACCGCCGAGTACGGCATGCTGCCGCGCGCGACGCACACGCGCAGCGATCGCGAGGCGGCGCGTGGCAAGCAGACCGGCCGCACGCAGGAAATCCAGCGGCTCATCGGTCGTGCGCTGCGCGCGGTGTTTGACTTGGAGAAATTGGGCCCGCGCACGCTGCATATCGACTGTGACGTGATTCAGGCCGACGGCGGCACACGTTGTGCGAGCATCACTGGCGCATTCATCGCCGCACACGATGCGGTGAGTACGCTGCTGGCGCACGGCAAGCTCACCGCGACGCCGATCCTCGACCACGTCGCGGCGGTATCGGTCGGCATCCACGGCGCGACGCCGGTGCTCGATCTGGACTACGCAGAAGACTCACGTTGCGACACCGACATGAATGTGGTGATGACCGGGGCCGGCCGCTTCGTCGAGGTGCAGGGCACGGCCGAAGGCGAACCGTTCAGCCGCGACGAGATGAACGCACTGCTCGATCTCGCCGAGTCCGGCATCATGCGACTAATCGAGCTGCAAAAAAAGGCGCTGCAGTCATGAACGGCCATCTCGGATCTGCGCAGTCGCGCATCGTGCTGGCGTCGAACAACCCTGGCAAGCTGCGCGAATTTTCTGCGCTGAACGCGCTTGGCATCGATCTCGTGCCGCAGCACGCATTGTGCGTGGGCGAAGCGCCCGAGCCCCATCCGACGTTCATCGAGAACGCACTGGAAAAAGCGCGCCACGCGGCACGCGTCACCGGCTTGCCCGCGCTCGCCGATGATTCGGGGTTATGCGTGCATGCGCTAGGCGGCGCCCCAGGCGTCTATTCAGCCCGCTATGCGCAATTAGCCGGTGGCGAGAAATCCGATGCGGCCAACAACACGCGCCTGCTCGACATGTTGCGCGCGCACGCCGACCGGCGCGCCTACTATTATTGCGTGCTAGTGCTGGTGCGCCATGTCGACGATCCCGAGCCGTTGATCGCCGACGGTCGCTGGCACGGCGAAATCCTCACCGAGGCCCGTGGCGGGCACGGTTTCGGCTACGACCCGCTGTTCTATGTCCCTGCGCTGCAGGCAAGCGCCGCCCAGTTGCAGCCGGAAGTGAAGAACGCCCATAGTCATCGCGCGCTGGCGTTGGCAGAGTTGATCCGTCGATTGAAGAACGCATGATGAATCATCCCATCGCGGGACACGCACCCGCACGTCCCTCACCGCTCGCGCACACCGACGCGCCGGGATCGGGCGGCGCGGTGTCCGCGTTCATTGCACCGGGACGCATCCGGCTCACCGCACTGCCGCCGCTGTCCCTGTATGTGCATTTTCCATGGTGCGTGCGCAAGTGCCCGTATTGCGACTTCAATTCGCACGCGTTCACACGCGATCCAAACGACGCGCAGTTTCCTGAAACCGAGTATCTGGACGCGCTACGCGCCGACCTAGAAGCGGCGTTGCCGTTGATCTGGGGACGGCCGGTCCATACCGTGTTCATCGGCGGCGGGACACCGAGCCTGCTGTCGGCACAGGCGATTGACCGGCTGTTGTCAGACCTACGCGCGTTGCTGCCACTGGACGCAGATGCGGAAATCACGCTCGAGGCAAATCCCGGCACGTTCGAAGCCGCCAAGTTCGCGAGCTTTCGCAGCAGCGGCGTCAACCGGCTCTCGATCGGCATCCAGAGCTTCAACGACGCTCACCTGCAAGCACTGGGCCGCATTCACGACGCAGCGCAGGCCCGCCGCGCGGTAGAGATCGCGCGCTCGAGTTTCGACAACTTCAATCTGGACTTGATGTTTGCGCTGCCGGGCCAGACACTGGCGCAATGTCAGGCGGACGTGGAGACTGCGCTGTCATTCGCACCGCCCCATTTGTCGCTGTACCACCTCACGCTGGAGCCGAACACCTATTTCCACAAGTATCCCCCTGCGCTGCCCGACGATGACACATCGGCCGACATGCAGGAGTGGATCCATGCGCGCACGCGTGAAGCCGGCTACCACCGCTACGAAGTGTCAGCGTACGCTAAAGCGCACCGGCAAAGCCGGCACAACCTGAACTACTGGCAATTCGGCGACTATCTGGGCATCGGCGCAGGCGCACATTCGAAACTGTCTTTTCCGGAACGGATCGTGCGACAGATGCGCTACAAACACCCCGCCACCTATCTGGCGCAGACTGCCGCGGGCGTACCGATCCAGGAACAGCACGAAGTCAGTGCGCGTGACCTACCGTTCGAATTCATGCTCAATGCGCTGCGGCTCACCGAAGGCTTCCCGGTGCATCGGTTCATCGAGCGGACCGGGATGACGATGACATCGGTCGAGCCCGCTCTTGCGCAAGCCGAACGCCGTGGCTTGATCCGCCGTGATCATGCGGGTATCGCGCCGACGTCGCTCGGCCAGCGTTTCCTGAACGACCTGCAGGCATTGTTCCTGAAGGATGACGCGTGAACCGGCGCGCATGCTCGTCTTGGTTGCATGAAACGGCATGCGCACGATCTCGTAGCAGCCAGTCGGGGTGGGCGCGCGCAGTCTCCTGCCGGCCCATTTTCAGCACGCGCGCAAATCGGCTACAATATTGCGTTCTGGGAAGCGTGGCCGAGTGGTTTAAGGCACTGGTCTTGAAAACCAGCGACGGGCAACCGTCCGTGAGTTCGAATCTCACCGCTTCCGCCAACATCACTGTCAAATCCTTGATTTAAAAGGGTTTCAAAGAAAGTTGAATGCTTGTAACTCGACTTGTGCAAGCAAACCGGCCCCTCCAACCCCCATCAGCCTAGCGACTTTCGACCACATGATTTGGCCATGCGATAGGCAAAAACTGTCCTTGCGAGCCGGTTAGAAGCGGTCGGACCGTCGATCAACATCGCGAATGATTGTCATTGACGTCATGATGCGGCGGTGATTCGATGCTTAGGGCGATGCGATGAACTTCCGGGAATGCTGTTACGTCTGGCGAGTGCCAATCATGTTCGGCGTATTGGCATTCTTTGTTGTGGTTGCGATGCTGCTCCGCAACTCGGTTGGCTCATAGTGCTGTATGTCGTCTTTGCGACCGTTTATTACTCGCCTTTAGCATCGGTTACGACAAGATCCACATAGCAGTGGTAACAGTACGACATTCGACTGTAAACAGTCGGATAATGCGTTGTCGCAGCTGTACTGCAATCGTTCTTGATTGTTAGATATACAACATGAAACTGACTACTGGGATCTCATTCGTGACACGCTGAACGCGCAATCGACAGTTGCGAAGCATTGGAGTGAGCAGGTTACGATGAAAAACACCATGCATTGACCGTCGAGGTTGGCGGCAAGCCGATCACCGTGCAAGAGTTCCTAATTAGCGCGTGGACGATGCCTGGACTAGTCCGATACCATATCATCAGGGTACAGCACGACAGCGGAATTGACCTTCCATACGTGCCTGAAACGACACGAGTTCTGAATGAGGTTGCGGCTGCTTGCGCGGAACTTGTCGGCGCTGGCGACAATCCGACCGCCAAAGCGGCAATGCAAGGTATGAGCCATTGCTATCGGAACCATTTCGATGCTTATGTTCCGAACGCGATCATGCCGGGAAAGGATTCTACCGGGTAAAAAGACCGGCACGCTTCCGGTAGTGCGCCACTATTCTTCAGCCTCCGCTACAAGTTCTGATCAACACCGCGACCGTGCCGCGTGCGATAGGCTGCACAAGACCGACTTGCATCGCACCTCCGGCGCGATGCAAGTCGCCTGCTGCAAGGCCACCGGTGCCGATCGTCAGCCGACCGGCACTTCCCCTTCGCCCGGTGCCTTGCCGGGGTGATCATGCGGCGCCTGCTTACGGTCGCTGTCATGACGCTCTGGCATCCTGCTCTTTTCGTTATCGCTATGACGCGCGGGCGTGGGATGTTTCGTCGGCGCATCGTTTTCCATCATGGCTTCTCCTGATTCCGGAACGGCGCACACCGTCCACCACGTAGCTATCCGTCAGCAAGCGCCGCTCCCGCCGACAGGAATGCGCGCCACTGCGCGCGCGTGCATTCCCGCGCACAGATGACAGGGACGCGGACCGCAACGCCCAAGGAGCCTCCAGTCCCAGGTGCCCTCACGCTCACATCGCGCCATACGGTCTCGGCCGTTCCTTCTTCTTCCCGACCCACCCTCAACGGTGTCGGCATACAAGTTGAAAGACGCCCGACAAGGCGGCCCTTGAAGCAGACGCTGTCATGCGCCGGTTCAGCGCGATGCGTCCGGCTGCCGGCGCGGCCATAACCCACCCGCGCCGACGTCGGTCCCCTGAAGGGCTTGTGTAGGCCGTATACCGGCCGGCATCGTCGACGTCTGTCCGGACCGCGACACGGCGGGCCCGCCACGCGTGGCCCCCGCGCGCCGCTTCAGCGTCCGGGTCAGCCGCGCCGTGGCGATCACCGTGCCGATCGCCAACGCGTCGCCGCACAGTCCCGCAACGAACGGCATCCGGTGCGGACCACTGGCCCGCAGCGCCGTATCGATGACGATCGATATGAACGCGCCGGCCACGAAGCACGGCATCCCTTGCTGTCCCACGTTGACGACGTCCCGCATCCGGCTGGCCAGTGCACGGAGCCAGCCGCGCTGGATCGCGACGGCCACGGGCCACGCCAACGCGGCAAAGCTGACGATTCGCAGCGGCGCAAGGTTCTGTTTCATGATGCCCGGCATCGGCTGGGTTTGCAGCACCACCTTAGAGAACGCAAAGCCGAGCGCGGTGCCAATGGCGATCCGCATCAATCCGCGAGCCGTGTGCGACGCATAGAACGCTGGAGGCACGGGATGCAACCGTACCAGCATCCCGCATACAAACATGAATTGCCACGCGAACGGATTGAATCCCCAGCCGCCCGCTCTGGCGCTGGGCAGCAGCGGCCCCAGCACTGGCGCTAACAACCATACGATGAGGCTACCGAATAACGTGACGACGGGTGCACGGCGTGCGTAGGGCACCGCAACGCCGGCGCCGAGTGCAAAGAACGCGTACATGGGCAGCACGGCGGCCAAGTATGGCTGGTGCCGAAACAACGCGATGTCACGGATCATCGACCCTGGCTGCGCCGCGAACAACGGCCATTCACTCTCGGCCAACATCGGCGTGCGCAAGCGCAGCGCGGCGATCATCGCTCCCGAGGCAAGCATCAACGCCGCGGTCAGCCAATAGGCGCGATAGATTTGCACGCTGCGCGACAGAAAGCGCAGGGTTGCGGCCCGCCCGCCGCGGTTCGCTTCGATCGCCGCATAGGCAGCCGCTGACGCATAGCCGCCCAGGAACACGAACACTTCCGCGGCATCACAAAACGCGTAGTTATGCAGCATGAACTTGGCAAGCGAGCTGCCGCAGATGTGATCCAGCGCGATCATAATCAGTACCGCGCCCCGAAGGAAATCGACCTCGATTGAGCGTCGTATAGGCGTCGTCATTCACCGCTCCCGCATTGCCGTCACCAACCGCTGTACTCCATTGCCCAGTTACGTCGTGGAGTCGGCTCGGCTGGAAAAGATTCCGGGAAAGTTTCAGTTCGCGCAGGAACGCTGCGTTTAATGAGGCAATCGTGCGGATTGACCACCGACACGGCAAAGTTCTTCGCCGGTTCCGGCAGGATCGAACGAAAGGCAAAAGCCGATCGCTGGCTTCATCCGCGTATTCCAACCCCGGCCGAAGTGATCACCAAGCCGCGTGGCGATACTGCTGCGCTGGGAGCGCTTCTATCCATCGTTAGGCTGCGGGTCGGCGAGATGCTAGCGTCGTTCGTTGCGACTTCTATCCGGAGTGCGTGCAACGGTTAGGCCCAAAGACACTACACAAAAATGCAAGCGCCCGTGCATACCAGGCGGCATAGTACTCGGCAGGATTTCGTCAGCGCACGGTTTAATTCGCGTCTATCGTGAGCGCGACGATTCCCACAACTAGCATGACAGCATCTAACCTTTCGATAGGGATATGTATGCTGAACTTCCAAATCGGACAGCAGCCAGTTTTAACGCATGAAAATAACGATACATTGGAGCAAGCGTCCGAGCCAAATAAAGAGTCTGCGCCTAGGAGAATCGTCGCATCAGCGATTCATGCAGGCGAATTAGATAAACTAAGGACGTCCCGAGTCACTCAGTCATCCAATCTTGTTGCCAAGAAGCCAACCGCCACGCACCGACCAATGCGGATATCACCGGGCGCACTGGGCCACATAATTCAATTGGACCAAGCGTGCTACGGTTCACGAGCATGGCGCAAATATGTCCAAAGCACGGATATTAGCGTTCTTTTGACTGAGACATTCATTGCGGCCAGACCGCATCAACCCATGACAGCGTGCATCGATCTCTGCAATCCCCAAAATATTTCAGAATTTAATGTCGAATACCAATTTCCCCGACGGGACAAAAAAATTTTTAGAAATATGGCTGTTGCTTGCGATCACTACAATATTCCATTGCACGATCCCAACGCACTTCAGGCACGCCTAGAAAATATTCTATTTCCGGAAAAATGGCATGTGGGTACGAACGAAAATCCATCAACCTCGGAGGAGTACGAAGACCGATTCTCCGAAGCGGTAGACCACCTTGAACAAGATGCCGAAGCACTGAAGGCCCTTGAACACTGGACTGCAGGGGACAATGACTATACCGAGGAATTGAACAGTGCACTGACCCACTATGCGCAAACCGGTCAAAGAATTTCAATAAAAGACCCCACCAACCATGAAGCCGGATTGGACATGTATGAAGAAGAGAAAAAACTAAGGGCTGCTCTTGATCAACTTCCCACTTGCAAAACGCGTACCTTACGCTTTTCACTGCTGGATGACGCGAAGGGAATATCCGAGCATTTATCAAAATATACGCCTGGCACAACCGCAACAAGCTATCCGCGGTTCATGTCAACGACCTCTGAACTGCATCCCGAGCTTGGCGCCGCCGATACACTACAAATGGAAGACAGTACAGTCCATATCTGTGAATTCAACGGTATATCCGGAAAACCGTTATTATTTTTAAACCCACACGATGAGCGCGAGCGGGAAGTACTGTATCACAACCACTCGGTGTTTTTGTTGGTTGCGACAGCGCATGCGACTCCTTCCGAGTCAGTCGCCGCAAATCGCATTGCGTCTATCTATGCAGAAGTAAAGGGCAACCCGATGGACGCTAATAATATCCATACGGGCGAACAAGCTCTTTACATGCTATAGCAGCCTTTAGGCTTTCCGAGCATAGGTGCTATGCGCCGCTGACTGAAGCGGCGTCACGGAACACAACATGAGCCGCTGGTCACGCGCCGCGCACACGGCCGGGGCGGCGATCACGCCTGCGGAATCTCGATCTTGACTTCAAGCACCTCGAGATCGTCCTGCCGCTCGAGATGGACCTTAATGTCGTCGTTCGAGATTGTTACGTACTTCGAGATCACCGCGACAAGCTCGCGCTGCAGCGCCGGTAAATAGTCGGCCGGCGCCCGTCCGGCCGCACGCTCATGCGCGATGATCAATTGCAAGCGCTCCTTCGCAACCGACGCGGACTTGCGTTTCTCACCGAGCAGAAAAGAAAGAATTGACATTTCCCCCCCTTACTTGCTGCCGAACAGCCGTTGCAACAAACCCGGCTTGTGATAATCAATGTACCGCAGCGGCTTTTGCTCCCCAAGGAAACGCGCGATCACGTCCTTGTACGACTCGGCCACGTCGGTCCCGTCCAAATGCACCGCCGGCACACCCTGGTTCGACGCGTGCAGCACCGACTCAGATTCCGGGATCACGCCGATCAACGGGATCCGCAGAA
This sequence comes from Mycetohabitans endofungorum, assembly GCF_002927045.1. GTDB lineage: Bacteria > Pseudomonadota > Gammaproteobacteria > Burkholderiales > Burkholderiaceae > Mycetohabitans > Mycetohabitans endofungorum. Next base: position 128,993 of record NZ_PRDW01000001.1, on the reverse strand, counting down.
TCTCCTGGATGTCGTCCAGCGACAGCATCTCGCCTTCGCTGACACGCTTTGGGTTATAGCGCGTGATCAACAGGTGCTCCTTGACCGGCTCCTTACCCTCGATCGCGCGGCGTGTCTTGGATGCCAGGATGCCGAGGATGCGGTCCGAATCCCGAACCGACGATACCTCGGGGTTCGTGACGATCAACGCTTCATCCGCGAAGTGCATCGCCATCAACGCACCAGACTCGATCCCGGCCGGCGAGTCGCAGACGATGTACTCGAAGCCTATTTCGATCAAGTCGTTGATGACCTTCTCGACGCCCTCCAGCGTCAACGCGTCCTTGTCGCGCGTCTGCGATGCGGGCAGGATGTACAACTGCTCGCACTTCTTATCTTTGATTAGCGCCTGGTGCAGGTTCGCTTCACCCTGGATCACGTTGATCAGGTCGTACACAACACGACGTTCACAGCCCATGATGAGATCGAGATTACGCAGGCCGACATCGAAATCGATGACGACCGTCTTATGCCCGCGCAGCGCGAGTCCAGACGCAAAGCTTGCGCTCGTCGTCGTCTTGCCGACCCCGCCCTTGCCCGAAGTCACCACAATGATTTTTGCCATACCGTTACCTTGTATTCGTCAATGTGCTCCGCCACTGTCGAGGCGGATGTCTTCCTGCCTTCTAATACGGATTGCCGCTACGTCAACCGCAGAGGCTCGATGATCAACTTCTCGTCCACCAACCGGATCTGTACCGACTTGCCAAGCACATCGGGCCCGAGTGGCGTCTCGGTGGTCCGGTAGATACCGGCAATCGAGATCAGTTCCGGCTCCAAGCACGTGCAAAAGATCCGTGCGCCGTGGTTGCCATGCACGCCCGCCAGTGCGCGTCCGCGCAGCGGCGCATAGATGTGGATGTTGCCCTCAGCAATGACTTCCGCCCCGTAGCTGACCAGTCCCAACACCACGAGGTCGCCCTTTGCGTAGACCTGCTGCCCCGAACGCAGCGGCTTGTCGATCACCAGTGTCGCGCTGCTGCCGCCCCGCTCGATGTCGGCTGCAGCGTCGCCCTGTGGCTTGGCCATCATGTCGCACGGCGTGGCCTGCGACACGGTCGACGCAGCCTGTGACAACGCCCCAGCCGCGGGCTCGTCGCTGCGTGCCGCACGCCGCTCACGTGACTCGACGAACGGCAGTGCATCAAGTTGTGCCCACGACCGTTGTGCGTCGTTCGCGACGATGCCGGCCGGATGCATCCGGAATGCCTTCAGCATCTCGGCCACTTCTGCGACCAGCACGCGTTGGTCCGACGGCAGGCGCCGCACGTCGATCGCGACCACGTCGTTGGCGAAAAACTCCGGTGTCGCGTCGAAGCGGCGACTCAGTTCAGCGCGCATCTCGGCCAGATCGGTCGTCTTCACGACGAACAAAAGCGTGTCCAGCGTACCGCTGCGCAGTTCGAAAAAGGGCGATTTCTTGGCCGACATAGAAAATTGCAAAAAATTTGCCGTATTTTACAGGCCTGCGGGGTGACACTGCGAAAGATTGGCCGTATTTGCCCTAAATGATGGCGTGACGGCTCATAGCTTCGCTTGCCGTCATGGAATGAAGCTTGCTATATGAGGATGGTGATTATTTAATCGAAGCGATCCAATGGACTCGACAGACAAAAACCCGCCCCAGCCCGAGCAACGACGCCAGGCAGCAGAAAGCCCGTTGAAAAAGCCAGAAACTGAAACGGCGCGCGCACAAGTGAACGACATCGAGCGAGCGTCGAGCGGAAAAGAAGCCGGGTTGGGCAATATGCAATCTACGTCGTCACCCGGTGCAACGTCATGCGAGCCCCGCGCAGGCATCGACGACCCCGCGGACCCCGTGCAGGCGGCTCATCCACGCGGCACTGACCTGCTCAACAACGATGCTACCGATAACACGGTGGACACCGACGGCAAGAACGCGGAAGCGAAGAAGACCGGCCGAAACATCCAGGCCATTGTGTCGCAGGCCACGCTGGACAACGCTGTCTCCACGCCGGCCCGTGGACTTGGCGGCTTCGACAGTCGCGTCGGTGGCGAATTGCCGCTCATTGCGCTGCGTGATAGCTACGAGCTTATAGACCATGGCGTTGTAACACCCGTCGAATCGCCACACCCGGCGTTCGAGTCAACAATGACCGACCGGGAGTCGCTTGCCACCGCGGCCGCAGCGCGCGGCGAATCGTACGCCGCTCATCGGCTTCGGCCCGAGCGCATGATTGAAATACGCCTGCGCAGCGGCGCAAAGCACTGACGGCAGTTCAAGCCGAGCAGGAACGATGCTTGCGACACCATACACATACCGGCCTGCGATTAGGCCGGGCAATCAAACAGGAGAAATCTATGAACAAGGACCAAATCAAAGGCGTAACCCAACAGGTCAAGGGGAAAGCCAACGAGGTCGCCGGGAAGGTGACCGGAAACAAGGCTCATGAACTGAAAGGCGATGCTCAGCAGGCCGTCGGCAAGACCCAGCAGACGTGGGGTGATGCGAAGGAACAGGTAAAGAAAGGTTCGTAAGTTGCACATGCCCAGCCGCGCTGGTGAGCATGGGCCGCCCCTTACTAAGCGGCGCGTGTTCCGAGCGCGGCGTGTTCGGGCATCGTGATGCGCACTCGACTCAACAACGCAAAAAAGCCGCCTGCGGGGGCGGCTCTATTCGGCTGAAAGCCTTGTCTGTGGCGGAAAGGGAGGGATTCGAACCCTCGATACGGGAGAACCGTATACCGGATTTCGAGTCCGGCGCATTCGACCACTCTGCCACCTTTCCTGGGATTTTGATCTTCGCTGATCGGGTCGCGGCTCAGCGAAGTCAAGCATTATAGACAATCCGCTGAGCAATTCCAAGCGGATTTTTACGCGCCAGGCTTTTACACCTATCTGCTCACGCACCGGGCTCCAGCCGCGCAACACCGCCCATGTATGGGCGCAACGCCGCCGGAATTGTGACCGATCCGTCGGCATTCTGGCCGTTCTCTAGAATCGCCACCAGCGTGCGACCGACCGCCAGCCCGGAACCGTTCAACGTATGGACCAATTCGGGCTTGCCTTGTGCGTTGCGAAACCGCGCCTGCATGCGGCGCGCCTGGAACGCCTCGGTGTTTGAGCACGACGAAATCTCGCGATAGGCGTGCTGCGCCGGCAGCCACACCTCGAGATCGTACGTCTTTGCCGCCGAGAACCCCATGTCGCCGGTACACAGCGTGATCACGCGGTACGGCAACTCCAGCCGCTGCAGGATCGTTTCGGCATGCCCCACCATTTCCTCCAGCGCCTGGTATGAACTGTCCGGCAACGTGATCTGCACCATCTCGACTTTGTCGAACTGATGCTGCCGGATCATGCCGCGCGCATCGCGCCCGTACGCGCCGGCCTCGGACCGAAAGCACGGCGAATGCGCGGTCAGCCGGATCGGCAATCGATCCGCGTCGACGATGCTGTCGCGCACCGTGTTGGTCAGCGAGATCTCCGACGTCGAGATCAAGTATTGCGTGACCTTGCTGTCGCCGCCCCCCTTCTCGACGCGGAACATGTCGTCGGCGAACTTGGGCAACTGGCCGGTGCCGTACAAGATCTCTGGGTTCACAATGTAGGGGGTATAGCACTCGGTATAGCCGTGCGTCTGCGTGTGCGTATCGAGCATGAACTGCGCGAGCGCACGATGCAGGCGCGCCGCCTGGCCGCGCAGCAACGTGAAACGCGCGCCAGCCAACTTTGCGCCTGCCTCGAAATCGACCCCCAGCGGCACACCGAGGTCCACGTGATCCTTTACCGTAAAATCAAACGTGCGCGGCGTGCCCCAGCGCCGCACCTCGACGTTGCCTGCCTCGTCCGCGCCGACCGGCACGGACTCGTGCGGCAGATTCGGGATGCCAAGCACCAGCTCGGATAATTTCGCCTGGACCTCATCCAGCTGTAGCGCCGACGCCTTCATCTCGTCGCCGATGCCCGCGACTTGCGCCATCACCGCGGAGGTATCCTCGCCGCGCCCCTTCATCGCGCCGATCTGCTTGGACAGGCTGTTGCGGCGCGACTGCAGTTCCTCGGTGTGCGTTTGGAGCCGACGGCGTTCGGATTCGAGCGCCTGGAACGCAGCGACGTCCAGTGTGTAGCCGCGATCGGCTAACCGTTGGGCAACCGCGTCGATGTCCTTGCGGAGCAGCGTGATGTCGAGCATGGGGAGCTTTGCAATACGTTGGATGAACTGCAGATTTTACCTTACCGACAGCACGGATCGCCGCCGCCCAAAGGCCGGGTGGCAGTGCACCTCGTGCCCCCGCGTCGTCGTGCCGTCGTGCTGCGCTGCCGTCATGCCGCAGCGTGCAGCCTGCGGCCGGGCACATGTTCAACCTTCCCCGTGCTTATGCTCGCGACGCCACGCCTGGTCCAGCCCGCGCAGGCGCTCTAGCTTTTCGCCGATCTTCTGCTCCAGTCCGCGCGGCACAGGTGCATACCAGCCGGGCTCGCGCATGCCGTCCGGCAAGTATGTTTCACCCGCCGCATAAGCGTCGGGCTCGTCATGCGCGTAGCGGTATGCATGGCCATAGCCGAGCTCCTTCATCAGCTTGGTCGGCGCATTGCGCAGATGCACCGGCACCGCCCGCGACCTGTCCTGCGAGATGAACCGCCGCGCCGCGTTGTATGCGTTATAGCCGGCATTCGACTTCGGCGCGACGGCCAAATACAGCACCGCCTGCGCGAGGGCAAGCTCCCCTTCGGGGGTGCCCAGCCGCTCGTACGTTTCCGACGCATCCAGCGCAATGCGCGCGGCGCGGGGATCGGCCAGCCCGATGTCCTCCCAAGCCATGCGCACGATGCGGCGCGCGAGGTAACGCGGATCGGCGCCTGCGTCGAGCATCCGGCACAGCCAATACAATGCACCGTCGGGGTGGCTGCCCCGCACCGATTTGTGCAATGCGCTGATTTGGTCGTAGAACGCATCGCCGCCCTTGTCAAAGCGGCGCAGATTGTCGGCCAACGCCGAGCCAAGCAGTGTATCGTCGATTGACGTGGTCTTCGCACGGTGCGCGACGCGTGCGACGATTTCGACGTTGTTGAGCAACTTGCGTCCGTCACCATCGGCAGAGCCAATCAGCGCGTCGCGCGCGCTGTCCGTGATGGTCAACCCGCCGCCCAATTCGGCGAACGCGCGCTCGAGCAATGCGCGCTGCTCATCATCGTCCAAGCTCTTGAGGACATAGACCGCCGCGCGGGACAACAAGGCGCTGTTGACCTCGAACGATGGATTCTCGGTCGTGGCGCCGACGAACACGAACAAGCCGGACTCCACGTGCGGCAGGAAGGCATCCTGCTGGCTCTTGTTGAAGCGGTGGACTTCGTCGACAAACACCAATGTCTGCCGCCCGCGCGCGCGATGGGCCTGCGCCAGATCGACCGCCTCGCGGATATCCTTGACGCCGGAGAGCACGGCGGACAGCGCAATGAATTCGGCGCGGAATGCGGCAGCCATCAAGCGCGCCAACGTCGTCTTGCCCACGCCAGGCGGCCCCCACAGAATCATCGAATGCGGCTCGCCAGACTCAAACGCCACTCGCAACGGCTTGTTTTCGCCAAGCAGGTGGCGCTGGCCGATAACCTCGTCGATCGTCTTCGGGCGCAGCCGTTCCGCCAGCGGGATGGCAGTGCGGGTATCTTCGAACATGGGCTTAGCGGATCACTTCACAACGTCGTGCATGCATTATGACAGCCGCCGATGCGCCCGTGCGGGCACGCCCGCCGCAAGCCGCCTCATGGCGGACGCAGCAATCGCCACGCTCATGCGCGTCGGCACACAACATTCGACCCGTTGATCGCTGACACGACGTCAGCGTGTCGCGCGCCACCGCGGATCTGCCAGGCACCGGTCAGCCATTAATCACGTCGGCACCCTTCGGCGCCGCAAACTTGAATGTATCGGCGGGCAGCGCCGGATTCTTGTGGATGCTCGAGAACGTGAGCAGCGTCACATTGCCGAATACGTCATGCAGTTCCATCGCCTCGAGGTTGCCGTCGCGAAAACCGATGCCGATACGCTCGAACTGCGTATCCTTCGATTTCGGTATCAACTCGAGCCAGTCGATGCCTTGTTTGACGCCCGCATCGCGCAGCGTGAAGTTCTTTTCCAGGTCGTTGCTGCCAAACAGGATGGCGGCCGGGCTAGCGCCCAGCACGCCACTGAGCGCCCGCACGGTCACCTGATTCAAATCCTTGTCCCAGACGTACAGCTTGTCGCCGTCAGACTGCAGCAGCTGTTCATACGGTTTCTGGTACGCCCACACGAACCTGCCCGGCCGCGCAAACCGGAATGTGCCGCTCGACGTGGCCATCGACGTGCGCGCCGCCTGGACCTGTGCCTGCGACGCACTGCCGCCGGCCGCCTTGACCTGGTGCTGGACGAACTCGCCATCGGCAGAACGCACCTGTGCCACGAACGCCTTCAATTGCGCCGTGCCGCTAGCATGCGCGGACGGTACGGCAGACAAAGCAATCAATGCGCCTGTCGCCACGACCAGCGTAGCGCGAAAAAGCGATCCCATCATCAAAGCGTTTCCTGTGTTGATTTCATGCACGTGGCGCCCCCGACACTGTCTGCGGCCCCACCCGACGGCGAGCATGGCGGCCGTTGCCCTCGCACCGCCCGAGGCGCTCAGTCATCGCCGCCGCGCGCCGGCACCCGTATTTCGCGATTGCCGTTGGATGCCATCGCCGAGACCAGCCCCGACTGCTCCATCTGTTCGAGCAGCCGCGCAGCGCGGTTGTAACCGATACGCAAGTGACGCTGCACCAGCGAGATCGACGCGCGGCGCTGCTTAAGCACGACTTCGACAGCCTGGTCGTACAACGGATCGGACTCGCCATCCGCGTTGCCGGTTCCCGCGCCGCCTGCTTCGTCGCCTTCGCCAGCCAGGCCCCCTTCCAGAATGCCGTCGATGTAGTTCGGCTCACCTTGCTCCTTGAGCTTCTCGACGACACGGTGAACCTCGTCGTCGGACACGAACGCGCCATGGACGCGGACCGGCAGGCCGGTGCCCGGCGGTAGGTACAACATGTCGCCTTGGCCGAGCAGCGACTCGGCGCCCATCTGGTCGAGGATCGTGCGGGAATCGATCTTGGACGATACCTGAAACGCAATGCGCGTGGGCACGTTCGCCTTGATCAACCCAGTGATCACATCGACCGATGGCCGCTGCGTCGCGAGCACGAGATGGATACCGGCCGCCCGCGCCTTCTGTGCGATACGCGCGATCAGCTCCTCCACCTTCTTGCCGACGACCATCATCAAGTCAGCCAACTCGTCGATGATCACCACGATGAACGGCAGCTTCTCGAGCGGCTCCGGTGCATCGGGCGTCAGGCTGAACGGATTCGGAATCTTCTCGTCGCGCTTGGCTGCGTCGTCGATCTTGCTGTTGTAGCCGGCCAGATTGCGCACACCAAGCTTGCTCATCAACTTGTAGCGCCGTTCCATCTCGCCGACTGCCCAGTTCAGCGCGTGACCGGCCTGCCGCATGTCGGTGACGACCGGACACAGCAGGTGCGGGATACCCTCATAGACCGACAACTCAAGCATCTTCGGGTCGATCATGATGAGGCGGACCTGCTCCGCGCTGGCTTTGTACAGTAGCGACAGGATCATCGCGTTGATGCCAACCGATTTGCCCGAGCCAGTCGTGCCGGCCACCAGCAGGTGTGGCATCTTAGCCAGGTCCGCACATATCGGATTGCCACCGATGTCCTTGCCCAGTCCCATCGTCAGCAGTGACGGTGCATTCGCATAGACCTCGGAGCCCAGAATTTCCGTCAGCCGCACGGTCTGGCGACGCTGATTCGGTAACTCCAGGCCCATGTAGTTCTTGCCGGGAATTGTCTCGACCACGCGGATCGACACGAGCGACAGCGAGCGCGCGAGGTCCTTCGCGAGGTTGACAACCTGGCTGCCTTTAACCCCGGTCGCCGGCTCGATTTCGTAGCGGGTGACCACCGGGCCGGGATAGGCGGCCACCACGCTGACCTCGACGCCGAAGTCCTTCAGCTTCTTTTCGATCAGTCGTGACGTAAACTCAAGCGTGTCGGCCGATACGGTTTCCCGCGTGGCCGGCGGCGCGTCGAGCAGTGTAAGCGGCGGCAACGTGCTGTCACCCGGCAGGTCCTGGAACAGGGACACCTGCTTTTCCTTTGCGATGCGTTCGGACTTGGTCGGCGTCACCACAGCCGGCACGATCGTCACCGGCTCGTGCTCCTCGAGCCGCACCCGACTGCGCTCGACCTTGCCCTCGCGCTTAACCGCCGCTTGCTGGCCAGCTTTGCGGTCGCGCTTCTCGTCGCGCCGCAACTGCGCGATCATCACCGCGTTGATGATCGCATCGCCGACGCGCTCGGCCACCGACAGCCACGAAAAGCGGAAAAACAACGACAGGCCGATCGCCAACGCGAGCAGCAACGCCAGCGTGCCGCCGGTGAATCCGAGCGCGTGCTGCACGCCGTGGGCCACCGCATCGCCGACGATGCCGCCGGGCGCCCGGGGCAACTGAGCCTTAAGCGACCACATCCGCAATGCCTCCAGCCCGTCGCTGGCCACGAGCACGAGCGCGAACGATAGCATCTCGGCCAACCAGCCGCCTTCGCGCGGCGCAGTCGGCTCGTCCAGCGCGTCGTGACGCGTGATGCGCCGGTAATTGTCGGCGATGCGCCGCCCCAGCAGCACAATCCACCAATAGGCGGACAAACCGAACAGTAGCAACAGGATGTCGGATGTCCACGCACCGACACGGCCGCCCCAGTTCGCGATCTGGTCGACCTGCACAGCGTGCGTCCAGCTCGGGTCGCGCCGGCTGTAGCTGACCAGCGCCATCAGCAGGAACAGTCCGAGCGCGACTTGCAGCAGCCAGCGGATCTCGCTTAGCAAACGCGACAGACGATGCGGTAAAGCTTGTGCCCCGGGAGAATACGTGGATTTCGCCATTGAATCGACAAGAGAGCGGCATGCGGCCGCCGGAGTTCGAGCGCCTTCATTGTAAACGGTCGGACCGGCGCGCCACGCAACAAGTTGTAAGACCGGTGTTGCAAGCGCGCACCAGCGTGCCGAGTGAGGCGCCCAAACGCCGCCGAACGTCGGGGCATCGCGCCGATGATCGGCGGCAGGGTATCACGCCGTTGGGTGGCGGGGCATCACGCCGATGGGCGTCGGCCTATCACACCGATGCAAAAGAGCAATCAGGCCAATGCCGGCCAGCCCCTTTATAATGGTGAGCCTGACATCACCTACGCATTGCCGCGCGGTGCGGCTGTGCGCACCGCCGTCCTACAAGGATCGACCGCCATGTCCGAACGCAAGCACGCGAAAGTCCTGATTCTCGGCTCCGGCCCGGCCGGCTACAGCGCCGCCGTCTACGCGGCGCGGGCCAATTTGTCGCCGATGCTGATCACCGGCCTCGCACAAGGCGGGCAGCTGATGACGACCACCGACGTCGAGAACTGGCCCGGCGACCCGAACGGCGTACAGGGTCCAGAACTGATGCAGCGGCTGCTCGACCACGCGCAGCGCTTCAACACCGAAATCGTGTTTGATCATATCCATACCGCGAAGCTCAACGAGCGGCCGCTGCGGCTGATCGGCGACTCCGGCGAGTACACGTGCGATGCGCTGATCATCGCAACCGGCGCGTCGGCCCAATATCTGGGCCTGCCGTCGGAGCAACAGTTCATGGGCAAGGGCGTGTCCGCATGCGCGACCTGCGATGGTTTCTTCTACCGGAATCAGGACGTCGCGGTGGTCGGCGGCGGCAACACCGCCGTCGAGGAAGCGCTGTACCTGTCGGGCATCGCGAAGAAGGTCACGGTCATCCACCGTCGCGACAAGTTCCGCGCCGAGCCGATCCTAATCGACCGACTGCTCGCGAAGGAGCAGGAAGGCATTGTCCAGATCAAGTGGAACCACGTGCTCGATGAAGTCCTCGGCGACGATTCGGGCGTGACCGGCCTGCGCATCAAGCATACGAAGACTGGCGAGACCACCGACTTGTCGGTGCACGGCCTGTTCGTGGCAATCGGCCACAAGCCGAATACCGACATCTTTGAGGGCCAATTGGAGATGCGCAACGGCTACATCGTCACGAACGCCGGCCTGAACGGCAATGCGACCGCCACGTCGATCGCCGGCGTGTTCGCCGCGGGCGACGTGCAGGACCACATCTATCGGCAGGCGATCACCAGCGCGGGCACCGGATGCATGGCCGCGCTGGACGCACAGCGTTATCTGGAAAGCATCCATGAGACGGCCGCGCCACACGTGATGAGCCACGAAGCGGACCGCTGAGCGTCGCGCGATACTATCGCAGCGACAGCATCGAGTCGAGGGCGACCATGCCGAAGGACAAAGCCCATCCGAATGACCGCGTGCGGGCGCGGCCAACACCCGCTGCCCCGTCCACCATCGCGGGAGCCGCGCTTGGCGCGGTGATACCCGCGCCGATCCCTGCCGGCCCTGCCGCCAGCAGGCGCCTGTCCAGCCTGGCGTCGCTCGGTACGCTGCGCGACATGCTCAAAAGCGACGCCACGGCCCGCGAGCAGGCGCGTCACCACGCCGAGCGCGAGCAGCGCGCCGCGCAAGAGGCCGCCACCGAATTCCGCCGCGAGATTGGCGACATCACGCCGCTCAAGCCCTCCGGCCGCGCGCCGCTGCCCCGCGTGCAGCCGCCCCCCGTGCCGCTGCAAACGCAGCGCGACGAGCAGGCCGTGCTCGATGAGGCACTGTCCGACGAATTCGATCCGGAAACGCTGCTCGACGTCGATGAATCACTGTCTTATTGCCGGCCGGGCGTGGCAGCCGACGTCGTGCGCAAGCTGCGCAGCGGCACGTGGGTTGTGCAGGCGCAGATCGACCTGCACGGACTGCGCCGCGATGAGGCACGCGAAGCCCTAGCGGATTTCCTACGTGCGTCGCTCAAGCGGGGGCTGCGCTGCGTGCGCGTGATCCACGGCAAGGGCTTGGGCTCGATCGGCAAGGAACCGGTGCTCAAGGGCAAAGTACGCAGTTGGCTGGCACAAAAGGCCGAGGTGATTGCCTTCTGCCAGGCCCGGGCGCACGACGGCGGAGCCGGTGCCGTACTCGTGCTGCTGCAGCCAGAGCCGCGTGACTGAGGCACGCAGCGCGAGCGATGTGAATCAGACCGCCGCCTCGTTCTCTTCGCCGGTGCGTATCCGAATCACCCGTTCGATGTCAGCGACGAAGATTTTTCCGTCGCCGATCTTGCCGGTACGCGCGGCGCCGATGATCGCATCGAGCGTCTGGTCGACCTGGTCATTCGCGACCACGACCTCGATCTTTATCTTCGGCAGGAAGTCGACCACGTACTCCGCACCGCGATAGAGTTCGGTATGCCCCTTTTGCCGGCCAAAGCCTTTGACCTCGGTCACGGTCAGTCCGGTCAGGCCCACCTCCGCGAGCGCTTCGCGCACCTCGTCGAGCTTGAAGGGCTTGATGATTGCAGTGATACGCTTCATGGTGTGCCTCGCCTGTCCGATTGAAATGGAATGAAGCTATTCTAACCAGCGCGCGGGGCGCGCGAGCGCGTGCGCGACCCCACCGGCCGCGGCACCGCGCCACACACACCGTTGCGGTGCAGCGCCGTTGCCGCGCATGCTCAGGATGCCTCGCTGAAATGTGATGTGATCGGATAGCGCCAATCCCGGCCGAATGCGCGGTGCGTAACGCGGATCCCGATCGGCGCCTGGCGCCGCTTGTATTCGTTAATCTTAATCAGCCGCGCAACCCGCTGAACATCGTCGCGAGCATAGCCGGCCGCGACGATCTCAGCCAGCGACCGGTCCTCCTCCATGTACATCCGCATGATCGCATCCAGCACTTCGTACGGCGGCAGGCTGTCCTGGTCAGTCTGGTTCTCGCGCAGCTCAGCCGACGGCGCCCGAGTCAGGATCCGCTCCGGGATGATGTCGCGCGTGGCAAACGTGGGCGCCGCGTTCCGATAGCGGCATAGCCGATACACCAATGTCTTCGCGATATCCTTGATGACCGCAAAGCCCCCCGCCATGTCTCCGTACAACGTGCAATAGCCCACGGCCATCTCACTCTTGTTGCCGGTGGTCAAGACGATCGAGCCGAATTTGTTCGATAGCGCCATGAGCAGCGTACCGCGAATGCGGGCCTGAATGTTTTCTTCGGTGGCATCTTCGGACAAGCCGGCAAATTCCGCGGCCAGCGATGCGCGAAACGCGTCGAACATCGGACCGATCGCAATTTCGTCGTAGCGCACACCGACACGCCGCGCCATCTCCGCTGCATCGGACGTGGACATCTGCGCGGTATAGCGGGACGGCATCATGACCGCACGCACGCGCTCGGCACCCAATGCGTCGCACGCAACAGCCAGTACCAGCGCTGAATCCACGCCGCCGGACAACCCAATGATCGCGCCCGGAAATCCGTTCTTGTTCACGTAATCGCGCACGCCGAGCACCAGCGCGGCATAGACCTGCGCCTCGACGCATTCGCGCGGCGCGATCTCGCCACGCTGCGCCTGTGCGCCGTCGAATTCGACAATCGCCGTCTGCTCGACAAATTGCGGCAGGCGTGCCACTAGCTCGCCCTGCGCATCGAGCACGACCGAGCCCCCGTCGAACACAAGCTCGTCCTGTGCACCGACCAGATTCAAGTAGATGGCCGACATGCCGGTCTCGCGAATGCGCTCGCGCAGGATATCGACGCGCACATTCTCCTTGTTCATGTGGTACGGCGAGCCATTCGATACGAGCAGCACCTGGGCGCCCGCCGCCTTCGCCAGCAACGCGGCCGATGGATGCCACGCGTCCTCGCAGATGACGACGCCGAATTTCACACCCTCCAGCTCGAACACGAACGGTTGCGGATTCGACGCGAAATACCGCTTTTCGTCGAACACCTCAGTATTGGGCAGTTCTTGCTTTAGGTATGTCCCCGCAATCTGGCCATCGACCAATAGCGACGCCGCGTTGAACGTGTCCACCGGCAATACGCCGCGCTCGACCGGCCTGTTTGGATTAACATCGCCTGTCGGCGCGCTGCGAAACGGATGGCCGACTAACACGCGCAGTCCGGCAAAGCGCGCGAGCTGAATGGCCAACTCGCTGAGCGCCGCATGGCTTGCCGTGTAAAACGCCGGACGCAGCAGCAGGTCTTCGGGCGGATAGCCGGACAGCGCCAGTTCCGGTGCGATCATCAGCGACGCGCCGGCATCGTGGGCGGTTTGCGCGGCAGCGACGATTTTCGCAATATTGCCGGCAAAGTCGCCGACGGTCACGTTGATCTGGGCAAGAGCGATTTTCATGGACGAACGATGAACGAGTTGGCTTCACAGCGCATGAATGATTATCGCACGCGGATTTTGAGCTCACTGGCCGAGGTCGACGCGTCGCAATGGAACGCGCTACTCGCGCAGCAAGCGCAACCCACGCCGTTCCTGCGGCACGAATTCCTCAACGCGTTGCAAGCAACGCGTTGCGCGACTGTGGAAACCGGCTGGTCCGCGCAGTTCATCACACTGTGGCGGGATGCCCACGACGCAAACGGACGCGCGCGCGAAGTGCTCGCGGCGGCGACACCGCTCTATGTGAAGCAACACAGCTACGGCGAGTACGTGTTCGACTGGGCGTGGGCCGATGCGTACCAGCGTCATGGGTTACGCTACTACCCGAAGCTGCTATGCGCAGTACCCTTTACGCCGGTGCAGGGCACGAGGCTGATGGCGGATTGTGACGAATCACGCCGCCGCTTGGCTGCCACGCTTGTCTCGGTGGCTAGACACGCCAACGTGTCATCGTTGCACGTACTTTATCCGGAGCCAGGAGACGCCGAACTGCTCGTAGAGGCGGGGATGCTGCTGCGCGAAGGCATGCAGTTCCATTGGCTGAACCGCGGGTATCACCATTTCAACGACTTTTTGTCCACGCTCGAACACAAGAAACGCAAGAACATCCGCGCCGAACGACGCAAGGTGCGTAACGCCGGTGTCACGCTACGCCGCGTGCCAGGCGAAGCCATCACCGCAAAGGAATGGGCGTTTTTCTCGCGCTGCTATCGTCAGACCTATCGCGAGCATCATTCGAGCCCCTACCTGAACCTGGACTTTTTTCGAACGATCGGCGCAACCATGCCGGAAAACCTGTTGCTCGTGATCGCCGAGCGCGCCGGTGCGCCGATTGCCAGTTCACTGCTCGTCTACGAACGCACCGTATCACCATCGCGGGGACAGGGCAAAGGTGTGTTGTATGGACGTTACTGGGGAGCGCTTGAACATGTCCCGTGTCTGCACTTCGAGACCGCGTACTATCAACCGCTAGAGTTTTGCATCGAGGCAGGCGTCGCCGCCTTCGAGGGCGGCGCGCAAGGGGAGCACAAAATGGCCCGCGGCTTCCTACCCGCCCTGACCTACTCGACGCATTGGCTCGCCCACCCGGCGTTCGCAGATGCGGTCGCACGCTTTCTCGACAGCGAGGCCGGCGGCATCCACCGTTATATGGATGAGTTGCGCGAACACGATCCTTTTCGGTGCGGTGCGCAAGCGGCATGCTGACATGGCCTGGCACCTATACTTGATTGAATGCGCGAACGGCAGCATTTACACCGGCATTGCCGTTGACGTACAGGCCCGCTACGCCAAGCATGTCGATGGCACTGGCGCGCGTTACACGCGTGCGCACAAACCAGTGCGACTACTGGCCACGTTCACAATGGCCGACCGTTCGACGGCGTGTCGGACCGAATATCGGGTGAAGCGATTACCTGCGCACGAGAAACGCGCGCTTGCGCAAGGGCTGCGTGCGCTGCCCGACACGTCACCTGACTCATGCGCCTGCCCTAAAGCGGCGACGTGACGGCTCAACGGCAGGTGCCCAAAACCGGCCCACCGGCACCGGCATTTCGCGCTTCCAGACCTCACTTCTGGCTGCCCAGCATCGCGCACGGCCCGGCCGGCCACTATTGTGATCCGAGCCATTACTTCAACCAACAGCTGCGTGCTCGCTCGCGTCCATGCGGACACGATTTCATAGACCATCATGGCAGAGAAAGTGGGGCCCAGCGGTTCGACAGCAAACGTTATTCACGTCGACACACCGGCGGAAACCCTGAGATAAACGGCATCTTCGAACCAAACAGCATCTCCGAATGCTCGTGCGGACGGCAACGCACCCAGGCTGAACGATTTGCGCTTGATGCAACGGTCATCTAAACCGGGGAACGCTAAACTCAGGTTTAAACCAGCGAAGTTTCGTTGCATCGCTTTAGCGGCTGGCAATGCCATGCGCCGGTCAACGAAAAGGTCGTCTCTAGGAGACGAAAGGCCGACGCAGCTTTCACTATTGCGGTGAGCACCGCACAGACAACGGTACCGTTGCTAGTCGAAGGCGCTATGCGCGCGCTTACCCGAAATGTGGGACCGTTTAAGCCCCGGACGCCAAGCACCGCCATGCCCGGGACCTGCTTAGAGCAACTTTCTAAAAAGCGCCGCGCTGCACGTCCCCAAGCATCCGGCACCGAGCAAAACCATGCCGGCTCTTGGTCAAAACCAAGATCCAACGACGATTGTTTGCGCAAATAAGACAGTGAATTCACAATATTGATCTTTATCCGCATCTGTCTGTGGCGTAACGTCTGTGTTGGAGAATGCACGGAACAATTGCCATGACTGCCATTGCAAAACGCGCGGATCCTTGGCGGCAGACCGTCCGCTGTCTCGGCACACGTGTGCGCAAAACTGCCGCAGATCGCCATGTTGCCGCCCCTTTCCCGTCAAAGACTGCTCGCCGTGCTCGTTCGGCTCAGCGCAGCAAAGAGACCACTGTGCTATCACTAGACCGACAACATGCCAACATGGCCGCGGGCAAACCGACCATTCGCATTCTTGATCGGCCTAGCAGCGTGACCGCAATTGTGTACTGGTCCGATGCGGCAACCTGTCATTATGGTTATCAGGGTTGGCGGCTGGCGGGAGCGGAAAAGGACGGCCAATGCGCGCTGAGCGGCCAGCCGGTGCGGCGCGGTGATCTCGTGTACCGACCGGCGCAACGCGAGCCGAGCCCCCGCAACGTCGACGCAATGATCCTGGCTAGCGCGATGCCGGAAACGGTCGAGGCCGAGGCTGCCTAGGCAGATCAGGCCGGTCCCGCCGGACGGCGCGGTCGCAGCAGCCCTAGCGAACGCGCTGCGCCCGCAAAAAACCCGCCGAGTCGGTCCAACCTCGGCGGGTTTTCATCAATGGGCGAGCCGGCCAGCGCACGCCGGTACGGCGCGTCGTTTATGGCTTATTGAAGTTCGCGACGCCGTCGGTAATCTCCTTGTGCGCGGCCTCGATACCTTCCCAGCCTTCGACCTTGACCCACTTGCCCTTCTCGAGCGCTTTATACTGCTCGAAGAAATGCTTGATCTGGTCTTTCAGATAGGCCGGCACGTCATCGGCCGACTTCAGATGCGCGGTCATCGGGCAGATCTTGTCGGCCGGCACCGCGATCAGCTTCGCATCCTGGCCGGATTCGTCCGTCATGTTCAGCATGCCCAACGCGCGGCAGCGCACGACTGAGCCCGCCAGCAGCGGAAATGGCGTGATCACCAACACATCGACCGGATCGCCATCGCCGGCGAGCGTTTGCGGGATGAACCCGTAGTTGGCCGGATAGCGCATGCCCGTGCCGATGAAGCGGTCCACGACGAGCAGGCCCAACTCCTTGTCCGCCTCGTACTTGACCGGGTCGCTTTGCGCCGGAATTTCAATGATGACGTTGAAATCGTGCGGCAGATCCTTGCCTGACGGGACGTGATCGAAGCTCATGTCGAATTTCCTGGTAACGATAGAACGAACGGTGGAGGCGAAAGCCCGATTATATTAACCGACCTGCTGCGATCGCGTAAGGAGATCACGCTAGCGGGCCCGGCGGCACAGGACAGCCGTCGCCGGCGCCGTGCATACTGCCATCGCCAACGAGTCAGCATGGCGGGTGTGCCAGCAACTGAATGCGGCCGCCGTCAACAGGCGAATACGGACGTCACTGGCAACCCGTGCATACGATCCGCCAACGGCCGAATACGGCCGTCGTTGCGGCGCCAGCTAGACGACATTCATCGCCGTGGCGCTGGCGCGGTAGTGCTCGGCGGCCTGCTGCGCGTTGCCCAACTGCTCATGCAGGCGTGCAAGCGTCCGGTGCGCTCGGATCTTCAGCGGTTCGTTGTCCGCGGCGAGCTTGAGCGCCTGCTCGAGGAATGCTTGTGCCTTGCCCCACAGCTTTTGCTGCAGGCACAAGCGTCCCAGCGTAAAGGACAGGTCGGGATCCTCCTGGCGCTCCTTCTGCCAGGCTTCCGCACGCTGGATCAACGGCAACGGATCGTCGCCCGCGCAGTCGGCGTAGCGGCGCAGCAGTCTAGGATCCCAGTGATGCGCGAGCGCCTCCTCGACGATCCTGCGCGCATCGGCCGGGCGGTTCAGCACGATCAGCAATTCCGCGGCCAAATCCGCGATGCGGGGCGACTGGCGCTCGGCGGCACTCAGCGATTGCCATAGTTGCAGCAGCGCATCGGGGTTGTGACGCCGATCGCGCAGCAGATGCTCAGCGGCGAGTTGCTTCAGGTGCACCGACACCGCCGGGTGGATTGCCTCGCGCTTTTCCAGGGTTTTCACCAGTTTGAGCACTTCCGCCCAGTTCTTCAGCTGCTGCTGCGCACGCAACGCGATTTGCAACGCATGGATGCGCCGTCCACCCTGTGCACGCATCTCGGTCAATGCCGCCAACGCCCCGTCGGCATCACGCGCATCCGCGCGCAATTCGGCGCTGGCCATCAACCTCGCCTCTTGCCAATCGTTGCCGGTCACCTGCGCCAGCCATTCATCGCGACGTGCAAATTCGCGCATGCGATGTGCGGCGGCTGCACCGATCAGGCCGGCCGGCGCCTTATTTGCGTCAAATGCACTGGCCTCGCGCGCGGCTTTCTCCGCGCGAGAAAAACGACCCGCGTACAAGTTGCCGATCGCCTCACGCAGCGCCTGGTGCGCATTGGCAAGCCGCACGCGCGCCCGGTACGCCGCGACCCGTTCGGGCATTCTCAGCACCGCGCGGATCGAGCGCACGACGATATAGAACACGACGAACGACACGACCAGCGCCGCCACGAACAGGTTCAGTGAGATATCGATCCGATAGGGCGCCCAGACGATCAGCACCTGCCCCGCGCCGTGCGTGCCGACGATCGCCAGCAGCACGGCGGTCGCGAACAGCACCATCAGCCACAAGATTGCTCGAATTGCCATCGTTCAGCCTCGGCTCTTGTTCTGATGGATTGCATTCAGGCTCGCATCCAGGTTCGGCAGCTCGATGTGCGCCGCACCTTTTCGTACCTGATCGAGCAGCTCACGCGCGTTGTGCGTGGCCTGGGCCGACGGATCAAAGTACCGCGCGAGCGCCTGGTGCGCGGCCTGCAAGTCCGCATTCGTCAGCTTCTCGTCGCGCCAGAGCAGCGCGATGCGCGCGGACAGCAGCCGCAGCTTCACATTCTCACGCAACAGATAGCCCTGGTCTGGCGCGACCAGCATCGCGTCCGCGTTGTCGATGCGGCGCACCTGCACGAGACCGGTCAGTTGTGCCATCACCCCGGCCGAGAATGTATGCCACCATGCCTTCCAGCGCGGCTCGCCCTTGGCGGCGGCCCCCTTCGCCACGTCCGCCGGCATGCCAGCACGCGGCTTGAGCGGCGCAGCCGGCGTCTCGCCGGCCAACGGCAGGGTGTCCACCTGCGCGATCACGTCGTCAAGCTTGATGGCGAGTCCCGCCAGATCGACACTTGGCGCAGCCTTCAGCTTATCGATGTCCTGCGCGAGCGCCTTGCGCACCGCGATGACCTGCGCGCCTGTCAATGCCGCGAGCCGCGTGTCCGCGCTTTGCAACGCGAACAACGCCAGGCCGACATTGCCAGTTAATTGCAGTTGCTGGCTGGCAGACGAGATTGTCTGCTCGACTTCGGCCAGGGTCCAATCGTCGCGGTCCTTTGCCAAATCCTGCAACGACGCCTGCAGGGCCTGATGCTGCGTCTGCACGTCACCGACCCGGCCGGCGAGTTGGGCCAGCTGCAAATCGAGTTGGCGTACCGCGTTCGCGGCCTCGTCGGCCTTGAGCCGGGTGTCGCGGCTTTGCATGTCGCTCGCCTGCTGGCGCACGGCAAGTTGCTGCTGCAGCCGCTCGATCTTGCGTTCGAGCACGTAGCCGCCCGCACCCGCGCCCGCCAGCGCCACCACCGCGACGATCCAGGCGAGCGCCGTGCTGGCTGAGCGGCGGCGACGCTTCGATTCGTACGGGGGGGAAGATGCAGCCGGTGGGACGTTGGCCGCGGCAGGGCGCGCCGGTTGCGCCGCGTGTGGGGCCACGCCCGGCGCTGGCTGGGAATCTTTAGAATCTGTCATGCGTGATTGAGCCGATTGCGATTGAGTCTTCGAGAAGGACGCTACTTGAGTGATCGGTGAAAACACCGCTCGCAGTGCGCCGACGATCGCCTGATCGCCCGCGCCGGACACTGTAATCGTATCAAAACCCGCTTTGCGCGCCGTTTCGCCGATGCGCGGATGCGGTGTGACAATCGGTGCGCGCTTGAGCGCGACAATCTCGTCGCGATTCAGATGCTCGCGCGCCAACTCTTCCAGGTTGCGCACGCCTTCCGAGCTAGTCAATACCCAGGCGTGCGGCTGGCCAGCGAGCAGCGCGTGCACGCGCTGCCACGCGTCAAAGCTCGGCTCGGGCAGCCGTCGCTGGTACGCACCGAGTGTCTGGACGATCGCGCCATGCGCACGCAGCGTATCAGCGAGCAACTCGCGGCCGCCGTCGCCGCGCACCAGCAACACATGCCGTCCTTGCAGCGCGGTGAGCCCGTGCGGCGCAAAGGCAGTAGCGAGCGCGCCGATCAACGCTTCGGAATCGTAGCGCGGCACATCCCCGCTCGCATACGAGTCGGACGAGACCTGCACCGCAGGGGTATCGTCGAGCCGCGGCGGCTCGCCAGCATGGGAAGCGCCCGCGCCGCCGTCCTTGCCGCCGTCGTGCACCGGCGCCTGCAGCGCGACGCGCACCGCATCGCCGGGCGCGATGATCCGATGCGTATGCGGCTGCACGCCGTGGCGCACTAACGCCCGCACCGTGCCTGGGCCCACGCCAGCGACCGGTACCGTGGTCGGCCACGAGAAAGCGGGCGGTGGCACGGCGGCGGCCGACGGATGCGCCGACGACGTATCTGTTGTCGACGTATCAGCCGACAATGCATCCGCGGGCGGTACGTCCACCGGAGATGCGCTTTCTGGCGAAGCCTTCGGCCGAGCCGCAGCGAACGCCGTAAATGCGCGATCCACCGCATTCGGCGACACGAATACCGCCAGCGCATAACGCTCGAGGTCGAGCAACCCATCGACCAGCGGCGCATTGTCCGTCGCGTCGGCAATATCGATCAGCGGAAACTCGAAGCCATCGAATCCAGCCGCGGCAAGCGCGGTCAGCAACTCGGCGTTCTGTCCCGCTGGGCGCGTGATCACCACGGTCGGACGTGCCGCGACAGGAGCGCCGGCCTCGCCCGTGGCTGCCGACCGCGACGTGGAAGGAAGCGGCGCCTGCGTCACGATTGGCCGCCCCCCATCACGCGGCTCCGCCGCGCGACGCGTCAAGCAGTTGCTGCACGATCTGCATCGCACCCTGCGCCTGCAACTGCTGTACCACGCGCAGGCCGAGCGCCAGCGCACCGGCCGTGTCCGTCAGCGCCGCGCTGCCATGCGCGGTCAGCACGCGGCTGCCGTCGGGCGTGGCGACCGACGCCCGCAGTTGCAACACGTCGCCCTGCCACTGCGCATACGCGGCGAGCGGCACCTCGCAGCTGCCGCCGAGCGCGCGCGACACAGCCCGCTCGGCCTCTACGGCCAGCGCCGTGCGCATGTCGAGCAACGGCGCGAGCCACTGGTGCAGATCGGCGCGTGAGGCACGGATCTCGATGCCGAGCGCCCCCTGCCCGGGCGCCGGCAGGCTATCGGCGGGGTCCAGCAGCGTGCAGATCCGCGCTGCAAGGCCAAGCCGCTTGAGCCCGGCGGCCGCGAGAATGATCGCCGCGTAGTCGCCGCGGTCGAGCTTCGCCAATCGGGTGTCTAGATTGCCGCGCAGCGGCTTGATCACCAGATGCGGATAGCGGCTGCGCAACATCGCCACCCGGCGCAGGCTCGATGTACCCACCACGGCGCCCGCCGGCAATTGCGCCAACGAGGTAAATTGCGACGACACAAATGCATCGCGTGGGTCTTCCCGCGTGAGGACAACCGGCAACGCGAAGCCATCGGGCAGTGTCATCGGTACGTCCTTGAGCGAGTGAACCGCCAGGTCCGCGCGGCCATCCGTCAGCGCATTCTCCAATTCCTTGACGAACAACCCCTTGCCGCCCACCTTAGACAGCGCGCGATCCAGAATCTGATCGCCGCGTGTGGTCATACCGAGGATCTTCACGTCGCAAGACGGATATAATTTGTGCAGCGCACGGCCCACATGCTCAGCTTGCCACAGCGCAAGCCGGCTCTCACGCGAGGCGATCACCAGCGTTGCGGGCGGTATCGCGCATTGCATCTCGAGACTCAAGTCGACCTCGTACCCAATCGGGATGTGATAACAGATCAAATGGTAGCACGCACCCTTCGGCGTCCCGATGCTACGCGCGGATGCCGAAACCCTTCAATCGCCAGTTTGAGGAATTGCTTGTGACTGCTTCCGGATCGGCCGCTGCCGCGCGCCCCAACGCCAAGACCGCCTCTACCGCTTCTGCCGCCGCCTCTGCCGCCGCGCCCGCACGGCCGGCCCCGACCGCGGTGACGCCGCCGGCACACGCCGCGGCCTCGCCCGCGCGCAGCCGCAACCGCGAGGACAAGGACGGGCCGCTGTTCGAGGACATCCGCTTCCTCGGTCGGCTGCTTGGCGACGTGGTCCGCGAGCAGGAGGGAGACGCCGTATTCGACGTGGTCGAGACAATCCGCCAGTCGGCGGTGAAATTCCGCCGCGAGGACGACATCGACGCGGCCAAGAAGCTGGACAAGATGCTCAAGGGCCTCACACCGGAGCAAACGGTCAGCGTGGTGCGTGCATTCAGCTACTTCTCACATCTAGCGAACATCGCCGAAGATCGCCACCATAATCGCCGCCGGCGCATCCATGCGCTGGCCGGCTCCGCGCCGCAGGCAGGCACCGTCGCATACGCACTTGCGCGGCTGGCCAAAAGCGGTGGCGAATCGCTGGCCGCGCTGAAGACATTCTTCGATACCGGACTGATCGTGCCGGTGCTCACCGCGCACCCCACCGAGGTGCAGCGCAAGAGCATCCTGGACGCGCAGCACGACATCGCACGCTTGCTGGCCGAGCGTGACCAACCGCTTACCGCGCGCGAGCGCGCAGCCAACGAAGCGCTGCTGCGCGCCCGCGTCACGTCGCTGTGGCAGACCCGCATGCTGCGTGACTCGCGGCTCACGGTCGCCGACGAGATCGAAAACGCGCTGTCGTACTATCGCGCGACCTTCCTGGACGAGATCCCCGCGTTATACGCGGACATCGAACAGGCACTGGCCGAGCACGGCCTGCCCGCCCGGCTGCCCCCGTTCTTGCAGATGGGCAGTTGGATCGGCGGTGACCGCGACGGCAATCCGAACGTGACGGCGGCCACGCTCGAGCGGGCGATTACGTGCCAGGCGGCGGTGATCTTCCAACACTATTTGGAGCAGGTGCACCGGCTCGGCGCGGAGCTGTCCGTCTCCGAGCTGCTGGCAGGCTCCAGCGACGCGCTGAAGCAACTGGCGGATACCTCACCCGATACTTCACCGCACCGCGTGGACGAGCCGTATCGGCGCGCGCTGATCGGTGTCTATGCGCGACTGGCCGCGACCGCACGCGCACTGCTCGGCGACGTAGCCGTCTCGATTCGCGGCGAACACCGCGACGCGGTGCCCTACGCGTCGCCCGACGCATTGCGCGACGACCTGCAGGTTTTGATCGACTCACTGCAGGCACGCCATGGCGCGTCGCTCACCGCCCCCCGGCTGTCACCGCTCGCGCGCGCGGTCGAAGTATTCGGCTTTCATCTTGCGAGCATCGACCTGCGGCAAAGTTCGGATGTCCACGAAGCCGTGCTAACCGAGCTGTTTGCCCGTGCCGGCGTGGTCGACGACTATGCCGCGCTGTCCGAGGACAACAAGCTGACGCTGCTGCTGGCTGAACTGGCGCAACCGCGTCCTTTGCGCCTGCCGTACGCAGAGTACTCGCCGCTGGTGCACAGCGAGCTTGCCGTGCTGGAAGCCACGCGTGTGATACGGCAGCGCTTTGGCGAGCGGGCCGTACGCAACTACATCATCTCCCATACCGAGACCGTATCGGACCTGGTCGAAGTGATGCTGCTGCAAAAGGAAACCGGCCTGATGCACGGCAGCATGGCCGCCACGGCCCCACAGGCGGGCAACGGCCGGCACGCGACACATGCCGGGCAGGGGGCGCCACGCGTCAGTTTGATGGTGATTCCCTTGTTCGAGACGATCGCCGACCTGCGTAACGCGTCGCGCATCATGGAAGCGCTGCTGGCGCTGCCGGGCATGGACTCGATCGTGCGCCACCAGGGTGGCGAACAGGAAGTGATGCTCGGCTACTCGGACAGCAACAAGGACGGCGGCTTCCTCACGTCGAACTGGGAGCTGTATCGGGCCGAACTGGCACTGGTCGCGCTGTTCCGCGAGCACGGCGTGAGGCTGCGACTGTTTCACGGCCGAGGCGGCACAGTCGGGCGCGGCGGCGGCCCAACCTATCAGGCGATCCTGTCGCAGCCACCGGGCACAGTGGATGGGCAGATCCGGTTGACCGAGCAGGGCGAGGTGATCGCCAGCAAGTTCGGCAATCCGGAAATTGGCCGCCGCAATCTCGAAACCGTGATTGCCGCGACGCTGGAGGCGACGTTGCAGCCGCATGCTCAGTCGCCCCGTGCGCTGCCGCAATTTGAGGCGCTGATGCAGACGCTATCGGACGCGGCGATGTCGGCATACCGCGCGCTCGTGTACGAGACCCCGGGCTTCACCGACTATTTCTTCGAGTCCACGCCGATTGCCGAGATCGCGGAACTCAATATTGGCAGCCGCCCCGCGTCGCGCAAGCTGCAGGATCCCAAGCATCGCCGCATCGAGGACTTGCGCGCGATTCCATGGGGCTTCTCGTGGGGTCAATGCCGTCTGCTGCTCACCGGCTGGTACGGCTTTGGCAGCGCAATCAGCACGTACCTGGATGCCGCGCCGGATGCAGTGGACCGGGAAAAGCGCGTGGCGCTGCTGCACAAAATGGTCAAGACGTGGCCGTTCTTCTCAAACCTGCTATCCAACATGGACATGGTGCTCGCCAAGTCGGATCTGGCGGTCGCGTCGCGCTACGCACAACTGGTGTCGGACAAGAAGCTTCGCAAACAGGTATTCGGTCGGATCGTCGCCGAATGGCATCGCACCACGGACGCGCTCGCACAGATCACCGGCCATTCATCGCGGCTGGCGGACAACCCGCTGCTCGCCCGCTCGATCAAGAACCGCTTCCCGTACCTCGATCCGCTGAACCACTTGCAGGTCGAACTACTGCGCCGGCACCGCGCGGGCACCACGAACGCCCGGTTGCGCCGCGGCATTCACTTGACGATCAACGGGATCGCCGCAGGGTTGCGCAACACGGGCTGACGCCGGCATGCCGGCGCTACGGCGTGAGTCTGTACAATACGCATCTGCGTTATACCAGTACAAGATCGCCCGCTATCCTGGTACCGATGACCTCCCGGATCATGACGACCGCTTTGCCTACTGCATTAGGTGCCGCGCGTCGCGGCGCCCGCGAGCACGGCGCCCGCGAATCCGCTTCGCGCGCCGACGCGTCAGCCGCGCGCGCGCTCGGCGATTTCATCCGCTCGCATCGTGAACGGCTCACGCCGGCCGACGTCGGCCTGCCGCGCGGGACGCGGCGCCGCACGCCAGGCTTGCGACGCGAGGAAGTGGCGCAGTTGTGCGACGTCAGCGCCACCTGGTACACGTGGATCGAGCAGGGCCGTCCCGTGTCGGCGTCCGCCGACGCGCTGGCGCGGATTGCCATCGCGTTGCGACTGTCGCGCGCGGAACGGGCTTATCTGTTCGAGCTTGCCGCGCAGCGCGATCCCGCCGAGCCGGACGCGAGCGCGGCCGACGTGCCCGCGGCGCTGCTGGACAGCGTCGGGCTGATCGCCGCCCCCGCCTACGTGCTGGATCCGCAGTGGAACGCGCTCGCCTGGAACGCGGCAGCGGCGGAATTGTTCATCGGCTGGCTCGACGCGGCCAAGCCGGCCGCGACCGCCGGCGTGCTGGTTCCCCGGGACGCGCAAGGCAACGGCACCAACCTGCTGCGTTATACCTTCACATCGCCGGCCGCGCGCACGCTGATCGTCGACTGGGAGAGGCGCGCACGCCGGCTCGTCGCCGAATTCCGCGCCGACTCGATCCGACACTTGAACGACGCCCCCACACGCGCGCTACTCGACGCGCTGATTGCGCAATGCGACCCGTTCGCGCGCTTCTGGGCATCGCAGGACGTGTTTGAGCGCGAGGGCGGCCGGCGCGAGTTCGATCATCCGGCGCGCGGGCGCATCGCCTACGATCAGATCAACTTCGTGCCGGCCCAGCGCGACGACATGAAACTCGTGGTACTAATCGCGCAACACAAACCGCGCTGCGAAGCCACCGCCGCGGCCGCCGCACACGACGCCGGCGCCACGCTGCCGCGATGCTAGAATGCTTGTCTTTGCCGCACGGCGGTGCGGCAAGCGGCACCCTCCACTATTGCGGCACCCTGTCATGACTTCCCAATTGCACAAAAAGGGCGAAGCCTGGTCGGCGCGTTTTTCCGAGCCGATGTCCGAGCTTGTCAAGCGCTATACGTCGTCCGTGTTCTTCGATAAGCGGCTCGCGCTCGTCGACATCGAGGGCTCGCTCGCGCACGCGGCAATGCTTGGCGCGCAACGGATTATTAGCAACGACGACGTCGCGGCGATCCGCAAAGGCATGGAGCAAATCCGCGGCGAGATCGAGCGCGGCGAATTCGAATGGCAGCTGGACCTCGAAGACGTCCACCTGAATATCGAGGCCCGGCTGACCGCGCTGATCGGCGACGCGGGCAAGCGGCTGCACACCGGGCGCTCGCGCAACGACCAGGTCGCCACCGACATCCGGCTCTGGCTGCGCGGCGAAATCGACCGGATCAGCGCGCTGCTTAAGGGTTTGCGAGGCGCGCTGCTCGACCTCGCGGAACGGTATGCCGACACGATCCTGCCGGGCTTCACGCACCTGCAAGTCGCGCAACCGGTGACCTTCGGCCACCATCTGCTCGCGTACGTGGAGATGTTTACGCGCGACACCGAGCGGATGCTCGACTGCCGCAAGCGGGTCAACCGGCTGCCATTGGGCGCTGCGGCGCTCGCGGGTACCAGCTATCCGATTGACCGCGAGCAAGTCGCCAGGACGCTCGGTTTCGACGGCGTCTGCGCGAATTCACTCGATGCGGTGTCGGACCGAGACTTCGCGATCGAATTCACGGCGGCCGCGGCGCTGGTCATGACGCACGTATCGCGGCTGTCCGAGGAGCTGGTGCTGTGGATGAGCCCGCGGGTCGGCTTCATCGACCTAGCCGACCGTTTTTGCACTGGCTCGTCGATCATGCCGCAGAAGAAAAACCCCGACGTGCCTGAACTTGCGCGCGGCAAGACCGGCCGCGTGAACGGGCACCTGATCGCGCTGCTCACGCTAATGAAGGGCCAGCCGCTCGCGTACAACAAGGACAATCAGGAAGACAAGGAGCCGCTGTTCGATACCGTTGACACGGTGGCCGACACGTTGCGCATCTTCACCGAAATGGTCGCCGGCATCACAGTCAAGCCAGATACGATGCGGGCCGCAGCACTGCAGGGCTTTTCGACTGCGACCGACCTGGCCGATTACCTCGTCAAGCGTGGCTTGCCGTTTCGCGACGCGCACGAGGCGGTGGCGCATGCGGTACGAGTCTGCGTGGACAGGGGCTGTGACCTGGCAGATCTGACGCTCGACCAGCTGCGCGCCGAATTACCGAAAGTTGCGTCGCTGCTGGGTGACGACGTGTTCGACTACCTGACACTGGAAGGCTCGGTCGCCAGCCGCAATCACGTGGGCGGCACGGCGCCGCAGCAGGTGCACGCCGCCATCGCGGCCGCACGCGCCGCGCTGTCCCAGTAGCGGCGGCGCGCGACTATTGGCCGACTATCTCACCATTGAACACCTGCCCGCCTATCGACCCGGCGGGCACCTGTCGCGCCATTGGCACCGCCCCGCTGACCCATGGCCGGCGCGCCGCTCAGGGCCGCACGCAATCCACGAAGTACTCGACGTTGCCGCCCACCACTTCGGTGACCAACCCGTGGATATCGGTATGAAAGCCGGGGAACCGCGCATTGAAGTCGCGCGCGAACCTCAGATAGCGCACGATAGTCTTGTTGAACCGCTCGCCCGGGATCAGCAGCGGAATGCCCGGGGGATACGGCGTGAGCAGAATGCTGGTGACGCGGCCCTCGAGGTCGTCGATCGGCACGCGGTCGATCTCGCGGTGCGCAATCTTCGAGAACGCGTCGGTCGGGCGCATTGCCGGTTCCATGTTGGACAGGTACATCTCGGTCGTCAGCCGCGCGATGTCATTGTCACGGTACACGCTGTGAATCTGCTCGCACAGGTCGCGCAGCCCGACGCGCTCGTACATGGGATACTGCGCGACGAATTCCGGCAGCACGCGCCATAGCGGCTGGTTTCGATCGTAGTCGTCCTTGAACTGCTGCAACTCGGTGACCATCGAGTTCCAGCGGCCCTTGGTGATGCCGATCGTGAACATGATGAAGAACGAGTACAGTCCAGTCTTCTCGACGATGATGCCATGCTCAGCCAGATAGCGGGTGACGATCGCCGCCGGAATGCCCGCTTCGCCGAACTCGCCGTCCACGTCCAACCCGGGCGTGATGATCGTCGCCTTGATCGGGTCCAGCATGTTGAAGCCTTCGGCCAGGTTGCCGAAACCATGCCAGCGGTCGTTCGGCCGCAACATCCAGTCCTCGCGCGAACCAATGCCCTCGGTGACGAGCTGGTCTGGCCCCCACACCTTGAAGAACCAATCGTCGCCATATTCGGCATCGACCTTGCGCATCGCGCGACGGAAATCAAGCGCCTCAGCAATCGACTCCTCGACGAGCGCGGTGCCGCCGGGCGGCTCCATCATCGCCGCAGCTACATCGCACGACGCAATGATCGCGTATTGTGGGCTGGTCGACGTGTGCATCAGGTACGCCTCGTTGAAGCGATGCCGGTCAAAGCGCGGTAGCTGCGAATCCTGTACCAGGATCTGCGATGCCTGCGAGATGCCGGCCAGCAGCTTGTGCGTCGAATGGGTCGCGAACACTAGCGCGTCGGTCCGGCAGGCGTTCTGCCCGATCGCATGCATGTCCTGGTAGAACGGGTGGAACTCGGCGTGCGGCAGCCAAGCCTCGTCAAAATGCAACGTGTCGATCGTGTCGCCAAGCAGGTCCTTGATCATCTCGACGTTGTAGACGACACCATCGTAGGTACTTTGCGTGATCGTCAGAATCCGCGGCTTGAGCTTCGGGTTTTTCGCGAGCGCCTCGCGCGCGAACGGATTCGCGTCGATCTTGCGGCGAATGTTCTCCGGTTGAAACTCATCGCGCGGGATCGGCCCAATGATGCCGAAATGGTTGCGGGTGGGCGTCAGGAAAACCGGGATTGCGCCGGTCATCGTGATCGCGTGCAGGATCGACTTGTGGCAGTTGCGGTCCACCACGACGATGTCGCCCGGCGCGACGGTGGCGTGCCAGACGATCTTGTTCGACGTGGACGTGCCGTTAGTCACGAAAAACAAGTGATCGGCGCTGAAGATGCGCGCCGCATTGCGCTCGGACGCGGCCACCGGTCCGGTATGGTCCAGCAGTTGCCCAAGTTCGTCCACGGCGTTGCACACGTCCGCGCGCAGCATGTTCTCGCCGAAGAACTGGTGAAACATCTGGCCGAGCGGACTCTTTAGAAACGCGACACCTCCGGAGTGGCCCGGGCAATGCCATGAATACGAGCCTTCGTCCGCGTATTTGACCAGTTCCTTGAAGAACGGGGGCGCCAACGAATCCAGGTACACCTTCGCCTCGCGGATGATATGCCGCGCAACGAACTCGGGCGTATCCTCGAACATATGAATGAAACCGTGCAATTCGCGCAGGATATCGTTCGGAATGTGACGCGACGTGCGCGTCTCGCCGTACAGGAAGATCGGGATGTCGGCATTGCGACGCCGCACCTCGGCGACGAACGAGCGCAGCGCCAGGATCGCGTTGGCGAGATCGGGCACCTGGTCGTGCGTCGCGGCGACCTCATCGACCAGCGCGATCTCATCGTCGTCGATCGACAGGATGAAGCAAGACGCGCGGCTGGACTGCTGCGCGAACGAGGTCAGATCACCGTAGCTCGTCAGGCCGAGCACCTCGACCCCCTCGCGCTCGATCGCCTCGGCAAGCGCGCGGATACCCGAGCCGGAGATGTTCTCCGAGCGAAAATCCTCGTCGATGATGACGACAGGGTAGCGAAACTTCATCGGTGATTCTCCAAAAACAAACCGCTGCACTCTACCGTTCGGGTATGCAGCGGCCGTGATATGCCGGATTGAGCCGCGCTGCGTGGCGCGGCAGCGCGCGAAAACTCAGGTCTTGGGCAGCGTGACGCCATGCTGGCCCTGGTACTTGCCACCACGGTCCGCATAGGATGTCTCGCAGACTTCGTCGCTCTCGAAGAACAGTACCTGCGCCACGCCCTCGTTCGCGTAGATCTTCGCCGGCAGTGGCGTCGTGTTCGAGAACTCCAGCGTCACGTGCCCTTCCCATTCGGGCTCGAACGGCGTGACGTTGACGATGATCCCGCAGCGCGCATACGTGGACTTGCCCAGGCACACGGTCAGCACGTTGCGCGGAATGCGGAAGTACTCGACGGTGCGTGCCAGCGCGAACGAGTTCGGCGGGATGATGCACACGTCGCCCTTGAAGTCGACAAAGGACTTCTCGTCGAAGTTCTTCGGATCGACGATCGTCGAGTTGATGTTAGTGAAGATCTTGAATTCGTCCGCACAGCGGATGTCGTAGCCGTAGCTCGACGTGCCGTAGCTGACGATCTTATGGCCATCCGGCGCGACGCGCACCTGATCCGGCGCGAATGGCTCGATCATGCTGTACTGCTCGGCCATGCGCCGGATCCATTTATCGGATTTGATCGTCATACGTGCAATCGAAAGGCGGCAGGGCCGCGGGTTGAAAACGAGCGAACGGGGCTTGGCGCCGCCGCCTCATCGCAGCGGGGCCATTTCATCGCAGCGGGGCCATTATTTGCGAATGATGCCGCAGCCCAGCGCGGGACCCGCGTCGCGGAGCGGAAACACATAATAGTCCTGCGCGTCGCGGTGCACGATCAGCGCGCGGCCGACCACCGAGCGCACGCCGTCCAGCGACACGTCCGGCGACACAATGAACCCGGCCGCCACGCCGTTCGCGTCCGCGTGCAGGTTCACCAGGTCGCCTTCGAGCCGAATCCCCTGCTTCAGGCGCTCGGCCCCGGGGCTGAACACCCCGCCTGCGGCGCCCGGCGAATGGCAGTCGCCGCGCTCATGGATCTGCAGCGCATGATCGCTGTCCGGCGGCAGCCCACTCAGGTTGTAGGTCACCTGCACGCCGTCAGCATGCTCGATCAACGTGACCGTGCCGCGTGCGGTATGGCCAGCAGCCGGCACGATCTGGACGTCGGCACGCTTTTCGTGACTGCCGAAGATCGACGCACAACCGGCCAGCATCGCGCTGGTCGCGAGCAGCGTAATCATCGTGCCGGCAAAACGCCATCCCAATCGCGGTTCCATTAAGCCTCAGGGTACTGAATAAGCCGCAATGATACCGCGTCTGGCACATCTGGCGAGGCTGCCGCAATAGAGGATGTCACAGAGCCGTGTCAGGTGTTCTGCACGACGATGGTCGGGAACTTCGAACTCATGTCGCGTGACAGCTTCGCAATCCGGATCGCGACCTGGTGGGCAATGTCGCGATACAGGCCAGCGATGCGTCCGTGTGGGTCGGCGACCACCGTCGGACGTCCCGCATCGGCCTGCTCGCGGATGCCAATATCCAGCGGCAAGCTGCCCAGGAACGGCACGCCATACTGTGCGCACAGGCGCTCGCCGCCGCCGGCGCCGAAGATCGGCTCGGCGTGGCCGCAGTGAGAGCAGATATGGATGCTCATGTTCTCGACGACGCCTAGGATCGGCACGCCAACCTTCTCGAACATTTTCAGGCCTTTTCGCGCGTCCAGCAGCGCAATGTCCTGCGGCGTTGTGACGATCACCGCACCGGTCACTGGCACCCGCTGCGCGAGCGTGAGTTGGATATCGCCAGTGCCGGGCGGCATGTCAACGATCAAATAGTCCAAGTCGCGCCAATTCGTCTGCCGCAGCAACTGCTCGAGCGCGGACGTGACCATCGGCCCGCGCCACACCATCGGGTTGTCTTGCTCGACCAGGAAGCCGATCGAGTTAGCCTGTACGCCATGGCCTTCGAGCGGAATCATCGTCTTGCCGTCCTCGGACGCCGGACGACCGTCGATGCCGAGCATCGTCGGCTGCGACGGGCCGTAGATGTCCGCGTCTAGCACGCCGACCGACGCGCCTTCGGCGGCCAGCGCAAGCGCGAGGTTCGCGGCCGTGGTGCTCTTGCCGACCCCGCCCTTGCCGGAGGCGACCGTGACAATATTGCGCACGTTCGGCAGCAACTGCACGCCGCGTTGCACCGCGTGCGCCACGATCTGATGGGATACCGCCACGTGCAGATGCGCCACGCCCTGCACGGCGCGCAGCGCCTGTTCGACACGCGCTTGGATCAGCGCATACTGACTCTTGGCCGGATAGCCCAGCACGACCTCGAGCGATACCGTGTCGCCGTCAATCGTGACGTTGCGCACCCCTTTGCCCGCTGTTACCGGCTCTGCTGTGTTCGGGTCGATCACGCCGTGCAGTGCGGCGTCGATCTGGGCCCTGTCGATTGTCATCGTTGCTCCGTTACTTGAAGTGTTTCATCCGATCGCCGAACGCCGGCCGCGTGCATCGAACCTTGCGCGCAGGGTCACGTCCAACCTCACGTCGGACATTGCAAAAAATAGTTGCGTGGCGTTGCCCACCGGCGCTTCACGCGGCACGCTCTGCGACCAGCGGCTGTTCTGACATTGTAGTGGCATGAAGCCTGCAATGCTTCAGATGCGCACGTCAGGAAATCGCGCTTTGATGCCACCTGCAAGCGTCGCCCCCGGCGGTGTGCCATGCACATCGGTTCAATCAATCCAACCCATGAGGTGTCGTATGAACGCGAAACTTACCCTCCGCCTTCCGCTGCAATTGTCGGTCCTCGCACTGGCGGGCGCGCTGCTGGCCGGCTGCCAGACGCCGCAAGGCGACAACGCGGCGGTCGGCACCGGCGTCGGCGCGACCACCGGCGCCGGACTCGGTGCAATCTTCGGCGGCGGCAAGGGGGCAGCGATCGGCGCGGCGGCCGGCGCCGCGGTCGGAGGCATTACCGGGTACAACTGGCAGGCGATCAAGAACAAGCTCTCGGGCACCACCGCGGGCACCGGCACCCAGGTGTCTGAGCAACCGGACGGCTCGCTGAAGGTCAATATCCCAAGCTCGATCTCGTTCGACACGAACAGCTACGCGATCAAACCTTCGTTCGCACCGGTGCTCGACCAGGTGGCGCAGACCCTGACCCAGCATCCCGAGTTGGTGGCACACGTGGTCGGACACACCGACAACACCGGCCAGCCGCAGTACAATCAGATGCTGTCGCAGGAACGTGCGCAAAGCGTCGCGCAATACCTGGCGCAGCACGGCGTCGCCGCGCAACGGCTGGCCGCCGAAGGCCGCGGACAGTCGCAGCCGATCGCGGAGAACAGCACGCAGGTCGGCCGCGCGCTGAACCGACGCGTGGAGATCTACCTGCGGGCCACGTCGCAACCGCGCGGATGATATAACCCCAATTTAATGCCACCGCGATGACTGCCGCCACGACACGCGGCGACAGACCGGCCGTTGTTAATTTGAAATTTTTTCGAACTCCGCAGCCGATTTGATGTCTGTTCATATGGTACGTGGCGGCGATACCGTTGCGTCACCATTCTCCTCTTGTCGTTGTTGCTCCGGGGCTCGAAGCCCCGGTTTTTTTTTTAGCGTTGCACGATGACCGCCTGCGCCCGTCGGTCTACGGCGAAGCGCGGACGATGTGGGCCCGCGCGTGCGCTGTCGCGACCGTGTCATCGCAGTCGCGCCTGCTAAAATCAGCGCTCCATCCCGTTTTCGTCGAATCAAACGCTCTATCCGCCATGTCAGCTCCCGTCTCCGCCGGCGCGCCGCGCCGCATGCTCGTCACCTCCGCGCTGCCATACGCAAACGGCCCGATCCACATTGGCCATCTCGTTGAATATATCCAGACCGACATCTGGGTGCGCGCGATGCGAATGCACGGTCACGAGGTGTACTACGTCGGCGCGGACGATACCCATGGCACGCCGATCATGCTGCGCGCGCAGTCCGAGGGCATCACGCCGCGGCAGTTGATCGAGCGCGTCTGGCAGGAGCATAAGCGCGATTTCGACCATTTCGGCATCTCGTTCGACAATTACTACTCGACGGACTCGGACGAGAACCGGGCGTTGTCCGAGCGCATTTTCACCGCACTCCACGATGCCGGATTGATCGCGGAGCGCGATATCGAACAAGCGTATGACCCGGTCAAGGAGATGTTCCTGCCAGACCGCTTCATCAAGGGCGAATGCCCGAAATGCGGCGCGAAGGATCAGTATGGCGACAGTTGCGAGGTGTGTGGGTCGACGTACCAGCCGACCGAACTGGTCAAACCGTATTCAGTGTTGTCCGGCGCGACGCCGGTGAAAAAAACATCGACGCACTATTTTTTCAAGCTGTCCGATCCGCGCTGCGAGACCTTCCTGCGCGACTGGGTCAGCCAGCTCGCACAGCAGGAAGCCACCAACAAGATGCGCGAGTGGCTCGGCGAGGACGGCGACGCGAAGCTCGCCGACTGGGACATCTCGCGCGATGCGCCGTACTTCGGCTTCGAAATCCCGGGCGCGCCCGGCAAATACTTCTACGTGTGGCTCGATGCACCGGTCGGCTACTATGCAAGCTTCAAGAACCTGTGCGAGCGGCGCGGCTTGGATTTTGACGAATGGGTCCGTCCGGGTTCGACCACCGAGCAATACCACTTCATTGGCAAGGACATCCTGTATTTCCACACGCTGTTCTGGCCTGCCATGCTGCAATTTTCCGGCCACCGCACGCCGACTAACGTGTTCGCGCATGGCTTCCTGACCGTGGACGGCACGAAAATGTCTAAGTCGCGCGGCACCTTCATCAACGCGAACAGCTACATCACGACCGGTTTGGATCCGCAATGGCTGCGGTACTACCTCGCCGCGAAGCTCAACAGCACGATGGAGGACATCGACCTGAACCTCGATGACTTCCAGGCGCGCGTCAACAGCGACCTGATTGGCAAATACGTGAACATCGCGAGCCGCGCCGCCGGTTTCCTGGTCAAGCGGTTCGATGCACGCGTGCAGGACAGCGCGATGAACCATCCGCTGCTGGTCCGGCTGCGCGACGCGATCCCAACGATCGCAGCGCACTACGAAAGCCGCGAATACAGCCGCGCACTGCGCCAGACCATGGAGTTGGCGGACGCCGTCAACGCGTACGTGGATGCCGCCAAGCCTTGGGAACAGGCCAAGGATCCCGCCAATGCGGTGGCGTTACACGAGACGTGCAGCGTCAGCCTTGAGGCGTTCCGATTGCTCACGCTGGCGCTCAAGCCCGTATTGCCAAAGCTCGCCGAATCGGTCGAAACATTCCTGTCGATCGAGCCGCTCACATGGGCCGACGTCACGGTGCCGCTGTCGTCAGCGCGGCCGATCCGGCCGTACCAGCACCTCATGCGGCGCGTGGACCCAAAGCAGATCGACGCGCTGCTTGCCGCCAACCGCCAGTCATTGCAACCGAACGCGACCACGGCCGCCACCGCGGCGGACACGGCCAAGTCGTTCGGCGCCAACAACACGTCGGCAAACGGCGAGAGCTTCATCACGATTGACGATTTTGCCAAGATCGACCTGCGCATTGCACGCATCGTCGACTGCAAGGCGGTGGAAGGATCCGACAAACTGCTGCAGCTGACCCTGGACGTGGGCGAAGCGAGCACGCGCAATGTGTTCTCCGGAATCAAGGCAGCCTACCGCCCCGAGGAACTGATCGGCAAGCTGACCGTGATGGTCGCGAACCTCGCGCCACGCAAGATGAAGTTCGGCGTGTCCGAAGGCATGGTATTGGCCGCGTCGGCGGCAGATGAGAAAAAGGAACCCGGCATCTACGTGCTCGAGCCGCACAGCGGTGCAACGCCCGGCATGCGAGTCAAATAGCACACTGGCGCGCGCTGCGCGCCGCTACTTTTTCCAAAAGCCGTCGAAGCGGCGGGTGAACTGCAGGTCCACGCCATTATAGGTGCCGGCGTAGGACATGATGGCCCAGAACCGGGACAGGTTCACCGTCACCTTGAACGCGTTGTTCGTCGTCTCAATACCTTGCTCATAGCCGAGCACGAGCCGCTCGGTGATGGCCTTCGAGAGCGTCACCACTTGCGGGTCCGTCAGGCCGACCTCGCTTTGGCCGACCGAGACTTCGTCCAGCCCGAAGGTCTGCGCGATCCGCTTGCCGGTCGCGCTGCCCAGCAGCGCGATCGCTGCATTCATCGTGCTCTGCTGCCCAAGGTTCGCGCCGGTATCGGTGCCATGCCCGAGCAGCAGCCATGACAGCTTCTCGTTGTCGTTCACGTTGGGCTCCGACACCAGCTTGACCTTAGACGACTGCACGGTGCCGGTCACCTGTACACCGGCTTCCACCTCCTGGTTGCGCCGCATCGCGAGGATATTGATGCCCGGGTTGTTGACCGGCCCATTGAACGTGAAATAGCCGTTCTCGATACCCAGCTTGCGACCAAATGCGGTATAGGTGGACCCTTCCATGACCCGCACGTTGCCCACAGCGCACAACGGTTGGTTGGGCACGCTGACGACGTTGATCACGCCACGCAGCCCCAAATCGGCGCCCGCGCCGCGAAAACGAAAGTCCTGACCCAGGTCGACGTCGATGTTGGCGCGCGGCGCGAACGGGCCCGCCGGCTTGCCGGCGGCGGCGGGCGACGCGGCGTGTTCGCCCTCGAGCGTGCCGTCCGATCGCACGATCACGACGTCGTCGGACAAGCTTGGCGCCGATTGCTCCGGCAAATCGAACAGTGCCTTATTGACGAAAAACCGGCCATTGATCGCCATCCCGCCCTGCGCGCCGGCATTGGCCACCGTCGCGTCACCGGACAACGACAGCTGGCGATACGGCGACGCGAACAACTCGAGCTTGTCGGCCACGATATGCGCGCTCAAATCAGGGTTCTGTTGATCGAGCATCACGTTGCCGGTGGCGCGCAGCGTGCCTTGAGCGCCATGAAACTGAACCTGTTGGAATTCGACCTGGTTCTCGGTCAGCACCACGCGCACGATACCGTCCTTGAGCGTGATGCCTTGGTCGACGACGGTCGCCGACAAGCCGTCGCCGGTCAGCATGCCGGAGACCTTCGGGTGCGATACCTGGCCCGCGATCGCCAGCTTCAGTAACATCTGCCCATCGAGCCGGTAGCTTGGTCCGAGCAGCCCGCCGGTGGTACGCAGCGACGGCAGGTCGAACACAATCGTGCCGTCCAACGGTGCGTCGCCGGCCACCACCGGCACGCCGTCCTGCACGGCAACCGGCATGCGCAGCGTCGCGTCCAGCGTGCCAAGGCGCTCGGCCACCGCATGGACCGTCGCATGCAGGCGGCGGCCCGCGGCGAAGTCGATGCGCGCCATTGCGTCGCTAATGCCCAGCGCCGCAATGCCGCGTCCCGCATCGATCGTGATGTCCCCCGAGCGCCGCTTGATCTGCGCATAGCCCGCGGCACGCTGCCCGAACGACACGTCCCACTGCGCATCGAACACCAGATCGGTCCTAAACGACGCCTGCTGGTGCGTGAGTTGCTCGTGAAGCTGCAACAGTCGCGCCACGTCCACATGCGCCAGCGAACCGCTCGACTGCAAGCGCCCGCCCGCATACCGGAACGACTTCAAATCCAGCAGCGCGCGCTCCACGCTCAAGCGCGTGGCGCCGACCACCCAATGCCCGGCGCTGACACTCACAGTCGCCGGCGCAGCCAGCTTGATCTCGGGCAGGCCGCGGTTTTCCAATTGGCTGATCGTGCCATCCCAGCCGATGCCGCCCCGCGCGTCGGTCAGCTTACCGCTCGCCGCCACGTTGAAATCGACCGGCTGTCCACTGACGCTGCCGTGACCACTGGCAACCAGCGTGTGGTGCGCACGCATCCCATCCAGCCGTAGCGACAGCGCATTGAACCGCACCTGCGGCGTGGTGACCTCACGCGCGTCGAGGGTGGCGATCATCGCGCCCTGCGCCCCGTCGCGCAACTCGACACGGCCCGCGGCATGGCCGATCCGGTTGCCGCCCATGACCACGCCGTCTGCCTGATAGCTGGCGACCACATTAGGATGCGCGAGAGAGCCGGTTACGTCGCCATCGGCGCGCGCTGCGCCCGCCATGCCAAAGCCGAGCCGTTCCAGCGCGGGCGCATCGACATGGAACAGCAACCGGTCGCCGGCCGTGCCGAAGCTGCCGCGTAATTGGACGTCGTTGCCGGCCACGCTCACACGCACATCACTGGGCATGATCCGCGTGCCGGCCAACGCTAGCGTACCGCCGCCGCTCAGCGGCAAGCCATTGTAGACGCTGTCGCGCAACGCAAAGTCGGCCCGCACGGTCAACGCGGGCGTCAATGCGCCCTTTGCGTTGAGCGTGCTGCTCACGCGCGTATCGAACCGCTGGGCGGCGCCCCTGCCAGCGCCCTTGCCAGCACCCTTATCAGCGCCTTTGCCGACGACCTGGTCCGGCCGCCTGCCGGCAGTGTTAGGCGCCGTGCCGCTGCCGCTAGGCTGGACCGGCCGAGCCGTGCGGCCTGCGTACAGGCTGTCACGCGCCAGCAGCGCGAACGGATCGAGCGCCGCCAGCGTGGCCTTCAATTCGTAGCTGGAGTTTCCATCGCGACGCAACACACCGGCAAGCTCCGCGTGCCCGTCGCCCGCCGTCAGCCTCACGCGCTCGAGCGCGACCTGCCTAGAATCGATCACGACGGCCCCCTGCACACGCAGCTTGGCGTCGGCGTCCGCCAGATCAACCTGCACCTGTTGACGACCGGCATCGAGCTCGACGCCGATGGGTCCGGCGAACCGGGTCGCGCGCAATGTGGCGCTCAACATGCTCAGGTCCAGGCCGGACGTGTGCAGCTCAATACGACCGCGGCCATGCTCCAGCGCGCCCGTTCCGTTCACCGTCGCACCGCCGAGCAGACGGACCTTCAGTGCGCAGAGGGCTTGCCGGCTCGCATCCAGACGCACGTTGGCACGCGCGTCGATCAGCGGCAGGCGTTGCTGTGCGGGCAATCCGGGCACCGCATTGACGACAGAAACTTCACCGGCAACAACCAGCGGCATGCCGGACGCAGCGGCGCCGCGCGCCTGCGCGGTCGGCGTCGGCGCGGGCTCGACCGGCTGCAAGCGGGCGCGTACCGATAGGTCCACATGCGGCGCGCTCGAATTGAATGCCCGTGGATCGAGATGGTCGGCATCGAGCGTGACGACCTTCAGCGGCATGTCTGCAAATGGGGTAACCTCCACGTGCGCGACCCCGTTCAATTGCATGCCGCTCGCCTGCACGTCGGCGACGAGCGCCTGCAGTGAACCGGACACCTGCACGCCAAGCTGCATCTCATGCCCGCCGAACTGGCTTGCCAGCCCTGCATCGCCACGCACGGCGAACGGCCGTACGCCGTCCAGCGCCACGTCCGCATGGAGCAAGCCATACGGTGTCTGCAACCTATCGAGCACAAGATGATGACGCCGCCCGTCGCTATCGCCGTGCGCGTGCAACGCCGATAGCTCGATCGTCGATCCCGGCTCGTGGATGCGCATCGCGGCCACGTCCAGCGAATGGATCTGCAGCCGCAGCGGCACGGTCAACCGCTGCGGCAGCGTCGCACGCGTAGCGGGTTTGCCGGCCGGTGCGAGCCGAGCATCGACCGTGCCGATCCGTAGCGATTGCACGGAAAATCGCCACGGTGAGTGCGTCACCCTCCACTGTCCGTCGATACGATCGAGCCGGACATCCGTGCCCGCGCGCTGCCACCTGACATCGCGCGCCCGCAGCCCGTGCGCAAGCGTGCCCCCGTCGAGTGTCCCGGAGAACGCACCCGCCGTGACCCGACTCGCGATCTGCCACAGCGCGCGCGTGCCCGGTTCGGTATGCATAGCCACCAGCAGCGCGACCACTGCCAGCACGAGACCGAGCCCCAGGCCGCTGGCCCAGCGCAGCGCGCGCCGGCCGTGGCCACGCCGCCCTGGTGCGCGATCACCGTGCTGCCCGGCAGCGCCACTCGCGCGCGGCTCGCCGCCGGGGCGGGAGGGTTCACGGTCGGCAGACTTGTGATCGTCGTCGCTCATGCGTCAAAAATCGGGTAGTGCCGCAAGGTGAATCAGAACGCGATGCCCAGCGTCAAATAGGGGCGCCAGCTATGGTTACGCAGGCCATATGCGAGGTCAACATTGATTGGCCCGACGGGGCTGCGCCAGCGTGCGCCGACGCCCACACCTTGGTAAAAAAACTTTTCGGTCCAGTTGTCGGTCGCCGTGCCGATATCCCAGAAGGCCGCCGCGCCCCAGTCGTGGTTGAACCAGTGCTGGTATTCGGTGCCGCCGCTGAGCAAATATTTGGTCGGCAGCACCGAGCCGCCCACATTGTTGCCAATGCTGTCGTAGC
Source organism: Mycetohabitans endofungorum (assembly GCF_002927045.1). Taxonomy (GTDB): domain Bacteria; phylum Pseudomonadota; class Gammaproteobacteria; order Burkholderiales; family Burkholderiaceae; genus Mycetohabitans; species Mycetohabitans endofungorum. Next base: position 88,874 of record NZ_PRDW01000001.1, on the reverse strand, counting down.
CATAGCCGCGTATCGTCTCCACGCCGCCGGCGCGAAACAGCAGCGATGCCGGCACGCCGCGCGAGCCGCCAGCCGTGAATACACCGCCGGCTTGCAGCCGCAGCAGCACGATGTCGCGCCGACCAATCGGCACGTACTGCCGTGCGTTCGCGTAGGCCCGCCCAAACGTCTGATCCGTCATCACGCCCTTGATCGCCAAACCAGCCTCCAGGCGCAGCAGGTTGCCCGCTCGCGGGAACACCGGATCGTCGACGTTGCGCCGGGTCCACAACCACGCCGGCACGAGCGCGCGGCTCACGGTGGGCCCGGCGCTGTTCTGGTCCAGACGATCCAGGTAGAACAGCACCTGATAGTTGTAGTCGATATTTTGCGACGTGCGCGTACGCTGCGCGCCGACCCGCGCGCTATGGATATCGGTGCCTGACACGTCGGTGCGCGTGTACGAGCCGAGCAGCGTGTTGGTCCACGCGCGCGGTCCCGGCGGCATCGACAGCTGCACCTGCCCGTACTGCTGCGTCTGGTCCAACCGGCCCGAGAAGCTGAAGGGCCAGGCAGCGCCGAACATGTCCAGGTACGAGTATGCCCCCTGGATGTGTCCGCCGGTATCGGACGAATAGCCGATGCCGGTACGCACCGCGTTGTACTGATATTCACTGACCTTGACGTGCACAGGCGTGTTCTGCGGTTTGCTGACGTCGTCATCGACTGAGATGCCGACGCTGGCATAGTACGGCGTGTTCTGCACCTGCCGCTGCAGTTCGGCGATGCGCTCGGCGGCGTAGATCTCGCCGGGACCCAGCGGGTTGACGTTCGTGATAATCGATTGCGGATAGCGCCGCGTGCCGGACACATCAAGCGGCCCGATGGTGAACGTCGGCCCGCTCTCATACGTGATGCTCAATCGTGCCTCGTGGGTACGAGGATCGATCCGCGCTTGCGAATGTGCGATCGTCGCGCCCAGGTAGCGGTACGACTGCAGCGTCTTGAGTGAGGCCTTTTTGGCCTCGTCCCACGCCGTCTGCGTGAACGGCTCGCCGCTCGTCAGCCCAAATGCGCTCCGTACCGCCTTTTCCTGTTCGGGTGCCTCGGTCAGCATCGGCCCCGTGAACGACAACTCGACCGCCGACACGTGCGTGCGCGGGCCCGGCTCCACATGCACGGTCACCGCGCGACGCTTGCCGGCGCGCACGTCGGTGCGCACCACCGACTCGAAATACCCTTCAGTGGACAGTAGGTCGCGCACTTGCTGCGGGACTGCCGTGACGAGAAACTCGAATTGCTCGTTCGAGATGTCATTTCGCTTGGCGAAACGCGACACATCCAGGTGGGCGCCCAGCAGCTTGCGCAGCGAATAGGACGGCGCGTCGATATCCACGTTGTACTTAGCCAGGGCGGCGCCAGACGCCATCAGTGGCACGACCATTACGGCGCATTGCAGCCCCCGGCGCGCCGCGTGCGCGCGCGTGCGTATTGCTCGCGCGCGCCGCGCGACGCCGCAAGGCAGCCCAGGAGAACTACGTGGCAAATCGAACTCCGTCGTTAAACATGGAGGTCAGCATGGCAGCGGCGGTGACACGAATTGGGAAACTCATATTGGAACATATCACACGTGCCAGGAACTCAGGCATGAACGACACAATGTGCTGGCGCGGGCCGGGTTGCGCCGTTGGAACGGCGGGCCCCCTTTGTTCCGGGTACGGCAGCTTGCGGTAAAATCCGGGATCGGATTTTTTTGGTTCGCGGAGTATTGTCATGTATCAGTCGGACATCACCCAATTCCTGATCCAGCTCAAGCAGCAACATCCGGAACTCGAGGAACAGCAACGCAACGGCCGCGCACTGCTGTGGGACAAGGCACCGATCGATCTGGATGAGCGCACGCGCCAGCAACAAGCACGCGTGCCGCAGACGCCCTACGTGTACTACCAGAATTTCTGACGTGAGCGCCGTTCCGGCACCGGACGACCGGGGCCAGCAGTCATCCGAGGTCGCGCTATGCGCGCCGGCCACCGACTCGACGCCGGGCACGGTCGACGGCGTCGCGTTCGCTCGCCTATACGGCGAGCCGCTGTTCAAGGTGCCGCAGGACCTATACATTCCGCCGGACGCGCTCGAAATTTTTCTGGAAGCATTCGAGGGTCCGCTTGATCTGCTGCTCTACTTGATCCGCAAGCAGAATTTCAATGTGCTCGACATCCCGATGGCGGACGTTACCGCACAGTACTTAGGCTACGTCGACCAGATCCGCGCGACGAACCTGGAGCTGGCGGCCGAATACTTGCTGATGGCGGCCATGCTGATCGAGATCAAGTCACGGATGTTGTTGCCGGTGAAACAGGTCGACACCGGCGAAGATGCTGAGGACCCGCGCGCCGAATTGGTACGCCGACTGCTCGAGTACGAGCAAATGAAGCTTGCCGCGCAGCAGTTGGACCGCCTGCCGCAGCACGGGCGTGACTTCCTGCGCGCGCAGGTGTACATCGAGCAAAACCTGGCGCCACGCTGGCCGGACGTCAACGCGGATGACCTGCGCGGCGCGTGGGCCGACGTGCTCAAGCGCGCCAAACTCGTGCAGCATCACAAGATCACCCGCGAGGAACTGTCGGTACGCGAGCACATGAGCCAGATCCTGCGCAAGCTGCAGCACGTGCGTTTCATGGAATTCACCGAACTGTTCGATGTCTCGCGTGGCGTGCCCGTGGTGGTCGTCAATTTCATTGCGATGCTCGAGCTCTCCCGCGAATCGTTGCTCGAGATCACGCAGGCTGAGCCCTTCGCACCGATCTACGTCCGGCTGGCGTACTCACCGACCTAAGGATCCGCTTACCGGTCCTTTCCCGCTACATGAAAGTCATCAGCTCGATCAACGAATTGCGCGACCAGTTGCGCGGGCAGAACCGCGTCGCATTCGTGCCCACGATGGGCAACTTGCACGAAGGACACCTGTCGCTGATGCGCCTGGCGCGCCAGCACGGCGACCCAGTGGTCGCCAGCATCTTCGTGAACCGGCTGCAATTCGGGCCGAGCGAGGATTTCGACAAGTATCCGCGCACGCTCGATACCGACATCGACAAGCTGCAGCGGGAAAACGTCTACGTGCTGTTCGCGCCGACCGAGCAGGACATGTACCCGCGTGCGCAGGAATATCGCGTGCACCCGCCGCACGATCTGGGCGACATCCTCGAGGGCGAATTCCGGCCGGGGTTCTTTCACGGCGTCTGCACGGTCGTGATGAAACTGATGTCGTGCGTGCAGCCGCGTGTCGCGGTGTTTGGCAAGAAGGACTACCAGCAGTTGATGATCGTGCGGCAGATGTGTGAGCAATTCGCGCTGCCCGTTGAAGTGGTCGCCGCCGAGACGGTGCGCGACACGGACGGACTCGCGCTGTCGTCACGCAATGTGTATCTGACGCCATCGGAGCGTGCCGAGGCATCAACCTTGTATCGCACACTGCAGCACGTGCGCGATAACGTGCTCGCGGGTCACCGCGATTTCGCCAAGATCGAGCTGGCGGCGTTCGAGACCTTGATTGAGCGCGGCTGGAAGCCCGACTACATTGCGATTCGCAAGCGCGCCAATCTGCGCTCGCCGCAACCACACGAAGGGCATGAACCGCTGGTCGTGCTCGCCGCCGCGCGGCTTGGCGCGACCCGGCTCATCGACAACCTGGAGATTTGATCGCCCGCGCCGATTCGTTGGCCCCTTTGCTCGCGCGCCTTGCCCTGTGCGCGACGCACGGCGCGGTGCGCACCGCAGTACCGGAGACCCCCATGCAACGTACGATGCTTAAATCGAAGATTCACCGCGCCACCGTCACGCACTGTGAATTGCACTATGAAGGTTCCTGCGCAATCGACGAAAATCTGCTCGAGGCCGCCAACATTGCGGAAAACGAGCAGATCGACATCTGGAACATCAATAACGGCGAGCGCTTGACCACCTACGCGATCCGCGGCGAACGGGGCAGCGGCATTATCTCGCTGAACGGGTCTGCCGCGCGCCGCGCGCAGGTGGGCGACCTGATCATCATCGCCGCGTTCGCGCTGGTCGAGGACGCCGACGTGCGTCATGGCTTCAAGCCGAACCTGGTGTTCTGCGACGAACGCAATACGATTAAGGGCACCCGGGACCACGTGCCGACGCAGAGCTGGGACGCGCGCTGAGCGATGCGACCGGGCGCTCCGCGCCGTCCCCGCGGCTCATTGCTCAGCCCACGCGACGACCGACTGCCACTGCTCCAGGTCCTTGTCGACCCGGCTCGACGCCACATCCCATAACGTCAGGCCATGCGCGGCCAGTTGCACATAGTTTTGCGTATCGCGCAGGTAGCCAAGCACCGGCAGGCCGAGTCCGTCGACGAATCGATGCAACTGCTCCGCCGAACGGGTGCGGGCATCCACGCGCATGCCGACCACGCCGATCTGGAGGCCGCCTTTGCGCCCGCCCTTCTCATGCGCCAGCCGCTGCAGGAAGTGCTGCGTGGCGAGAATGTCGAACATCGACGGTTGCAGTGGCACCAGCACCTTGTCGGCGACGGACAGCGCCAGGTTCAGGCGTGTGCCGTGCAAGCCGGCTGGCGTATCGACGATCGCATGCTCGAATCCCTTTGGCGGCCGGGCACTGCGCTCCCCGCTCATGTCCCACGGCTCGATCCTGGGCAGCGTGTCGGGCCGCAGGTCCAGCCATGATTGCGACGATTGCTGCTTGTCCAGGTCGGCGAGCGCCACCCACTCGCCGCGCCACGCGAAATAGCCTGCCAGATTCGTCGACAGCGTGCTCTTACCCACACCGCCTTTGGGATTAGCGACAACGATGACCGTCATGAATTCCCCCAGGATCAATGGCTTGACATAGCCGTTAGCCTATCCAATTACTCAGTTGAATCCAGCTATTATCAAAGAACTTGACCCATTCGGCACTTCTTTCAACATCTTCGATGAACTCATGGCGCTCGGACGTTTCTATCGAATCGCTGGCGGCGCGCCAGCAAGGCCGGCTCCCCGAGCTGCTCGGCGGGCGCGGGCGCGAGTTGCAGCAGGGCGGCGCACGGCGCAAAGCGGCGTGCTGGCGGGCCTGCTGCTCGCGCTGGCGGGCGGCGGCGCACCCGCGGCTTGCGCGGCCGCACCGGTGCAAGTGCTGGACGACAGCGGTGCGCGCGTGACATTGAATGCGCCGGCACGGCGCGTCGTGAGCCTGGCGCCCAGCGTCACGGAGTTGATCTACGCAGCCGGGGGCGGCAACCGGCTAGTCGGCACGGTCAGCTTCAGCGATTACCCGAGCGCCGCGCGCGACGTGCCGGTCATCGGCAGCTACACGACGCTGGACCTCGAACGGATTGCGGCGACGCACCCTGATTTGATCGTCGTCTGGTGGCACGGCAATCCACAGCGCCAGGTCGAACGGTTGAAGTCGCTCCACGTGCCGCTGTTCTACAGTGAACCACACCGGCTGGCCGACATCGGCTCGACGTTGATCCGCCTGGGCACGCTGCTTGGTACCGAGCCACAGGCGCGCGAGGCGGCCCGGGCATTCGACACGCGTATCGCCGCGCTGCGACAGCGCTACGCGAGCCGGCCTCCCGTATCGGTTTTTTTTCAGCTATGGGACGACCCGCTGATGACGCTGAACGGCACGCATATCATCAGCGACGTGATCTCCGTCTGCGGCGGGCGTAATCTGTTCGGCTCACTGGGCGAACTGGTGCCGACGGTGTCGACCGAAGCGGTGATCGCCGCCGATCCTGACGCGATCGTTGCCGCACGGCCGGAACCTGCCCGGGCGCACCGGGCCGCGCAGTCCACGGATCCCAGCGGCGGCGACCCGGCGCTGCGCGGATGGCGGCGCTGGCCGGGCATGCGCGCGGTCGCACGCGACAACCTGTTCACCGTCGACGCGGACCTAATTAGCCGTCCCGGCCCGCGGTTGGCCGACGCCACAGCGTTACTGTGCCAGGAGTTAGAACAGGTCCGCCAGCGCGCCCCGTCGCGACGCCCCACCGGCTCGCTCCATCCCTAGCGGTTCGAGCAGCCCAACTCCAACGCGTTCGAGTGCTGCAGCGACGTATGCAGCGCGGCGCCACCTGGCTCGAGCGGCCCGATCACCGCGGGCACATCACCAGGGATCCTCGTCATCTCGCCCATTCAAAACAACCGGCTCATCGCCCCGCGCCGGCGCCAGCGCGGGTATCAGCGCCTCGTGCGCGCCGTCGCGCAACAGCACCAGCGGATAGCCGAACGCGTGACTGGCAAGGGTCGGTGTCAGCACTTCACGCACCGGCCCGGCCCACGCGCGCCCCCGCCCGTCGATCAACAACGCGTGAGTCGCGAACCGCCGTGCCAACGTGAGATCGTGGCACGAGAACACCACAGTGCGGGGCGCCGCACCGACCCATTCCGCCAGCAATGTCACCGCATCGATCTGGTGGTGCAAATCCAGATGCGCTAACGGCTCGTCCAACAGCAGCAGCGGCACGTCCTGGCAGAAGGCGGCGGCAAGAGCCACACGTTGCCGCTCGCCGCCGGACAGCGACAGCACGTCGCGCGCAGCAAACCCGGCCAGGCCGACCGCCGCCAGCGCATCGTATGCCGCGGCGCGATCCACGTCGCGCTCCCAACCCCAGCCCGACAGGTGCGGGTAACGTGCCAGCAGTACCGTATCGAGGGCCGTTGCGCTGAACGTATCGTGAAGCTGCTGGGTCATCCACGCACGATGCCGCGCGAGCCGATGGACCGGCCACTGGGTGAGCGGCACGCCATCGAATGCGACGCTGCCGCGCGTGGGCACACGCAATCCGGCGAGGGTCATCAACAAGGTCGATTTGCCGGCGCCGTTCGGTCCGGCAACGCACCACAACTCGCCGGGCTCGAAGCGCTGCGACAGCGCGTCGAGCAGCGTGCGGCCGCCCACCTGCAGCGTCAGTGCCTGTACGCTCAACGGCGCCGGCCCCGGCCCGCCCGCCCGATTCATCGCTTGCGCCCCAACAGCATCCAGAGGAACAGTGGCACGCCGACCAATGCGGTCACCACGCCCACCGGCAATTGCGTCGGCGCGAACGCACAGCGCGCGACAAGGTCCGCGCCCATCACGGCAGCGCCGCCGCCGAGCATCGACGCGGGCACCAGCATACGTTGGTCATTGCCCCACGCCAGCCGCACCAAGTGCGGCGCCACCAGACCGACAAAACCGAGCGTGCCGGCCGTGGTGACGGCCGCCGCCGCAGCCAGCGACGCCATCACATAGACGCGCGCGCGCAACGCGACAACCGGCACGCCCAGCGCCTGCGCAAACTGGTCGCCGCGGGCCAGCGCATTGAGTTGGCGCGTGACCGGCGCGCATAGCGCGACCAGCATCGCCAGCACGGCCAGCGCAAACCACGGCATGCCGGCGCCGTTCAAGTCACCCTGCAGCCAGAACACGATGCCGCGCAATGCGCGGTCGGGACTGAGTGTCATCATTAACGCGGTGGCCGCACTGAAGCCCGCGGCCACGACAACGCCGGTCAGCAGCAGCCGCGGCGATGCGTCGCGCGGCTCACCCAGCCACAACGCGCGGCGCACAAGGCCGAACACGATGCCCATCGCCGCCAGCGAGCCGGCGAACGCGGCCACCTGCGTGCCCCACCACGGCACGCCCAGCAACATCGCGGCCACCGCGAATGCCGCCGCGCCGCCCGATACGCCGAGCACGTACGGATCGGCGAGCGGATTGCGCAACAACACCTGCAACAATGCGCCGGCCAGCGACAGCAGCGCGCCGCAGGCAAAGCCCGCAAGCGCGCGAGGCAGCCGCAGCGCTCGCACGATATCCGCGTCAAAACCGGGGCTGCCGGCCAACGCGGCGAGCACGCGCGCTGGCGCGATCCGCACGCTGCCCGTGGCCAGCGAGATCACCAGCAGCAAGCCGACGGCGGCGGCCAGCGCGAGCCAGATCACCGCCGCGCGGCGCGGCGACATCCTGCGGGCGCTGCTGCTAGACCCCGCGCCCATGGTTCGCGCGCCCGCACTAGTGCTGTTGCCAACCCAGCGTGAGATACGCGCCACGCTTTGGCGTGTTGTATGTATAGAGCGTCTCATAGTCCTTATCGAACAGGTTCTCGACGCGCGCCGCGACATACCATGATTGGGTGATATTGTATCGGGCACTCAGATTGACCACGCCATATCCACCCAGCGGCTGGCCGTTGTCGTGGCGCGCGCCGGTCAACAGCCATTGCCCGCCGATCCGCCAACCGTCGACGCTGTGGTTCGCCGACACGGTAGCAAAGCGACGTGGCCGCCGCGTCAAATCCCAGACCGACACCTCATCGACGGGATTCTGGAACGTGAAGCTGGCGCGCACGTCGGTACGGCCCACATGGCCCGACCATGAGGCCTCGATACCCTGGACTTTTGCCCGGCCCACGTTCTGCGCAACATACCGCCCATGGTCCGCCAGCGCATACTGGATCAGATTCCGGTAGCGGGTCTGAAACGCGGTAACGCGCGCCACGCCAAGCGCCGGCGACGCGTATTGCAACGCCGCTTCGAGCGAATGCGCCTGCTCCGGTTTCAAGTTCGGATCGCCAAAAAAGGGAAAGTACAGGTCGTTGAAGGTCGGTGCGCGAAATGCATCGGAATAGTTGACGGCGGCCTTCCAGTGATCGGTGAATCGGTAGCCATAGCCGACGAAGTAGCTGTTGGCACCGCCGAAATCCGAATACTGATCGCGCCGCAGGTTCAGTTGCACCTCATTGCGGCCCAGCTCGCCGTTATAGCCGATGTAGCCGGAATTCACACGCCGCACGGGCGTGGTGAAGTCCGACGCGTCCAGATCCTGATTGACGTGCTGATAGCCGAACACCAGCTTGTGGCCAGCGGCGATCGCATAGTCGTTCTGCCAATCCAGTTGATAGTTCGTCGTATCGTAGCGGCTAGTTTGCCGCCCGTTCGCGAGAATCTGCGAGCGGTCGGCGCCCTGCGCGACGTTCAGATGCATGTTCCAACGCTCGGTCAGGCTGCCGTTGGCGAATACCGATACTTGACCGACGCGATCTCGTTCATCGTTCAAGTCGGTTGGCATGCCAAACGGATTGTCGAAGTTGGTCTTCGAGAATGATTGAAAGTAGCGGATACCCGCGTCCCAGCCCGAAGTGAAGCGGTGCTTCAGCGACGCGCTCACGCTCTCGTTGAACGTGCCGTTCGCATTCGGATTCACCGGGACCCGGTTCGGATCGATCGAAGAGAAACCCTCGGTCTTCATGCGCGACGCATCGACGCTGAACGTTGTGGCGCCGGCCGCGTCGAGCGCCCCGTTCACGCCCGCATGCTGGCGCTGCGTGTGATAACTGCCATACTCGCCATCCAGCGTGAAGCGCGGCGGATGATTGCCGCCGTCACGCGTGAATACCTGCACGACGCCGCCAATCGCACTCGATCCGTACAGCGCCGACACGTTGCCGTTGACGACCTCAACGCGCTCGACCTGATCCAGTGGAATCTGAGCGATTTGCGTCGCGCCCAGCGACGCAGAGTCCACGCGCACGCCGTCGATCATCACCAAGGTCTGCGCGATCGCCGCGCCGCGCATGAATAGCCCCGCCGTCTGGCCCGCGCCGCCGTTGCGGGTGATCTGCACACCCGGCGCGAGTTGCAACAGCCCGGCCAGATCCGTCGCGCTGCTGTCCTCGATGGCGCGCCGATCAAACAGCGTCGTTTGCGGCAGCGCGTCCGGCAACGCCTGCGCGTTGCGCGCGGCGCTCACCACGATCGGCAACAGCGTGCCGCGCCGCACCGCGTCATCGCCGGCGCAAGGCCGGGCTTCGGTTGCCGGGGCACCGGTGCTCACAGCAGTGCCGGCGTTCACCGCAGTATCGGTGTAGGCCGCAGTATCGGTGTGCGCCGTAGTGCCGGCATTCTCCACTGGATCGACGTTGGCCGCCATGCCGGAGCGCGTGGCACGGCCGAGTTCGCTGTCGGCGCGTGAACCTGTTCGGCGGTCCTCTTCGATGGTCTGGGCAAGCTGCGCCGTGGCTACGTGCGGCCAGCTGGCGAACGCGAGCAGCGCTGCCGCTGCAATAGGCGTACGCATGGTGTTTTCCTTGTTGTGCGACTGCGCGGCGCCCGTCCCCCGCGGGCCACGCGCTACCATGAAGTGCGACGCGGCAATCCACAGCCACGCTATGCGCTTCGCGCTCTCGGCCGGTATCCGGGCTGGCGACGCATCGGCCCGGCCTTCCCACGCCCCAGGCGCAGTGGCACGCACCGCCGCACGCTGGCGCATGCGGCGGTGGGCAGTTCGATGTGCAAAAAAAGCAGGTCGCTTACCGTTGCGGGGACAGCACAGGTTGGCCGGTTCGTGGCGAACTTCGCTCCCTGTTTCCCGTTTAACCCCGCGCGTGAACCGTGCGCGTGGGCACCGAAAGAGCCGCAAGTGTAGGTAGCGCCATGCGGGGCGTCAATGACCGGAACACGCCACTGTTACGTCTGGATACGAGCTTAGGCATCGAATGCCGCCAGAACCGCGCTAAAATGCCGTTTCTGCAGAGGACGCAACGATGCTTACCGAACTTGAAAATTTGTCCCAGAACATCGGTCGACTGGTCGAGATCAGCGACCGGAACCGTCAAGCGCGGCTAGCCGTCGAACAGCAACTCGAGGCCGCACGTGCGCAACGCGACGCGCTGCGGGCACAACTCGAACAAGCGCAGCGCGAGCGCGACGCACTGCGCATTGAACGCGACACGTTGTCCGCGAAAATCGACGATGCCCAGGTCCGCTTGAACGCGATCCTGGAAAAACTGCCGCACACGCGATTGCCGGATCCCCCGCTCGACGTGCAGCCATCACAAGCCAGTGACGTACCGTCGCCCGCGTCCGGGGACGAGCGCCAAGGAGAAACCGCATGACGACGAAACAGATCGATGTGTCGATCCTCGGCCAATCGTATCGGCTCGCCACCTCGCCCGAAAACGAGCCCGCGCTGCACGAAGCGGCCGAGCGCGTGGACCGAGAAATGAACAAGGTCCGCGCCGCGAGCAGCGTGCGCGGCCATGACCGGATCGCGGTGATGGCCGCCCTGTCGATCGCCTCCGAACTGCTGCAATTGCAAAAGAGCGTGCGACACGGTGAGGCATTCCCCGCGGAGGAAATCCAGCGTACAATGCGTCAAATGAATGATCAGCTCGCGGCAGTTATCCGCCAGCATGATCTGACGCAAGCATAGGTTGCGCCACGTTGCGTTACTTGTGCAGCCTGCGGTTCACGAGCAATACGGCTTATACGTTTTTTTTTGGCTTCCCTGCCTGGTTCGCCAAGGTCATAGATTCCTTGAACCAATGCCATGTGCACGGTTGCGGAAATTTGTAGCATGGGCGTGCGCGTCACTCTGTCTGACGTACCCGAAGTGCTGCTAACTGCGACCAATTCTGAACCTCAGGTTCAGGATGCCGGCCTAGCGGCCAAGGCGGGGACTTTATTCGGCGGCATCGAACCTCGGTTCGATGCCGTTTTTTTATTCGAGCGTCCCACGGCGATGCGCTATTGGCTGATGAAGTCCGAACCTGACGAAGCGAGCATCGACGATCTGGCCGCGTCCCCTACCCGCACGTTGCCGTGGACCGGCGTGCGCAATTACCAGGCGCGTAATTTCATGCGCGACAGCATGCAGCGCGGCGACGGTGTGCTGTTCTATCACAGCAGTTGTGCCGAACCCGGCATCGCGGGCCTGGCCGAAGTCGCCTCCGGCCCGTATGCGGACCCGACACAATTCGATGCCGCTAGTCCTTACTATGATCCCAAGTCGCGTCGCGACGCACCACGTTGGCTCCTGGTCGACGTGCGCTTTGTCAAGAAGCTACGACTGATTCCGTTGGGCGAGCTGCGTGCGCACGCCGCACTGGCGGACATGCGGGTGCTGGCGCGCGGCAACCGTCTGTCGATCACGCCGGTTACGCCCGATCAATGGTGCTATATCACCGACACGCTGGCTGAGCCCGAATAGCGAGATCGCGAGGCGCCACACCCGCTCAAAACCGGCGCGGTGCGACCCCGCCTTCGTTTCGCGGAACTTCGCATCGCGCACGCTCAACTAATAGGGCACTGTCCCCCGCACGTGTTGCCTAATAAAGCACAGTCCGCCGCGCGTGCTGCGATGGAGCCGACAACCTCGTTGGGAGTCCAAGAATGATGAATCGGTCCCTACCCTCGCGGCGCGTCGCGCGTCGGATGCGCGGCATCGCGGCCGCATGCGCGCTTGCGAGTGTTCCGCTGACGCTGGGCCTGGCGCCCGGCGCCGCGCTTGCGCAGGCCGCGCCAGTGGCACCGCCGTCCGGCGTGCTATCGCTGAGCGCCGAGCGAAGCATCGACGTGCAAGAGGACGTCGTGCGCATCACGCTGTTCTCTGAGCAGGAGAGCCAGGATGCCGCCACCCTGACCCGGGCGCTGAACAAACGCGCCGACGAGGCGCTGCGGCAGGCGCGGAGCGACGACAAAGTGACCGTGCAAACCGGCGCCTTTACGATCTATCCATCGACTAACCGCGACGGCAAGATCGCCGCCTGGCGCGGTCGAACCGAGATCGTGCTCGAGTCGCGCGACTTCGGTGCCGCGTCGCGGCTCGCGGGCCAGTTGAGCAACACGATGCAAGTGGACAATGTGGTGTTCTCGTTATCACCGCAGGCGCGCCGCGACGCGGAAACCAAGCTGACCTCGAGTGCCATTACGGCGTTTCGCGACCAGGCGCAAGCCGCCGCGCAGGCGTTCGGCTATGGCGGCTATACGATTCGGGAAGTGCGCATTAACCAGGGAGCCGGCGGTAGCCCGCGGCCGTTCATGATGATGGCCACGCCCGCGAGGGCCGATGCGAAGGCCGCAGCACCGCTGCCGATCGAGGCGGGCAAAAGCACGGTGACGGTCGACGTATCCGGTTCGATCCAGATGACGCGCTGATGCTGACGTAGCATCGCCGGCCGGCCGCTGCCCGCCCCCGCCGTGCACGCGTGTCGCGGGCGCCGGCACATGAGCGTATGCTGTGCGGGCCCATGAGCGTGTGCTGTGCGTCAGCCGGCCGAGTCCACCGAGCGGGCACCGGGCAGATGCGTATTGCGCCTGTAGGACCAGACGAGCACCAGTGCGCCGACCACGATCATCGGCAGGGAAAGCCACTGCCCCATCGACAGATTGAACGCGAGCAATCCGAGAAAGTCGTCCGGCTCGCGCGCAAACTCGACCGTGAAGCGCGCCATGCCATAGCCGAGCAGGAAGACCGCCGAGGCGGTGCCGACCGGACGCGGCTTGCGTGCGAAGCACCAGAGCACGACGAACAGCACACCGCCCTCCAGCGCGATCTCATAAAGCTGTGACGGGTGACGCGGCAGCATATGGTAGCGCTGGAACACTTCCAGCAAGTGCCATTGCGCGGCTTGCAGCGGATGGGATGCGAGCCACCCCAGATCTTCATTGACTGCGCCGGGGAATCCCATGGCCCACGGGGCATCTGGTGCCGTGACGCGTCCCCACAGCTCGCCGTTGATGAAATTGCCGAACCGGCCGGCTGCCAACCCCGCCGGCACCATCGGCGCGACGAAATCGGTGACCTGCAGCCACGTGCGATTGCGTTGGTACGCGAACACGAGCATCGCGAGCGTCACGCCGAGGAAGCCACCGTGGAACGACATCCCGCCTTCCCAGACCTTGAAGATGTCAACCGGATGGGCCAGGTAGAAGTCGGCCTTGTAAAACAGCACGTAGCCGAGACGGCCGCCGAGGATCATGCCTAGCACACCATAGAACAGCATGTCGTCGATGTCGCGCAATGTCCAGCCTTGCGCCGCGACATGCGGCAAGCGCAGCCGTAACCGGCCGACAACGATCGCCGCGATGAACGCGACCAAGTACATCAACCCGTACCAGCGCACCGCGAGCGGACCGAGATGGATCGCGACGGGGTCGAAATTCGGATGAATCAGCACGATAGGAATCCGAGATCAGTGGATGTCAGGGGATCGATAGCGCATGCGCGCGCACGACGTCGATGAAGCTCGCCAGCACCGGGCTGACGTCGCCCGTGCGCCATACCAGTCCCGTTTCGATGACCGGCAGCGCACCGCGCAGCGCCCGGTAGACGACGCCCGTGCGCTGCAAGTTGTGAAGCGATTGCGGCACCAGCGCGACGCCCATGCCGGCCGACACGAGGCTGACGATCGTCTGCATCTGGATCGCTTCCTGGCCGATCCGCGGCACGACGCCCGCAGCCTTGTAGCAGACCATTATGATGTCATAAAACGCGGGCGCCAAACGCCGCGGGAAGATCACCAGCGGCACGTCGGCGAACTGCGCCAACTCGATTTCCGCCTGGTCGTACGCCGTGTCCAGCGCCTGGGCCAGTTCGCAAGACATGGCGACGATCAATGGCTCACGCGCAATCGGCAGATATGACAGCGCGGCCGCATGACGGGGCGGAATCGGCGGAATCACGATGCCCGCGTCGATGCGTCCGGCCACCAGTTCGTCAATCTGCACGTCACTGGTCGCCTCAAGCAACTGGAGCCTGACGCGCGGAAAACGTTCGACGAATTGCCGCAACAGACCGGGCAGCAACCCATAGTCGGCGCTCGACACGAACGCCAGCGCGAGCACCCCGGTCTCGCCCTGCGCCAGACTGCGCGCGAGCGGCGCCAATGCATCCGCGGCGGCCAGCACCCGCCGCACTTCGGGCAGCAGCGCGGCGCCCACCGGTGTCAGCTCGACCGAGCGTTTGGTGCGCTCGAACAAACGCACGCCGAGCGCGTCCTCCAGCAAGCGAATCGCCTGTGACAGCGGCGGCTGCGTCATCGCGAGCCGGGCCGCCGCCCGGCTGAAGTGCTGTTCCTCGGCCAGCGTGACAAAGTAGCGCAATTGGCGCAAATCGAAGGACATACGCGAATGCAGAGTGGAAACTGATACATTTTACGACTTTATTAGCTTCAAATAATATATTGGACATTTGATTCGCGCCACTGCATGCTGTCATGCAAAGCCATAGGAGGTTCCCCACCATGCCATACAACCGTCGTTCAAAGAACATCACTCAAGGCGTCGCCCGTGCGCCGAACCGCTCGATGTATTACGCGCTCGGCTATAAGAAGGAAGATTTTGACAAGCCGATGATCGGCATCGCCAACGGTCACTCAACGATCACGCCGTGCAATGCGGGGTTGCAACGGCTCGCCGACGCGGCAGTCGGCGCGATCAAGGACGCCGGCGCCAATGCGCAGACATTCGGCACGCCGACCATCTCGGACGGCATGTCGATGGGCACGGAAGGCATGAAGTACTCGCTGGTGTCGCGCGAAGTGATCTCCGATTGCATCGAGACCTGCGTGCAGGGACAGTGGATGGATGGCGTGGTGGTCATCGGCGGCTGCGACAAGAACATGCCGGGTGGCATGATGGCATTGGCCCGGATGAACGTGCCAGGCATCTACGTCTACGGCGGCACGATCCGTCCGGGTCACTGGAAGGGCAAGGATTTGACGATCGTGTCGTCGTTCGAAGCGGTCGGCGAGTTCACCGCGGGACGCATGACGCAGGAGGACTTTGACGGGGTCGAGCGCAACGCGTGTCCGAGCACCGGTTCGTGCGGCGGCATGTACACCGCGAACACGATGAGCTCGTCGTTCGAGGCGCTGGGCATGTCGCTGCTGTACTCGTCGACGATGGCCAATCCGGAAGACGAGAAGGTCGCATCCGCCGCCGAATCGGCGCGCGTGCTCGTCGAAGCGGTGAAAAAAGACTTGAAGCCGCGCGACATCATCACGCGCCAATCGATCGAGAATGCCGTATCGCTGATCATGGCAACCGGTGGCTCGACGAACGCGGTGCTGCACTATCTGGCCATCGCGCATGCCGCCGAGGTCGAGTGGACGATCGATGACTTCGAGCGCATCCGCAAGCGCGTGCCGGTGATCTGCAATCTGAAGCCGTCCGGCCAATACGTGGCCACCGACCTGCATCGCGCCGGCGGCGTTCCGCAAGTGCTGAAGATCCTGCTGGACGCCGGCCTGCTACACGGGAACTGCATGACGATCACCGGCCAAACGATCGCCGAGGAGCTGAAAGACGTGCCGAGCCAGCCCCGCGCGGACCAGCAGGTGATCTTCCCGATCGACAAGGCGCTGTACAGTGAGGGGCACCTGGCGATCTTGAAAGGTAATTTGGCCGAGTCTGGCGCGGTCGCGAAGATCACCGGCCTGAAAAACCCCGTCATCACGGGGCCGGCCCGTGTGTTCGATGACGAGCAGAGTGCGCTCGAGGCGATTCTGGCGGACCGGATCAAGGCCGGTGACGTGATGGTGTTGCGCTATCTCGGTCCCAAGGGTGGGCCCGGCATGCCGGAAATGCTCGCGCCGACCTCCGCCATCATCGGCAAGGGGCTGGGCGAATCAGTCGGGCTGATCACCGACGGACGCTTCTCCGGCGGCACCTGGGGCATGGTGGTCGGCCACGTAGCGCCGGAAGCCTTCGCGGGCGGCACGATTGCGCTGGTGCAGGAAGGCGACTCGATTACGATCGACGCGCACAAGCTGCTGCTGCAATTAAACGTTAACGAGGCCGAACTGGCGCGCCGCCGCGCCGCATGGACCCAGCCCAAGCCGCGCTATACCCGCGGCGTGCTGGCCAAGTATGCCGAGCTTGCGCGTCCGGCCGACCAAGGCGCCGTCACCGGCTGAACCGCGAAGCGCAGGTTCCGGCGGCCCCGCGCCGGGACCCGTATAATCGCGTCACACCACCGACCACGATAAAACGGGGAATGGTGAAAGTGCTGCTCGGCATCCCGCGCATCGGACCGCCTCCAGCGTTGCTGCGCGTTGCATTGGCCGTGTCATGCATCGCGCGGGCGCATGCGGCAGACAATGTCCCCTCGGATGCTACCCGGGCGCTAGCCGAACAGCACAACTGCATGGCATGCCATTGCGTCACGCATCGGATGCTGGCGCCGTCATTTCGACAGATCGCTGCACACTATGCCCACCAGCCGGACGCCTCGGTACGGCTGCAGCGCAAGATCATCGATGGCGGCGCAGGCACGTGGGGCAATGCGCCGATGCCGGCCAATACACAAATCACCGATGCGCAGGCGGCCGCACTCGCCGCGTGGATCCTCCAGCTGCGGTAGTCCGCGGCATCGGCTCAGTGCTGGTCGGCGCGCTGCTCGATCTCGGCATCCAGCGCATCGTGCACCCACTGCTCCAATTCTGTTTCGAGCGTCAGCACGACTTCGCGCGTGACCTGGCTCACAAGCCAACCCGCATGCTCGGCGAACGCCTCGCGGCAGCGCGCCTCGATCGCATCGCGTCCCTCGCCGGTCAAGTACACGCCCAGACGAGCACGCAGCCGTTCGACGATACGATCCACGTCAGGCGCAGCCCATCCGCCGTCCGGCGGCACCGGCACGAAATCGGCATCGATACGGGACGCATGGGTGCACGCCGGTTCCGTCGTGCACCGCTCGACGAGCCATTGAGCGCGGCTGCGGGCCATCTCGGGCGCGCCACTGACCAGCACGTCGGTCAGCACCGGGATGGATTCGTCGATCGGGTCAGCCATGGTTCACTCCGTGGTCGATACGGATTGCGGCGCCGAACCGGCGTCCGTCACCCGCCTTGCTTATACATGTTCAACGTGTAGCCGCGGTCCCGATAGAAGCGATACCGCTCGCGCCCGGCCGCGAGCCCGTGCTCGTCATTGCCGATAACCTCGAGCAACCGCTCGAAACGCGCGAATTGCGGCGGCACCGCGCTGCCCAGGTTGAGCAGGATCGCGTAGTGCGGCGCCTGATCCAGGTCGGTGGTCAGCACCACCGGCGTCTCGTCAGCCAGCGCCGAGCCGGCCATACAATGCGGGATGAAGTCCAGCGGCGAAAACGTCCACAGCCGCTCGTCGAAGGCGCGCAGCACGGCGGGCTCGCCCAGCACGACGAGCGGCTGTGCGGCCTGGTAGGCCTTGCGCGCCAGCCGGCACGCATAGCCCAGTGGATCCGCGACGTGGGTGTGAAAGTCCACACGGGTCATCGGCAGCCCGAGCCTCGCTGGTTCATTGATGTGGCGCGGTGCGCTCCGGCGGGCATCACTTCGCGCGATCGATCAAAAATTGCGTGAGCAGCGGCACGGGGCGTCCAGTTGCGCCCTTTGCGCTGCCGCTCTTCCACGCGGTGCCGGCGATGTCCAGGTGCGCCCACGGGTAGGCCTGCGCAAAACGCGCGAGAAAGCACGCGGCCGTCACGCTGCCGGCGGGCCGCCCACCAATGTTGGCCATGTCCGCGAAATTCGACTTCAACTGCTCCTGGTATTCGTCGTCCAGCGGCAACCGCCACGCGGGATCCGACGCGTGGCGGCCGGCCGCGAGCAACGCGTCGGCCAACGCATCGTCCTTCGAGAACAAGCCGCTATTGTGGTGTCCCAACGCGATCACGCAGGCGCCGGTCAGCGTCGCGATGTCGATCACGGCGGCCGGCTTAAAGCGCTCCGCGTACGTGAGCGCATCGCACAGGACCAGCCGCCCCTCGGCGTCGGTGTTCAGGATTTCGATCGTCTGGCCGGACAGGCTGGTCACGATGTCGCCCGGCTTGTTCGCATTGCCGCTCGGCATGTTCTCGCAAGTCGGGATCAGGCCAACGACGTTCAGCTTCAAGCCCATCTCGGCAATCGCGCGGAATGTACCGAGCACCGAGCCGGCACCGCACATGTCATACTTCATCTCGTCCATGCCTTCACCCGGCTTGATCGAGATGCCCCCCGAGTCGAATGTGATGCCTTTGCCGACCAGCACCACCGGCGCCTGCTTCGCCCCAGCGCCCTGGTACTGCAGCACGATGAATTGCGGCGGCTGCGCCGAGCCCTTGGCGACCGACAGAAACGAGCCCATCTTCAACGCCTCGATCCGCTTCTGGCCCAGCACCTCGACCTTCAGCTTCCAGTCCTTCGCCAGTTGTTTCGCAACACCGGCCAGGTACGTCGGCGTGCAGATATTGCCCGGCAGGTTGCCCAGCTCGCGGGTCAGGTCCATGCCATTGGCGATCGCCACGCCCTCCTTTAACGCGACGCGCACCGCCTTCTCGTGTGCGGGGTCCACGACCACGATCACCTTCTTCACTGCGCCGCCATTGGCCGCGTCGGCCGCCGGCTTGGATTTGGTCTGCGTATATTGGTAGGTCAGCTCGCGCAGCGTCAACGCGCTCATGCGCGCGCTCCAGCTGGCATCGCGGTCGTTGACCGCCACCTGCGCGAGCGCCCATGTCACGTTGGCTGCGCGCGTGGCCAATACCGCGCGCCACGCTGCGCGCGCCGCATCGGTGAACGTCTTCGAGCCCAGCGCGTCCTGCTTGCCCAGGCCCACCAGCAACACGCGCGACGCGCCAATACCAGCCACTTCGCGTAGCATTAGCGTCGAGCCGGCCTTGCCGCCTAAGTCGCCGCTCTTGACCAGGCGGCTGACCAGCCCCTTGGTCGCGGCATCAAGCTTTTGTGCGGCACCGGACAGCGTCTGCGCATCGAATACGCCGACCACGATGCAATCCGACTTTGCGTTGAGCAAGGCGCTGTCCGCGGCTTTGTTCCAATCACAGGCTTTTGTGCTAAAGTCCATCGCGCTCGTCCTTGGCTAGAATCCTGGGCTGTTAGTCAAACCAAGCCGCAATTATCCGCTATTTTTTCTACCGCGGCGTTGCTGGCGCTGGATGTCCCCCTTCGACGGACCGGTCCACGTGCGTCACGCGCATGGAAACGCCCATCGTGGACGGGCTGTGAATCCCGGCTCGCCACCGTGGTCCAAGCCGGCAGCCGGGACACGAACATGATGTGACCAGATGATCCTTGAACGCTCCTTGCAGCGCGAACTCGCCTATACGGCCGGCGCGGTTTTCCTCGTGCTGCTCACCCTCGTGCTAACGACGATGATGATCCGCATCGTTGGCTTTGCCGCCTCGGGCGAGATCGATCCTCGCGACGTCGTCGTGCTGATCGGCTTGACGATGATCAGCTATGTGGCGGTGATGCTGATTGCAACGCTGTTCGTGTCGATCCTGTTCGTGCTCACGCGCTGGTACCGTGACTCCGAGATGGTGGTCTGGCTTTCGTCCGGCGTGAGCCTGACCCGGCTGATCAAACCGATCGCGACGTTTGCCGCGCCGATCGTCGTGCTGATCGCCTTTTTTGCATTCGTCGGCTGGCCGTGGGCGAACGAGCAAAGCAAGCTGATTCGTGAGCGCTTCCAACAGCGCGACGAGGTGTCGCTGCTCGCGCCCGGCCAGTTTCGCGAGTCCGCCTCGAACCATCGGGTGTTCTTCATCGAGAAGATGAGCCCCGATCAGAAACGCGTCGAAAACGTATTCGTGACGAGCACGGAAAACGGCAAGGTCAACGTCGTCGTATCCAAGACCGGCCATACGGAGATCCACCCGAATGGCGATCGCTTCGTCGTATTGGAGAACGGACGCCGCTACGATGGCGAACCGGGCAAACCCGATTTCCGCATCATGGAATTCGCGCGCTACGGGGTCAAGGTCCAGAGCCAACAACTGGTGAACCGGCCGACGACCACCAGCCTGCCGACGGCCACGCTGCTGCGCGAGCCGAACAATACCAATCTGGCCGAGTTCGCGTGGCGGGCCGGCCTGCCGTTGACTGCGCTCAACCTGATGCTGCTGGCGATTCCGCTCGCGTACCAGAACCCACGGCGCGGCCGCACGATCAATCTGGTGCTCGCGGTGCTCATCTACCTGACGTATTCAAACTTGATGAACCTGGTTCAAGCCTGGGTCGAGCAAGGCAAAATCGCGTTCGTGCCCGGGCTGCTGGGACTGCACGTGATCGTCTCAGCGATCGTCGCCTTCGTGTTCTGGTTGCGCGTGCGCAACCGTCCGCTGCTGCGGCGCCCGACGCTGCACGCGGCGTCCGGAGGCTGACCGATGCGCCTCTACGAAAGGTACTTCGCCAAGCAGGTCTACCTGACCTTTGCGTTCATCCTGTTCGCGTTCTCAGGGTTGTTTTTCTTTTTCGACCTGATCAGCGAACTGAACTCCGTCGGGCACGGCAACTATAAGTTCAGCTATGCGGTGCTGCGCGTGATGCTGCAGACGCCGTCGCGGTTCTACGAGATCATCCCGGTCGCCGCGCTGATCAGCGCGATCTATGTGTTCGCGCAGATGGCGGCCAGTTCCGAGTTCACGATTTTTCGCGTCTCGGGGCTGTCCACGCATCGCGCGCTCGGCTCGCTGCTGAAAATCGGCGTGCCGATCGTCGTGCTGACCTTCGTGATCGGCGAAGTCGTCGGCCCCTACACCGACCAGTTGTCCGAGCGCGTGCGCTTGGAGGCGCTCGGCTCCTCGGTATCGAGCAATTTCCAATCGGGCGTGTGGGTCAAGGATACGGTGCCGGGCAGTGGCACCACCGCGCAGCTCACGCGCTTTGTGAACGTAGGAGAGCTAAAGCCGGACGCGACCATTTCGAACGTGCGGATCTACGAATTCGATTCACAGTTCCGTCTTGCGGACGTGCGCACGGCCGACAGCGGCCGTTACGTACGGCCGGGCCAGTGGCTGCTCAAGGGCGTGACGGAAACGCAGCTGCACGATGTGGCGCCGGCCGCCGCAACAGCCAAGGACGTGCTCAATCCCGTGTACAAGTCCGCGCAAGTTTCAATGCCGGAGTACCAGATGCGCTCCGAGCTAACACCGCAGATCCTGTCGGTGTTGCTGGTTGCGCCGGACCGGATGTCGATGACGAACCTGTTTTCGTACGTGCAGCATTTGCGCGAGAATCACCAGGATGCACAACGCTATATGATTGCGCTGTGGCGCAAGCTGCTCTATCCGTTCGCAGTCTTAGTGATGTTGGTGCTGTCGCTGCCGTTTGCCTACCTGCATACGCGCGCGGGCGTCGTCGGCGTCAAGGTGTTCGGCGGCATCATGCTCGGCATGAGCTTCCAACTGTTCAACACGCTGTTCTCGCACATCGGCACGCTCAACACCTGGCCCGCGCCGTTGACAGCTGCGACACCCGGCCTGATCTATCTTGCGTTGGGATTGCTCGCGCTGCGCTGGGTCGACCGCCACTAACGCCCACGCCGGTGTCATCTCGATAGCCCCATCGTGCCAGCGCGGTGCGTGATCGACCAGGAGTATCGCCATGTCAGCATCAAGCAGCGGATTGATTCTGTTAGGCCACGGCGCGCGCGATTCGCGCTGGGCCGAGCCGTTCGAGCGGGTCGCGTCGCTCGTGCGGGCGCGCCGCCGTGCGCAGCAGGACGAGGGCCCAGTGTCGCTCGCGTTCCTGGAATGGATGCCACCGCCGCTGCAAGCCGCGATTGCAGCGCAGGTCGCCGACGGATGCAACCGGATCGTCGTCGTGCCGGTGTTTATGGGCCAGGGCGGCCACGTGCAGCGCGACTTGCCGGCGTTGCTCAGTCAAGCTCGCGCCGCCCATCCGCACGTGCACATCGATTGCGCGTCATCCGTCGGCGAGGACGAAGCGGTGTTGCACGCGCTCGCGGAATGCTGCGAGCGCGCAATGGGTGAAGCGCACAACGGGTGAAGCGTCACCGCGCCGGCGCGGCACGCACGACGCTCCAGTCGTCGTCCACGACCTGGCGTTGTCGGATGATTTTTTCAATGGCTTGAGTCATCTTCCACCTCACGCGTGCGCCGATTGACGTGCCGCGTACACCCGCTCCTTGAACGGCGCAATGCCGATCCGCTTATACGTATCGATGAAACGTTTGTCATCGACGCGATGCTCGACGAACGTATCGATCACCTTGGTGATAACCTCCGGCACCTCATCGGCCGCGAACGACGGCCCGATCACCCGGCCCAGTGCCGACGCGTTGCCTTGCTCGCCGCCAAGCGAGACCTGGTACCACTCGGCGCCATCCTTGTCCACGCCCAGAATGCCGATATTGCCGACGTGGTGGTGGCCGCACGAGTTCATGCAGCCGGAGATGTTCAACGACAGCTCGCCCAGGTCGTACACGTAATCCAGGTCGTCGAAGCGCTGCTGGATTGCCTGTGCGATCGGGATCGACTTCGCGTTGGCCAACGAGCAAAAATCGCCGCCCGGGCAGGCGATGATGTCGGTGAGTAACCCGATGTTCGGCGCGCCGCAGCCGATCTCGCGGGCCTTTTCCCACAGCGTATACAAATCGCGCTTCTTCACGTTCGCCAGGATCAGGTTCTGCTCATGCGACACGCGAAGCTGACCGAAACTGTACGCATCGGCCCAATCGGCGAGCGCTTCCATTTGCGTATCGGTCACGTCGCCCGGCGGCTGATATTTCCACATGGCGCCGGGTTTCAATGACAACGTCACCGCGGCATAGCCCGGCACGCGATGAGGGTGCACATTGCGCTCGACCCAGCGCGCGAATGCTCGGTTCTCCAGCAAGTGCTTTTCGAACGACGCGTCGGTATCGGACAGCTTTTCATACGGGGGCGGCGCGAAATGCTGCGCGACGCGCTGCACCTCGTCGCGGGTCAGTGTCGAGGGGCCGTCCTTCAAGTGTTGCCACTCCTGTTCCACCTGCTGCGAGAACTTGT
Organism: Mycetohabitans endofungorum; assembly: GCF_002927045.1. GTDB lineage: Bacteria > Pseudomonadota > Gammaproteobacteria > Burkholderiales > Burkholderiaceae > Mycetohabitans > Mycetohabitans endofungorum. Next base: position 65,330 of record NZ_PRDW01000001.1, on the reverse strand, counting down.
CCTTGCCAAGCGCCTTGACCAGGATCTTGATCCGCGCCTTGAACAAATTGTCGCGACGGCCGAACCGGTTATACACCCGCAGCACGGCCTCGCAGTACGTCAGCAGGTGCTGCCACGGCAGATCCTCCTTGATGATCGTGCCCAGAATGGGCGTGCGGCCCATGCCGCCACCCGCCAGCACGCTGCACACCACCTCGCCATCGGCGTCGCGCTTCAGATAAATGCCCAGGTCGTGTAATTGCACAGCGGCACGATCCTGTGTCGCGCCGGCAACGGCGATCTTGAACTTGCGCGGCAGCCACGCAAATTCGGGATGGAATGTGGACCATTGGCGCAGCAACTCAGCCCATGGACGCGGATCGACGATCTCGTCCGGCGCGACGCCGGCGAACTGGTCAGCGGTAATGTTACGGATGCAGTTGCCCGAGGTCTGGATCGCGTGCATCTGCACCGACGCGAGCTTGCGCAGGATCTCTGGCGTTTCTTCCAGTTTAATCCAGTTGAACTGCATGTTCGAGCGCGTCGAGAAATGGCCGTAGCCGCGATCGTGCTCGCGTGCAATGCGCGCCAGCATCCGCAACTGGTCGCTACGCAGGTTGCCGTACGGAACCGCAATACGATGCATATAGGCGTGCCGCTGCATATACAACCCGTTTTGCAGTCGCAGCGGGCGGAATTCTTCCTCGGTCAGTTCTCCGGACAAACGCCGGCAGACCTGATCGGCATATTGCCGGACGCGCTCGTTGACGATCGTCTGGTCGTACGGGTCGTATTGATACATGTAGGGCCCCAGTCTTTCGTGTGCGTTGCACGCCGACGGTGCACTGCACCGGCCCACTCTTCCCGGGTAATATGCGCGCCGCCGTCCCGTTCAAATAATCCGCCATTTGCAAAGCACAAAAACAGATATCGATATTGGAAAATCTGGGGAAATCGTAATAGACTCGCCTTATACGTCAAACGACTAAAAAATTCTGTCTATATGCGGAGGGGTTATATATGAACCTGCATCAGTTCCGGTTCGTGCGCGAGGTCGTCCGTCAGAATTTCAATCTAACCGAGGCGGCCAAAGCCCTGTACACCTCGCAACCTGGCGTATCGAAGGCGATCATCGAGTTGGAGGACGAACTTGGCGTCGAAATCTTCACCCGGCACGGCAAGCGCGTGCGCTCGTTGACCGAACCTGGCAGGATCATCCTGTCCTCGGTGGAAAAAATCCTGCAAGAGGTCGAAAGCCTAAAAAGAGTCGGGAAAGATTACGCAGCGCAGGACCAAGGCAATCTGGTGATCGCCGCTACTCACACGCAAGCGCGGTATTCATTGCCACAGGCGGTGGCCGAGTTCAAAAAACGGTTTCCGAAGGTGCACCTGTCAATTCTGCAAGGCAACCCGACCCAGGTCGCCGATATGGTCCTGCGCGACCAGGCCGACCTGGCCATCGCGACCGAGGCCATCTCGACGTATAAGGACCTAGTCTCGCTGCCGGCATTCCAGTGGCATCACTTGGCGGTCACGCCGCCCGAGCATGCGTTGCTTGACAGAAAGCAACAGATCACGCTGGACGATCTCGCGCAATTTCCGTTGATCACCTATGACAACGCGTTCGCGGGGCGCTCGAAGATCAACCAGGCGTTCGCTTTGCACGGACTCACACCAGACATCATCCTCGAGGCGATCGACGCGGATGTCATTAAGACCTATGTCGAACTGGGCCTGGGCGTGGGGATCATGGCCGACGTCGCATTCAACGCGGAGCGCGACCGGCAGCTACGCGCGATTCCCGTTGGCCGCCTATTCGGTACCAACACTACACGGGTTGCATTGAAACAAGGCACCTACCTGCGCGGCTACGTCTATACATTTATCGAATTGCTCTCGCCGACGCTGAACCGCAAGTTGGTCGAACAGGCGATGCGGGGCAACGCCAATTCGTATGAATTGTGAAGTGAGTGGACATCTGCGTTGACATGCTTGCCGAGCGTGTCGAATTGCGACATAATCACGGTCTGCGCCGCGCGGTGACCTCGGTCCTACGCGGATTAGCATCACTCATAGATAGTGAGTGTGAGGTAGTGTTGCAAACTGCTTCACCGTTTTGCCCGGGTGGTGAAATTGGTAGACGCAGGGGACTCAAACCAAATTTGAGCCCTTCAGGGGAAACCCCGGAGGTGAAGCCCGTCAAACTCGGTGAAGGCCCTGGACGCAAGTCCGAGCTAATGCCGAGCCAAGCCTTGGCGCCGTGAGGCGCCTTGGAAGGTGTAGAGAGCAGACGGCGGGCACCTAAGGCCAACAGGCTAAGGTGAAGGCGTGCTCCAGACCACGAACGTCCTCTCTCCGAGAGGGCGGCGGCGAAAGCCGAAGTGGGAAGAAAATCCCCCGCCGCAAGGCGTGCCGGTTCGATTCCGGCCCCGGGCACCAACAGATATTTCGGCGTAGGCCGCAGTATTCGGACAAACCCCGTGAGATCAAGGTCTCACGGGGTTTTTCTTTTATTTGCTGCACCGCGCCTGGTTCGGGGACCGCCTGATGCCGCTGCGTCGGTTTTGCCGCGGCGGTGTGAAACACCAAGCAGGCTGACGCGGACAATGGAATCGGCGCGGCTACGCTGGCGCACCCTGCGGCGTTTTCGGCCAAACCTTGACCGTCACGATTCGCGGACCGACCCGTTCGTTGACGGTGATCAGGCATGAGCCGAAGTCCACGCTCTGCCCCTGCTGCGGTAATTCGCCCAGTTTGTCCAGGATCATGCCGCCGACCGACTCGGCCGACTGCTCACCAAAATCCACGCCCAGCAGGTGCTCGAGCGAAACGATCGACAGGCTGCCACGACCGATCACGCTGCCATCCGGCTGCCGTTGCCATTCAACATCAGTTGCGCGCGTATCGTCCCGGATCTGGCCCACCAGCGCCGCAAGCAGGTCCGGCAACGTGACGAAGCCGACCGGCTTCAGCCCGGGACGCCCGATCACCGCAAAGTGAGGCGCACCCGAGCGAAAGCGCCGCAGCAGTTCGAGCGCGGGCATCTCCGGCAACACCTCGAGCACGGGGCGCGCGAGTTCGCGCAGGTCGCGCGATGTATGCCCTTCGAGACGACGAAACAGCAAATCTTTCACATCAACCATGCCAAGCACCTTGTCGCCGCTTTCGTCGAAGAGCGGATACCGGCTGTAGCGGCTCTTTGCCGCCAACGCCAGATTCGCGTCGAATGACAGACTCACGTTGAAGCTCACCGCGTCGCGCAGCGGACGCATCAGGTCCGATGCAGTCAGTTCGCCGAACTCCAGCGAGTGCGACAACGTACTAAGCTCGTCGCTCGAGAACTGCCGATGGGAGCGGCTCGCACGCACGATCAGCTTCAGCTCGTCACGACCATACGGGGCTTCAGCCTGCCCGGCGTCCGACAGGCCAAACCACGCGAGCATCCGGTTCGAGCTAACATTGAGCAGTGCAATGGCCGGATACATGATCCAGTAGAACAGGTATAGCGGCACGGCGGTCAACAGGCCGGCGCGCTCCGGCATCCGGATGGCGAGCGATTTCGGCGCAAGCTCACCCGCCACGATATGCAGGAACGAAATGATCAGGAACGCCAGCGCCAGCGCGATTGCGTCGGCAAGCGGCGGCACGATTTGCAGCATGCCGAACAGCGGGGCTAGCAAATGGGCAAACGCCGGCTCTCCCAACCAGCCCAAGCCGAGCGATGCAAGCGTGATGCCGAGTTGGCAGGCTGACAGGTAAGCGTCCAGGTGGGCATGCACGCGCGACAATACGCGGCCCCGCCAGCCGTATTGCCGGGAAATGGCCGCAACCCGCGTGCCGCGCAGCTTGACCAGCGAGAATTCCGCGGCAACGAAGAAACCATTGAGAAAGACCAGCAGCAGGGCAGCAACAAACGCGAAAAATGTCTGCATCAGAAAAATCGAACCGGCTCACCGACGTGCGGGAACAAAGGGCCATTGTATGTCAGCAAGATGACGATGTCGGATTGGCCTAACGCACAAGTGTTGCACAGTCGCTCACACGGGGCCCGCACCTCGGCAAGCCGCGACGCGCCGGTGCGCGGGCACGCGATAACGGGCGCAGCCTACACCGACCGCGGCGGACGATGGCATTGTTAGAATCCCGACACATGAACCTCGAAAGCATTCTTTTTTCCCAAGGCTTCGGATCGCGGCGCGAGTGCAGAGCGCTCGTCATCCGAGGCGCAATCACGATTGGCGAGCAGCGCTGCGATGATCCGAATGCCGTCTTCGAGACAGCGGGGCTGGTGTTCCACGTGGACAGCGTACGCTGGGAGTATCGGCACAAGGCCTATCTGGTCTTGCACAAACCACCCGGGTATGAGTGCTCGCACGCGCCGCAGCACTATCCGAGCGTCTATAGCCTGCTTCCCCCCGCGCTGATCACACGCGGCGTGCAATGCGTGGGCCGCCTCGATGCGGATACGACGGGCCTGTTGTTACTCTCCGACGATGGGGCCTTCATCCATCGGCTGGGCTCGCCCAAGCACAAGATACCGAAGACGTACGTCGCCACCACGCGCCATCCAGTGCAGGACGCTCAGCTCAATGCGCTGCGTCAAGGAGTGCAGCTGCACGGCGAGCCGGCGGTGAGCACGGCGCGCTCGGCACGGCGGCGCGATGAACGCACGATCGAATTGGTGCTCACCGAGGGAAAATACCACCAGGTCAAGCGGATGATCGCCGCCGCGGGCAACCGTGTCGAGCAACTCCATCGCGAGGCCATCGGGGCGTTCGTACTGCCCGCGTCGCTCGCGCAGGGGCAGTGGCAGTGGCTCGAAACCGAGGAACTCGGCATGTTGACGGGATAAAGCGAACGGCATAACCGATCTTCGGCACACTGGCAAGCTGCGGACCCCCTGTACGCGTCAGCTCGGGCGTGCCACTGCTGCACCGCAACATGCTTTCCGCAGTCATGTGTCTATACTGACAAATAAGGACGCCATCGGGCGTATGCTGTGGAGGACGGCACCATGATCACCGGCGACACCTTCGAGATCACCTATATGATGATTGCGTTCGCGCTGCTCGGCGCAATACTGATCGGGGCATTGCTGACCGCGCTTCATCTCAAGCGCAAATACCATCCCAACCTGATCGGCGCGATCCTTGGCGCATTGCTGTGTTTCGCGATTATCGAGGCCATGCCAATGCTCGCGTTGTGAACAGCGTCAACGATGCGCGTTCGACAATTGGCGCGCGTGCTCGCGCAAAAAGTCCTCGACACTCGGGTAGCGCAACTTGACCGCGAGTTCAACGCGCAAACGTCGGTTGACCAGGCGTCGGGATTCGCGCATAAACGATAACAATGCCGCGTCGAGCGTGGCTTCAGCCTGTTGCCGGGTGATGCGCGGCACCGGGCGCAAGCCGCATGCGTGGGCGATACGGTCGAAATACTCGCCCATCTTCCAATGCGTAGCGTCGACCGCATGAACGACGCGCTGCGGGCGGCCGCGGAACAACGCCCGGACCGCGATAGCGGCGAGGTCCTCCGCATGGACATGACCGGTATAGACGTCGTCCACATCGCACAAAGCCGGCGTACCGCGTCGCAGCCGCTCCACGGGCAACCGCTCGATGGCATAGATCCCGGGCACCCTGAGAATCGACACCCTGGCAGATCCTCGTGAGCCGGCGCGACGCAATTGGCGCTCGGCCGATACACGGCGCACCGCACGCGCGTTGACCGGCCGCACGGGCCGCGTCTCATCGATGAGCGCACCATCGCAATCGCCATAGACCCCTGTGGTGCTCAGATAGACAATGCGTACCGGCGGCGGCTGGCGCAGCGGGCCCGGCGGCCACCGTCGGTGCCGCACGGCGCGCGGTGGCCGCTCGGGTACAATGGCGCTCTCGGTCATGACGCGCTCGACAATCGCGTGTGTGCTGCCAGCGACGCGACGCGTGACGATGCTCTGCGCACCCATGGCGACGCGCGGTGCGCGGGCGGCGCGCCGCAGACCCCGTCGCGCGCCCAACGCAGCCAATAGCGCAGCAGTGCGGCGATCTGTCACACCCTGGGCTTGCGGCGGCGCCAAATGGAGCATTTCCCGCGCCACGCGTGCGGCGCGCGCCAGCGAGCGCCGGTCGTCGAGATCGCCGAGCAGCGGCACGAGCCCGGCCGAGCGCAGCGATGCGAAACGTGCCGGCTGAGTCGTCAGGGCGAACACGCGAAAGCGTTCGCGCAGCCATGCCGCGCAGCGCAATCCGACATCGCCGCAGCCGACCACCAGGATGCGGGGGCGGCCCAAAGCACGGCGGCGCGGCACAGGCACACCACCGCCGCTGCGCACAGGCGACGCGGCGGTGGAAACAGCGGCCACTGCATGCGGCGGCGTGGCGCACCATTGGAAAGATCGGCTGAAAAGGGTCATCGGATACATTGTAGCGGGCCGGCCGATCAAACGTTTTTGTTATTACTCGATTGAACTATGGCATTCAACGTAACGATCCGACAGAGCGGCAAGCAATTCCAAGTCGAAGCCGACGAACCGGTTCTGACCGCGGCGCTGCGTCAGGGCATCGGCTTGCCGTACGGCTGCAAGAACGGCGCATGCGGCTCATGCAAGGGCCAGCTCGTGAGCGGCAGTATCGAGCAGCGTTCGCATTCGTCATCGGCGCTGTCGAACGACGAAAAAACCCGCGGCATGGCGCTATTTTGCTGCGCCACCGCACAATCTGACCTGGAAATCGATATCCGTGAGATCGCCGGCGTGGGCGACATGCAAGTGAAGAAGCTGCCGTGCCGCGTCAATGCACTGGAGCGCGTGGCGCACGACGTGATCGTGCTCAAGCTGCAACTGCCGGCCAATGAGCGGCTGCAATATCTGGCGGGCCAGTACATCGAGTTCATCCTGAAGGACGGCACGCGCCGCAGCTATTCAATGGCGAGCGCGCCACACCATGAAGGCCCGCTCGAACTGCATATCAGGCACATGCCGGGCGGCGTTTTCACCGACCACGTGTTCGGTGCAATGAAGGAACGCGACATCCTTCGCTTCGAGGGCCCGCTCGGCACGTTCTTCTTGCGCGAGGACTCCAACAAGCCGATCGTGCTGCTCGCATCGGGAACAGGCTTTGCGCCTATCAAGGCGATCATCGAGCATGCACGCTTCAAGGGCATCACACGCCCCATGACGCTGTATTGGGGCGGCCGCCGGCGCGGTGATCTGTATCTGGCAAGCCTGGCCGAGCAATGGGCGCGCGAAGTGCCCGGCTTCAAGTTCGTGCCGGTGCTCTCCGAACCCGATCCGGCCGACAGCTGGCAGGGTCGCACGGGTTTCGTTCATCGTGCCGTCATCGAGGATCTGCCAGACTTGTCCGGGTATCAGGTGTATGCTTGCGGTGCCCCGGTGATGGTCGAGGCCGCGCAGCGCGATTTCACTGCGCATCACGGCTTGCCGGCCGACGAATTCTACGCAGACTCGTTCACCAGCGCAGCGGATTTGGCGAACGCGGTTTGACCAGATCCCATGGCGGCGTGCCCGCATCGAGCCGCGTGTTGAACCAGCGCGACGCAATTTCCGGTTTACAACCAACGCTTGCGTCGCGTATTCTTCGCGGATGATTCGCGCTCAAGCCCATCTCCGACGTCGCCGTTCGCTGCTTCCATAGGGAAGCCGCTGGCTCGTTACGGACTGTCGCGCTGAATGGCCGCGCACCGGATTACCAAGCCACGGACTTCCGTGGCTTTTGTTTTTTCCGAATCCTTTGTCCCGTTGATCGTTGCGTGCGATCGCATTCCCGTTGAGCGAAGAGACTTGCCATGAATTTTCAGGATTACCCAGTTCAGTCGCTGATGTACATCACCGATCGTCCCGACATCGTTTTCACGCACGGCAAGGGATCGTGGCTACACGACAACAACGGCAAGCGCTATCTGGACTTCATCCAGGGCTGGGCGGTCAATGCGCTCGGGCACTGCAACGACGCAATGATCGACGCGCTGAACCGGCAGGCGCAACGGTTGATCAACCCGAGTCCGGCGTTCTATAACGAGCCAATGGCACGGCTGGCGAAGCTGCTGACCGACAACAGTTGCTTCGATAAAGTATTTTTTGCCAACAGCGGCGCCGAAGCCAATGAGGGCGCGATTAAGCTCGCGCGCAAGTGGGGCCGCAAGTTCAAGGGCGGCGCATACGAGATCATCACGTTCAACCACGGCTTCCACGGCCGCACGCTGGCGACGATGTCGGCAAGCGGCAAGCCCGGTTGGGACGCGCTATACGCGCCGCAGGTACCCGGCTTTCCGAAGGCCGAGTTCAACGATATCGGCTCTGTCGAGAAGCTGATCACCGACAAGACTGTTGCGGTGATGCTCGAGCCGATACAGGGCGAAGCCGGCGTGGTTCCCGCGTCGGGTGAGTTCATGCAGCAATTGCGGGCCCTCACCCGCGAACGCGGCGTGCTGCTGATCGTCGACGAGGTGCAAAGTGGCTGCGGCCGCGCTGGCACGCTGTTCGCCTATCAGCTCAGCGGCATTGAGCCGGACATCATGACGCTGGGTAAGGGTATCGGCGGCGGCGTGCCGCTGGCCGCGTTGCTCGCCCGCGACGAGATCGCATGCTTCGAGGCCGGCGACCAGGGCGGCACGTATAACGGCAACCCGTTGATGTCCGCGGTCGGCGAGGCAGTGATATCGCAGCTGGTCGCGCCGGGCTTTCTCGAACGCGTGCGCGAGAACGCCCGCTACCTGAGCGATCGGTTGCTTGCGCTGTCCGACGCGCGTGGACTGGCCGGCGAGCGCGGCGAAGGCATGCTGCGCGCGTTGCTGCTCGGCCGAGACGTCGGGCCACAAATCGTCCAGAAAGCACGCGAACTGGCGCCGGAAGGCCTGCTGCTCAATGCCGCTCGCCCTAACCTGCTGCGCTTCATGCCGGCATTGAACGTGACGCGCGCCGAGATCGACCAAATGTTCACGATGCTCGACAACGTGCTGGACCAGGTGCTTTGAGTCCGGGGGGCGACGCCGGCATGCGGGCCGACGCGCGGCTGGCTCACTCGCCGAGGTAGGCGGCGCGCACCTTCGGATCGTCCAGCATCTGTTTGGCATCGCCCGACATCGTGATCGCGCCGGAGTCCATCACGTAGCCGCGGTTGGCTGCTTGCAGCGCAAGGCGGGCGTTCTGCTCGACCAGTAACACCGTCATGCCTTCCGAGGAAATCGCCCGCACCACCTCGAAGATCTTCTCCACCATGATCGGCGACAGGCCCATCGACGGCTCGTCGAGCAACAGCAGCTTGGGCCGCGACAACAGCGCACGCGCCATCGCCAGCATCTGCTGCTCGCCCCCCGAAAGCGTGCCCGCCCACTGCGTGGCGCGCTCCTTCAGGCGCGGGAAGAAACCGAACATGCGCTCCACATCGGCTTTGATGCCGTCCGAGTCGGTACGCAGATACGCGCCCATCTGCATGTTTTCCAGAATCGACATGCGCGCGAAGATGCCCCGGCCCTCCGGCACCATCGCCAAGCCCCGCTTGAGCAATTCATGCGTGGGCACGCCCTTGATCGACTGCCCCAGGTAGAGGATATCGCCGCCGGCCCATTCCTTGATCCCGGTGATCGCCTTCATCGTCGTGGTCTTGCCCGCGCCATTGGCACCGATCAGCGTGACCAGCTCACCCTGCCCGACCTTCAGGTCCACTCCCTTGACTGCCTGGATGCCCCCGTAGGCCACCTGCAGTCCCTTGATCTCCAGCATTGCCCCGTTCATTCCGTTCACGTCGCTCGTCGCCATCTCAATGCACCCCTGCGCCCAGATAGGCTTCGATCACCTTCGAATCCTTGCGCACGTCCTGCGGCAGGCCATGCGCGATGACCTTGCCGTAATCCAGCACTGTCATGCGGTTGCACAAGTGCATCACCAGCTTCACGTCGTGCTCGATCAACAGGATGGTCTTGCCATCGTCGCGAATCTTCTCCAGCAGTCGCGTGAGTTCGACTTTCTCGGTCGCGTTCATCCCCGCGGCCGGCTCGTCCAGGGCGAGCAGCTTCGGGTCGGTCGCCAGCGCCCGCGCGATCTCCAGCCGCCGCTGGTGACCGTATGACAAATTGCGGGCCGTGTAGTCGGCGTACTGCAGCACGCCCACATAGTCCAACAATTCCAGCGCGCGCTCCTTGATCTCGCGCTCTTCCCGCCGCTCGGCCGGCGTTTGCAATATCGCGCCGATCAACCCGTGACGCGTACGCACGTAACGCCCGACCATCACGTTCTCCAGCGCCGTCATCCCGCCGAATAGCCGGATGTTCTGGAAAGTGCGTGCGATGCCGGCCTTGGCCACCTGGTAGGCTGCGGTTGGCGTGTACGGACTGCCGTCCAGCACGAACTCGCCCGAATCCGGCGTGTACAACCCGGTAATCACGTTGAAAAACGTGGTCTTGCCCGCTCCGTTCGGGCCGATCAGCCCATAGATCTCGCCCGAGCGGATCTCCAACCCGACATCGGAAAGTGCCTGTAGGCCGCCGAAGCGCTTGTTGACGCCCTTCACGGAGAGTCGAAGCGTTTGTTCACTCATTGCTGTTTACTCCGTGTCTGCAGGCGCGTCACACACGCAAGGCCTTTTTGCCGTTGCGCCGCGCGATCTTGACGAGCTTGTCCTCATGCCTGGCCGCCGGCCACAACCCTGCCGGTCGATACAGCATGACCACCACCATCGCCAGACCGTACAGCAACTGCCGGATCACTTCCGTGTCAAGGATCTGATGACCAAAGATCGCGTTCTGCAACGGTCCCATCGTCGAGCGCAGGAATTCCGGGAATACCGCGAGTAGCACCGCCCCGAGGATCACGCCGGGAATATGCCCCATGCCGCCGAGCACCACGCACGCGAGCACCACCACCGATTCCCAGAAGGTGAACGACTCCGGCGACACGAATCCCTGGAATGCACCGAACATCGCGCCGGACAGCCCACCGAATGAGGCGCCCATGGCGAACGCCAGCAACTTCACGTTGCGTATGTTAATGCCCATCGCCTTCGCGGCGATCTCGTCTTCCCGGATCGCAGCCCAGGCGCGGCCGATACGCGAGTGCTGCAGTCGCGTGCAGACAAAGATCACAAACAGCGAACAAAGCACGAACAAGTAGTAATACAGGTAGACCGTCGGGAATTTGACGCCGAGCAGTTCGTGGGTCTGCGCGAGATTGAAGCCGCCGATCTGCACCGGATCGATCCCCGTGATGCCCTTCGGACCGTTAGTCAAGTTCACCGGGCGATCCATGTTGTTCATGAAGATCCGCACGATTTCACCAAAGCCCAGCGTGACGATCGCCAAGTAGTCGCCCCGCAGACGCAACGTCGGTGCGCCGAGCAACACGCCACACACGGCGGCCAAGGCCATCGCCACCGGCACGATCAGCAGAATCGATACGTGCAGCCCGCCGGGTGCCAGATACGCGATCCACTCGAATTGGGTGGTGAGATGTGGTGAGGACAGCAGTGCGGCCGTATAGGCACCCACGGCATAGAATGCGATGTAGCCTAAGTCCAGCAGTCCGCAGAATCCCACCACCACGTTCAGTCCCAACGCCAGCATCACGTACAGCATCGCGAAGTCCAGCACACGCACCCAATAAGGCCCGCCCGCGGCGCCAATGAGCAGTGGCGCACAGACAACCAGCGCTGTCACCAGCAGCATGACCCCATGGTTTTTGGCCGTCTTCTTGACCAGAATCCTTGTCGTGGACGGCTCGATGGGTTGAATGGAAGTCATATTGAGTGCTCCTCAAGACGCGTCAGGCACGATCGGCAACGCGCTCGCCCAACAAGCCGGACGGACGCAAGACCAGCACAATGATCAGTACCACGAACGCAAACACGTCTTGGTAGTTACTGCCGATCACTCCGCCGGTGAGATCGCCGATGTAGCCAGCGCCCAGTTGCTCAATCAGCCCCAGCAGCACGCCCCCCACCATGGCGCCGCCCAGATTACCAATGCCCCCCAGCACCGCTGCCGTGAATGCCTTTAGGCCCGGGATGAAGCCCATGTAGAAGTGCACATTGCCGTACTCGGAGGCGATCATCACGCCAGCCAGGGCAGCCAGCGCCGAGCCAATCATGAACGTCGCCGAGATCACGAAGTTCGGGTTCACACCCATCAGGCTGGCCACATTCGGGTTCTCCGAGATCGCGCGCATTGCCCGTCCGAGCTTGGTCTTGTGCACCAGCAGCAGCAGAGCGACCATCACGACAAACGCCGTGACGATGATCACCACTTCTGTGGGCGAGATCACGGCGCCGGGCGACGTATCGGTGGCCTTGATGACATTGATCGGAGCGGTGGAAATCAACTGCGGAAACGACAGCGGATTGCGTCCCCAAATGACCATCGCTAACGTCTGCAACAGAATGGAAGCGCCGATGGCGGTGATTAGCGGAGCCAGGCGCGGCGCACGACGCAGCGGCCGGTACGCCATCTTCTCGATCGTGAAACCGAGGCACGCACAGACGGCTGCGGCGATCACCAGTGCAAGGACCAGCATGAGCACGTCGCCCAGCCCGGGGAAGTGCGCTTGCAGCACGCTGACCGCCGAAAGCGCGACCATCGCGCCCACCATCAGTACGTCGCCATGCGCGAAGTTGATGATGCCCAGAATCCCGTACACCATCGTATAGCCCAGCGCGATCATCGCGTAGACGCTGCCCAGCACCAGACCATTCAAGATCTGTTGGATGAAAATATCCATCGAATGCTCCTTGGACCGTACGCCACGGACCGCAACCTGGCCGCGGTGATGCGGCGTGACGATGCGAAGCGCGCGGTGCTCCTGGTACCCAAATAAACCGGTAAAGGTCTGCCGCCGACGACATTGGCGTATTCGTCATGGAAATACGTCAATTGGCGTGGCGGATACGAAAACGGCACCGAGGGTAAGCCCGGTGCCGCAGCGTTATACGCCGTTGTCAACAATTTCGATGTGGCGCATTACCTCGCTGTAGTCAGTGAGCCGCACACGATCTGGCGCCGCGATCTGCATGTAGGCAACGGCCCCAAAACCGTTGCGCACGCATGACCCGCGACGGGCGGGCTCGATGCCGATTGCTCGATGAGCCACTTGGATAGCATTGAAGTGACAGACCATTTTCGTCAATGGACAACTCATTTTCTGCCCCGTGCGAATCGCGGCCCCACTTTCCGAATATGACGATGCGGCCAAATCCGCCAGTCTTCGTTTCATCCTGCTGCGTGCAATCGGTGTACGCCGCAAGCGCGTCCCGGATACAGTGCCAACAAATCGGTTCCGCATGAAGAGGTCTTCCGCGCCTTACAGCAAGACGACTTTCGTCCCTGAACAGGTCACGAAACGCGCGCATTGTAACTCCGTTTTTGCAGTGGACAATATTCAAAACCAGCCTACGCCATATCCCTGCGCTGACGGCACATGAGGATATGGTAGTGTCGGGCACGGCGCTCGGCTTAGACGATCCGCCAGAACAGTCCGCAAAACCACGCCTGATTTGGCGAAGCGCATGCGCCGGCCGCGTCGGCGAAATACGAAGGCTGCCATTGATACTGACATCGCATATACCTAGCCAGTATCAATTCATGGACTGAGGTAACCCGTGTCAAAAACCCCTGTTTTCACGATGAAACTGGAACCCGAGCTGCGCGACGCTTTCATGGCCGAAGCCAAAGCAGCGCACCGCCCGGCTTCTTAAGTGGTGCGCGATCTAATGCGCGATTTCGTCCAGCGCTAACGCGAAGCGCGGGAATACGATAAATTCGACGCCGCCTCAGGCGCAAGGCGGCGCCGCGGTGGCTCAGATTTGCAGCGCCAGCCCTTTGGGCAACGGGAAGGAAACATTTTCCTGGACGCCATCCAGCGTCCGGACTTGGCAAGCGCCCAATTGACGCAACCGCTCGACGACTGCCTGCGCCAGCGCCTCGGGTGCCGAGGCGCCCGCCGTCACGCCGACGCGTTGTTTGCCGTCCAGCCAGGCAGGATCGATCTGCTCCGGCGCATCGACCATGTAGGCCGGCACGCCACGCTTTTCCGCCACTTCGCGCAGGCGGTTCGAGTTGGAGCTGTTCGGGCTGCCGACGACGATCACGACATCGCACTGCGGCGCCATGAATTTCACCGCATCCTGCCGGTTCTGCGTCGCGTAGCAGATGTCTTGCTTCTTCGGCTCGCGAATGGCGGGAAAGCGCGTCTTCAGCGCGCCGATCACGTCCATTGCATCGTCAATCGACAGCGTGGTCTGCGTCACGTATGCAAGCCGGTCGGGATCGGCGACCTCTAGCGCAGCGACGTCCGCCGCGGTCTCGACTAAGTGCATGCCCGCACTGGCCTGCCCCATCGTACCTTCAACCTCCGGGTGGCCGCGATGGCCGACCATCACGATCTCGCAACCTTCAGCACGCAGCTTGGCCACCTCCATGTGCACCTTGGTGACCAGCGGACAGGTGGCGTCAAAGACCCGCAATCCTCGGTCAAGCGCGCGGGCCCGCACTGCCTTTGGCACCCCGTGCGCGCTGAATATCAGCGTCGCACCGTCCGGGACGTCGTCGAGCGATTCAACGAATACCGCGCCCTTGCGACGCAGGTCGTCCACGACATAGGCGTTATGCACGATCTCGTGACGCACATAGATCGGTGAACCAAACAGCGTCAACGCACGCTCGACGATCTCGATCGCCCGGTCGACTCCCGCGCAGAATCCACGCGGCTGTGCCAGCAATATTTCGCTCGGGTATTCGGTTGTTGCGGTCATGGCGCTTCCTACAGGATGCCGATGATCTGGACCTCAAAGGTCAGATGCTGGCCGGCCAGCGGGTGGTTGAAGTCGAACAGCGCGTACGTCTCGCCGACCTCCTTGAGCACGCCGGCATAGCGCGCTCCGCTGGGCGCGTTAAATTCGACCAAATCGCCCGGGGAGAAATTCTCGTCGATCATCGAATTTTCACGCAGCGTGGCCAGCGAGACCTTCTGCACCAGTTCCGGATTACGCAAGCCAAATGCCTGCTCCGGTGTCAGCCGAATGGTCGAGTGGTGCCCGACCTTCATGCCGAGCAGAATGTCCTCCAGAGGTCCCGCGAGCTGTCCCGCGCCGAGCAACAGCGTCGCAGGCTTGTCGTCGAACGTGTTGACGATGTCCGCGCCCCCCTCCAGCGAAAGCCGGTAGTGCAGCGTGACATGGGAACCGGGCTTCACCTCGGAAATATCAATGATGCTCATGCGCAAGTTTTGAATACCGCGCGTCGCGGGCTGCGACCACGCAAGCTGTCATTGTAAGCCACCGCAGCGACACCAACATGGAGGTTAATCAATGCAATCCGGAACCGACGACTCGACGACGCGCCGACATGTGCCGATCCCGATCCGCCAATGGCCGGAACACGAACGGCCGCGGGAACGATTGTTCGTTGCCGGTGCAAGCGCCCTGACCGACGCGGAGCTGATCGCACTGTACCTGGGCAGCGGTAGTCGCGGGCGCGATGCGGTCGGACTGGGTCAGCAATTGCTGGCGCGCTTCGGCTCACTGCGCGGGTTGTTCAGCGCGTCCCATGACGAGCTGATTCAGGTCACCGGCATCGGACCGGCAAAGATTGCACGATTACAGGCGGCCACGGAGATCGCGCGCCGCGCGCTGGGCGAACAATCGCGCGAGCAGGCAACACTGGATCGCCCCGAAATCGTCGAGGACTATCTGCGCCTGATGATTGGCACCCGGCCCTATGAAGTATTCGTTTGCTTGTTCCTCGACACCCGGCTGCGCATGATCCATGCCGAAGAGTTGTCCCGCGGCTCGTTGTCACATGCCGCGGTCTATCCGCGCGAAGTCGTCAGGCGCGCGCTGCAGACCAACGCCGCCGCGCTGATCATCGCGCATAATCACCCATCCGGCGCGGCGCAACCCAGTGCGGCGGACCTGTCGATGACACGCACGCTCAAGAATACGTTGTGCTTGATGGACATCAAGCTGCTCGATCATTTCATCGTGACATCGGACACCATTTTGTCGCTCGCGCGCCACGGACTGCTATAGCCAGGCGACGCGACGGCCAGTGCGGATGACGCAAAGCAGGTTGATTTTTCTTGTCTTTTTCTGCTAGACTTGCGGTTTGCCCGTACCACCCCTTTCGTATCACCCGAATTTAAGCGTATTAGGAGTGCTCTGATGGCACGCAAATGTCAAGTTACTGGGAAAGCGCCGATGGTCGGCAATAACGTTTCCCACGCGAACAACAAGACCAAGCGTCGCTTCCTCCCGAACTTGCAAAGCCGCCGGTTCTGGGTGGAAAGCGAAAATCGCTGGGTGCGGCTGCGCGTTTCGAACGCGGGCCTGCGCCTGATCGACAAGAATGGCATCGACACCGTGCTCGCAGACCTGCGCGCGCGCGGTGAAGCTTAAGGAGCTGCGACATGGCCAAAGGCGCTCGCGACAAGATCAAGCTGGAATCGACGGCCGGAACCGGTCACTTCTACACCACGACGAAGAACAAGCGCACGATGCCCGAAAAGATGGCGATCATGAAGTTCGACCCGGTCGCGCGCAAGCACGTGGAATACAAGGAAACGAAGATCAAATAATGGATCTATGGGGCTTCCGATTGGCCCGCCGATCGGAAGTTCAACGTCTCTCGAGACTGTAGAGCCTGACGAAGAGCAAAAGACCCCGAACTCCGGGGTCTTTTGCTTTTTGCACGTCGTGTCGCATCGGGGTATGCTCCTTCGTTTCGGCGTACGGGTCCGGACCCGTCACGTAGGGTTTGAGGAGACCATCCCAATGAATTTCGACGTCGTCATCGTCGGTAGTGGACTGGCCGGGTTAAGTGTGGCGCTGAACCTGGCGCCCACTTGTCGGGTCGCCGTCATCGCGAAGCGGGCCCTGTCCGACGGTGCTAGCGACTGGGCGCAAGGTGGCATCGCAGCCGTGCTGGACTCGGCAGACAGCATCGACAGCCATGTCCGCGATACGCTGGTCGCCGGCGCAGGCCTATGCGACGAACCCGCGACGCGCTTCATCGTCGAGAACGCACGCGCGGCGATCGAATGGTTGATCGGCGAAGGCGTGCCGTTCACCAAGGACGATAACGCCGAATTGGGGTTTCACCTGACGCGCGAAGGCGGACACAGCCATCGGCGCATCATTCACGCGGCCGATGCCACCGGCCATGCGGTGCTGTCGACGCTCATCGAGCAAGCCCGTCAACGCCCGAACATCACGCTGCTCGAGCATCACTGCGCAATCGACCTGGTCACGTCCGACCGGCTCGGGTTGCCGGGCCGGCATTGCTTCGGGCTGTACGTGCTCGACATTGACAGCGGCAAGACACTGACGATCGAGACACCGCACACCGTGCTAGCCACCGGCGGCGCCGGCAAAGTGTACTTATATACGACGAACCCGGATACCGCGACCGGCGACGGCATTGCGATGGCCTGGCGGGCCGGTGCACGGGTGGCGAACATGGAGTTCATTCAATTCCATCCGACCTGCCTGTACCATCCGTATGCCGGCTCGTTCCTCATTTCCGAGGCGGTGCGCGGCGAAGGCGGATTGCTGAAGCTGCCGGACGGCACCCGCTTCATGCCGCAGCATGACGAGCGCGCGGAATTGGCACCACGCGACATCGTCGCCCGTGCAATTGACTTCGAAATCAAGAAGCGCGGTATCGATTGCGTCTATCTCGATATCAGTCACCAACCGGCTGCATTCCTGCACAAGCACTTCCCGACAATCCTCGCCCGATGCCAGCAGTTCGGCATCGATATCACGCGCGCCCCAATCCCCGTCGTGCCGGCCGCCCATTACACGTGTGGCGGCATCGTGACCGACCTGGCCGGCCGAACCGATCTCACCGGACTCTATGCGGTCGGCGAAACCTCCTATACGGGCTTGCATGGCGCCAACCGGCTTGCAAGCAATTCGCTGCTGGAGTGCCTGGTAATCGGCAGAGCCACGGCGCGAGCCATCGAAGACGCGGGGTTTCATACCGCGCACAATCTCAAATTGCCGCAGTGGGATGAGAGCCGCGTGTCCGATGCCGACGAAGAGGTCGTCGTGGCTCACAACTGGGATGAGGTGCGGCGGCTGATGTGGAACTATGTCGGCATCGTGCGAACCGACAAGCGGCTGGCACGGGCGAAGCACCGACTGGCGCTGCTGCGCGACGAGATCCACGAGTACTATGCGAATTTTCGTATCAGCCGTGACCTGCTCGAGTTGCGCAACCTGGTCGATGTTGCGTTGCTGATCGTCGACAGCGCCCGCTCCCGGCTCGAAAGCCGCGGCTTGCATTTCAGCCGCGACTGGGAGCAGGCGTTACCTAAAGCGATGCCAACGGTGCTGAGCCCGAAGCGATTGCGCAACCGCTCAATCTGATCGCCCGTGGCTGCACCCGCGGCAGTTCGGCACCGAGGGCTACGCGCGATCGAGGATTCGCATCGAATAGTCGGTCGCGCGCACGTCCTTGGTCAGTGCGCCAATCGATATTCGATCCACGCCGGTCGCCGCGATATCGCGCACCGTGTCCAAGCCAACGCCCCCGGAGACCTCAAGCAACGCCCGATGATCGTTCAGCGCAACCGCATCACGCATCATGTCCAGCGTGAAGTTGTCCAGCAACACCGATTGAGCACGATGCGCCAGTGCCACTCGCAGCTGTTCGAGCGTCTCGACCTCGACCTGCACCGGCACGCCCGCCTGCAATGCATACGCGGCCTGCAGCGCAGCGGCGACACCGCCCGCGGCCGCAATATGATTTTCCTTAATTAGGATGCCGTCATACAGTGCCAGCCGCTGGTTGTCACCGCCGCCGACCCGAACGGCATACTTTTGCGCCAGCCGCAGGCCAGGCAGCGTCTTGCGCGTATCGAGAATCCGCGCCCGGGTGCCGGCAATCGCCTCGACGTATCGGCGCGTGGCCGTCGCGACGCCGGACAACAATTGCAGGAAGTTCAAGCCATTGCGCTCAGCCGTCAACAGTGCGCGCGCAGGGCCCCGCAACGAGCACACCGGCGTATCGGCGCGCATCCATTCGCCTTCGCGATAATGCCATGACAGTTCGATGCGGGCATCGACGCTGCGCATCACTTCGGCGAACCAGAGTACGCCGCACAGCACCGCGGGCTCACGCACGATGATCCGGGCATCGAACACGTCGTCTGCAGGCACGAGCAAGCCCGTCCAGTCACATGCGCCAACATCCTCCGCCAGCGCGTCCTGCACGTTCTGACGCAGCGCGGTCATCAACGCATCACCGTAGTCGTGACGGATTTGCTCATAGCCATCCCATTGTGGCGCCGCCACCGTGCGGATCTCGCTGCCCATCCCGGTCACGCCCATCATGCGGCCCCCATATGTCGAAATAACGCATCATCGCGCGCCAGGTCGCCGCTGGCCCGCACATTGCGCTTCTTCTGTGCAGCGAAGTCCAGCATGCGGTCGATCGGCATCCGCGCACGCTCGGCGATGGCCGGATCGACGAATATCTCGTTCGCACCGGACTGCAGCACGGCGGCAAGATTAGCGAGGCCGTTCATCGCCATCCATGGGCAATGCGCACAGCTTTTGCACGTCGCGCTGTTGCCCGCGGTCGGCGCGGCGATGAACGTCTTGCCCGGCGCCGCCGCCTGCATCTTGTATAGGATGCCCAGGTCGGTAGCCACGATGAAGCGGGTCGCGTCAAGCGCCTTCGCCGCGTCGATCAGTTGCGTGGTCGAGCCGACTACGTCAGCCTGCGCAACGACCGATTCCGGCGACTCAGGATGCACAAGTACCTTGGCGTCCGGATGCTCGGCGCGCAACAGGTCAAGCTCAACCCCCTTGAACTCGTCGTGCACGAGACACGAGCCCTGCCACATCAGCATATCGGCGCCGGTCTTGCGCTGAATGTAGCCGCCCAGATGGCGGTCCGGCGCCCACAAGATCTTCTCGCCGCGCGCATGCAGCGCAGCGACGATATCCAGCCCGATTGACGAAGTCACCATCCAGTGCGCACGGGCCTTAACCGCCGCGCTCGTGTTCGCGTACACGACGACGGTCCGGTCGGGATGGGCGTCGCAGAACGCGGCAAACTGGTCGGCAGGACAACCTAGATCGAGCGAGCACGTCGCATCCAGGTCCGGCATCAACACGCGTTTTTCGGGGCTCAGGATCTTCGCGGTCTCGCCCATGAAACGCACGCCGGCCACGACCAGGGTACGGGCGTCGTGATCACGGCCGAACCGGGCCATTTCCAGCGAATCGGCGACGCACCCTCCGGTTTCCTCCGCTAGCGACTGCAGCTCCGGGTCGACGTAATAATGGGCGACCAGCACGGCCTGCTGCCGAATCAACCACTCGCGGATGCACGCGCGCAGCTCGGCGCGCTCGGCCGTCGACGGGCTCTGCGGCACGCGCGCCCATGCCTGCCCGACGCTGCAAGCCCCGCCGGGCATCACCGGTTTGTCGAACTCGACCGTCTTGATCGAACGCTGGTCCATCGTCATCCTCTCGCTGCTCAATATCATCGCCCGCGCCACCGCCCGCGTTATCCCGGTGATGCACGCGGGTTGCCTCATCGTGCGCCGAAACAAAAAAACCCCGCCTGTGCGGGGTTTTTGTGGCAGGACGGACTCCAAGTGTAACGGAATTTACCGACGCCTGCCTTTACGCATAGCGGCGCAAGCGCAGTGCGAATTCCTGCAATGCCTGGATGCCGCTTTGCTCCGCGCGATGGCACCAGTCCTGCAAGTGCGCCAGCAACTGCTCGCGTGACGCGTTCGAGCGATCCCATATCTGCGCGAGTTCCGTGCGCAATTGGTAGTATGTGCGCAGGCGCTGGCTGCTGGCGAAAATCTGCACCAACTGCCGTTTCTGCGGCTCGTCCAGACCGGCCTCGTCCTTGTGGATCCACTTGCGCGCGCCCTTGATCAGCGCATACTTCTCGCGCGCGCCCAATTCTTTTAACTGCGCCAACTCCTGCCGGTACACCCGCTTGACCGTTTTCGCGTAGCGCGCCATCACCTCGTAGCGGTTGGCCAGCACCGCGTGCAATGTGTCCAGGTCTGGCGCCGCCTTGCGCGCCGCCAGCCTCGGCGTCGGCGCGATTTTCTTCACCTTCGCGAGCCGGCATGCAGACATGATCCGGATGTACACCCAGCCGATGTCGAACTCGTACCACTTGTTAGACAGCTTGGCCGACGTCGCGTAGGTATGGTGATTGTTGTGCAATTCCTCGCCACCGATCAGGATGCCCCACGGAAACAGGTTCGTGCTCGCATCCGCACAGTTGAAATTGCGGTAGCCCCAGAAATGGCCGAGGCCGTTGACCACGCCGGCGGCCCAGAACGGAATCCACACCATCTGGATGGCCCACACCGAAATGCCGACGATGCCGAACAGCGCTAGGTCGATCAACGCCATAATCGTCACGCCGAGCACTGCATGCTTCGCATAGACATGCCGCTCGAGCCAATCGTCCGGCGTACCGTGCCCGTACTTCTTCAGCGTTTGCTCGTTCTTCGCCTCGGCGCGGTACAGTTCGGCGCCTTCGAGCAGCACTTTCCATATCCCGCGCGTCTGCGGACTGTGCGGATCCTCGTCGGTCTCGCATTTCGCATGATGCTTGCGATGGATCGCCGCCCACTGACCGGTGACCATGCCCGTGGTCAGCCATAGCCAGAAGCGGAAGAAGTGGCTGGCGATCGGATGCATGTCCAACGCGCGGTGCGCCTGGTGCCGATGCAGGTAGACGGTAACACCGATGATCGTGATGTGCGTCATCACGAGCGTATAGAGCACGATTTGCCACCAAGACCAGTTCAGCAGGCCATGGGCAACGAAATCAAGCACGGAATTCAGCAAAGTTATACCCAGAAAATAATACCCAAAAAATCGGAAAAACCGCCCGATTGAAGCATCGGACGTGACCTGCCACGGCGGTCAGCGAAAGGGCTAGTTCAGGATTCTACCTGATCAGGCGCAAGCGCCTGTCACAAAATGATTTGCTGTTGCGCGGCACACAGTCGCAGCTCCTGGTACGCGACATACCCTAATGCGTGACATAGAAAAGGAATCAAGCTGGTTTTCCTGCTTCGACCGTGGCGACCGGCATCGGTTCAATGGCGGCGGGCGCCGATTTGACGGCGGCGGCATTCAGGATCCGCACCTCGTGCTGCGCGGACGGAACACGGATACCGTGCGCGTTGAAACCCGCCCAGATATTGTAGTTGACGGCCGAACGCACCGACGTGGTGCCGAGTGCCGCTTCGGCGATCCAGAATCCCAGCTCCAGGTTGATCCCGTCGGCACCGAATCCGGCAAGATAGGGGCAAGGCGCCGGATCCTGCAACACGCGCTCCACACCCTGCGTGGCTTGGACGAGCACGCGCATCGCGAGGTCCACGTCCGTACCATACGCTACTTGGACCGACACCTTGGTCCAGCCGCGCGTGAGGAACGACGACTGGTTCTGCACGATGTCGGTGATCAGCTTCTCGTTCGGCACCAGCGTCTCGACGCCATCCAGCCCACGCACCACTGTGTAGCGGGTGCGAATCTGCGTGACCCGGCCTTGCAGACCGCCCACGCAAATCGTATCACCGAGCCGCAGCGAGCGGTCCAGCAGGATGATGAACCCCGACACGTAGTTGCTGGCAATCTTCTGCAATCCAAAGCCCAGCCCGACGCCGAGTGCACCGCCGAATACGCCAAGTACAGTGATATCGATGCCAACGATCGACAGGCTCACGAGCACCGCGGCCAGGATCAACGACGCACGACCGATGCGCGACAGCACGACCTGCAGGTTCGCATCAAGTGAGTTGGCCCGCAGCAGCCGCTCGTCCAGCGCGCGGCCCGCCCACAGCGCGCCGATCAATGCGATCATGACCCACAGCAGGCCGTTGCACAGCGACAACAGGCTCACGTGCGCGGTGGCCACGCGAAATTGCACGCTGGCCATCCAGTGCAGCACTTCGTCCTGAATGCCCATCACGGTCAGCGCCATGCCGGCCCATACCAGCACGGTGACGATTTTCTCGACCAGGTACGCGAGCCCGTGCAAGTGCCCGTCCCGGGAAAACACCCGGCGCATCAGGTACAACGCCACATAGATCAGCGCAATACCGAACAGCGGTACCCGCGCGAGTTCCAGTAGCGGCGTTTTCATCGCCTGACCTAACACAAGCCCCGTGCCGCCCACAATCAACCAGCCGAGGAACGGAAATAACGCCTTGTTCAGCCCATCCGCGCCGAAACGCACCGCCGCGTTGCGGGCGCGTCGATACGCATCCAGCCGCTTGCGGACATAACCGGCAAGCCCCCATGCCAGCGCTAGCGCGCCGATCAGCGCAACGACTTGCCAGAGCATCGCCGGCTGGCCGAGGTCGCGGATCAAGTCGCCGAACAGGTGGGTCAGTATCCGATCCTGCATGTCACGCCACCCGTTGCATCACTGCCGCAAAGAAGCCGTCGGTGCTGTGCCGGTGCGGCCACAGCGTCAGGTCATCGCCGGTATCGAGCGCGATCTTTTGATCGGCCAGCACCCGGCTCGCCGGCACGCGTTCGAACATCGGGTGAGCCGCGATGAATGACTCGACGATGCCCTCGTTCTCGTCACCAAGCAAACTGCACGTCGCGTAGACAAGCCGTCCGCCCGGCTTGAGCAGTCGCGCGGCGGCGGCGAGGATCGATGCCTGTTTCACCGTCAACTCAGCGACCGATTGCGGCGTTTGACGCCACTTGAGATCCGGAT
The DNA here is from genome assembly GCF_002927045.1 of Mycetohabitans endofungorum. GTDB lineage: Bacteria > Pseudomonadota > Gammaproteobacteria > Burkholderiales > Burkholderiaceae > Mycetohabitans > Mycetohabitans endofungorum. Next base: position 41,624 of record NZ_PRDW01000001.1, on the reverse strand, counting down.
TGCGGCGCAGCGTACCCAGGCCACTACATGGCGCATCGACCAGCACGCGATCGATCTTGCCGGCCAACCGCTTGATCTTCACATCATGCTCGCTATCGATAACGACCGGGTGCACGTTCGACAAGCCGCTACGCGCGAGCCTGGGCTTGAGCTTGCCTAACCGTTTGTCGGACACATCGAACGCGTACAGCCGCCCGGACGAGCGCATCATTGCACCCAACGCGAGCGTCTTGCCGCCCGCTCCGGCGCAAAAATCGACAACCATCTCGCCGCGGCGCGGCGCGACTAGCTGGCACAACAGCTGGCTGCCCTCGTCCTGTACCTCGAACCATCCTTGCTGGAAAGCGGCCAACGTATGGATCGCAGGCTTGCCGGCCACCCGGATACCCAGCGGCGCATACGGCGTCGGCTCCGCTTGCACGCCAGCCTCCGCCAGCGCGGCGAGCACCGCATCGCGATTGGCGCGGATCGGGTTGGCGCGCAGGTCCAGCGGCGCCGGATAGTTCAGCGCCGCGGCGAGCCGCGCCAGCTCCTGCGCCACCGCATCCGGCCCGGCATCGGTGGTTGCCAGACGGACGCCCAGCGCAGCCTCGATCCATGGCGGCAGGTTCGTGCGCACGCGCGCCGGCAGGCTCGCCGGATCGATCTTCGACACATGGTCGAGCCACGCGAATTCCTGTTGCGACACATGCGGGCGCAACGCGTTCAGGCCAGCGGTCTGCATCAAGCCAAGCAGCGCCAGCCGACGTGCCGGCGTGCCGCTGCCGCTCTCGGCCAAATGCCCATATTCCATCTTGCGGCGCAGCACCGCAAATACCGCCTCGGCAATCACCCCACGCTCGGCGTGGCCAAGCTTCGGATGCGCGCGAAAGAATCGGCTCGTGGCCGCGTCGGCCGGACCGGCAAACTTCAGTACGTCGGCGAGCAACGCCTCGGTCTGGCCGATCAAAAATCCATGTAGCTTCATACCGTGTTCCCGCCAAACAGCAGCCGTGGCTCGGCAGCCGCCAACTCCACCCGGCCGTCACGCACGCGCAGCCGATCCTCGACAAACCAGCGCACCGCGCGCGGATAGAGCTCGTGCTCCAAGCGCAGCACCCGTGCAGCAAGCGCAGCGGCATCGTCGCCGGCGAGCACCGGCACCACGCCCTGCGCAATGATCGGGCCATGGTCCAGTGCGGCGGTCACGAAATGGACCGTGGCGCCGTGCACCGCGACGCCCGCGTCCAATGCGCGCTGATGCGTATGCAGACCCGTGAAGCTCGGTAGCAACGATGGATGCACGTTCATCATGCGGGCCGCATAGCGCTCGACGAACGCCGGCGTTAGCACGCGCATGAAGCCGGCCAGCACGACGAGGTCCGGCTCATGCGCGTCCAGCACCTGCGCCAGCGCCGCATCGAATGCATCGCGCCCGTCGAACTGCGTGTGGTCGACGACTGCCGTGGCGATGCCGTGTGCAGCAGCGAACGCCAAGCCTGCGGCGTCGGGGCGGTTGGACACGACCGCGGCAACGCGCGCCGGCCAGCGTTGCACGGCGCACGCGCGTACGATCGCCTCCATGTTGGAGCCGCGTCCGGAAATCAGGATGACGAGTTTTTTCATCCATGGATTTTATCATCGGCGCCCCTGCTGCCTGCGCCGATCCGCCGGTTCCCGCCGAAATCGGGTGCGAGCGTTTATAATCGTGGGCTTTGCGGCAACGCGCCGGCGCGATGCGTCGGCGCGGCGATCGAACGCCGCAGCCCGACCGGCCAATCATCGTGAGAGTCTTCAGGGGTCTTCCAAATGCCGAGAGCCGCGCGCCCTGCGCGTTGACGATCGGCAACTTCGACGGCGTGCATCGCGGCCACCAGGCGTTGCTGGCGCGGGTTCGCGCCGCCGCCAACGCGCGCGCGCTGCCGGTCTGCGTGATGACGTTCGAACCGCACCCCCGCGAGTTCTTCGACCCGGCCGGCGCACCGCCGCGCATCGCGATGCTGCGCGATAAGCTCGAGGCATTGCGGCGCAACGGCGTGGACCGGGTCGTCGTCGAGCATTTCAATCATACGTTCGCCAGCCAGTCGCCGGCCGCGTTCGTCGAGCACATCATCGTCAACGGATTACACGCGCGCTGGGTGATGATCGGCGACGACTTCCGATACGGGGCAAAGCGCGCCGGTGACTTCCTGTCGCTGAAGGCGGCCGGCGCGCAGTATGGCTTCGAGGTCGAGCAGATGCCCACCGTGGCGGACCCATCCGGCGCGCGCATCTCCAGCTCGGCCGTGCGCGCCTCGCTCGTTGCGGGCGACCTCGCGGCGGCTCGCACCGCGCTCGGCCGGGCGATTGTAATCAGCGGCCACGTCGTGCATGGCATGAAACTGGGACGTGACCTGGGCTTTCCGACGCTGAATCTGCCGATCTCGCACAAGCGCCCCGCGCTGGCCGGCATCTTTATTGTGCAGGTGCACGGCATTGAGGCGGGCCCGTTGCCTGGCGTAGCCAGCCTGGGCTGGCGCCCGACCGTGGACGATTCCGGCCGCGTCCTATTGGAAGTGCATCTGCTGGACTGGCATGGCGACGCGTACGGCAAGCTGGTGCGGGTCGAATTCCTTGAGAAATTGCGCGACGAACAGAAGTTTGTGGACCTGGAGGCGCTCGGCCGGGCGATCGCGTGCGATGTTGCCGCCGCCCGTGAATACTTCGCCACGCAAGGCGACCGGGCGCCGGCCGACCCCGACTGGGCGGCGGTGCCAACCCATCCCGCCAAGCAGCCCGAGCAACGTGGCGGCCCCGGCCCGGGCGGCGATTTCGCGACGTCCGCCACCGACCGAATTAGATAGCGCTGGGTCGCTGTGTACCGGCAAGGTGCGCGGCGACGCGTGTTGGGGCCGACGACATGTGCCCCGCGCCCGCGCGACATGCCGTGCTTCGCCGATGCGACCGGCATGCGCAGTCAGCGGCCGCCGAACTTCTCCACCATCCCAATCATGAGTGACAAAAAAGCCGATTCCAAGCAGCCTTCCAAGTACCCTGTCAACCTGCTTGACACACCGTTTCCGATGCGCGGCGACCTGCCCAAACGCGAACCGCAATGGGTCCAGCAATGGCAACAGAACAAGGTGTACGAAGCGATTCGACAGGCCAGCCGGGGGCGACCGAAGTTCGTGCTGCACGACGGCCCGCCCTATGCGAACGGGGATATCCATATCGGACACGCAGTCAACAAGATCCTGAAAGACATGATCGTCAAAGCACGCAATATGGCCGGCTTTGACGCGGATTATGTACCCGGATGGGATTGTCACGGCATGCCGATCGAAATCCAGATCGAGAAGCGCTTCGGCAAGTCGCTGCCGGTCGAGCAGGTGCAACGTAACGCACGCGAGTATGCCGCCGAGCAGATTGAGCGCCAGAAGGCCGATTTCCGCCGGCTTGGGTTGATCGGCAATTGGGACAACCCGTATCGCACGATGAACTTCGCGAACGAGGCGAACGAAATCCGTGCACTCGCGCGCATTCTCGAGAAGGGCTATGTGTTCCGCGGCCTGAAGCCGGTGAACTGGTGCTTTGACTGCGGTTCGGCACTTGCCGAGGCGGAAGTCGAATATAAGGACCGTGTCGATCCCGCCGTGGACGTCGCGTTTCCCTTTGCCGAGCCCGACCGGATCGCCGAGGCGTTCGGGATGCCGTCGTTGCCCGGTGCCGACGGCGCAATCGTGATCTGGACCACCACGCCGTGGACCATTCCCGCGAACCAGGCGTTGAACGTCAATCCAGAGCTGTCGTACAGCCTCGTGGATACGCCGCGCGGATTGCTGATCCTGGCTTCCGAGCGCGTCGAGCCGTGCCTAGCCACATACGGTCTAGACGGCACGGTGATCGCGTCGGCGCCGGGTGCCGCGCTGGGCGGGATCCGTTTCCACCATCCGCTCGCCAACCTGCACCCGGGCTACAAGCGTACTGCGCCGGTCTATTTTGGCGACTACGTGACCCTCGACTCCGGCACCGGCGTCGTACATTCGTCGCCGGCCTACGGCATTGAGGACTTCCAGTCGTGCAAGGCGCATGGCATCGACGATGACGACATCCTGAGCCCGGTCATGGGCGACGGCCGCTATATCGAATCGTTGCCGCTGTTCGGCGGCCTGTCGATCTGGGATGCGAACCCGAAGATCGTCGACGCGTTGCGCGATGCCGGCTCGTTGCTGCACACGAACCATTACGCGCACAGCTATATGCATTGCTGGCGGCACAAAACGCCAATCATCTACCGCGCGACGTCGCAATGGTTTGCCGGCATGGACCTGACACCCGTCGGTGGCGGCAAGACGCTGCGCGAAACCGCGCTCGACGGCATCGAGGCCACTGCGTTCTATCCAGCGTGGGGCAAGCAGCGACTGCACAACATGATCGCGCATCGACCCGACTGGACATTGTCGCGCCAGCGCCAGTGGGGCGTGCCGATGGCATTCTTCGTGCACAAGGAGACGGGCCAGTTGCACCCTCGCACGCTGGAGTTGCTCGAACAGGTTGCGCAACGCGTCGAACAACATGGCATCGAGGCATGGCAATCGCTCGATGCGCGCGAGTTGCTCGGCGACGACGCCGACCTGTATGAAAAGAACCGCGACACGCTGGACGTCTGGTTTGACTCCGGCACAACGCACTGGCATGTGCTGCGCGGCTCGCACGCCCAACAGCTGCAGTGGCCCGCCGACCTGTACCTTGAAGGCTCGGATCAGCACCGCGGATGGTTCCATTCGTCGCTGCTCACCGGCTCGATGCTCGATGGCCGACCACCCTACAAGGCGCTGTTGACGCACGGCTTTACGGTCGACGGACAAGGCCGGAAGATGTCGAAATCGGTCGGCAACGTGATCGCGCCGCAGGAAGTCTCGAACAAGCTCGGCGCCGAGATTATTCGCCTGTGGGTGGCCTCGACCGACTACTCTGGCGAACTGTCGATCTCCGATGAGATCCTGAAGCGCGTGGTCGAAAGCTACCGCCGGATCCGTAACACGCTGCGCTTTCTGCTAGCGAATCTGTCGGATTTCGACCCGAGCCGAAACATGGTGCTGCCCGAACAGTGGCTCGAGATCGACCGCTACGCACTCGCACGCGCCGCAGCGCTGCAAAAGGAGGCGCTCGACCACTATGACGCGTACGAATTCCATCCTGTCGTGGCCAAGCTGCAGACCTTCTGCTCAGAAGACCTCGGCGGCTTCTATCTTGATGTACTCAAGGACCGGTTGTACACGTCGGCAGTCGACTCGCACGCGCGGCGCAGCGCACAGTCAGCGCTGTACCACATCACGCATGGGTTGCTGCGGCTGATCGCGCCCTTCCTGTCGTTTACCGCGGAGGAAGCGTGGAAGATCTTCCAGCCGGGGCGCACGACGATCTTCACTGAAACGTACTACGTCTATCCGCTGCTGCCCGACGGCGCGGCGTTGTTGGATAAATGGGCGCTCGTGCGCCAATTGCGCGGCGATGTCACCAAGGCGCTCGAAGCGGCGCGCGAAGCCGGTCGGATCGGCTCGTCGCTGCAGGCCGAAGTCGAGATCCGCGCACATGGCGCACGCTACGATACCCTCGCGAGCCTCGGTGACGACTTGAAATTCGTGCTGATCACCTCTGCGGCGCGGCTGATCAAGGTTGACAACGAGGCCGACGAGGCAATCGACGTGATCGCGTCCCGGTACCCGAAGTGCGAGCGCTGCTGGCATTACCGCGAGGAAGTGGGCACGAACACCGAGCATCCGACGCTGTGCGGGCGCTGCACGGCGAACCTATTCGGGGACGGCGAACACCGGAGCATGGCATAAATGGCGAAGACCTCATCTAGCAACGCCGCCCGTTCGGCAACGCTCATGCCATGGCTGGGCATGTCGTTGATCGTGATCTTGCTTGACCAATTGTCCAAAATCGCGGTGTTGCGTCTGTTCGTGTACGGCGACCCGCATCCGGTTGCGTCATTCTTCAATTTGCTGCTGATCTACAACCGTGGTGCCGCGTTCAGTTTTCTGGCGACTGCCGGTGGCTGGCAGCGCTGGGCATTCACCGCATTGGGCATCGTCGCCGCGCTGGTGATCACCTGGTTGCTCAAGCGCCACAGCGGGCAGAAACTATTTTGCACCGCTCTGGCATTGATTCTCGGCGGCGCGCTAGGCAACGTCATTGACCGGCTGGTGCACGGCCATGTGATCGACTTCCTTGATTTTCACGTCGGCGGCTGGCATTGGCCGGCGTTCAACATTGCCGACAGCGGCATCACGATTGGTGCGATGCTGCTAGTGCTCGACGAGCTTAGGCGCGTGCGCGCGGTGCGCTGAAAACCTAGATCGGGAGACAATCCCGGCACTGGACACACGCAATAGCGGAAGGAACGATATGGATCTTGCGGGCAAACATCTGGTGCTTGGACTGACAGGCGGCATCGCCTGCTACAAGTCGGCCGAGCTTACGCGCATGCTGACCCAAGCCGGCGCCACCGTCCAAGTGGCGATGACGGAAGCGGCCACGCAATTCATCACGCCGGTCACGATGCAGGCACTGTCCGGCCATCCGGTCTACACCAGCCAGTGGGATGCACGGATCGATAACAACATGCCACACATCGACCTGTCGCGCCGCGCGGACGCGATCGTGATCGCTCCCGCATCGACTGACTTCATCGCCAAGCTAGCCAATGGGCTGTGCGACGATCTCTTGTCCACGCTGGTCGTGGCGCGTGACTGCCCGTTGCTGGTCGTGCCGGCGATGAACCGCCAGATGTGGCAAAACCCCGCGACGCAACGCAACGTCGCCCAGTTGCGCGCGGATGGCATCACAGTGCTCGGCCCGGATGCCGGCCCACAGGCTTGCGGCGAGATCGGCGACGGCCGCATGCTCGAACCCGCAGCGGTGTACGAGGCCATCGTCGCATTCTTTCAGCCGAAGAAGCTGGCGGGACAGCGCGTACTGATCACGGCGGGTCCCACTTTTGAGCCGATCGATCCGGTCCGCGGCATCACCAATCGTTCGAGCGGCAAGATGGGATTCGCGCTCGCGCGCGCCGCGGCGCAGGCCGGTGCGCGCGTGCACCTGATCGCCGGCCCGGTCTCGCTCGCCACGCCGTGGGGCGTGAGCCGGGAGGACGTACAGACCGCGCAGCAAATGTACGATGCGGTCATGGCGACCATCGCCGACACCGACATTTTCATCGCCGTTGCCGCGGTCGCCGACTGGCGTGCCACTCAGGTGTCCGATCACAAGCTGAAGAAGGCCGCCGGTCAGCCGGCGCCACCGCTGGACTTCGTCGAGAACCCGGATATCCTCGCCAGTGTCGCCGCGTTGCCCTCGCCGCCTTACTGCGTCGGTTTCGCGGCGGAAAGCGGCGAGCTTGGCGTGAACGGTGAAGCGAAGCGGCGGCGCAAGAACGTCCCGCTGCTGATTGGCAACCTGGGGCCGAAGACATTCGGCAAGGATGACAACGAAGTCGTACTATTCGACACAATTGGCTCGACACCGTTGCCGCGCGCGGACAAACAATCACTCGCGCGCACGTTGGTCGACGAGATTGCGCAGCGCGTGCCGGGCAGTCTTTTCGCGTAAATCACGCCCGCGCGCACGTCGCCCCTCGGCTCGCCACACGTACGGCACGCTCTCCGGTCCTCATATGACTCGACTGTCAGTACTCGATCAAACGCCGGTGATCGACGGCCATTCGGTCGCCGATGCCATTGCCGCCACCGTCGAACTCGTGCAGCTTGCCGACCAACTGGGCTATACCCGCTTCTGGTGCGCGGAGCATCACGGCTTGCGCTCGGTGGCGAATCCCGCACCGGAAGTGATGCTCGCACGCCTGGGCAGCGTTACGCAACGCATCCGAATCGGCTCGGGCGGCATCATGCTGCCCTACTATAGTGCGTTCAAGGTCGCTGAGCAGTTCATGATGCTCGAGGCGTTGTTCCCCGGGCGGGTCGATCTGGCTGTAGGCCGCGCGCCCGGCGGCGATATGCGCACCGCGCAGGCCGTCGCGTCCGGTTCGTATAATCGTGGCGAGTTTTTCCCGCAGCAAGTGACCGAACTGTCCGGGCTGTTTCGCGGGCAACTCGCCGAGGACTCGCTCGCACAAGACGTGCTGCTGCAACCCCATGTCGCAACGCGGCCGCAGTTGTGGGTACTCGGATCGAGCGACTTCGGCGGTGCGCTGGCCGCGCAACTCGGCATCCGGTTTGCGTTCGCGCACTTCATCAACGCGTTCTTCGGCCACACGGTTGCGCAAGCGTACCGGACGCAATTCAAACCCGGGTTTGAAACTCACCCCTATTTGGCCGCCGCGGTTTTTGTGATTTGCGCGGATACCGAGCAACAGGCCGGCGCGCTGGAAAAGGCCGTCGATCTGCGCCGCGTGCAAATGGCGTATGGTTTGAACGAACCGATCCCGACCGTTGAGCAAGCACTCGAGCAGACATATGGCGAACGCGAACGGCTCATCATCGAGCGTGAACGACCGCGCAGCATCATCGGCACACCAGAGTCGGTGGTACCGCGTATGCTGGAGATTCAGCAGCAGTTCAACGCCGACGAGTTGATTGTGCTAACCGTCGCAGCCAGCTACAAGGCGCGCCTGCGTTCGTATGAATTGCTTGCGCAGGCATTCGATCTGGCCGCGCAAACGCCCAAGACGGCATAATCGAGTCTTTTGCGTGCTTGTCGTACCATCGCGTCGTACCGCACCGGCACCGCGGCGGCATGTCATAGGGCATGTCACGATGCCAGCACGCCCCGCTACTCCCACTACCGACTGATTGATGAACATCGACCTAAAGATTCTCGACCCGCGCATGCAGGACGCCCTGCCGGCCTATGCCACTGCCGGCAGCGCCGGTCTGGACCTGCGCGCCTGCCTCGACGAACCGCTGGTTCTGCAACCGGGCGCCACCGCGCTGGTGCCGACCGGCCTGGCCATTCATATCGGTACGCCAGGTTATGCGGCATTGATCTTGCCGCGCTCCGGATTGGGCCACAAGCACGGCATCGTGCTCGGCAACCTGGTAGGATTGATCGATTCCGATTACCAGGGCCAGTTGATGATCTCCACGTGGAACCGCGGCGGGACCGCGTTCACGCTGAACCCGATGGAGCGGCTCGCGCAACTCGTGGTCGTACCGGTGGCGCAGGTGCAATTCAACGTGGTCAACGATTTCTCGCACAGCGAACGCGGTGCCGGCGGCTTCGGCAGCACCGGCCGGCACTGAGCGACAAAAAAAGCGCGGGACGTGGCCCGCGCCATGTTATTACGCGATCGCCGCGGTCACTCGACTTCGGCCGTTTCCGGGTTTGTCGGATTGCGCGGCGCCGCGTTCTCGTCGAACGTGAGCTGCACCTTGTCGTTGTCATCGACGTCGACCATCACGCGCCCACCATTCATCAACTTGCCGAACAGCAGTTCGTCCGCCAACGCGCGGCGGATTGTATCTTGGATCAGCCGCTGCATCGGCCGCGCACCCATTAACGGGTCGAAACCGTGCTTGGCCAAGTGCTTGCGCAACGCGTCGGTGAATAGCGCATCGACCTTCTTCTCGTGCAACTGATCCTCCAGCTGCATCAGGAACTTATCGACCACACGCATGATGATTTCCTCATCGAGCGAGCGGAAGCTGATGATCGCGTCGAGCCGGTTGCGGAACTCCGGCGTGAACATCCGCTTGATGTCCGCCATCTCGTCGCCGGTCTCGTGACGCGTCGTAAATCCGATCGTCGCCTTGTTCATCGCCTCGGCGCCCGCGTTCGTCGTCATGATGATGATGACGTTGCGGAAATCCGACTTACGGCCATTGTTGTCCGTCAACGTGCCATGGTCCATCACTTGCAGCAGCACGTTAAAAATATCCGGATGCGCCTTTTCGATCTCGTCGAGCAGCAGCACGCAATGCGGCTTCTTCGTGACCGCCTCCGTCAGCAGCCCGCCCTGATCGAACCCGACGTATCCGGGTGGCGCGCCGATCAGCCGGCTCACCGCGTGGCGCTCCATATATTCGGACATATCAAAGCGCAGTAACTCGATGCCCAGCGTAAAGGCCAGTTGACGCGCCACCTCTGTCTTGCCGACGCCGGTCGGCCCGGAGAACAGGAACGCACCGATCGGCTTGTCCGTCTTGCCGAGCCCGGCCCGCGCCATCTTGATGGCCGCGGCCAATGCGTCGATTGCCGGATCCTGGCCAAACACCACGCTCTTCAGGTCACGGTCCAGCGTCTGCAGCTTGCTGCGGTCGTCCTGCGACACACTTTGCGGCGGCACCCGCGCGATCTTGGAAATAATGTCCTCGATCTCCGTCTTGCCGATCGTCTTCTTTTGCTTGGACCTGGGCAGGATCCGCTGCGCCGCCCCCGCCTCGTCGATCACGTCGATCGCCTTGTCCGGCAAATGTCGGTCGGTGATGAACCGTGCGGACAACTCGGCCGCCGCCGACAGCGCGCCGGATGAGTACTTGACGCCGTGGTGCTCCTCGAAGCGGGACTTCAGGCCCCGCAGGATCGCCACCGTCTGCTCGACCGTCGGCTCGGTCACGTCGATTTTCTGGAAGCGCCGCGACAACGCCGCATCCTTTTCGAAGATGCCCCGGAATTCGGTGAAGGTCGTTGCCCCGATGCACTTGAGTTGGCCAGAGGACAGCGCCGGCTTGAGCAGGTTCGACGCATCGAGCGTGCCGCCCGAGGCGGCGCCCGCGCCAATCAGCGTATGGATCTCATCGATGAACAGGATCGCGTGCGGACGGTCCTTCAACTCCTTGAGCACCGTCTTGAGTCGCTGCTCAAAGTCGCCCCGGTACTTCGTGCCCGCCAGCAGCGCCCCCATGTCGAGGGAATACACTTGCGCATCCGCCAAGATATCGGGCACCTCGCCGCGCACGATCCGCCATGCCAGCCCTTCGACGATGGCCGTCTTGCCCACGCCGGCCTCGCCCACCATCAAAGGATTGTTCTTACGGCGCCGGCACAGCACCTGCACCATCCGTTCGACCTCGGGTTCCCGCCCGATCAATGGGTCAATCTTGCCGTCGCGTGCCTGCTGATTCAGGTTTTGCGTGAATTGCGCCAGCGGCGTTTCCCGCTGCGCGCTGGCATCGTCACTATCGACCGGCGACTCACCAGCCTTCGCCACATCCGGCCCCGCGGTCTTCGCGATGCCGTGCGAAATGAAGTTGACCACGTCCAACCGGGTCACGCCCTGCTGCTGCAGGTAGTACACCGCGTGCGAGTCCTTCTCGCCGAAGATCGCAACCAACACGTTCGCGCCGGTCACCTCCTTCTTGCCGCTGGAGGTCGACTGCACATGCATGATCGCGCGCTGGATCACGCGTTGGAAGCCCAACGTTGGCTGCGTGTCGACGTCGTCGGTCCCCGGCACGATCGGCGTGTTATCGTGGATGAAGTTGCGCAGGTTCTGGCGCAGATCCTCGATATTCGCGGCGCACGCGCGAAGCACCTCCGCCGCCGTTGGGTTGTCCAACAGCGCGAGCAACAGGTGTTCGACGGTGATGAACTCATGCCTCGCCTGGCGCGCTTCCATGAACGCCATATGAAGGCTGACTTCCAGTTCCTGGGCAATCATGCTTCCTCCATCACACACTGCAGCGGGTGTCCCGCTTGCCGCGCGTGCGTTACAACCAGCTCAACCTTGGTCGACGCGATGTCCCGCGTATAGACCCCGCAAACTGCGCGCCCCTCGAGATGCACTTTCAACATAATCTGCGTCGCGGTATCGCGATCCTTGTTGAAGTATTGCTGTATTACCATCACGACAAATTCCATTGGCGTGAAATCGTCGTTCAGCAAAACCACGCGATACATCGACGGCGGCTTGGCCTTTTGCTCCTGCCGCTCCAGTACTGTACCGTCCTGCTTGTCCGGGATAATGGCCATACACCCATTCTAAACAACTCGGCCACGCAAGCAATCCCGCCAAAAACCTCAACGGGCACCCGATACGGCGCGGCACACATCCTTTCGTCACCAGAGCGCGACAGCCTCTCCGGCACCCTGCCAACGGTGATCGCCCGCCCTGCGGCGACGCGCACAGCGTTGCGCTGGTCTTGCCTGCGCAAACATCGTTCCGTGGTTATCTCGGTGCATTATGCGACTTTTCAAGCCCCCGTGCTGCATGGGCATCGGACAGAGCATGTTGATATGACGTCAAGATGACTATCGCGCGTTGTGCAGCCCTGCATTGGGGGCCCATACAACGGGTTTTCGAGCGTTTCAAAATTTTCTTGACACTGATTTTTAGACCACCAACAATCAAGCTGGCACTTTTTTCGGTCGTGCACGAAGGAAAAATGCCGGGTGAGCTTGTTAGAGGGATCCGGCCGCATGGCATGGAGCTTTTTGAACGGGCTCGTGTAGCAAGGGCAAGAGTGACAGGGGAAGTAGGATGGCGACTGGTACGGTCAAATGGTTCAATGACACCAAAGGTTACGGATTCATCACGCCGGACGAAGGCGGTGAGGATCTGTTCGCGCATTTTTCGGCTATCCAGGTGAACGGCTTCAAGACCCTCAAAGAAGGTCAGAAAGTGAGCTTCGAAGTCGTGCAGGGACCGAAAGGCAAACAAGCTTCGAATATTCAGGCGGCAGCCTGATCGTTCGAATCGCTTGCTCGTGCAGCAGAAAAAACCCGGTTGCGAGCCGGGTTTTTCTTTTTCTGCGCCGCTACAGTTTGACGCCGAGGCGCAACCATACCGTGCGGCCGGACTCCATTACCGGTGAATTGGCCGGGTAGCCAAAGCCCGCGTTGCCCGCCAGGTTCAGATGCTCGGTGTACGCGTTGTCGAGCAGGTTGTCCACGCCCAGCGTCAGCGTGGCCGCCTTGCCGAACGCGTACTGCGCATTCAGTGACACGACGCCGAAGCCGGCGCTCGGCCCGAAATCCTTGCCGACCACGTTTCCTTCATTAGGCACGTACCGGCGCTGCGCCGCCACCATGCGCCACAGCGCCCCGACCGACCACGTCCCGTGCTGGTAGTGCGCGCCAACGCGCGCCTCCAGCGGTGGAATCTGCGGCAACGGCCCGCCCGTGTCATTGTTGCGCCCCCACGCGTACGCGAGCGCGGTCTCGAACCGCCACGCCGGCGTGGCGCGCCATGTGGCCCCCAATTCTCCGCCGACGGTCCGGGCCCCCACCTGCGTCGCGCGACTGACCGGCCCCATCGGCCCGGACACGTAGTCGAATAGGATGAAATCCCGCACGCTGCCAGCATACGCCGAAACCCAGGCGTCAAGGCGCTCGTCGCTGTACTGCGCGCCGATATCCAGTTGTGTGGTCTTTTCGGGACGCAACGACGAAAACGCGTTAACCGAACCATCCGGACCCAGTTTCGGCGAGAACAGCTCCCAATAATCCGGGAAACGCTCGGCATGCCCGATCCCAACGTACCACATCGCGGGCAACGTCGCGAGATCGTGCTCGTAACGCACGAAGCCGCCAGGCAAAGTGCGCTCGCGTTGTACGTTGGCCGTCGGATTCGGCGCTTGCATCGCGCCGGAGCCAACGTTGACGCGCCGGTCGCGTGCCGCAGCGCGGTCCACACGCAGCCCCGTCACCATCCGCTCAGACTGCGTCGCGTACCAGGTCAGTTCGCCAAATCCGCCAATGCTCCACAAGGTTGCCGACGGCTTCCATGAACCGTTGCCGTTGGCGGCGGCCCGCTGCAGCGACCGGTTGCCGAGCGCATGATGCTGCCCATCCACCCCGGCCACCAACTTGAACTGGTCCGTGAACCGCAGCGTCGCGGCGCTGCGAGCGCCGAACGTGCGCCGCCGCACCTCAGATGCCATCGGCATGGACCTGCCGCCGCCTGCCGGCGAGCGCAGCGTGAAGTTATCCATTACATGGTCGAAATCGTTGTAGTAGACCTGCGCCTCGACGCGGTCCAGAACCTCGCCCAGGTGCGAGCGCTCGGCACGCAAACCATAGCTTTCGCGACGAAACCGTGCACCGTCCATGCCGCGGCCGGCGTAGCGTGCATAGCCGTCGCCGGTACCGGCGCTCGCTTCAATGCGGGTATGCTCGTTCGGCGTCCAGCCCAGTGACGTGTCGACGTTCCATTTGTCCCACTGCGATGGCACCGTCTTGCCGTTGCCGTCGCGATAGTCTTGTTGATGCGCGTGATTAGCCATCACGCGCGCATAGCCTTCGCGCACGCCCGCGCTTAAGTCGACATTCTGGTCGTTGCGGCCGAATGAACCGCCAACCAGGCTCCCATCGAAGCGCATGCCCGGCGCGTCGAAGCGGCGGGTCGTGCGCTCGAACAGCACCGTACCAGCCGATGCGCCCGGCCCGTAGAGTACCGATTGCGGCCCCTTGACGACGGTCACCTTATCGTAGCTCTCCGGCGCGATATACGAGGTTGGAGCGTCCATGCGGCCCGGACAGGCACCCACCATCGGCGCGCCATTGCTCAACAGGCTCAGCCGCGATCCGGACATGCCGCGAAACACCGCGTCTGCATTGGTGCCGCCGCTGCGGATCGCCGAAAAGCCCGGCACCGTCTTCAGATAGTCGGCGCCGTCGCTCGCGGGCAGCGGCTGGCGCGGCTGCTTCGGATCGGTCACCACGACCAGCGGATTCTTCGGCGCATTGGCGATGACCTCGATCGGCACGAGCACCGACGCGGCGCCCGCCGAGGGCGCGTCAGGCGGCGACGCATCAGCTTGCGCGTAAGCGCTCGCTGTTCCCAACAGGCCCGCCACTGCGGCAAACACCGAAGGCGCCCAACGCCGACAGCGGTTGCTTTCCAATACAAGATGCGCGTTGAACAGGCGACGCGACGCCGCCTGATCCAGGAAGGTGAATTTCATGCATACAACCCATGGCATGCCGTCCAGGTCGGCAGTGGATGGCCGGCCCGGCAGGCGTCGGTTACGGAATGAGCAAATGAATAGCCGTCAAACCGCGCCCGGGGGCGCCCGAGGATAGGAAACAAGATGCCGTGACGCGGGCCGGGGTGCGCCATCGATCACCGGCAGCCCGGCCGCACGCTGGCACTGCAGCATGAGCGTCGCGACCTGTGGTGCGCCGATTGCCGGACTGTGGGCGAGCAGACTGCAATAGCCGCATGCGTCCAGGTGCCCGCCCACGTACGCCGGTCCGTGGGCCGGGGCCCGTTCGCCCGTCGTGGCCGCACTGCATAGTACCGTGTCGACGCCGCCCCTAGCGTGGCTGAGCCACTGCGAGGCGAGCGGCATCGCGACGATCAGCCAGATCGCCGTCAGGCCGAGCCAGGCGGTCAATTTTCGGGTGCGACGATCGGACATCGGACAACAGCGACACAAGCGTCTCAGACGCGACGGTGAAGAACGGACCGGTCGGCATTATCCGTCGCCCACGCCATTCTTTCAATTAAGTTTCAGCCACCGCCACGGATCAGTGGCGAATTACCACAGCCCGCCATGCCTTCGGCACCACGCCGTGAAAGGCTGATGAATGACCGGCGCTACACCGTGAAAAGGCCGACGAATGGCCGGCGCAGCGCGCGCCGCGCCGACGTAAAAAACCCCTGTGGCACATCGTCTGCGCCACAGGGGTTCTATGTTCCGGCACGATACGCCGGCCCGCCCGTGCGGGGTGCCGTTACATATTTTCGATCAATACCTGACCGAAGCCGGAGCACGATACCTGCGTCGCCCCCTCCATCAGGCGCGCGAAGTCATACGTAACGCGTTTTTGCAAGATCGACTTCTCCATTGCGGAAATAATCACGTCAGCCGCGTCGGTCCAGCCTAGGTGGCGCAGCATCATCTCGGCCGACAGGATTTCCGAACCCGGGTTCACGTAGTCCTTGCCAGCGTATTTCGGCGCGGTCCCATGGGTCGCCTCGAACATCGCAACCGAATCCGACAGGTTGGCGCCCGGCGCGATGCCAATGCCGCCGACCTGCGCCGCTAACGCGTCCGAAATGTAGTCGCCGTTCAAATTCAACGTCGCGATCACGTCGTACTCGGCCGGACGCAGCAGGATTTGCTGCAGAAACGCGTCGGCGATCACATCCTTGATCACGATCTCGGCACCGCTCTTCGGATGCTTGATCTTCATCCACGGGCCACCGTCGATCAGCTCCGCACCAAACTCCTTCTGGGCAAGTGCATAGCCGAAGTCGCGGAACGCGCCTTCTGTGAACTTCATGATGTTGCCCTTGTGCACTAGCGTGACCGACTTGCGGTTATTGTCGAGCGCATACTGGATGGCCTTGCGCACCAGCCGCTCCGTGCCCTCGCGCGACACCGGCTTGATGCCGAGCCCTGATGTTTCCGGGAAACGGATCTTCTTGACACCCATTTCCTCACGCAGGAACTGGATCACCTTCTTGGCCTGCTCGGACTGAGCGGCCCATTCAATGCCCGCATAGATATCTTCCGAATTCTCGCGGAAGATCACCATGTTGGTCTTCTCGGGCTCGCGCACCGGCGAAGGTACACCCTTGAAGTACTGCACCGGACGCAGACAAACGTACAGGTCCAACTCCTGGCGCAGCGCCACGTTCAGCGAGCGGATGCCGCCGCCAACCGGCGTGGTCAGCGGCCCCTTGATCGAGACGACGTACTCCTTCAAAACCTGCAGCGTTTCTTCCGGAAGCCACACATCTGGCCCGTAGACCTTGGTCGCCTTCTCGCCGGCGAAGATCTCCATCCATGCGATCTTCTTCTTGCCGCCATAAGCCTTCTCGACCGCCGCGTCGACCACCTTGATCATCACCGGCGTAATGTCGAAGCCGATGCCATCGCCTTCGATGTACGGAATGATCGGCTGATCCGGGACGTTGAGCGAAAAGTCCGGGTTGACGGTGATCTTCTCACCGGCCGGAACCTTGATGTGCTGATACGGCATGTTCGACTCCAATGGTATGGACAGGCTGAAAGTATGCTGCGCGGCGACGCGCCAACATGCGCTATTCCTGCGTCGACTGCTAAGGCAGCTCGCGGCGGCCTCACCCGAGACTCGAGTCTCAAGTTTCGCGGGTCGCTCGTAGCGAAGCGCTATTCTAGCGCGCCGGCAAGACACCACGGCGCCGCGGATGGCCTTAGTCTTATATAAGACACAAGACTAGTGTTGCCTATTATGCGCTAATATTCGGCCATTTGCCATAGGGACGGGTCCTGGCGCCCGCGCATCGCCCATGCGACTGATTGCATTGAACAAACCATATGGCACGATTTGCCAGTTCTCCGCCCACGAGACGCGTGCATCGCTGGCCACATGGATCGACGTGCCCGATGTCTACCCAGCAGGCCGGCTCGATGCGGACAGCGAGGGCCTGCTGTTGCTCACTGACGACGGCGCGCTGCAGGCGCGCATCGCCGAGCCGCGCCACAAGCTGATCAAGCGCTACTGGGCACAACTGGACGGCGCTGCACCCGCTTCGGCACTGGCCGCCCTGGAGCGCGGCGTGGACCTTGGGGACTACGTGAGCCGACCCTGTCGCGCCCGTTTCATCGAGCCGCCCGCCGGCCTGTGGCAGCGGGATCCACCGGTACGCTATCGCGCCGCGATTCCGACCACGTGGATCGAGTTGGCCCTTGGTGAGGGCCGTAATCGCCAAGTGCGACGAATGACCGCAGCGGTAGGCTTTCCGACGCTGCGTCTGATCCGCGTCGGTATCGGCGCGCTGGATGTGTTCGCGCTCGGCCTGGCGCCCGGCCAATGGCGCGCGCTGCCGCCGTCGGCGCCGTGGCACGGCACGCGCTGACGCGCACATCAGGCCACCTGTCCCTGCCGCTGCCCTAGCGCCGGTCCCTGCCCCCGTGCCGCTTGCCGGCATAGGGTTTTCGCCCATTCGCCGAAGCGCGCGTCAACCAGATCGACGGGCACCGCATTATTGACCAGGATGCCGCCACAGCGTGCTCTGGCATCGGCCGACGTCGCCACCCCACCGCACCCAGGATGGCACGAAAGCAACGGGCCCGCGCGAATTGTCGAACGAGCCTGTCAACCGAAAGCTGGATCCCGCGTTTATTGACATGACTCATAAAGCGGGTCATTTGGTTAATTCACTAAGTTTGAGGAAAAACAACATGAACAAACTGATCGCTGCCCTCATCGCTGGCCTGTTCGCCACCGCTGCTTTCGCGCAATCGTCGGCCCCGGAAGCCTCGGCCCCGGCGGCTGCTTTGAAGACCGAAGCGCACAAGAGGGCTCACACGTCGCACAAGAAGGTGGCGAAGAAGGCTCCCGCTGCTTCGGAAGCGGCTTCGAGCTAAGTTTTTCGTCTCCCCAAGCCACAAGAACGACGCTGCACTGCCGTTGCGACGGCATTCAAAGGCAGGTTGCCGCAAGGCGATCTGCCTTTTTGTTGGTCTGTACTGCCCAGCGATTCGCGTAACATGCGCGTATTCACATTACGAGGAGTCTGCCGTGGTTGTTCCGGTGCGATCCGCGCTGCCTGTGTCCCGCCTGTTCCGCGTGCCCGCCCGGCGAGCGCGCCGCGCCTCACCGCAGGCTTGCATCGGTACCTCAAGGCCAGCACCGCTGGCCCGTGTCGTCGCCGCCCTGGTGGCCAGTGTCACGCTCGCGCTGGCTGCGTGCGGCGCGCTGGCGCGACCGCTGCCGGCCGCACTGAAGCGCCCCGAGCAATTTCCGCGTGCCTCGTTGACGATCGGCATGTACGTGGTTGACGCGGCCATTGCCGCGAACCCGGCCGATCGCGAGCAAGGACTGATGTTCCGCCAGTCGCTGGCACCGAACGAAGGCATGTTGTTCGTCTTCGACGAGAACGCAGTCCATTGTTTCTGGATGAAAAATACGCCTTTGCCGCTGTCGATCGCCTTCATCCGCGCCGATGGCACGATCACGGATCTGGACGAGATGCAGGCGGAAACCCAAGACAACCACTGTCCGACCCACAATGGTGTCTACGCGCTCGAGATGAGCAAGGGATGGTTCGCCTCAAAGGGCATCAAGCCGGGCATGCGCGTGCTCGGCTTGCCGCCCGCGCCCTGATCGCGTTCCACCACCGCGGCGCCCGACCCGCTGCCCGCCCGACCCGCTCATCGGGCAACGCGTTTGCTCATCGGGATCAAGCAAAACGGCCCGCGCAGCGCTATCCTATGTTTCTTAGCGTGCGCGCTATTGAGCGCCCGCTCAGGCCGTTTTTCCCGGTTTGTCGGGCGGACGCGGTATCCGATGCCTGCCGGACCGGCCATCCCATCGCGAAGAAGGAGATTCAAGTGGCCCGCAAAACTCCCATCGAGCGCTACCGGAACATAGGCATCAGCGCTCATATTGACGCCGGCAAGACGACGACCACCGAGCGCATCCTCTTCTACACCGGCGTGAGCCACAAGATGGGTGAAGTGCACGAGGGCGCCGCGACGATGGACTGGATGGAGCAAGAACAGGAACGCGGCATCACCATCACGTCAGCAGCGACCACGGCGTTCTGGAAAGGCATGGCGGGCAACTATCCGGAACACCGGATCAATATTATCGACACCCCCGGGCACGTGGACTTCACGATCGAGGTCGAGCGCTCGATGCGCGTGCTCGATGGCGCATGCATGGTGTACGACTCGGTCGGCGGTGTGCAGCCGCAATCGGAAACGGTGTGGCGCCAGGCCAATAAGTACAAAGTACCGCGCATCGCGTTCGTCAATAAGATGGACCGTGTCGGCGCAGACTTTTTCCGCGTGCAGCGGCAGATCAGCGAACGGCTGCGCGGCGTCGCGGTGCCGATCCAGATTCCGATCGGCGCGGAAGACCATTTCCAGGGCGTCATCGATCTGGTCAAAATGAAGGCGATTATTTGGGACGAGGACAGTCTTGGCGTGAAATTCGAGTACCGGGACATCCCGGCCGATCTGGCCAAGCTCGCGCAAGAATGGCACGACAAGATGGTCGAGGCGGCAGCGGAAGCCAGCGAGGCGCTGCTTGAAAAATACCTCGACGATCATCATTCGCTGACCGAACAAGAGATTAAGGATGCACTGCGCAAGCGCACGATCGCCAATGAGATCGTGCCGATGCTATGCGGCAGTGCGTTTAAGAATAAAGGCGTGCAGGCAATGCTCGACGCGGTCATCGATTACCTGCCGTCACCGGTCGACGTGCCGGCGATCCTCGGCCACACGCCGGACGACGAACAGGCCGAGCGGCATCCGGCCGACGACGAGCCGTTCTCCGCGCTGGCGTTCAAGATTATGACGGACCCGTTCGTCGGCCAGCTGATCTTCTTCCGCGTGTACTCAGGGGTCGTCAACTCGGGCGACACCGTGCTCAATTCGACCAAAAGCAAGCGAGAGCGGATCGGCCGTATCCTACAAATGCACGCGAACGAGCGAACCGAGATCAAGGAGGTGCGCGCCGGCGACATCGCCGCCGCGGTCGGCCTGAAAGAGGCGACCACCGGCGATACGCTGTGCAACCCGAACAACGTGATTATCCTGGAGCGGATGATCTTCCCGGAGCCGGTGATCTCGCAGGCCGTCGAGCCGAAGACAAAGGCTGACCAGGAAAAGATGGGTGTCGCATTGAACCGCCTCGCGCAAGAGGATCCGTCGTTCCGTGTCAAGACCGACGAGGAGTCAGGCCAGACGATCATCTCTGGCATGGGCGAGTTGCACCTGGAAATCCTGGTCGATCGGATGAGGCGCGAATTCAACGTCGAGGCGACGGTTGGCAAGCCCCAGGTGGCCTATCGCGAGACGGTACGCAACGCGGTGCAGGACGTCGAGGGTAAGTTCGTCAAGCAGTCCGGCGGCCGCGGCCAATACGGGCACGCGGTGCTCACCCTGGAGCCGCAGCCGCACGGCAAGGGCTATGAATTCGTCGATGCGATCAAGGGCGGCGTGATTCCGCGCGAGTTCATCCCGGCGGTGGACCGGGGCATCCGTGAAGCCATGCAGGCCGGCGTGCTGGCAGGCTATCCGGTCGTGGACATCAAAGTGACGCTGACGTTCGGCTCATACCACGACGTGGACTCGAACGAAAACGCGTTCCGGATGGCCGGCTCGATCGCGTTCAAGGAAGGCATGCGGCGCGCGCGGCCCGTGCTGCTCGAGCCGATGGTGGCGGTCGAGGTCGAAACGCCAGAGGATTTCATGGGCAACGTAATGGGCGATCTGTCCAGCCGCCGCGGTATCGTCCAGGGCATGGAGGACATCGCAGGGGGAGGCGGCAAGATGGTGCGCGCCGAAGTGCCGCTGGCCGAAATGTTCGGCTATTCGACCACGTTGCGCTCGCTAACACAGGGACGCGCGACCTATACAATGGAGTTCAAGCACTACGCGGAAAGTCCGCAGAATGTCGCCGACGCTGTCATCAACGCGAAGTCGGCACGCTGAGCCCCGCCCCCCATGACGCATGCCCCTGTCCGCGCCGCGGCGCTGTCGGGCATGCTGCGCGCCGCGGCGTGCGACCCGCTGCGGCACCATGCGATCGACGAATGGCAGTGTAGGACGTTCAGGCTGCGAGAGAACGTGCGTTTTCACGACGGCGTACTGCTGCTGATCACGCAGGTCGGCCACACCGCCGATCAGCGATCAATCGAGCTGCCGACGATGCGCGAGTGCTGCGCGTATTGAGTAGGCGGCGCGAGCGACGGGCCAAAGCCGTCTAGAATAGCGGCTTGTGTTGCGAAACCGTCCGATTGCCCATGTCCGGATCCTCGTCTCGACCCATTCGCCACACCGTTACACCGGAGCGCAAGCTAACCATCATGCTGTGGCTGGTCGCGACGGGATTCTTCATGCAGGCGCTGGACACGACGATCGTCAATACCGCGCTGCCAGCCATGGCGCGCAGCCTCGGCGAATCGGCATTGCGGATGCAGTCCGTGGTGATTGCGTACTCGCTGACGATGGCGTTGATGATTCCGATTTCTGGCTTCTTGGCCGACCGGTTCGGCACGCGACGCGTGTTCTTCAGCGCCATCCTCGTTTTTACCCTCGGCTCACTAATGTGCGCGAACGCGTCGGCCCTCTGGCAACTCATCGCCTCGCGTGTGGTGCAGGGGGTGGGCGGTGCAATGCTGCTGCCCGTCGGACGGCTTGCCGTGCTGCGCAGCTTTCCACGCGAGCGCTACCTGCCGGCACTGAGCTTTGTGGCGATTCCCGGACTGGTCGGGCCATTGATCGGGCCAACGCTGGGCGGCTGGCTGACCGACGTCGCGTCATGGCATTGGATATTCTTAATCAACGTGCCGGTCGGCCTGGCGGGCTGCATCGCGACAGCACTGTTCATGCTCGGTGAACCGCTGGACAAAGTCGGGCGCTTCGACGTGAAGGGCTACTTGTTGCTTGCCGTGGCCATGCTGGCATTGACGCTGGCATTAGACGGGCTGGCCGAGTTGCGGCTGGCGCACGCGTTCGTACTGGTATTGCTGGTGCTGGCCTTCGCGTGCCTGACGGCGTACGGACTGCACGCGACGCGCAGCCCGCACCCGCTGTTCTCGCTCGAGTTGTTCCGTATTCACACGTTCAGCGTCGGCCTGCTGGGTAATCTATTTGCGCGCATCGGCAGCGGCGCGATGCCCTATCTGTTGCCGCTGCTGCTGCAGGTGAGCCTCGGCTACACGCCGTTTCATGCGGGTCTAATGATGCTGCCGGTGGCCGCGGCCGGCATGGCGTCCAAGCACATTGTCACGGCGTTGATCATGCGCCACAGCTACCGCCGCGTGCTACTGGCCAACACCGTCCTGGTCGGGGCGACCATGGCCAGCTTTGCACTGATGTCGCCGGATCAGCCGCTGTGGGTCCGGCTCGTACAACTGGCGATCTTCGGCGGCGTGAATTCGATGCAATTTACCGCGATGAATACGTTGACGCTGAAAGACCTTGGACGTGAAGGGGCAAGCAGCGGCAACAGCCTGTTTTCCCTTGTGCAAATGCTGTCGATGAGCCTGGGGGTCACCATCGCCGGCGCGCTGCTCGCCACATTCACGGCGCTGTTCGGACACATCGCGCCATCGCAGACGCTGCCGTCATTTCACGCGACATTCGTCTGCATCGGCGTGATCACCGCATTATCCGCGTGGATCTTCGGGCAGCTGGCGCCAGACGTGCGCAGCACGGGAAGGCACGATGGCGGTGCCGGGACCCTCTGAGCAGCGCACGGGCTGCGTGCACGCCGCGCACCGCGCAACGCCCTCCCCCACGTGTACGCATCGCAACGGTGCGCCGCCCGACGCCGGCACCGCGTGCTGCCTACGCCGCGCCGGCGTATTGCTTCGCACGGAACTTGCTGACAGTCTACATGCCGCTATGCTGCGATTGTGAGCAGGACGCGAACCTGCGGTATTGAGCTTACGACACCTTCTAAAGCATCCCATCGACCTTCCGGCCGGCTCGCCCAGCCCCTGATGACGAAGGCGCGCGATCGGGTACCACGCGTCACTACGCGCGCGGCGATGCCGCGCGCGAGCCTCACACGCTGAAGTTCTTGGCGGCGAAATCCCAGTTCACAACGTTCCAGAACGCCTCGACAAACTTCGGACGTGCGTTGCGATAGTCGATGTAGTACGCGTGCTCCCAGACGTCCAACGTCAGTAACGGCGTGGCGTCGGTCGTCAGCGGCGTAGCGGCGTTGCTGGTCGAAACGATGTCCAGTGAGCCATCGGCCTTCTTCACGAGCCAGGCCCAGCCCGAGCCGAACGTGCCGACCGCCACCTTTGTGAAAGCTTCCTTAAATGCGTCGTACGAGCCCCACTTCGCGTTGATCGCGTCACCGAGCTTGCCGGTCGGCGCGCCGCCGCCCTGCGGCGACAGACTGTTCCAGAAAAAAGTGTGGTTCCACACTTGTGCTGCGTTGTTGAAGATGCCGCCTGACGATTTCTTGACGATCTCCTCCAGCGACAGGTTCTCGAACTCCGTACCCGGGATCAGGTTGTTCAGGTTCGTCACATAGGCCTGGTGGTGTTTGCCGTAGTGGAATTCCAGCGTCTCTTCCGAGATGTGCGGAGCCAGCGCATTCTTCGCGAACGGCAGGGGGGGGAGCGTATGTTGTGCCATGGTGCAAACTTCCTTTATAACGGATTGGGGACCAGGGAGAGTCATGCTGCCGAGCACTCGATTCTAGGTGAGTTGGAATAACCTCGCAAATCGTCGGCCCTTTATGCGCAGCATTACTTTGCTTGTTCCTGTAAATGAGTCAGAACTGCTCGGCAATGCGCGATCCTGCGCAACAGTCAGCGCCGATAGCGCCGACGCCGCCCTAGAATTCCTCATCCAGGCGAGGCTGCACGTGCGCAATGCCAAGATCCGCGCTGCCGTGCGCGAGGTGCACCGTTACGCGGCTACCCGGGTTGAGCGCGTCCGGCGCGCGCACCGCCGCGCCGCTGTGCGGGTCGATCAGCGCCGCATAGCCGCGCTCCAGCGTGCGCCGCGGACTGAGCAACTCGGTGCGAGCAGCCAGCTCGGATACCTGCGCGCGTCGACGCTCGTGCTGCCTGCGCAGTGCATCGCGCAGGCGCTGCCCGAGCCGCTGCACACGTTCGGACGCCCGCTCCATGTCGGGCCGGCTGCGCTGCCAGCGCAACTGGACCATTGTCAGCTGCGCGCGCGCATCCCGCACCGGACGCGCGCCGGCCGAGCACAACCGCAGCGACAGTTGCCGCAGGTGCTGGCGCTGCCTGGCGATCCGCTCGGCCGGGCTCACGAGCCGGCGCGCAAGCCAGTCCAACTGCTGCGCGCGCCGCTCCATCATCCGGCCGAAGCCACGCGCCAGCGCCGCGTGGCGATGGTCCAACTCGCGCAATAGCACGGTGCGCTGCGCACTGACCAGTTCCGCTGCCGCCGTCGGCGTCGGCGCGCGGACATCAGCGGCGAAGTCGGCAATCGTGAAATCGGTTTCGTGCCCGACGCCGGACACGATCGGCAACACACTAGAGGCGATTGCCCGCGCGAGCGATTCGTCGTTGAACGCCCACAAGTCCTCGATCGAACCACCGCCGCGGCACACGATCAGCACATCGACTTCGGCACGGCGGTTGGCCGTGCCGATCATCGCCGCGACGCGCGCGGCCGCATCAGCGCCCTGCACCGGCGCCGGGTAGACGATGACCGGCACATGCGGGGCACGCCGTGCAAGCGTGGTCAACACGTCGCGCAGCGCCGCAGCTTGCAGCGACGTGACGATACCGATGGTCCGCGGGTGCGACGGCAACGCGCGCTTGCGCTCAGCGGCGAACAGGCCCTCGGCCTCAAGCTGTGCTTTCAGCTTCAGAAACGCTTCGTACAGCCGGCCCTGCCCGGTGCGTCGGACCGCCTCCACGTTCAGTTGCAACTCGCCGCGCGGCTCGTACATCGTCACCGTGGCGCGAACCTCGATCCGGTCGCCCTCGCGCGGCGTGAACTGTGCATATTGGGCACGGCCACGGAACATCACGCAACGAATCTGCGCACAATCGTCCTTGATCGAGAAATACCAATGGCCACTGGCTGCCCGCGTAAAATTCGAGACTTCGCCGGCGATCCAGGCGAGCGCAAACGCACGCTCGAGCAGGGTGCCGATCGCGCGATTCAAGGCGGACACGGGAATCACCGCGTCGCCGCCGACAAAGGGGGTCGAGGGGGAAAATTCTGCTGTCATCGGGCGGTATTGGGGGACGGGAGGATCCGCTACGACCCGGCGGGGCCGCAGCTGTCCACACAGTCGATTCTACCGGTCTTTGTGCCGCACCGGCCGGCCGTCCCCGCACGGGAGCGTCAAACCTTTGCCACGCAAGACTTTGTACACTGCCCCAGTTGGCAGCAAGTCACTGAAAAACTTTCCGCCCCATGGGCTTACCGGCGATAACCCCGAGATTCCCACAAAGTTATCCACAATAATTGGGGATAGTATGCCGGCATCTAACCCATTATGGACAAGTGATCAGCGTCCCCGTGCGAGCATCGGCCCGGTCCGGCCTTTCAGCCGGCTTGCCGCGCACGCCTGTGCCACGTTAGAGTTGTGGCCTGCCGTGCCGTTGTCCGACGCCCTACTCCATCTGCGTACCACCGCCATGCCTATGCCACTGCCCCGTGCCATCATCGCCCGTCTCGAGCATATGTTCTCGCGTGAATGGCAGCGCCGTGGCATGCTCGCGTACACGCTATGGCCCTTGTCCCAGTTGTTTGCCGCCGTCTGCGCGCTGCGCCGGCTCGCGTATGCGCGCGGCTGGTGCAAGACGTGGTACATCAACGTACCGGTCGTGGTGGTGGGCAACGTGACGGTCGGCGGCACCGGCAAGACGCCAACCGTCATCGCGCTGATCGAGGCGTTGCGCGATGCAGGCTTCACGCCTGGCGTAGTGTCGCGCGGCTATGGCGCGCGCATCGTGCGGCCCACCGCGGTCAGCTCCGCGTCGTCGCCTGCGCTGGCGGGCGATGAGCCGCTACTGATCGCTCGCCGCACCGGGGTGCCCGTGTGGGTCTGTCCGGACCGAGTCGCGGCCGCCAGCGCGCTGGTGCAAGCTCATTGGGAAGTGGATGTCATCGTCAGCGACGACGGCCTGCAGCACTATCGGCTCGCGCGCGACATCGAGCTGGTGGTTTTCGACCACCGACTAGGGGGCAACGGGTTCCTGCTGCCCGCCGGGCCGCTGCGCGAACCGCTGAGTCGCGTCCGCGACGCAACGTTGATCAACAACCCTGACGGGCGCAGCCTGCCGCCGTGGCCGTCGACTTTCGCGCTGACGCTGCAGCCCGCCGACGCATGGCACCTGGATAATCCACACCTGCGCCGGCCGCTAGCGCAGTTCGCCGGCGAGCGCGTGCTGGCCGCTGCCGGCATCGGCGCGCCGGAGCGTTTCTTCGCGACACTGCGTGCGAGCGGCCTCGCGCCCGCGACACGCGCGCTGCCCGACCACTATCCTTTCGATGAGAACCCGTTCATGACCGATACAGCCGATGCGATCCTGATCACCGAAAAGGATGCGGTAAAATGCACGGCTTGGCGTGATTCACGTCTATGGGCGGTGCCCGTCGACGCCACGCTCGACCCTCGCCTGATTGCGCTCGTTGTGGAGAAACTTCGTGGACGCTCGCCTGCTTGAAATCCTCGTCTGCCCGTTGTGCAAGGGGCCTCTGCACCATGATCGCAACGCACAGGAACTGATTTGCCATGCCGATAAGCTCGCGTATCCGATCCGCGACGGCATTCCAGTGATGCTGGTCGATGAGGCGCGCCAGACGGTCGAAGGCACGCCGGTCGAGCCGGCCGGCAACTGATCCGATGCACGCCGCAGTTCCATTCATCGTCGTCGTTCCGGCCCGCCTCGCGTCCACCCGTCTGCCGGGCAAGCCGCTCGCCGACCTAGCCGGCAAGCCCATGGTGATACACGTGGCCGAGCAGGCCCGCGCGTCAGGCGCGAGCCGCGTGTTGATCGCCACCGACGCCGAAGTCGTGCTCAATGCGTGCCGAGCGCATGGCATCGAGGCGCTGCTGACCCGCACCGACCATCCGACCGGCACCGACCGGCTGGCCGAAGTGGTCCACACCTGCCGTCTGCCCGACGACGCACTGGTGGTCAATGTGCAAGGCGATGAACCGCTGATCGAGCCGCGGCTGGTCGCCGGCGTCGCCGCGCACCTGGCCGCCAATCCTGATTGTGCGATTGCCACCGCCGCCCATCCGATCGCCGATCCGGCAGAGGTCTTTAATCCGAACATCGTGAAGGTGGTCCTCGATGCCCGCGGTATCGCACTGTATTTTTCTCGCGCGCCGATCCCGTGGTCACGCGATGCGTACCAGCCGCAATGGAGCCCGAAGGATGGCGCGGCGCCCGTGGTCGACATCGCGCGGCTGCCGGCGCCGAGTACTGCGGTACATCGTCACATCGGCCTGTACGCATACCGGGCTGGCTTCCTGCGCCGCTACCCCGAGCTTTCGCAGGCGCCGGTCGAAATCGCCGAGGCACTCGAGCAACTGCGGGCGATATGGCATGGGGAACGGATCGCGGTGTTGCTTACGCCACACGCGCCGCCGCCTGGTGTCGACACGCCGGCGGACCTGGAGCGAGTTCGCGCGATTCTCGCTCGACGAGGCTGAGGATCGCGCGCCGCGTGGCATAATCGGGCGCTTATGCCACGCGCCCGGTAGCGACAGGCGGCATATACGGCGCCCATTGGCGACGAGTTGTCTGCCGCGCATACGCACCGTGCGTCAGGCTGCAGTCAGATTCGCGTGCGACGCTGATGGTCTGCCCGCTCACAGAATTCACAAGCAATCTCGGAGATAATCATCATGCGTTTGATCCTGTTAGGCGCCCCTGGCGCGGGCAAGGGCACCCAGGCAAACTTCATCAAGGACAAGTTTGCAATCCCGCAAATCTCGACCGGTGACATGCTGCGCGCGGCCGTGAAGGCCGGCACGCCGCTCGGCGTGGAGGCCAAGCGCTACATGGACGCGGGCGAGCTCGTTCCGGATACGCTGATCATCGGACTCGTCAAGGAACGGCTTCAGCAGGCCGATTGCAAGAACGGCTACCTGTTCGACGGCTTTCCGCGTACGATCCCGCAGGCCGACGCGATGAAGCAGGCTGGCGTGGCGATCGACTACGTGCTGGAGATTGACGTACCGTTCGACGAGATCATCGAGCGCATGAGCGGGCGCCGCACGCACCCGACATCGGGACGCACATATCACATCAAGTTCAATCCGCCGAAGGTCGACATGGTCGACGACGTGACCGGCGAACCCCTGGTTCAGCGCGACGACGACAAGGAAGAAACGGTCCGCAAGCGCCTGGACGTCTACGTCGCGCAAACGTGCCCGTTGATCGACTACTACATGCAATGGGCGCAGCGCGGTGACGAGAATGGGCTGAAAGCTCCCCGGTACCGGAAAATCTCCGGGCTCGGCACCGTCGACGAGATCCGCCAACGCGTGTTCGACGCGCTGCAGTAACCGGCACAGAACAGCGCGATCCAAGATACAACGGTCCAAAACACAACGATCCAGGACATAACGATCTACGATCGCCACGACCGTGGCGCCGCACATGCGGCGCGGCTCACGAGGCTGCACGCGTATCGACAGCAGGAGACCCTCGACATGCAGATCCGCGACAACGTTTTTGTCATCACGGGTGGCGCCTCGGGCTTGGGCGCGGGCACAGCCCGGATGCTGGCCGAGCACGGCGGCAAGCCGGTCATCGCCGACCTGAACAAGGCGGCGGGCCAGGCGCTCGCCGACCAACTCGATGGCCGCTTCGTCAAGTGCGACGTGTCGCGCGAGGACGACGCACGCGCCGTGATCGAGACCGCCATACGGCTTGGAACGTTGCGCGGCCTGGTCAATTGCGCGGGCATCGCGCCGGCGGCCAAGACCGTTGGCAAGGACGGCCCGCATCCGCTCGATCTGTTCGCCAAGACGATTGGCGTGAACCTGATCGGCACGTTTAACATGATCCGGCTTGCGGCCGCCGCGATGTCGACCAACCCGCCCAATGAGCATGGCGAGCGCGGGGTCATCGTGAACACCGCATCGGTCGCCGCTTTCGATGGCCAGATCGGCCAGGCCGCCTATGCGGCATCCAAGGGCGGCGTCGTCGGGATGACGCTGCCGGTTGCTCGCGACCTATCGCGCAGCGCAATCCGTGTCATGACGATCGCCCCCGGCATCTTCGAGACGCCGATGTTACTAGGCATGCCCAAAGAACTCCAGCATGCGCTCGGCGCGATGGCGCCATTCCCGCCCCGGCTCGGTAAGCCGTCCGAATATGCGATGCTAGTCAAGCAGATTCTGGACAATCCCATGCTCAACGGTGAAGTGATCCGGCTTGACGGCGCGATCCGGATGCAGCCGAAATAACCGGTGCAGCTGAAGTAACCCGTGCAATCGAAGTAACCGGTGCAGCCGAAATAACTCATTGCAACCGCAGTCACCTGCGCGCGCCCGCGACCGAGGCCGGACCGGTTGCTGCCGCGTCGGAACGTCAATCGCCGCGCCGCGTCCGCTGGCGCAACTCTTGCAATTGCGACTCGATGACAGTCGCATCGGCCGCGTCGGGCTCCTGCTCCAGATAGCGCTCCAAATCCTCCAGGGCAGGTCGCAGATAGTCCAGCCGCGCATACGCGAAGCCGCGATCGCGGACTTCCTCGATGCTCTCCGGCAGCAGGATGACGAGTCGTTGTTGGACGGCCAGCAGCCGTTGCCAGCGTTCGGTCTGCAGGTAGATCGTTTTCAGGTTACGCAACATCCGCGCGACGATCTCCCGCTCGGTGGCCGGTTGCAGCAGCGCGTGCAGCGTGCCGGCGATCGATTGCCCGCCTTTGTCCAAATACGGCTCGAGCATCTCGACCATGCGCGACTCGGTCAACGACTCACCGGTCGTCGGATCCAGCATCACTTCGCCTGCCGCAATAGTCGCCCGCAACAGGAAGTGACCCGGAAACGACACGCCCTTGACGGGTAATCCGAGCTGCCCGGCCATCTCCAAGTAGATCACGGCGAGCGAAATCGGAATGCCACGTCGCTTCTTGAGCACCATGTTCAGATGGCTATTGTCCGGATCATAGTAGTCGTTTAAGTTCGCGCAAAACCCCAACTCCCGGAAGAAGAAGCGGTTCAGCCCCGACAACTTCTGCGTCACGTCGGCGCCCTGCGGCAAGCGTCGACGCAGCCGCACCACCAACGCGTCGATGTCCGCGAGGGTGCCCTGCACGTCCAGGTCCGGATAGGCATCCTGCGCTAACGACAAGGCGGCTTCGGTCAGCGGCAGGCTCTCGTCCTGCGCGACCAATGCGGTGAAAAAATCGAGTATTCGGGAAGTTGTCATTAGCTCGTTATTTCACGCGGCGGCGGAAGTATGCATATTTGAAGCCCATCAGAAACAACATGGCAAAATATAGCGCAGCAAGGATGACCAGCGTCGCACCCAATGCTGCAATGCGCATACCCGGGTGGTGCCCCAGTGCCACCCAATCGAACGACTGGTTGAACCAGCGCATCACGCCGGCAAGCACAAGGCACGCGCCGACCAACTGCACGAAAAACAGCCCCCATCCGGCCGATGGCACGTAGATCGAGCGCCGACGCAAGCCGGCGAACAGCAGCAGCGCATTCACGCATGCACCAACGCCGATGCTTAGCGACAAGCCCGCATGTGCAAGATGGGGCACGAACACGACATTGCACAATTGCGTGACGACTAGTACCGCCAACGCGATCTTCACCGGTGTCTTGATGTCCTGTTTAGCATAAAAACCGGGCGCAAGGATCTTGATCAAGATCAGCCCGAGCAACCCCACCCCATAGGCAGCCAGGGCACGCGACACCATCACGACGTCGTGGCCCGAGAACCGTCCATAATTGAACAACGTGGCTGTTAAGGGTTCAGCGTAGACGAACAGCGCGACAGCACTGGGGGCGGCCAGCAGGAAAGTGAGCCGCAAGCCCCAGTCGAGCAGCGCCGAGTATTCCGCCGCATCGGCATCCGCGTGCGCCTTAGATAAACTGGGCAACAGAATCGTGCCGAGCGCGACACCCAGCAACGCGGTCGGGAACTCCATTAGCCGATCCGCGTACGATAACCACGATACGCTGCCGGGCGCCAGGTGCGAAGCGATATTGGTATTGACGATCAATGATAGCTGGGCGACCGATACCGCGAAGCTGGCAGGCATCATTTTCCACAGGACCCGCTTGACCCCGGGGTGGGCCAGCGCGCGGGCCGGATTGAGCCCGATCCGGGGCATCATCTGGACGCGTTTCAGCCCCGGCAGTTGCACGAACAGCTGCAGCACGCCGCCGGCCAACACCGCGAAAGCGAGCGCGTAGATCGGGGTATCCAAGCGCGGCGCAACGACCAACGCCGCGACGATGAAGCTAACATTGAGCAGGACAGGCGCAAATGCCGGCAGCGAAAAATTCCGATAAGTATTCAAGACGCCGGAGGCCAGCGAAGTCAGCGAGATCAGCGCGATGTACGGAAACATGATCCGCGTCATCGTCACCGCAGGTCCGAACGCTTGAGCGTCGTGACGCAACCCCGATGCGACCACCCACACGACGAACCCGGAGCCGGCGATGCCCAGCACCGACAAGCCGACCAGCACCCAGGCCAGCACGGTGGCGGTCGCGTCGACCAGCGTACGCGTCGCCTCGTGCCCCTTCTGGCTCTTGAACTCGGCCAGGATCGGCACGAACGCCTGCGAAAACGCGCCCTCAGCAGACAGTCGCCGCAGCAGATTCGGGATACGGAACGCGACATTGAACGCGTCGGTGTACGAGCTGGCGCCAAAAGCGCGGGCAATCAGCGTTTCACGCGCCAATCCGGTGATCCGGGAAAGCAAGGTGAAGCCACTGACGGTGACGAGGGCGCGGAGTAGATTCATGCGGCGGCATTATACGGACCCTATACGACGGACACGACCACGGCACGCTGCGGTAGCTGCGCTTACCGAGGGCAGCGCGGTGTGGCTGCTCGTCCCCGGGACTCGTGACAGTGATCCGTGGCGGCGGTCTATGGCGGCGGTCCCGTGGCAACGGTCCGAGGCGACAGGTTCATGGCGGCAGGCCCCGGGGCGATGGTAAATGGGCCGTCCGCGCCCGTTGCCATTGCAGCTAACCGGACGCTTCTACCTAGGTCGATCCGGGAGGGGGGCGCCGATTGCGCATCCCGTTGTTTTATTGTTATAATCCGCCGTTTCGATAGTCCGCCGGGCAACCGTTCCCCGCGGCTCATACTCCAATACCGCTGGAAACAGGATAAGGAACCGTCATGGCTAACTCCGCACAAGCTCGCAAGCGTGCCCGTCAGGCCGCGAAAGCCAATTCACACAATTCTGCGCTGCGCTCCAAAATGCGTACCGCGATCAAGGCCGTGCGCAAGGCGATCGAATCCGGCGACAAGGCAAAGGCTGCCGAGGTGCTGAAGCAATCGTCGAAGACGCTGGACATCATCGCCGACAAGAAGATCATCCATAAGAACAAGGCCGCTCGCCACAAGAGCCGCCTGGCCGCTGCCATCAAGGGTCTGGCGCAGGCTGCAGCGTAAAGCCCCACGCGCCGGTTGGGTTGATCGCCCGCGGCGCGGCCCGCCAAGCGGGCGCGTCGTGTGAAGACCCGGGTTCGTCAAAACGCACCGAGTCGGCCCGGCGCAACACCGGTGGCGCAGCGATGGAGTGGAGTAGTCGAAGCAAAAGCCCGCAATCGCGGGCTTTTTGCGCTGAGATGGCAACCCAAATTGCAGGGCGCTACGCGGCCACGCAAATCCGGCGGCAGGCGCCGCCCACAACCGTCGCTCGCCGTCGCCGCTTAGCCGACCTCGCGTTTGGGCGCGGCGCGTTGCACTGGATGTTCGATCGGCAGCTCGCAGGCTTCGGTCACCACCAGATCGTTGTCCCGGGCAAAATTCATCACGAAATCGAAAGCCATCGGCTCAATGTCGCGCAGCCGCGAATCGACGATCACCGTCTTGATGTCACCGAGCATCACAGGCCGCACGTATAGCGAATACTTCAGCTTCGCGTTCGGCCCCGTCGCCCCTGGACCAAACGATGACATCACACCGCACAGCCGCTCCGACCAGTCACTCGGCCGAAACTTCTTTCCGTTCTTGGTAATGCCTTGAATGAAGTATTCGGTTGAGGATGAGTCGCCCATGTGGAACACCTGAAAGACAGCCCCGCCAGCACCGACTCGACGGCACCCGCGAATAGGGCAAATGAGGCTCCGCGACGCACGGACGTGTTTTCCCACGCCGTACTGCCGCGCGACACCACGACGGCAGGCTCGCCGCGAAAGTCGTTTATTATAGCGCACGCGGTCCCTTGCCGCAGCGCACCACCCTGCCCGGGATACCGGGTCCGCGCTTTCCCGTCGTTCTCGCTACCGTCGCGCTGAACCTGCCTGCGCGCTGAATAGTCGTCGAGCCGAACCAGGGAGCGCGCAACGCGCAAGCTGGTGCGCGCAACGCGCAAGCTGGCGCGCGCCGCCTTTGTTATCCGTCGGTGAACCGGCCGTTCGCCCGCAAATGAGAACCGTCCGGCGCAGTGTAAAGTAGAGCCATGCCCGGTCCGGCGCGGCAGCGGGCGTAGGCCGGCTCGTCAAAGACACCGAAATCCTTTATGCTGGATAGAGTGATCCACATGGCAAGCGGCGGCGCCCGGCGTACTGACCGGCTCAGTCCGCCATATTTGTTTTTATGACCTCCACCAAAACGATTCGCCACTACCTGCAGTTCCGGGATTTTTCTGCCGACGATTACGATTACGTGCTGGAGCGCGCCCGGATTCTGAAACAGAAGTTCAAGAATTACGAAACCTATCACCCGTTGCACGATCGCACGCTGGCCATGATCTTCGAGAAAAACTCGACGCGCACGCGGCTCTCGTTCGAAGCCGGGATCTTCCAACTGGGCGGCCACGCGGTCTTCATGAGCACACGCGACACACAACTGGGTCGCGGCGAACCGATCGAGGATGCGGCGCAGGTCATATCGCGAATGGTCGACATCATTATGATTCGTACGTTCGGTCAGGACATCCTGCGGCGCTTTGCACAGAATTCGCGCGTTCCGGTCATCAATGGGCTGACCAACGAGTATCACCCGTGCCAGGTGCTGGCAGACGTCTTCACGTTCCACGAGCACCGGGGACCGATCCGCGGCAAAACCGTCGCGTGGGTAGGCGACGCGAATAACATGGCTTATACATGGATCGAGGCCGCGCACATCCTCGGTTTTAAGCTTCGCGTGTCGACGCCGCCGGAATACAGGCTCAATCATGCCTCGATTGACCCGGCACACCTGGCATCGTTTGAGGAAACCGACGATCCGCGCGCCGCCTGCGAAGGCGCCCACCTGGTCACGACCGATGTGTGGACCAGCATGGGCTTCGAACAAGAAAACGACGCACGCAAGGCCGCGTTCGCGGATTGGTGCGTCGATGCGGAACTGATGGCGCTCGCGCAGCCTGACGCGCTGTTCATGCATTGCCTGCCCGCACATCGCGGCGAGGAAGTGAGTGCCGACGTCATCGACGGTCGGCAAAGCGTCGTGTGGGACGAGGCCGAGAACCGGCTACACGTGCAAAAGGCGCTGATGGAGTTCTTGATGCTCGGCCGCCTGAATCATTAAGTCCTATCGTCGGCCGTGCGCCGCGACGGCGGAACGAACCGTCGAGCCGGCCGTTGCAGGACGCCGCGCAGATCCATTACAACACGCCGCTCGCACATATCGCGGCGCACGGCTGATGCGAGTCGGGATCCGCGCGACACGCCGTGCCCAGCACCCGATGCGCAACAGCCGCCCCGCAGTTCCGGCGGACAGCCGCAGGTTCGCCAGTACCAGCACTGGGGGAGGCGCGGATTCAGACGACGAGCGGCTCCATGTCGAGTTCCACGCCGAAGCGCTGGCTGACATCGGCGCGGATCGCCTGCGCCAGCGCCAAGACCTGTTCGCCGGTCGCGCCACCGCGATTGACCAGCACCAGGGCCTGGCGCTCGTGCACGGCGGCCGCGCCGATCGAGCGCCCTTTCCACCCGCAGCGATCGATCATCCAACCGGCGGCCAGCTTGACGCGGCCATCACGCTGCGTGTAGCACACGATATCCGGCTCCTTCGCGCGCAGCGCCGCAAACTGCTCGGCATCGACAATCGGATTCTTGAAAAAACTGCCTGCGTTGCCCAGGACTGCCGGGTCAGGCAGCTTTTCACGCCGGATCGCGGTAACCGCGTCGAAGATCTGTCGCGCCGTCGGCTCGCCAATCCCGCTCGCGGCGAGCCAGCTTGCAACGTCCGCATACGAAGCGCGGGCGCGCCATCGCTTCGGCAAGCGAAACGCAACAGACAGGATGATCAGCCGGTCACGCGCAGCATGCTTGAATACGCTGTCGCGATAGCCGAACGCGCAGGCTTGTGCATCGAGGTCCACGATACGCCCGTCGACCATGTCGAGCGCGCGCAACCGTTCAAAGCGCTCGGCAAGCTCGAGGCCATATGCACCGATATTCTGCACCGGCGCGGCGCCGACCGTACCGGGGATCAACGCAAGATTCTCCAATCCGGCCATGCCTTGTTGCAGCGTCCAGTCAACGAAGTCGTGCCAGCGCTCGCCGGCAGCGGCCTCGACGATGTAGGCATCGTCAGTCTGCGCGACGACGCGCCTGCCGCGCAAGTCGATCACGAGCGCCAAACCATCGAAGTCGCGCGTGAGCACGACGTTGCTGCCCGCGCCCAACACCAGGCGCGGCATGCCAGCGATCCGCTGATCGGCACGCAGCGCAGCGAGGGCGGCTTCCGAGCGGATCGCACCGCCCAGTCGCGCGCGCGCGTCGAAGCCAAACGTATTGTGATCTCGCAGTGAATAGTCCGCCTGCAGCGCATTGGGCGCCAGGTCAGCGTCAGTCAATCGGGACATCGCAAAGGCCATCATGGGTCAACGCCGCCGACGCGCACACGGTCCGCTTTGGCGCGGCAGGCGTGGCGCGCGATTTGGCAAAACGCAGGCCATCGGTAAAATGACAAAATGTGTCGCATTATAGCGGCTCGTCACGATTGTCCCGGCATCGCGCACCGGGCGTCGCGCAGCCGTGCTGGCAATTCTTTCGGGAGAAAATGCAATGCCGTCGTTCGATGTAGTCGTGGAAGCCAACATGGTTGAGGTCAAGAACGCGGTCGAGCAGTCGAACAAGGAAATCTCGACGCGCTTCGACTTCAAGGGATCGGATGCGCGCGTCGAGCAAAAGGAACGTGAACTGACACTGTTCGCCGACGATGATTTCAAGCTCGGCCAGGTCAAGGACGTGTTGCTGCAGAAAATGGCCAAGCGCCAGGTCGACGTGCGCTTTCTCGACTACGGCAAGATCGAGAAAATCGGCGGCGACAAGGTCAAGCAACTCGTCACCGTTAAAAAAGGCGTGGCGGGCGATCTCGCAAAAAAGATCGTCAAGCTAGTCAAAGACAGCAAGATCAAAGTGCAAGCCAGCATACAGGGTGACGCGGTGCGCGTGAGCGGCGCCAAGCGCGACGATCTGCAATCCGTCATTGCGATGCTGCGCAAAGAAGTGAGCGACGCCCCGCTCGACTTCAATAATTTTCGCGACTGAGCGGCGCGTTGCCTAGCGGCCCCGGCCGTCACCGCCGCGCACCGGATGCGCCTTTTTTGTCGCCAATCCGGCTCTCCTGTCCGGCTAGTAGCTTGCTGATATTCGCGCGGTGCCGCCACACCAGCAACACGCTCATGGCAATGATGGCCACGGCGATCGGGTTGCCACCGAACATGAACAGGTCGAACAACGGTGCGAACAGCGCCGCAATGAGTGCAGCCAACGACGAGTAGCGGAAAAAGAAAGCAATGATTAGCCACGTGGCGGCGGTTGCGATGCCGAGTACCGGGTCGATCGCAAGCAGCACGCCGGCCGCGGTGGCCACGCCCTTACCGCCCTTGAAGCGGAAGAACACTGGATACAGGTGGCCGACGAATACGGCGATCGATGCCAACGCCACCGAGAGTGCGTCGAGCCCGTATGCGGCGCCGACATGCTTGACGAGCCACACGGCAAGCCATCCCTTGAAAGCGTCGCCAAGCAACGTCAGAACCGCCGCCGCCTTGTTGCCACTGCGCAGCACATTGGTCGCACCGGGGTTTCTCGAGCCATAGGTGCGCGGGTCGGATAGTCCCATTGCGGCGCTGACGATCACCGCGAACGATATCGAGCCGATTAGGTACGCCGCGACGGCGACAAGCAGGTTAGCCATGGAAGAGGACGTGCAACTCGTTCAAAGCGCGTCATTCTACCTAACCCCGGACGTGCCCAGGCGCGCGCGAAAACTTGCTGCGCCGATGCATAACGCATAACGCATAACGCATAGCGCATGGCGCATGGCGCATGGCGCACGAAGCACGAAGCATGGCACATGACGCAAGACAGCGCGCTGCATGCCGCAATCCCACGCGTTCAGTCAGGGCTCGCGCAGTCTACTGGCGTGGCGGCCAGCAGTGTCGTGAGTACCGCCGGGGCAAGGCTCACAAGGTAACCGCGACGCCCGCCGTTCAGGTAAATCCGTTCGAGCAACAGGATCGTGCGCTCCACATACACTGGCAGCGGCTTGCGCGTGCCGAATGGTGACGTGCCGCCGACCAAGTAGCCCGAATGCCGGTTCGCGACGTCGGGCCTGCACGGCTCGATACGCTTGGCGCCGATTTGACGCGCCAGGTTCTTGGTCGACACCGTGCGATCGCCGTGCATCAGCACGATCAGCGGTTTCGCATGCTCATCCTCCATCACCAGCGTCTTGATCACACAATGCTCGGGTACACCGAGCTGCCGCGCGGATTCGGCGGTGCCGCCGTGCTCCACGTAGTCGTAGAGATGCTCGCCGAACTCGACATGGTGATGTCGCAGTAGTTGGGTGGCCGGCGTTTGTGAAACGTGCTTGTTCTTTGCCATGGAGATCCGTCTTGACATCCTCCCCCGCTTAAATTCCGGGGATTCCTACGGCGCTCGCCTCGACGTCTCGAGCCGCAGTGAGCCGCTTCGGTGGGTTCCTACTGCTAGTGGCATGACTGCAACGCTCACTTCACAGGCAAGGCGGGCATGTCCCGCCCTTAAAATGTTAATCGCGCCAGCCATTTTCGGCCACGAGTGCGAGGCTGATGAACTTGGGCCGTGATTGACCGAGGCCAGTATATTCCGCGTCGAGAACCAGCAACATGGTTAGCGAAAAGCGAAAGGTGCCGGCGTGATTGAGATTGTGCGCATCATCGACGCACGGCAGGACTACCCAAAGGGGAAGCGAAAATGAGGACGCTGTGCGCGCTCGTCCTCGTTGCCGCGCGCTTGGGTGTAGTGCGCTTCCCAGGCGTCAGAGACGGCCAGGCGCTCAGCCCGGAACTGGCTAGCAGAGGTAGCAGCGTCTTCGGCAAGTTCGGCTGCGGTCCATCGAGTTGGTGCGCTCGTCATGTGAGGAGTGTTTCCAGACTTGGGATGCGCAGGCGCTCGATCTCCTTGGGCTCGAACTTGGTCAAACCGCCGGCATACGTTCTGCCGCTCCCCGTGTTGATGTTCTTGTTGAGCCACGTCACCAGCCGGGCCATCACGCCATCGGCCAGCGGCTCGCGCGGGTAGAGGCCGTGCGCGACGTTGATGTGCCGCGCGTCGCATGCGTTGAGCGTGAATTGCGGCGGCCGACGAGCCATATAGGTGCAAAGGATCGGGGCCGGAGCCTTGAGCCCCACCGACCACCAGGCTTTGCGGTGTTGCGCGATGTAGCTCTGATCGGCACCGTTCAGCTTCGCCCACGAAAGAAAGGCGTTGATGCGGCAACACTCTTCCTTGGTGAAATCATCCAACTCGGCAGGAAGATCAATCACACGCCGTAGGGCTTCTGCCGACTGCAGCTGAGCACCAGCTAGGATCAAATCCTTGGCCTTAGTGACTGTCGGCAGCTTGACGCGCTCAGGCAGATCCTTTGCGTGCTCGCCTGCAATCCAGATATCGTTTGCGCCTGTGACCTGACCTCGGTGCACGCGGAACAGCTCGCCAAGCTCGATGTCGCCGGCCATAGCAGGCTCAGACGGTCGAACAATGATCGACCAGCGCGGAGCGGCTTGTAGCCGCTCGCGCGGAATCTCGGCTCCCTTGGTCAGGCCGTTAAGTTGTTCCAGCTCGCCGACGTCGCGAACGCGCACCGGCTCATCCATCTCCCCGACGCGAAAGCATGTGATCGCAGCAGTCGTCGCCGTACCAGGAAAGGCTTCGACGGTTGGCTCAAGCACGTGCAGGGCAATGCCGCCCAGTTCCTCAAGTAGCAGCCGGCGCAGTGCTGAACCGTAGTTCACGTCCATCCACTCAGCCGAGGTAATGAACGCGCCCATGTCGCCCGGCTTCGCGAGTAGCCTAGTTTGCAGGAAAAAGTGTAAGTGCAGACCAGCAAGAGCGCTGGCCTTGATGCCGAATTCGGCGAAGTTCGAGGCGTACCAAGCTTTCCAGTTTCAGCGATGTCGTGATGTCGCACCTAAGATGTGTACGAGGTAAGCTTAGTTAAACCTCGTATCTATTTTGTCCTGTCCTTCTCAGTACCCCCCCCCTTTTCCTTATAGCTCTCCCGAGCTTTATGATAAGAGCTGTCGAGCGGCTTAATCTTGAGCATGGCCGCTCGACTAGAATACCCTGCTATCGCGGCAAGAAACAGACCTAATGTAAAAAGTAGTGCTGAGTGCCAATACTCCAGACTTATGTATCCAAGCCCTACACCGATTACGTAAAATCCAATGCGGACGCTCCTAGTTAGGTTGCCGTTGTCAATAATCTTAAATCTTTTCATTTTTTCAGAATTTCTGATTTTTTTGCTTGATTACCCAGTCCGATCCTTTTATGTAATTTCCTAGCTCGTTGATCACTGGCCCCCAAAGCGGATACTTCTCTGTTGCAGTGAAAGTTCCAAGATCGATAAAACTATCAACCCCAAACGCAACCGGATTCGGCCTGAACACTTGCTCCACAGCACTAGCTCCCAAACCAACCATTGCCGCACTGAGTGTAAGTGTCGTAGCAGCAGGAGCATACGGCGAAGGTATGGCCGCAATCGCACCCGTTGTCGCACCAAACCGGCCAGCTGCTGTCGATAAAGCAGCAGCAGTATCCGCAATCTGCTCCTTCGGCAAATCCGGCGGATAATAAAGCATTCCCGCTGGCGTTAGTCCCGCTGCACACTCTGCCGTCGCACAGGGCTTCGGGGGCTTGAGCGCATACCTTCGCGGTCCTAGCTCTGGTTGCATGGGCGCCGCGGTGTAGCTGATCGTGCTTGGCACATCGCTGCTGCTCATCGCATCCACGATATACCGCTGCAGCTCAGCATTATTCGTTACCGTCGCCTGAGTTAGGATTGGCTTACCGTCCGCAGTCTCACCTGCATATACCCACTTGGCCTCTGCATCCGTCGGACGCTGTTCACCGATCAAGGTGTCGGGACTTCCGGCATAAGTTTGGCCACCTTCTGTCATCGACATCTGCCGCATCTGGTCTTCGATCTGCTGCTGGCTGTATTTGTCACCACTCTTTTCTGCAAGCTGTTGGGCCAACGCTTTTTCCTGCGGATGCAACTGCCTGTTAAACCGATCGACGTTATACGCCGCCTGCGCACCCTGCGTTCCCCCAACCACGCCCCCCGCCACGCTCGACATCACATTCGCCACAATGTTGCCCAGCGTCTTGTCCAAGTCCGCATTGCCGGTCGGCTTCTGATCCGCAATCTGCCGGCTCACCGCATCAAGCTTATTCGCCAGCAACGCCGATACCAACGACCCCGCGCCACTTTGCGCCGCCCCCAACAGCCCCCCGCCAATGCCTCCCACCAGCGAGCCGCCCGCGCTCTGCAGGCCAACGCGGTAGCGCCCGCTCTCATCCCATTGGGCCGCTTCGGCCAAATACTGCTGCTTCAGTTGCGGATCGTCGCTCTCGCTAGCCGCCTGGAGCAAGGCGTCGCGCTTGGCATCGGCCACGTCCCCGATCCGCCGCGCAACCGCCTCGCCGGCGTCACGCATCGCGCTCATCAGCTCGCCTTGACTCTGCAAGCTCTGCTGGATGTCTGGCGTCTGATCCACCCGACCGTTCAGATTCGTCGCATCGCGGTTCAGCCCCGCGATAGCCTGCTTCTGCTGATCAGGGTTCGTAATCTCGATCTCGGCATCACTGATCGCGCTCTGCGTGCGGGCACGACTGCTGCCACTCTCGCTCAGATACAG